>NZ_JAUXVR010000028.1 GCF_030680395.1 Methylobacter sp. | reverse complement strand
TGCGCGGCCTGCATTACCAAATCCGGCAGCCGCAAGGCAAGCTGGTGCGCGTGGTGCAAGGCGCGGTCTTTGACGTGGCCGTGGACATACGGCGCAGTTCGCCCACCTTTGGGCGGCATGTCGGGCTGGAACTGTCGGCCGAAAACAAACGCATGTTGTGGATACCCGAAGGCTTCGCACATGGCTTTGTAGTGCTGTCGGATACCGCAGAGTTTCTGTACAAAACCACCGACTACTGGGCTCCCGAATTCGAGCGCAGCATTGCCTGGAACGATCCGGCCATCGGCATCCACTGGCCGATTCAAGGCGAGCCCGCGTTGTCCGCAAAAGACCAACTGGGCAAGTCGTTGGCTGACGCGGAGCATTTCGCATGACCCACCCGGCAACCGCGGTCAACCCTCACGCCGCCCAGTCCATATCCCTTGCGGTCAGGAAACTAAGCGTGCGCAAGATTGACATTACTGTATACTCCGCTGCCAGTTGTTTCTTCTCCAGAATGCCCGTGCAGACCGGAGTTTTGCTATGACACTGGAAAAAGCCGAGCTGCTTAAAGACGCGCTGACTGACCTACTAATTCGACGCATTTTTCGCTTGATTGATGGGGTTGAGCTGATGAGCGGCGGCACAATACTTGATGGTATTTGCCGCGCGGCCCCCTCCGGCATGATTAATAGTCTCAAGTTGAGAAACCTGATTGCTAATAAGAAAATATCGAAGATATATATCGTAGTTGCTAATATGTCTTCGGCGCTATTAGCAGTCGTTCCCAATGTCATCGCCTATGCCGGCAACATAACTCGACGATACCCAGTATGACCACCGACATCGCCATTCACGTACAAAACCTCAGCAAGTGTTATCACATTTACGATGCTCCGCGCGATCGGCTCAAGCAGTTCGTGTTACCTCGACTGCAACGTCTCGCAGGGCTGCCGCCAAAGCAATATTTCCGCGAATTCTGGGCGCTCAAAGATATTTCATTTGAAATCAAGAAAGGCGAAACGGTAGGTATCATCGGACGCAATGGCAGCGGTAAATCTACACTGCTGCAAATGATCTGCGGCACACTTAATCCTACCAGTGGCAGTGTTCAAACCTATGGCCGCATCGCTGCGCTGCTCGAACTTGGTTCAGGCTTCAATCCAGAGTTCACCGGGCGGGAGAACGTATATATGAATGCCGCTGTGCTCGGCTTGAGCAACGAAGAAATCGATAAGCGATTTGATGACATTGTTGCCTTTGCCGACATCAGTGATTTTATCGGGCAGCCGGTAAAAACATATTCCAGCGGGATGATGGTGCGGCTGGCGTTTGCCGTCATTGCGCATGTGGATGCGGATATTTTGGTGATTGATGAAGCGTTAGCGGTAGGGGATGCTTTTTTTACTCAAAAATGCATGCGCTATTTGCGCAACTTTATGAAAACCGGAACCGTTCTGTTTGTGAGTCACGATACGGGGGCGGTGGTCAATTTGTGTAACAAGGCAGTTCTATTGGATCATGGTCAAATAAAAGCTTCAGGCACCCCAAAGCAAGTCACTGAACTCTATCTTGAGACCCTTTATGAATCTAGCCAAGGTGATATTCAAATAGACAAAACTGATCTTTCCGCATCCAATGAATATCATACCGATCTCGAATACAAAGATGCGCGCGAAGCATTAATTAATGGATCTACATTGCGCAACGATATCGAAGTATTCAAGTTTGAGCCAGAAAAATCCGGTTTTGGCACTGATATTGCCGTTATTTCTTCTGTAGTATTACGCAGTAGTGACGGCGCACCGTTATCTTGGGCGGTCGGTGGCGAGGACGTTATTCTGGAGATTCGATGCAAAGCTCATGAGCAGATACTCAGACCTATTGTGGGTTTTCAATTCAAGGATAGGTTGGGACAAGTTGTTTTCACCGATAACACTTATCTTAGCTATCAGTTCAACTCTCCTACAGTTGATGCGGGGAACGAATTAATTGCAAAGTTTGAGTTTCGCTTACCCATATTGCCTACCGGTGATTATAGTGTAACGGTGGCTTTGGCTGAAGGAACACAAGAAAACCATGTTCAGCATCATTGGATGCACGAGGCTCTAATTGTAAGGGTTCATGCGAGTTCAGTTTGCCAAGGGCTGGTAGGCATTCCGATGAAAGCAATCTGCTTGTACATCCCAAATGGAGGTAGTAATGGATAAATTAGATAGAGTTAAGCAACAAAAGTGGTTTTATGAGTTTACCCTTCCAGATGGAACGAAAACCGAAAGCTATTCGACCGACCTAGATATTTCACGCCATCAATATAGTTGAGACTAGATAAATAATGACAAATTATGATAATGAGCAAAGAAGTCGAAGAGTGACGGAAATTCTTGTTGAACCATCGTCATATATTCAGGATGGTTTGGCATCTATTCATAACAGTGAATTTATGAGCGATAATGCGTTCGCCGCTGCATATGCTCGTGGAGTCCAGGCCTCTGGGAAAGATTACGGCTGGCACTGGCGTGTACATATAGGGCTGTGGGCAGCATCGGTGGCAAAAAAATTAGATGGAGATTTTGTCGAATGCGGCGTTAACGCAGGATTCATGAGTAGCAGTATCATGCACTATCTGAATTGGAACTCACTTAACAAGTCTTTTTATTTATTAGACACTTTCAGTGGATTAGATGAGCGCTACGTTTCCGATGTGGAGATTGCCGAAGGTGCAATCGAGAAAAACAGCAAATTGATTGACATGGGATTTTATGTAACCGATGTCGATAACGTTATTAAGAATTTCTCTGAATGGAATGGTGTGCAGATCATCAAAGGGAGCATCCCTGAGACATTAAAGCATGTGAATTCAAACAAGATTGCTTTTTTGCATGTGGACCTAAATTGCGCGCCTCCAGAAGTGGCGGCAGTTGGGTATTTCTGGGAAAAAATGGTTCCGGGTGCCATCGTGTTATTAGATGACTATGCATACTGGGGTTATCGTCAGCAGAAAACTGCTATGGATGCGTTAATGCGAGAGTTAGGATCATCAGTAGTATCTCTACCGACGGGACAAGGATTGATAATTAGGTCGTAAAGCTTGATGTGACCTTAGATGCTCGGTGTTAATCTGGAATATAAATGCCCCCCATAAAGGTTAATACATTGAAGCCCCAAGCTCGTATTAGCTAATAATAATCTACTATGATAAAAAATTGTGAGTGAAAATTGGAAGAAATTTTAGCTAAAGAAATGGAGATAGCTCTGCAATACTGTGTTGCCTGTGGCTCAGGTCACTTCGGAGCTGTAGATGTATTGTGGCGCGATTTAATTGATGCGTGGCAATTGTCGCACGAAGAAATAAATTACATAAACCGACAACAAGGCATTTTTTGTCAAAAGTGTGGCAATAATTTGCGTGCGATGGGGCTGGCAAAAGCGATACTCTGCAGCTATTCAGCTCATCGGACTTTGGTTGAATTCTGTAACTCATCCGCTGAATTACATGTACTAGAAATCAATAAAGCAGGAAATTTGACCCAATTTCTACAAAAGCTACCGAATCACAAGTTAATCGAATACCCACAGTTTGACATGACAAATCTTGATATCGAATCGGAAAAATTCGATTTGGTAATCCATTCTGATACCTTGGAACACGTGCCATTCCCAGAAAGAGCGTTATCAGAATGTCGGCGTGTTCTTCGTCCTAGCGGACTCTGTATTTTTACTGTGCCAATTATTGTCGGTCGTATGACACGTTCGCGCACAGGCTTGGCTCCAAGCTACCACGGTCAGTCAGGCGTTCCTGCGGACGATCAAGTAGTTTGCACGGAGTTTGGAGCGGACGTTTGGCAAACTGTTTTGAAAGCAGGCTTTTGTTCCTGCGAAGTTTTTTCATTCGAATATCCGGCTGCGCTGGTATTAATCGCAAGAAAATAGGTTTTTTATGAAATTTACCGGTGAGCGTTATATTCCTGCCGAACAAGGCAAAATTCGATTAGAACATTACCATCGTTATGCGATGGCGCTGGATGTAGTTAAAGAAAAGGAAATTCTGGATGTAGCATGCGGCGAAGGTTATGGCTCATCTTTTATGGCCGATGTCGCGCGTTCAGTTGTAGGGGTAGATATTTCAGTCGATGCAGTGCGACATGCTACGGCTACTTATGCAAAGCCTAATCTGACGTTCTGCCAAGGCAGCGCGACTGCTCTTGATTTTGCTGATGCCTCGTTTGACGTTGTGGTTTCCTTTGAAACAATCGAACATTTGGCCGAGCAAGAACAAATGCTGGCAGAGATCAGGCGGGTATTGCGTCCGGATGGATTACTTGTTATTTCTTCTCCTAATCGTCCTATCTATTCTGAAGAGAGTGGCGAACATAACGAATTTCATGTCAAAGAGCTTGATTTCAAAGAATTCGATGAATTGCTGAAAACGCAATTTCAGTCCATTCAATATTTCGGTCAGCGTATATTGATGGGTTCCGTTATTCAGCCTCTTGAAGGCGGACAAGGTTCATTCCGTGCCTGGCATGATGACGGCAATGGCCTGAAGCCCATCGCAGGACATTTGGCAGAGCCGGTGTATTTTGTGGCGGTCTGTGGCGCAAGCAGTGTCGACTTGCCTGGTTTGGATATGTCGGTTCTTTATCCGGATAAGCTGGATTTGCTTAAACATTACGTGGGTTTTGCGAAGTGGGCGCAGACACAGGATCGAATTGTAGCTGAACGTGACGGGCTGGTTGCCAATCTCAGCCAAGCCGTCACGGAGCGCGATGAGCGAATTGCCAGCCAGAATCAATCCATCACTGAACTTCAAGCACAGATCGCGGATCTCAACCAAGTCGTAACGAAATGGGATAGGCGGATCGCCAGCCTCGACCAGAGAGTGGCCGAGCGCGATAGGCGGATTGCCACTCTCGACCAGGGAGTAGCTGAGCGCGATCGACGGATCGCCAGCCTCGACCAGAGAGCAGCCGAGCGCGATAGACGGATTGCCAGCCTCAATCAATCCGTAACTGAACTTGACGGGGAAATCGGCGGCCTTAACGATACAGTGAGTACACAGGATGACAAGATTATCCCCAATGCCAACTTGATTCGGCGAGGCCGTATTTTCTATCGTTCACTCACTGAACGATTGGCTCCGAGTAACCGGAAAAAAAGGATTATTGCTGAGCAAACTGAATTAATAGATAGCAGCAATCTATTTAATTCCGCGTGGTATTTGGAGCAAAACCCGGATGTCGCCGAAGCGGAAATTAATCCACTAGCTCATTATTTGAGTAATGGTGCTGTCGAATGTCGAAATCCTAATCCTTTGTTCGACAACTGCTGGTACTTGGAGCAGAACCCGGATGTCGCCGAAGCAGGCATCAACCCGCTAGTTCATTACCTGAGCAATGGTGCAGCCGAAGTACGGGATCCTGGTCCATTATTTGACAGCCGCTGGTACTTGGAACAGAACCCGGATATTGCCGAAGCAGGCATCAACCCGCTAGTTCATTATTGGAACAATGGTGCAGTCGAAGGTCGAAATCCGAACCCTTTATTCGACGGTCGCTGGTACTTGGAACAGAACCCGGATGTTGCCGAAGCAGGCCTCAATCCGCTAGCGCATTACCTGAGCAAGGGAGCAGTCGAAGGTCTAAATCCTAATCCTTTGTTCGACAGCCGCTGGTACTTGGAACAGAACCCGGATGTCGCCGAAGCAGGCCTCAACCCGCTAGCTCATTACTTGAGAAAAGGTGCAGCCGAAGGGAGGAATCCCAACTCCTGGTTCGACAGCCGCTGGTACTTGGAGCAGAATCCGGATGTCGCCGTAGCGGGAACCAACCCTCTGGTGCATTTTATACTTAGTGGCGCCGAGGAAGGCAGGCAACCGAAGCCACAACCTTTCCGCGATATGAAGATCTTATGCGAACATCTATTAAGGATAAACAGAAAGCAATTTGGGCTGCTAGGGTTTGAGTCATTCGATACGCCAAAGGTAAGTATCATCATTCCTGTTTACAATCAAGTCCACTATACGATCCAATGCCTGGAGTCGATTTGCAGATACCTGCCCTTAAGCTCCTTTGAAATAATTGTTGTCGATGACTGCTCATCGGATGATACAACAAAAAGGCTCAGCAGCATTGAGGGTGTAAAGGTTGTTTCAAACGAAACAAACCAGGGTTTCGTCCGTTCTTGTAATATCGGCGCCAAGGCAGCGCGAGGCGAATATCTGCATTTCCTCAATAACGATACCGAAGTGACAGCGGGATGGTTAGATGAACTCGTCAGAACTTTCCATGAATTCCCCGGCACAGGTTTTGTAGGCTCAAAACTGGTTTATCCAGACGGCTCGTTACAAGAAGCCGGAGGTATCATTTGGCAAGACGGTAGTGCATGGAATTTTGGGCGATTCCAAGATCCACAGTTACCGCTTTATAACTATGCCAGAGAGGTGGATTACTGCTCGGGTGCATCCATCATGGTTCCCAAGCTGTTATTTGATGAACTCGGCGGCTTTGACGAGCATTACCTGCCGGCCTATTGTGAAGATTGCGACCTCGCACTCAAAATCCGGGATCTTAATTACCGTGTTATCTACCAGCCGCTTTCAGAGGTCATTCACTACGAGGGCGTTACTTCGGGTACTGATCTTACAAAAGGCGTAAAAGCATATCAGGTAGAAAATACTGCAAAGCTATTTGTGCGCTGGCAGGAAAGATTTCGTGCTCATCAAGCGCCGGGCGTTGAGGTCGATCAAGCGAAAGACCGTATGGCCAAGCGACGTGTGCTGGTGTTGGATTACTGTACTCCTACGCCCAATCAGGATGCCGGCTCGATAGTAACGTTTAATATGTTATTGCTGTTACGGGAAATGGGTTTTCAGGTGACATTTATTCCTGAACATAATTTATTGTACCTGCCGGACTATACTCCGGCACTTCAGCGCGCAGGAATAGAGGTTTTGTATGCGCCATACCTTACGTCTGTAGAGCAACATTTGAATGAATTGGGAAAGCGTTACGATCTTGCCTTGCTGTTTCGTGGAGAAGTGCTTGAGAATAATGTAAAACTTGTTCGAAGATACTGTCCGCATGCCAAAGTGCTTTTCCATACCGTGGATCTTCATTTCTTAAGAATGACGCGCGAAGCTGCATTGCTCAGTGATTCAGTAAAAATGTTGGAAGCAAAGCAAATGAAGCAACGTGAGCTTGCGGCAATTTGCCTGGCTGACGCCTCTATCGTTGTTAGCATGGCTGAGCTGGAGCTGTTGCGGCCGGAATTGCCTAACGGACAAATCCACGTCCTTCCATTAATTATGAATGTAGAGGGAACGAGGAAAACCTTTTTTGATCGCAGAAACATTATCTTTGTCGGCGGTTATCAGCACACGCCCAATGTGGATGCGGTGCAATATTTTGTTGCGGAAATAATGCCGCTACTGCGCACACGCTTACCCGGAGTGTGTTTTTATGTTGTGGGAAGCAATCCACCTGTCGAGATTCTGGCTTTGGCTTGCGAAGATGTTATTGTCCTTGGTTTTGTTGACGACCTGAATCCGTTACTCGACAAAATGCGTATTTCCGTCGCCCCGCTACGTTTCGGAGCGGGTATAAAAGGCAAGATCGGGTCGGCGATGTCCGTCGGTTTACCCGTAGTGGCCACGCCGCTGGCAGCAGAAGGCATGTCGCTAACGACTGATGAAAACATTCTGGTTGCGGATGGCGCGGAAGCGTTTGCTGATACAATTGCGAAGCTATACAAAGATGAAGCGCTCTGGAATCGTATCAGCCATAACGGCCTGGAGTTTACAGAAAATGCTTGGGGGGCGGAAGCAGCCTGGAAGATTTTGAATGAGATTCTTAGTGAAATGTCAATATCCACGACCCGTGGCGCATATCCGCTCTCACTTTGTTCAGGGTCGGAGCCGGCACAGAAAGAAATTAAAAAACGAGCGGATGAATTAACGGCAATTACATCAGTTAAAAGTCGGGAAAATTTTATTCTCGCTTTGGATAATGAGCTGCTAAAGCAAATTAGAGAGATTGAAAAGACGCTGCTTGAGTCGTCAACAAACGAAGCTTTTGCAGTGGATGGATATTGTGTGCCGTGCCGCAAAAAAGTTTCTTTTTTGGTGGATATGCAATCAGGGGGGCAACGTCAAGATGATGGTTGGCTGCCGAATTGGCGCGAAAGGCTGGAGTGTCCTGTGTGCAGGATGAACAACCGCCAACGGCTGATAGCTACGCTTATCGAGCAGGAGCTGGATGTAGACGACAAAAAGAGCGTTTACTTTATGGAACAGGTTACGCCTATTTATAATTGGGCAACAGCCGCTTTCAAAAAACATAATATCGTCGGCAGCGAATATCTTGGGCATGAATATGAGGGTGGTGCAATCATCAAAGGCATTCGTCATGAAGATGTCGAAAATCTCAGTTTCCCGGATGGCGCACTAGACCTGATAGTGAGCAACGATGTGTTCGAACATGTCCCGAATCCAGCTAGAGCCTTTGCTGAATGTGTGCGTGTGCTTAAGACGGGGGGAGTGCTGCTTGCCACCATCCCATTTCACAGCAATAACGACTTGTCGATTGCTCGCGCAAAATTGGTTGCCGGTGCTTTAGAGCATATTTTGCCGCCGTCATACCATGGAAATCCCGTCTCTGCTGATGGCTCGCTGGTGTTTACGGATTTTGGCTGGGATGTGCTCGAAGAAATGCAAGAGGCTGGTTTTTCAGATGTTAGCATCGAAGTTTACGCATCTGTCGAGTTCGGTCATTTGGGCGGTGGACAGTTAGTGTTTAGATTGACCAAGTAACAAAATGATGCTGTCAAAGCAGCTAAAAATCAAGGTATTATCAGTATGGCATTCAGTTCTTCAGCGTTCATTTTCGGTTTTCTGCCAATATTTATGGCAGTGTATTTTGCTACTCCGTCACGCTTCAGGAATGGGGTAATTCTGGTTGCAAGTCTGCTTTTCTACTTTACCGATGGCGGCATCCTCACAAGCATTTTGTGCGGATCCATCGTTTTTAATTATTTGATGGCACTGTACTTTTGCAAGTCATCCGGTATTGCAAGAAAATCGGCTCTCACTATAGGCATAGTCGTAAATCTGATGCCGTTGTTGTACTACAAATATTGGATGTTTTTCGTTCAATCGGTAAACGATGCGGCCTCATTGATCAGCAGCAACGCGCATTTTGAGGTCTCGCAAATTCTGCTCCCGGCCGGGGTTTCGTTCTTTACGTTCCATGCTATTTCTTATCTTCTTGACGTTTATAATCACAAGGTCAAACCTGCGTCGTCGTTGGTGGACTTCGGCATGTATATGGCAAATTTTCCGCAGCTTATTGCCGGACCTATCGTGCGCTACTCCGAGATCGTTGATGTGGTTCGCGATAGAAAGGTGCGGCTCGACCAGATCTACTCGGGTTTCATCAGCTTTGTAATCGGGCTTAGCAAGAAGATCATTTTGGCTGATAGCGTAGGGAACGTCGCCGATAGCATATTTGCTTTGCCGCACAGTGAATTGACCACCGGGATTGCCTGGCTCGGCGCGTTTGCATATTCCCTGCAAATATATTTTGATTTTTCCGGTTATTCCGATATGGCGATCGGTCTGGGTCGGATGATGGGTTTCGAGTTTCCTCAGAACTTCAATCAGCCCTATCGGTCACGAAACATTACCGAATTCTGGCGCCGTTGGCACATGACGTTATCACGCTGGTTCCGGGATTATCTCTATATCCCTCTTGGCGGTAATCGGGCCGGGCGAGTTCGGACTCTCGTCAACCTGTTCATTATTTTCTTTCTCTGCGGTTTATGGCACGGTGCCTCCTATGGTTTTATTATTTGGGGTATTTATCATGGCGTTTTACTCATTATTGAGCGGGAGCTTCTTGCTCGCCATGGGTTTGCGACATCGGGCTGGGCAGGTCAAGCATTAACGTTCTTTTTGGTGATGATAGGCTGGGTCTTTTTCAGGGCGTCCAGCGTACCTGTGGCGATCGACTATTTGACTGTTATGTCAAATATCGGCTCTCACCAGACAACTATGCAGACGATTCCAATTCTCTTGGGGCCGGACAAAATTACATTCCTGCTGGTCGCCTCGGTTTGTGCGATATTTCCGATGGAGCGCCTCCGTTTCATGGGTGTGTCCGGGTGGATGGTGACAGGCATACAGGGGGCCACTGCGATGACTCTGATGGCTTACTCCTGCATACTGATTGCAGCGAACGGTTTCAACCCCTTTATTTACTTTCGATTTTAAGGAAACGCAATGATGTTTAGATTGGTTTTCTTAATCGGTTTCATGCTTTTAATTTGGATGCCGATGGTGCAGATGGTTACTGGTTTTCCTCGTCAGCCGGCGCTGGAAGAAAACAGGAAGTTAGCCCCTGTTCCTGTCCTGAAGTCCTGGAGCGAGATCGGTCAATATGCTGGAGACGCCGTTAAGTGGTTCAACGATCATTATGGTTTCCGCGATTTCCTGATTCGCTCTAAAACGCAGCTTGATTACTCGGTATTCGGTATGTCGACCCGAGTACATGTCGGCAGTGACGGCTGGCTTTTCTATCGAAGCGTGGTGGATGATCAACAACCCAAGGTTGAGCTTAATCTGCGAACAGAAGCTGACGCGGTCATAGAAGGAACCCGCCAGCTTGCTTTGGCACTTGAAGCACGGGGTATCAAACTCATCATGATGATCACCCCGATGAAGGATGTCTATTATTCAGAGCATTTGCCAAGCATAGCCAAACAATTGCCCAAGCCGCGCCAAGTAGATCTGCTTCAGGATCGGTTGAGATCGATGAAGGAAATCACTTTCATCGATAGCGCTACGATCTTGAAGGAGATAGCAAGCAAGCGGAATGTTTTTCATAAGACCGACTTTCACTGGAATGATCCGGCAGCGTTTGAGGTTACCCGTACGCTCGTAAACGAGATTGGCAAATTGGAAGGGAAAACCAATCCCGTATGGACACATAAGCTTGAAATCGAAGAAAAGCCATTAAGCGGCGGAGAGGCTATGTTCATGCCGATTTTTTTTCCGCCCACCGAGAATGCTTTGTTCGTAAAACCGAACTGGGTTCAGCCTCCTTACAACTATGTCGATCATAAACCGCCTTTTGAATGGATTTACGAAGCCAAAGAGCCGACCGGCAGTGAATTGCAACCGATCGTTGTTTTTGGCGACAGTTTTTTTGATGGGATGCTCCGTTCAGGAATATGGGTTTATTTTAAAAAGATATACCGCGCCCGCACCAATGAAATTAATCTGAAGGAAGTAGTCAGCAACCTGCCGCCAGATACCCGTTATCTTTTGGTTGAGTTCATTGAAGTTGATAGCGGCGTCTATGCGGGATTGGCAGCAGAAAGGGAAGCAAAATGATAAAGCCGGATAGTTTTTACAAACCGTATTCAAAAATATTAATTACAATCGCCCTGGTTTCAGGCTTTATTCTAACGGCAATAGGACTTTTCAATTTATCGTGGCCGCAGTCAATCCCCTTGTCAGATACAGGCGCACAGTTTAGATTTTTTGGCTTTTTAGTGGTTGCGGCTATTATCGTCAGTCTGATAGTGAGGATGCTGCACCTGAACGCCAGTCTGGCAGCGATGGCGGTTGCTGTATTTTTGGCTATAGGTGCCGGTGCTCTTTGGCCTTTGCTAGTAACCCTCTGGTTTGTCGGCGCGTCCTCGATATTGGGCTACTGGCTGCTGGGTAAACTAAAGATCAACGGCGCAACTTGGCTTAATTGTTTTCTGATTGGGGCTGGCGTTTATGGCACGGCTGTCGGGCTGCTTGCTCATTTTCCCTTGAATTATCCGGGGGTATATGGAGTCGCTCTTGCATTACCGCTAGCGCTTGGATGGCGCATGGTTGTAGCAGAAAGCAAAAGTTTTCTCGCATGCGTTAACAAAAATAATCCTGTTGGGTTTGGCTTAAATGCGCTTGATGTGGCGATTGCGGTTGTCGCATTGGTTTATTTCGTTGTCGCTTTGATGCCGGAAGTTGGGTTCGACTCTCTGGCAATGCACCTGTTTATCCCCGGGCATCTGTCGCTACGTCACCAATGGGGTTTCGATGCCGGTACCTATGTATGGGCAGTGATGCCTATGCTGGGCGACTGGATTTTCTCTATTGGTTACATGTTGGCCGACGAACCGGCGGCTCGGTTAATCAATGTTGGATTTATTTTTGTTCTCGGATGGCTGGTACGCTGCATCGTAATATGGGCAGGTGGATCGGCCGCTGGTGCAAGGTGGGCTGTTCTTATTTTCTTATCGATGCCACTAACTTTTACTGAAGGTTCCAGCTTATATATTGAGTCGGTTTGGGCCTCGTTTGTTATTGGGGGGGTGTTGGCAATTCTCAGTTCTTGCTCAACTTCAGGCAAGCCAAGATTTGAATTGCCTGTTGCCGGTTTTTTGCTCGGATGCGCGCTGGCTGCAAAAGCGGTGACTTTTACAACATTGCCAGGGCTGCTGCTGCTGCTGGCTTGGCGATACAAGACGTGGTACAAGGCCGCCAGTCTACCCTATTTGGTGCTTGGCTTGAGCCTATTCCTGGCGATTGGCGTCATCCCTTATGCGACAGCTTGGTGGCTAGCAGGGAACCCGGTTTTTCCTTTGTATAATAAGATATTTCAATCGCCTTATTACATCACTTCCGAAAATTTTTATAATCCTTTATATACCTTAGGCATTACATGGGACGTTATTTATAGAGTGACATTTGAATCAGGAAAATACCTGGAGGCCAATGCCGGGGCTTCTGGATTTCAATGGTTATTGTTATTTGTTCCTGCTGTTATCACACTAATTGCCTTTAAGCGGTTTAGGGCTATCGCCGTACTTCTGATTGGAATATTTTCTTTTGCAATGGTTTTCAGCTCGCAAAGCTATTTACGATATGCTTTCCCTTCATTGATAATATTGATAGCTGCCATGGGTGTGGCGTTAGGCTCAGCACTTTCGGCGAGGTCGCTGATCAGTCATTTATGGAGTGTTGCGGCAGTAATTACCGTGGTTTTAAATCTTCTTTTTTTTAATGCGGGCGCATTTTATCCGGATTTTGCTCTCAAATCGATTCCGGATCAATCCAGCAGGGAAAGGTATTTGCAGGCTCGAGTGCCAATTAAAAGTGCGGTTAAATTAGTCAATCAGCTTAATGTCGAACAAACCCCGGTTGCGGTCTTTGCCGAGCCATTAGCGGCAGGGATTTCGGCGGATGCGCTGTACCCGTGTTGGTATAATTTTGTGTTTCAGAGAGAAGTTATTTCAATCCATGCAGAGCAGGATGTCTCAGATATTTTACTGAAGCGGGGCGTCAATTATGTCATCCTGGATGCGAATTGGAATGGCGTTAATTGTTGCCCAGGTGAGGATGGCCTAAAAAAACAAGCTCTTATTGAAAAGGCAACTGAGAAGATTGCAGAATATGGCACATTTAGTGTTCGAAAAATTAAAATCAATTCCGATTTTAAGACCGAGTTGCTAACCAATCCTGATTTTACATCTATTAACGGTTGGGTTTTGGCGGCCAACACAAAATATGATGCAAACACAGGCGTTATCCTGACAAGTGTTGACTCCCCTGTAAGCCAAAAAGTGGCAGTTACTGCTGGCCGACGTTATCTTAATACGGTTAGCGCCCGCTGCGCTAAAGAGGCGGCATTGGGCCGTGTTCAGATTAACTGGTTCGATAGTAACGGACAGTTTATCAGTACGGACATTAAGACTTTTGAGTGCACGCCAGCCTGGTCTGAACATGCAATGGAAGTTGCAGCTCCTTTAAGTACCGTTAATGCAGAGGTATATGTCACTGGGCATTCGTCAATCCCTTTAGAATTTAAAAGTAATTCACTACGACAATGAATATTACGACATCAAGCCAAGAAGCAGTTCAAACCTCGATTAGCAACAGTCGTATCGCTGTCGTTATTCCTTGCTACAAAGTCACACGACACATTCTGGACGTAATCGCCAGCATCGGGAATGAGGTGTGCCGAATCTACGCAATAGATGACGCCTGTCCGGATGGCTCAGGGAAACACGTTGAGGCGCATTGCTTGGATCAGCGTGTTCGGGTCATTTATCACGAATGCAACCAAGGTGTAGGCGGTGCCGTGATGACAGGTTACCGTTCCGCGATTGCAGATGGAGCAGATGTCATCGTTAAAATCGATGGCGATGGTCAGATGGATCCTTCTCTGATTTTAAGTTTTGTAGGCCCCATTCTTGCGGGGGAAGCCGACTATACCAAGGGCAACCGGTTCTTTGATCTCGAAGAAATTCATGCTATGCCCAAGGTGCGACTGTTCGGCAATGCCATGTTGTCATTGATGACAAAACTGTCTTCAGGGTATTGGGATTTGTTTGATCCTACTAATGGTTATACTGCGATCCACGCTAGTGTTGCAAAACATTTACCATTTGGAAAAATTAGTCGCCGCTATTTTTTTGAGACCGATATGCTGTTTAGACTCAACACGCTACGCGCCGTAGTGATCGATGTGCCGATAGATGCAAAGTATGGCGATGAAGTCAGCAACTTAAAAATATCGAAAATCATCGGCGAATTTCTGTTCAAACATTCACGGAACTTCATGAAGCGGATTTTTTATAATTATTATTTACGCGATTTATCATTGGCTTCGATAGAGCTGCCGGTAGGACTGCTTCTGCTCTTGTTAGGCACTGGATTTGGAGGGTACCACTGGTTTGAGTCAGCGCAGGAAGGCGCTGTTACCCCGGCAGGCACTGTTATGTTGGCGGCTTTACCCATTCTTATGGGGATGCAGCTGGTGTTGGCGTTTCTTGGCTATGATATTGCCAACATTCCAAGATATGCACTTCACTTGCGTATACGATCGAGCAAAATATCTATTAACGATCATGACCGAAATCGATTGGGTTAGACATGGAATACATAAAATTTTTAATTGAGAAAGCGCGTTGTTATTCGCTGTCAACCATAGTTAGATTGGAACTGGAATCCCTGGTTATGGGATTGTTGTCGGTGGTGCCAACCATTTTGGGCGTCGCTTTACGCGCCAGCGCCAGCAAGCTATTTTTTAAGCAAATAGACGGATTTGCCTGGATACAGCCACGAGTTACAATTATTCATGCTGAACGAATAGTTTCGGGGACGCACCTTGGCATCAATAGCGGCACTTATATTAATGGCGTAGGAGGCATTCAATTTGGAAATCATGTATTGATAGGCAACAACGTCACGATTTCATCAGGCGAACATCCAATTAATGGTGCTCAGCCGCCAATATTTTCACGATTAGTAAGACCGAAGAAAATTGTAATAAATGATGATGTATGGATAGGCGCAGGTGCAGTTATCATGCCTGGTATTACCTTGGCCAAGGGGACAGTAATCGGTGCTAATGCGATAGTTACCAAAGATACAGAAGAATACTCTGTTTATGTGGGAGTGCCGGCTAGAAAAATAAAAGATCGACGAGACATGGCATGCAAACAGGATTTGGCGTAACGGAATTCAACAAAAAATGAACAGAATCGTTTTTTTAAGATATGGAATAGTGGCGGGAGTTGCGTACGGTATAGACTTTGGGGGCTATATTCTTCTGATGAGTTTGGCTTACAAACCCGTAGTGGCCAATGGCCTGATCAAAATCGTCGCCGCAATCTTTGGTTTCTTTGCGCACCGGCATTTCACCTATTCGATCAAAGAGAGGAAAGATATTGGAAAGCATGCTATTAAATATTTCGGTTTAGCGCTGTTCTATACACCAATGTCTTCCGCCGCCTTGTATGGCATCATGTTCATATTGCCCAATCCAATTTACGCGAAGGCGGCCTCAGACATTTCATTATTCTTGCTGATGTACTGGATCACTTCAAAATTCTCTTTTAAATAATAGGTTCATCTAATGAGAAATATTCTCGCAAGCAAGATTAAGATAACGGAATCTGTCGTTGTCTATCTGCTAACGACGTTGCTGTTTGGGTTGTTGTTTGCTTATTACAAGTCGATGATGCCTTACAGTTACGGTGACACGGCATTTTTAATCGAAGTGGTTTCCAATTTGGCTAAGGGTCTGCCGCCAACAAGTGAGATATTGGCTCAAAACTGGGCAGTGATAAAATTAGGTACTGCGCCGCTTACGGTTTACTGCCAACACGATTTGGTGGCGGGAATGTTTACCTCAGACCCATACAATTGGCTGTCATCTCTGCATGCATACATCATTCTGTATCTGATTGCCCCCTTTGCAGCGAAGATAGGTGCATTAAAAGCGCTCTCGGCATTTATGGCCCTAACTTTTGCAATTATTCCCTGCGTGGCCTATTTTTTTCTCAGAAAATCCGGCGTCTCTGTTGCGGTTTCTATTTTAGCGGCAGCAATATGTATGATTCACCCCGCATGGCAAATTTCAAGTGGCGGACAGTTTTACACAGATAGATTTTTTATCCCCTTTGCATTGTTGTATGTACTGCATGTGCATCAGTATTTTAAGGTTGATACTAACCTTGTTAGTGAATCGCGTCGCTATCTTCTTTTGGCATTTCTATTTGGGGTGTTGGGTGGGCTAACATCAGAAAGAAATATGGTCACTATCGTTATTTTTTCGGTGGGTTACTCGCTGTTCGCCCGAACTTCAATTAAAAGACGAGCTGTAATAATTGGTTTCGCGATGTTATGTTCTGTCTATACATTTAGTTACTTATATTTTTGGGGCGGGTCTACAGATAATGGGGGGGTGCAGGCTGGGTTGCTTCATTGGCAAAGTTTTGTTTATGCTGCAAAAATAGCTGGGGTAGGCGAATATTTGTTGTTTAACTTGGTGCTGCTGGTGTTGCCCGCATTGTTTGCGCCTAGAGTGTTTGTCGCAGTGCTGCCCATTGTCGCAATAAATTGTTTGGTGACGATGGGCGGTGCAGAAAAGAATGGCTGGCTTACGCACTACCATAGCCATTATTACGGATTTTTAATGGGGGCATTTCTGATAGCGATTGCTAATACGCAAGATACTTATGCCGAAAGAATTGATGTTGCAATTCATAGATTGGTTCTCCCTATTACTGCAGGTATCGCAGTAACGTTATTGATATTAGTGCCACATTTCTATAAGGGTCAGTCGGTCTTTATTTCACTTTGGGATTATTTCGGTCGAGCCGAAGTGGCATCGTTTACTCGGGGACAAAAATCACAGTTTGACGAGATAGCTAAAAATGTACCCATAGGTGCAACGGTAACAACGTCAGAATGGGGCATGGCAGCATGGTATCTGCATGGGAATAAGGTGAATTATTTTCCTCTAGGTGTTGGGCATAGTGACTTCATTATGGTGCAGGCAGAGGGAGCGATTCCAGGCATTAAAATATTGTCTGCAATTAGGTACGGTGATGATGCAGTATTGGCAAATGAGTGTATAGCCCCTGTCATATCAGCAAACTATAAAGAAGTCTCGCGTGTGGGAGGCTGGGCTTTGCTCAAAAAACTATAACATGGGTTATTTTGAAAATACTAGTGCTTAATTGCATTAATTAAAATCGTACTTTTTAATAAAATTAATATTGAAAAACAATATATTAATTGAAAAAATAGAATAGCTAATTTTTGCAATTAAACACTAGCAAACTGGATGCGTGATCCAAGGTCTAGTCACCGCGGAGACTAGTTCTGTTAATTGCCAGCAATGTTAAAAAACTTGACGATTTTTCAGGTGGATCTATAACGGATTCGACGATAGACCGTTAATGGTGAATTGGGGATTACTGAGAAGAGTTCTCAATATTTCATTTGCACATTGTGCGGGCCATGTCTATGTGCATAAGCTCTCCGAAAATTAAACAACTCAATGCCACATCGATGTTATGAGCAGTATAAAGAATTTAAGCAAAAAATTACTTAAGAGGGAATCAATTAGATTCATTGTCGCAGGTTCTTTCAATACATTATGCTGTTACCTGATATTTATCATGGGACTGCTTGCTGGTTTGGCACCGTGGCTAGCGATGACAATTGCAACGGCTATTACTATATGTGTAGGTTTTGTTGTGATGGCCAGATTTGTGTTTGGATGTACACTGACTTTAAGGCGCTCTATGGCATTTGTTGTAATGCAGGGAATAGGATATTTAATAAATATTAATATATTAAGCATGATTTCACGGACTGGGCTTTCAGATTATTTTGCTGGCATCATGTCATTATTGGTCACGGCAGTTTTTACGTTCCTTATAAGTAAATATATTGTTTTTTTCAAGAGACAACAGCTCCAAATTAAAATTAAAAATTGAAATCAGTCAACCACACACAATTGGAAATCAAATTTATGAATAGCAAGCAATCGTCTATTACGATTCTATGTCCAGTCTTTAATGAAGCTGAGAATGTGGCTCGTTTTGTTTCCGAGTTTACTAATGTGATACAACCTCTTAAGCAGCGCTATTCGTTCGAATTTCTTTTTGTAGACAATTGTAGTACTGATGGTACACTTGACTGTTTACTTCTTCTACAAAAGCAGTATCCGAATATAAGTATAATTAAATACTCAAGAAATTTCGGGGTTATGAAGTCAATATTCACTGGAATTGTGAACTCCAATTCCAGTGCATGTGCAGTGTTTGATTGTGATCTTCAAGATCCGCCAGAGTTGCTTATTGAATTTATTAAACAATGGGCGAGTGGAGCCAAAGTTGTCTATGGTGTGCGCAGGAAACGAGATGAGGGTTTCGTTATAGGATTTCTCAGAAATATATATAGAGAGATCGAGAGATACATAAAAGGATACGCAGTCACCATTGAAAGTGGGGCTTGGTTTTTGGATGAGAGGGTGATTAGAGAGTTACGAATGATTCCTTTTGAACCATATCTCGCAGGATTGATTGCGAGATTAGGATTTAAAACTGCTGGGGTTCCATATGATCGTCGGGCGCGTTTGCTGGGACAGTCAAAATTTGGATTGATGAAGTATTTTTCCTATGCAGCCGATGGATTAGTGAGTGGAACGATTGTACCTCTGAGAATATCTGTTTTTTGTGGGATTGTTTTTTCTCTATTGTCATTTGTTTTAGGAACGTATTTTGTTGTTGCAAAACTGTTTCTTGGAATTCCATTCCCTGAAGGCGTGGCGGCAGCAATTGTAATTCTCTTATTTGGATTTGGATTGAATTTCCTTCTTCTTGGGGTTGTCGGCGAGTATCTTGGTCGAATTTATATGCAAAAAGAATCATCGCAGACGGCTATTATCGAGGAATCATACCCCGGTTCTAAAAACTCTCATGGTTTGAATTAAATGTTAGAAAGGTTTTTAGACAGGAAGAAGCAATGAAAGCCGTAATTCTTGCGGGTGGTTTGGGAACGCGAATCAGTGAAGAGACCTCGGTCCGTCCGAAGCCCATGGTTGAGATTGGCGGCAAGCCTATCTTGTGGCACATCATGAAAATTTATTCCGCTCACGGGGTTAATGAGTTTGTTGTGTGCTGCGGCTATAAGGGATATGTCATCAAGGAATATTTTGCAAATTATTTTCTACATATGTCGGATGTGACGTTCGACATGGAGCACAATAAAATGGAAGTGCATCAGCGTTATGCTGAGCCGTGGAAAGTGACTTTGGTGGACACTGGCGAAGACACTCTGACTGGTGGCCGCCTGAAGAGAGTGGCCCAATATGTCAAAGATGAAGAAGTTTTTTGCATGACCTATGGTGATGGCGTAAGTAACGTCAACATTACCGAGTTAATTGCCTTCCACAAAGCGCAGAAAGTTAAAGCCACGCTAACGGCCACCTTGCCTCCCGGTCGTTATGGTGCGCTCGATATACAGGACAATAAAGTTAATAGCTTTCGTGAAAAACCTCAGGGTGATGGAGCCATTATCAATGGTGGTTTCTTTGTATTGTCCCCGCAGGTCATCGATTACATTGTTGATGATAAAACCACTTGGGAGCGCGAACCGATGGAGCGACTGGCGGAAGAGGGCGAACTCGCTGCGTTTCATCACCAGGGGTTCTGGCAACCGATGGACACATTGCGCGACAAGACGCATCTCGAAGAGTTATGGCAATCCGGTAAAGCGCCATGGAAAGTGTGGTCGTGAATCCAACCTTTTGGAAGAATAAGCGTGTCATATTGACCGGGCACACTGGCTTCAAAGGGAGCTGGCTGTCGCTATGGTTGCAATCCATGGGTGCGCAGGTGGTGGGCTATGCACTTGCTCCGCCAACGAAACCCAGTCTGTTCGAGATCGCTGAAGTCGGTAAAGGCATGACTAGCATCATCGGCGACATCCGTGATTTGAAGCATCTGAACACAGTGTTTACCGAATATAAGCCGGAGATTGTTTTTCATATGGCGGCGCAGCCGCTGGTGCGATACTCCTATATTGAGCCGGTCGAGACTTACTCTACAAACGTGATGGGCACAGTGAATTTGTTTGAAGCTGTGCGCGCCACGAAGAGCGTGAAAGCAGTGGTGAATGTCACTACCGATAAGTGCTATGAAAATCGCGAGTGGGCGTGGGGCTACCGTGAAAATGAGCCCATGGGCGGTTACGATCCCTACTCCAGCAGTAAGGGCTGCGCAGAGCTAGTCACTGCGGCCTACCGTAATTCATACTTCCATCCCGAGAAATATAACACGCATGGTGTCGCAATCGCTTCGGGCAGAGCTGGCAATGTTATTGGTGGTGGTGACTGGGCGGAAGATCGGCTCATTCCGGACATCATGCGCGCAATCACTCAAGGTAACCTGGTTAATATCCGTAGTCCTCATTCCATCCGCCCATGGCAGCATGTGCTGGAGCCGTTGTCCGGTTATCTGTTGCTGGCTCAAAAGCTCTATGAAGAAGGTGCGGCCTATGCGGAAAGTTGGAATTTTGGGCCGAGTGATGAAGATGCCAAGCCTGTGCAATGGATCGTTGAGAAATTAACCACGTCATGGGGTGAGGATGCACGCTGGATGTTGGATGGCGGAGATCATCCACACGAAGCGCATTACCTGAAGCTGGATTGCTCCAAGGCTAAGGCCCGACTGGACTGGCATCCGAGATGGACTCTGCCCGCCACACTGAACAGTATTGTACGATGGAACAAACAATGGCTTGCCGGTAAAAATATGAAAACAGTTTCCTTGGAGCAGATTGCCGATTACCAAGCTCACGACATGAATTCATGAAACGTTGAAGAATAGCGGAACCATTTTGAGTTTGGCGAAGATGTATCAATTATTGGTGATGAAATAAGGTTGCAGTTTGAACTTTGGCAGCATTGCATAAAGGAGTTCATAAGTCTGACTGAGCAGTAACCTATCTAAGATACCAATGAGCTCCAACACCACTTTTATTTAACCAAACTAAAAAAGACATGGAACAAAAAGATCTCCTCCGTCAAAAAATAGCCGTCCTCGTAGAGGAATACGCGGCAATCGCATTAGAGTCCAAGCCCTTCACTGCAGGCGTATCTGTCATTCCGCCTTCTGGCAAAGTGCTCGGTGCGAGTGAATTGAAGAACATGGTCGAGGCATCTCTGGATGGATGGCTGACTACTGGACGCTTTAATAAGGCGTTTGAAAAACGCTTTGCAGCATTCGTGGGCGTACCCTATGCATTGACAACGACCTCTGGTTCGTCGGCGAATCTGCTGGCACTCACCGCACTCACTTCGCACAAACTGGGTGCGCGAGCATTGAAGCCGGGGGATGAAGTTATTACCGTGGCTGCAGGTTTCCCCACCACCGTGAACCCTATATTACATAACGGCATGGTGCCGGTGTTCGTTGATGTGGATATCCCCACCTACAACATTGACCCCAACAAAATTGAAGCGGCGATGAGCTCAAAAACCAAAGCCGTTATGATCGCCCACACACTGGGTAATCCCTTTGATCTGGATGCTGTCATGGCAATAGCCAAGAAACATGACCTATGGGTCATCGAAGATTGTTGCGACGCACTGGGTTCGCGTTACAAAGGGCAGCACGTCGGTACCTTCGGCCACATCGCTACCTGCAGTTTCTATCCCGCGCACCATATCACTATGGGTGAGGGTGGCATGATATTCACCAAAGACCGCGGCCTGCGCGGCATCATTGAATCCTTCCGTGACTGGGGGCGTGACTGCTTCTGTGCACCGGGTCGCGACAACACCTGCGGCAAACGCTTTTGTCAGCAACTGGGCTCATTGCCGGAGGGTTATGACCACAAGTACACATACTCTCATTTGGGTTACAACCTAAAGATTACCGACATGCAGGCGGCCTGTGCATTGGCGCAGATGGATCGATTGCCGGCATTCATCGAAGACCGCAAGCGCAATTTCACTTTTCTCAAAGAGCGCTTGAAAACCTGCGAAGAATTCCTGGTTTTGCCGGAAGCCACTTTAGGCAGTGAGCCTTCTTGGTTCGGGTTTCCCATTACCATTCGCGAAACGGCGAGAGTGAATCGCGTCGAACTGTTGAAATATCTGGATCAATACAAGATCGGTACGCGCTTACTGTTTGCCGGAAATCTTGCGCGCCAGCCATATTTTGAAAGTCTCACCTATCGCATCAGCGGTGAATTGACCAATACAGACAAGGTTATGAATGACACCCTCTGGATCGGCGTCTATCCAGGACTGAACGAAGAGATGCTGAGTTTCGTGGTTGAAAAGATCGAAGTATTTTTTGGTGTGAATTCTTGATTATCGGATTTAAACGCGTTCGTTATAATCCATAAATCCCATGAAGAAAAAAATATTGCTTACTGGTGCGACAGGATTTCTGGGGAGTCATTTGGCTAAGGCACTATTGTCTGATGGTTATGAGGTGGTCGCTTTAAAAAGAAAGTCCTCCTCACTACGCAGAGTAGAGTCAATTGTCACAGATATAGTTTTTATTGATATAGAAGAAGATCTCGATTTCGCTAGGCTTTTTAGTAAATTTGGAAAAATAGACGTTATCATTCATACAGCCACTTGTTATGGAAGGAACAATGAGTCGGTTAGCGAGATTTTTTCAGCCAATACTGAATTTCCTTTGCGATTGCTTGATGCAGGGAAACGTGCTGGAGTCGAGGCGTTCCTCAATACTGACACGAGTTTGGATAAATACCTGAATCTATATTCACTTTCAAAAAATCAGTTCCTTCAATGGGGGAAATATTTTTCGAAGCATGAAGAGATTTTATTTGGAAATGTCAGGTTAGAGCATTTTTACGGTTCAGACGATGAGCCAACGAAATTTTCAACCTACGTTATCAATAGTTGCCTTGGTAATGTCCCAGAGCTTAGACTAACAAAAGGCGAGCAGAAACGAGATTTTATTTATATTGATGATGTAATATCAGCCTACATGGTTTTATTAGAAAAGATAGACAGCTTTAGTAATTACTTCGTCGAATTCGATGTTGGTACTGGGCAATCTGTTTCGATAAGGGAGTTTGTAGAAACAGTGCATTGCCTTACCAATTCCAACGCACATCTGGTCTTCGGTGCACTGCCTTATCGCGACGGGGAGGTGATGCATTCAGAGCCTGACATTTCCGGTCTGCTAGCGTTGGGGTGGCATTGTCGATATGACATCAATGCCGGAATTAGGGAAGTTGTTAAACAAGAAGTAGACCGGTTAAAGCTCGGGCAATTAGATAATAATAAAAAATGAAAATTGTAGTTACAGGTGCCAATGGGTATGTGGGTACTCGATTAATTACTATTGGAGATAAACATGGTCATGTTATCGTCGTCGCATCTCGCCAACCACCGATAATACAAGAAAATCTTTGGATTCCGTTCGATATTTATAAGGCTAATCTTATAGAACTGCCTTCTGGCACAGACGCAATTGTTCATTTGGCCGCAAATACCTTGTTGGCGAATAACACAGATAAGAAGTCTGAAATAAACGCCGCAGTAAATTTGATTAAGGCTGCCAAGGAAGTCGGTGCGAAATTTATTTTTGTATCCAGCCAAACAGCTCGATCAGATGCGCCGACTGCATACGGAAGAACCAAATGGCGCATTGAACAGGAGGTGCTGTCTGCAGGAGGCTGGGTGGTTCGGCCGGGTCAGGTTTATGGCGGCGAGTTACGCGGATTGTTCGGAACGTTGGTCAGTACCGTCAGGCGCTTGCCGCTGCTTCCCGCGTTTATACCTGCACCCAAGGTTCAGCCGATTCATGTGGATGATCTTGCAGAGGGGCTATTGCGCATTGCTGAACGGGGTGATGTTCCTCCTGACGTGTATTGTCTCGCCGCAGTTGCTCCGGTTTCCTTCTCAATATTGCTTGATACGATTGCAAAATCGCGACTTCGTTGCTGGCGAGGATTTTTGCCCGTGCCTGTCTTAGTTATCAACGCGTTAACTTTCATCCTTGGGGAAAAATTTCGAACCCGGTTAGGTCTGGAGCGTTTGCAGTCTCTTTTCAATTTACCTGTCATGGAAACGCGGCCCGATCTTAACCAGCTTGGCCTTGAGTTACGCCCCCTACGTTCGGGAATGCACCCATCAGGTAATGATCGAAGAAGGCGCTTGCTGCGGGAAGGACAGGCAATGCTTGGTTATATATTGAAAGAGAGGCCGGGCAGTGCTGTATTGCGTCGTTACATCCGTGTAATAGAACAGCTGCGCGGCGGACAGGCCTTGGATTTACCAAAATTATTTTTGGGCTACCCCATTTTTTTGTCTTTGCTTGACGAGTCCTCGTGGACTAACAAAATTACGAGCGCAGAGTATTTATGGCGACTGGATGCCGCGACCGTGCTGGCTGAGGCAACCCCAGTCGGGGCTTATCGCTTTCTTGGGCGTGGACACGGGGTGTTGTATAGTTTGTTTTCGATGACTCATGCTGTTTTATGTGAAGTGTGTTGGCGAATATCGCGAATGTTATTTTCACCCTTGGTCCGGCTTACCTTGAGCCAAGAAAAGGGAATATTATGATCCCTGATTTCGACGTTATTATTGTTGGCAGCGGTCCGGCAGGGGTTTCGGCAGCTTTTCCACTGGTTGAGGCCGGATTGAAAGTGCTAATGGTAGACGGAGGCAAGCGACCAGACATACAGCCGCCAGAGATGGACTTTCTTTCGGCGCGTATTAATGATGCCGAACAATGGAAGTGGATGGTCGGCAAAGATTTTCACGCGCTTAAGATGCGTGATGCGGTTTCTCCTAAATTGCGGGTGCCTTCACATGCTTTTGCTTTCGATGGATTTGAGCGCAGTAACAAAATAGAAGGAAAAGACTTTATCTCGGTCGGATCGTTGGCGACAGGTGGTTTGTCAAATTCATGGGGGTGCGGAGTGGCGCGTTTCTCAGCTACCGAAATCGCCAAGTTTCCATTTTCAGCGTCCGAACTGGAACTTTCTTATAGAAGAGTCAGTCAACGAATGGGCATTAGCGGTAGAGCTAATGACGATTTATCCGACTACTTCGGTCTGGATGAAGACGCGCAGCCTGCGATACCGATGGATATGTTGCATACCCATTTGTCTCAGCATTATTTAAACCATAGAAAAAAACTGAATTCACAGGGATTCAGGCTGGGTCGATCCAGAGTGGCCGTATTGAGTGAAGATATGTCAGGGCGGCAAGCATGTAATCTTTCGGGGAACTGTCTTTGGGGGTGCCAGCGGCATTCGTTATACTCTGCGGTTGATGATCTGCCGGAACTTTATAAGTATGAGAATTTTACTAAGATCTCCGGTTTTGTGGTGGATGATTTGACCCGTTGCGACCGCTATTGGAGCGTCAGCGGACAAAACACCTTGAGTAACGAGCGAAAAACAATAACCGCAAACAAGGTCGTTCTGGCAGCCGGCACCTTAGCGACTACCCGAATAGTACTGAAAGCTCTGGACTATAGGGATACTGTGCCTGTGCTGTCGTGTCCAACTGCTGCATTTTTGCTATGGTTGCCAAGGCTGTTGGGAGCGCCAAGGCTGCCGGGATTTGGTTTGGGACAGTTGTCTTTTGCTTTGGCGCTCTATGACAATATCACGGCGTTCGGCTCCACTTTTGCAACGACAGGTATTCCTCTTTCTGAATTCGCGCGCCATGTGCCTTTGCGAAGACGATATAGCATAGATTTATTGCGGGGGTTATTAAGTTCCTGTGTGGTCGGTAACATTTTTTTGCCGGGCCATCTGACTGTCGCAGGAGCAAAATTGGGCAGGGATGAGTCGCTGGTCATATCGGGAAAATACGACGATAAGGTTATGCCGTTAATGAATGAGGCAGCCAAGAAAGTACGTAAAGCCTATTGGCGTCTCGGGGGCATGTTGCTGCCGGGAAGCTTCACGGTTGGCCGTCCCGGTGGCGATATTCATTATGCAGGCACATTGCCCATGCGCGAGTCATCGGTTGTTGGCGAAACTTCTCCGCTGGGTGAGGTTAAGGGTATGGATGGCGTTTATGTTGTCGATGGTGCATGTTTACCGGTTCTGCCGGAAAAATCGCATACTCTGACAATCATGGCGAATGCCGATAGAATTGGACGACAACTGGTTGTATTGAAAATCTAAATTGAGGTTTGTATGGCATTAGATCGTTATTATTTGTTTTTATATTTCTACCTATTGCGCTTAAGCTTTTCTATTCAGTACTTTTTGTTACCCCCAATCATGTTTGGAAACTCTTTTAAGCCTCAATATACGGAAGTGGGATACCAGAATTGTTTTAGTGAGTTCACTCGGGTGCTGGACTATCAATTTTTTAAAAACGTGCTGGATTACATTAAGCTTAAGCTCATTATTTTACAGATATATGAACTCCGACCCCTATTTCATATCTTGCTCTCCGATTCCTTTAGCTATTGGGACAAACGAATCCTATATCTATCTCTTCCTATAGGTTTTAAATATAGATGAAGACAGTGCTACGGTTGATAGCCTCAGTTGTTTTACTGGGGATCGCGGTTTACCTTTTGGATTGGCAGTCGCTGTCCCGCATACTTGTCACTTTGAATCCAGTGGTATTTTGTGTGGCGGTGCTGATTGCAGCCTGTCTATATCTTCCGATGGCATACCGTTGGTTTATGCTCGTGCGTGCCGCACGACCTGGGGTATTTCGGTGGCATCTACAATATTTTTGCATGGGGACTTTTTTGAATACGTTTACACCGGCGAATATTGGTGGGGACGTTTACCGGTTTATAATGTTGCGGCAGAATGGCCGGCGTTATTTTGTTCTACTGGCACTTTTCCGCGAGCGACTGTTGGGGTTGTATTCCTACTTATTAGGATATTTAATTTTTTGGTTCTGTTATCTACTGACTGGTGGGCAACGTTCTCTGGTACTTGATCTGCTGGCAGGTGCAATAATTGTTGCACTGATGGGATTATGGGGGCTGCCGGTTCTAATGGGGCGCATCAGGCGACTTGGGTGGTTTGCAGGGCGGCGCAACATCAAGATTGTTATAGATGCATGCTGGAGAGCTTCCCGGTTTAAATCTGTGGGAGAGTTTGTGAAACTTTTCTTTCTGTCGATGGTAGCCTTAGGCATTTGGTATGTCGCAATACTGTATTTAGCCTACACCATGGATATCAAGATTGCACCGGCAGCTCTCGGTATTGTGGTGATATTGGCTGAGTTGATAAGGCTGCTCCCTGTTTCTGTTCAAGGAATAGGCATGAGAGAAGGTGCCTATGCCTATGTTTTTACGCTCCTTGGGTATTCTGGTGAAGCTGGATTTGCTTTGGCTGCGGTTGGATATCTGGCACTGACGGTAGCAATTTTGCTAATGGGGGTTGTTGGTGCGGTGTTAAAACAAACTGGGATCGGGCTTCTCCCGAAATCAGGGCTTTCAAAGGTGACGTAAAATGCAAGTCACTATGGAAATGAGTTCCAATGAGTCAATTATGGAGCACTTATTATGTCAATGGTAGAAAATATAAGGAGGAAACAATTATGATTAAAGGCGTGACTGATTATGCGGGATTGGCGAAATTTTACTTTAGACAGCTTCTACGTTGCATTATCGAGGTTGGTGTCTTGGAGAGGCCAGGGCTTGTAGTGCTGGACTTTGGATGTGGTAACGGTGAACTAAAACGACTCCTTCCTAACTCAAACATTATCGGTTATGACATCATACCTGCATTAACTGATGTGGATGATTGGAGATTAGTTGATTTTGATGTTCTCGTTGCTAACGAAGTATTTTGTACTTTTGAAGAAGAACAATTAGATACACTCCTTGCCGAACTAAGGGAGAAAAACAGTAAGCTTGAGTTGGTTGTGGGTATCAGTCGTCATGGTCTATTAAACAATATTGGTAAATTTCTGCTTGGCAGGCCTGATGCTCACGCTTCCACTAAATTAATGCACAAAGAAGAATTAGAGATATTACTTAGATATTGTGAAATCAAACGCAAAAAGAATGTCTTATTTTTAGCGAATGTTTTTGATTTATCTTTTAAATCCTAGAGTTCCAATGTTAATTGAATAGAAACACCTGGTTGGCTCTCTGGTCTGCATTCGAAGTTTCCAGGCATCTTCTTAGAGCAAAGCTGTCATGTCGAGCGGCTTCTTGAGGATAGCAAACAGGATATAACCAATACAGCGATCCAGATTTGAGACTTGGCCGTGTTTTCCGAAGCATCCAAGAAGGACTTGATACGCAGATGTCGTTTTATCCATTTAAAAAATAACTCGATTTGCCAACGATGGCGCAAAGGTTGGCAATATTCGGCGCACGCCATTCAAAACTGAGTCAGAAGCCATAACTATAAAATAGCTTCGTTTCCTCACGACCCAGCGGCAAAGGTTGGGATGTCAATGATATGAAATGTTAAAAATGTAGAAGGTAGTATGCAAAAAATATTTTCCAAGCAGTATTTGGAGCGATGTCTGTCCTGGGACGCAATTTTTGTTCTTCTTTTGCTGGGGTCTTATCTAATTCTTTTTGTTTACGAAAAGAATTACATGTATCTGAGGCAGGTTGATGCTACTTTTTATGTTGAGGCTATCAACAATGTTGCTAACATTGGTAAACCGTTGTCAGTTGCGAATCATAGCTCCCAGGATTTTATGCGCTCTTTTTTTGCTGTTCCGGAAGATGTATGCGCAATGGACTTGAGTCCAACGGAACCTTGGGCTAGCAACATATTACATAACCATGCCTATTATATAGTTTATTTTCTAGGGGCAATGGCTCGTATTGTTCCGGCAGAACTGCTTGCTCCAGCATCGCATATTTTTTCTTTTTTCGGATTGCTTGCAGTCGTATTTTTCTTTCTAAGATCTATCCGTGTTGCGCCATTACACGCTATTTTATTTTGTCTGCTGGTAGTTGCATACCCCAATTGGTCACAAGCACTGGATGGCCAATACTACTTCGACAGGCTGTTTCTCTTTGCAGGATTGTTGCTATGTGCTCTTTGCTATCATTTGCTTAGGCAGCCCGATTCACCCTGGTTGCTGGCTGGCGTGGTGGTTGTTGCGATTGTGACCGCATCCATTCACGAGCGAAGTGCGCTATTCGCAGGCGGGTTCTTAATAGCTTTTTCTATGCTGTTCAGAACTCAGGGGCTTGCACGTAACACATTCTTTATCTTGATTTTTATAGGGGCATGTCTTGCAGTCTATGCTGTCGGCATAACGTTTACTTTTGAGTCGACAGATTCTTCTATAAGTAGCAATCAGAGCAATTATTTGTCACTGTTTGACCTTATAAAGATAACGAACCGATTTGCGCAACCAGCAGTCCATGCAAGTCTCATTAGATTTCTTTTTGTTAATTTTTGCTTCGCATTCCTGTTCGTACGCTCAGCACCCCGTTTAATGATTATTGCTTTGGGTGCAATGATGCCGAATATTGTGTTTGACGCTGGTGGAGCGGAGCTTTCCGGCTGGACAACTCATTACCATACTACTTATGTACCGTTCATAATCTTTGCTGCGGCAGTAGGTTATGCTCGAGTTCTGTCGTCAGGCTTACCACAGAAAAAACTGCGTTACTTTTTCTCCGGCATGGTTATTGTGACGCTGCTGCTGCTTAGCTTCAACCTTTACGGTCTGCCCGGAAAGTTGTTTTCATTGTCCAGGATCGAAGACCATGTTTTTGTAAAAGCAGTCAAATTTGTTATTGGAGATCAAACCACGGACCCATACCGCTATGTGCTTGAGAAACGTCGGGAACTTGATGCTGTGGTTCCAAAAGGGGTAAAAGTAACAACCGAGGAAGGTTATTTTGCGACTTTGATTCGGGACAGAACGGTTTTTAATTACCCAATCGGGCTTGATATTGCCGATGTGGCGGTTCTTTCGGTTATGCAGGATCCTGCCACAAAGCGCGACTATTATAGTGGTGCAATTTCGCCACGAGGCGCAGAAAAACAACTGATGATAAATTTGTGTTTGAACAAGCGACTTGAAGCGGCAGGGTATGATGTTAAGAATCCGGTTTTAATATCTACCTTTGCGGTCTTAAAACGGTTGCCGATTGTCGAACAAAAAAAGAATACACCATGATAGACGAGAAGGTGTTTGGTCCACATATAGAGTTAAGCTGTTGGGAAAATTGGATAATATGAAATTTACGCTTGATAAAATTCCTAGAGGAATGATTTACCACAAGATTATTGAAAGCGTTGGGTATTTTATGACTTCGTTTTTTATGCCGTTAGATGATCATTCTACAATCAAAAAATTTGAGAGTAAGTTTGCCGAGTATTGCGACCGTGAATATTGTGTGGCATTTCCATTTGCAAGAACTGCAATTTATTTCGCGCTGAAAAATCTCAATCTCTCAAAGGGTAGCGAGGTTATTTTGCCGCCCATTACAATTAAAGGGATAGTTGATGTAATTTTAGCGTTAGACCTTGTTCCTGTTTATGTTGATTGGGACATCGATACGTTAAACTTTCAGTTGGATGATCTTCATCGCAAGACAAGCCCCAAAACAAAGGCTGTGGTCATTACGACCTTGTTTGGGTTGGTACCTGATATGAAGGTGTTGGTTGATTTCTTCAGAGACAAGGGAATATTCATTATTGAGGACTTTTCCCAGTGTTTGAACGGCAGTTTCGATGGCAAACGTGTCGGTACATTTGGGGATGTCGGGATATATAGCTGTTCCTCAATAAAGACGCTGGATACCCTTGGCGGAGGTCTTGCGATAACAAGCGACACCGCAACGTATGAGGCGCTAAAAAAATCACAGGCGGGTCTTTCACTGGCAGACCGAAAATTCCTGATCAAAAAAGCCTGGGTGAATTTGGTTAGAAATGTTGCTACAACCCGGTTGATTTTTTCCCTTGCCGTGTTCCCGTTATTGCAAATCATGCGAAGATTTAATCCAGAAGCGACACTTAAGCAGACGGGTTCTCGCAATAAAGACAGGTTGCCAACGCTGCCAAAGGTGTGGTTTTCCAGCTACAGTTCCTTCCAGGCAAATATTGGCCTTGCTCATATTGATGGAGTCTCTGCGAGCGACCAGATACGCATTGATAACGCGAATTTTTTGAAGGCCAGATGTGATCTGGATAAATTTCCAAAAACAACTAAAAGCTCCGCCAATGTTTATTGGCAGTTGGTGATGGTGCAAGATCCCAAAAAGGCGCAAGAAGTTTTTGCAAGGCATGGGATCGATACCGCAACAACCAGTTTGGAATTGGTTGCTGCTCTGGAGAAATACCCCAATAAGACGATGACGCCTGTGGCCGAGAAAATTTATCATAATGGCATCTTTCTTCCGTGCTTTCCCGGTCTAAGTAACGCCGACCTGGAACGGATTGTAAATGCGACAAATCAATTAATTTAATAGCGACTGGTTATGACCATTGAAGTGGCGGTGATAGGAAGTGGGTTGTCTGCAATCGGTGCGGTAAAGGCGCTTCAGAAGCTTGGTTTTAAACCGACTGTGCTGGATTGTGGAGAAACTTTAGATTTGGAGCGATCCAATCTGGCAAATACCCTGGCAGGTAAAAATCCAAGCGAGTGGTCGGAGCAAGAAAGAAAGGCGCTTAGTCAAAACTTTACAGTTGATAAAGGTGATGCGATACCAAAAAAGCTGCTTTTTGGCTCTGATTATTTCTACGGAAAATCTAGAAGCGATGCACCCGTTGAGAGCGAAGGAAATCTACCGCCATTCAGCTACGCTTTAGGGGGCTTTAGCGTGGGTTGGGGGGCTGCATCATTGCCTCCTCAAGCGTGTGATGTAAACGATTGGCCTGTTAGTATCGATGAAATAAATAAATATTGCGAAATAGCGGTCGCGGACCTTCCTTATTCGGCAAAGGAGGATGGATTAAGTTTAAATTTTGAAATTTTACAAAGCGATCCAAAGGCGCTTCACCTCAATGAAGCCGAAAGGATGGTTCTTGATCGGCTGAATAATGCATCGATTCTTGAAAAAGATACGCTTGTTTTTGGTCAGTCGAGATTGCTTGTAAGCCCAGAAACTACGGATAAGTTTGTGGGTTGCAAGTACTGCGGTCAGTGTATGTCAGGCTGTGTTTACAAATCCATTTATAAAGCTAGCGACGATATTTTACTTTTAAGTAATCAAGGGGTTATTGATTACAAATCGGGGTGCCTTGTTCTGGACGTGTCGGAAGCAGATGATCGAGTCAAGGTTAAATACCTTGATGCGAAGGGGTGCGAAAATATCGGTGAATTCGATAGAGTATTTATTGCGGCGGGTGCTGTCAATAGCACCCGGATAGTTTTAAATTCATTAAAAATATTTGATGAAAAAGTAAAGCTCAAGACTAGAGGCGGTTATGTGATGCCTGTATTCAGTTTTAGAAAATTGCCGATAGACTGGCCAAACTGCAATACACAGCCCGGAATTTTTTTAGAGTTTAAAGGGGGATGGCTCAAGCATTGGACGCATGTGCAAATATCAACAGCTAATGAGCTGCTATTTCAGAAGCTCAAAATTCAGCCGGGTGCTAGCGGTTTGGCGGCGCGCGTGAAGCAGTTTATGGTCGAGCATGTGATGCTGGCATTCGTCAATTTCCACTCTGATTATGCCGGATATTACGAGCTCTGGCTCACTCAGTCCGCTGAAAAATCGAACACCAATCATCTTCATTCACGTCACCACAAATCAGGCTCTCATTTGTTGGTCTTTGCATTGTCGGCTTTAAGACTGTTGAAAATATGCTGGAAAATCGGGTGTTTGCCCATCATCCCGTTCGCAAAAAATAACAGTGGTTCGTACCATGTGGGGGGCTCGTTACCGATGAGAGCCGGGGGTGGCGATAATCTTGAAACTGACGATCTGGGTAGGCTCAGCGCTTGGCAGCGTGTGCATATTGTGGATACGAGCACATTCCCTTCTTTGCCCGGAACTACTGTTGGGCTTTTGGCGATGGCTAATGCGATGCGAGTTGTAGAGAAAATACGCTGGTGAAAATCACAGTTTATCCCAGTGCCGACGCCACGTTTCGATTCTGTGTCCAAGCAGGTTTTCTAGCTGCTCCAAGGATTCCCGGTATCCTAACGCAAGAGAACGAAAGGTCTTGGAATGATCTTGCTCTTTTTGGACGGTAGGATTATAGATTTTACCAAAAGAGTCCGGCTTAAAGTCGTCATCAACACCCAGCCAGCGATAAAGGCGCTGCACACTTTCCGGTTTACAAACGAGCTCTTCGAAAATCAGAATCTCAAGTTGGCTGCGGTCGAAAATAGTGAGGTAAGTCTCGATATAATCGATGTAGTGTCCGCGTTTGCAGTAGGCGTAGGGATTGACCGATGTCGAGAATGAAGCATCGGCTAAACGAATCGGCTCGGCTTTCAACGCATCTTCAAATGTCAGGTCCTCAAGTTGGTGTGCTGCGCTGAAGCGGTAATTTGAATAGGCCCGAATCACAGGGTCGCGCAGAATCATCAATATTCGTGCGTTCGGATAGAACTGATGAATCCTGTTTGCAGCTACTACACTTTCAATATAGGACGTGCTTTTTTCGCCAAGATATCGGGTTTCTTTACTATGACCGCTAAAGTAGGCGTTTTCGTAATATGCGTGCCCTTTTGCATAAAGTTGGTCGTCCAGGAAGAATTTCGGCTCAGGGCGAACCGGCCGCGACATACTAATTTTCGGGTGCTCGTCAAGTATGTGATAGAGGTAAGTCGATCCTGAACGTTGAGCGCCGGTGATGAACAAATGATTCATTAGCGGACGATCTCGTTGATCTCGTAACAATTTTGAGTTTGGGAGCCGACCTCTCGCAGTACACGGATCAGGTATTCACCGATTACACTCAACATCAGAATCAATACGCCGTTGAAGAAAGATAACAAAACTACCAAAGTAGCCCAGCCCGGTGCTACGGTTTTGTTAAACAGGGCATCCAATAAATAGAAAGCGCCTAGTAAAAAGCTAATGCTTGCGACCACGAAACCAAAGGCAGAACCGTAGTGCAGGGGAATTGACGAGTGGTTGAAGAGGATAGTCGTCATCAGGCGCATAATCTTACGCCATGTGTAGTTCGATGTGCCCACTAGCCGGGGGAGATGGCGAACCAGGACATTACAGCGGCGAGCGGAATATTTAAGCACCAGTCCGGGTATATAAGGCGAAAATGAACGATCTCGGCACACCCGGTCAACGACATCCCTGTGTATGATTCGAAAGTTGGTCAGTATGAGGTCATCTTTCACATCGAATACCTTCCTGTTCAACCAGCCGACAAGGCGACTTCCTACGCGACGAACGAGTGAATGTTTTTTGCTTTTGAAGCGGCCAATAACTAGATCGTAGCCGTTCATAACAGTCTCGATCAATTTACCAATTTCTTCTGGGGGATTCTGCAGGTCATCATCCATGGTGATCAGGTAATCTCCCTTCGCTTCCCGGAAGCCGCATATATTAGCATGGTGCTGGCCATAGTTTTTCAGCAAGTCAATTGCAACGACTTCAGGGAAGTCTCTCGCCAGATCTGAAATTACTCTCCAGCTACTATCTCGACTACCGTCATTTACCAGAATGATCTCAAACCGCAGTGTTTGTGACAGAAAAAAATTGCGCACCAACGCGACTGTTTCCGCTACGACAGCCTCACTGTTATAAACAGGAATTACAACGCTGTATAAGTAATCGTTTTTTGCCATTGTTTCACTCATCACTTGCCCGGTCTCCAATCAATTTGAAATCGCAACATGAACAGCTGCCATATTAATAATTACTAAGCCAATCTTTTTGTCGGACAGCATCAGTATTGAAATCATTTGTATTGTCTTATAACCCGTGCTTTGAATACGCATGGAATTAGCGTCTGTAGGAAGTCGGCTTACTCACCGAATTCAGTTTGGCAAGGTCCTAAACAAGAATTATGAAACTTTAGTATCGTGCTGCTGGTGCCGTAAGTAGTCAGTCACGTATATCCCACACTTACATTTCAATGCGCCACTTCGATAGCTCAGTGAAGTTGTTGGGTAATGTGGTCACATAAATTCCCGGATAAAACAGCGTTGGCGCTTGTTGCAGGGTCGGTACAACATTAATTGTCTTTGTTGCATTATTTTCGGAATAGGTTAAGAAGCGCGGTCTAGGGGAAGTTGAAATGACCTCGATCATGCGATTCTGTTGGTGCTGAAGCATAATCAGACAGTTTTTCAGTTTTGGGCAGTCATAATATAACGTTGTTGATAGTTCAGGCATATCCGATAATTGTAACGGGGAGAACTGGATATCGAGTCCTGTTTTTAGCTTAAATAGCCGTTGCCAATATTTCTCTGGCAGGGCACCGGGAGACCCGGCGACATCCCACAGCTGCGGCGCGATGACAAGTTTGGGTAATGAGCTGTCATTGTTACGCACCTGTAAGTGACGCATTAGCGTGGCGGCCACATTCCAGCGCGCGCTGTTAAGGTGCATGGCTTCAGAGACTTGGGCATTGAAAACATCAGTGGTAAGTGCGCCGATGCCGATGATTAGTGCAAGACCGTACGACGCTAATTTTTGTAGGTTAGATGATAGATATTTCAATACAAAAATAATTGCTGCGCAAATCAGCAGAATCGATCCGAAATAACTGAAGAAAGTAATATGGAGAGGGGCATAGCCCCCCCGGACGTATAATTGGTATGCTTGACTAAAGCTGATGATTGCGGGCGGTAGGATCAAGATGACCAGTCCGATAGCGACAATTCCTTTCAGTGCTGCTGAATTGATGAGTGGCGGAAGTCTATCTATGGTGATAAAGAATATTACAGCAACAAGGCAAGATCGAGCAATTTGTCCAGCCTCAATATTACCTATCATGGAGACAAAATCGTGCGCCACAGCGATGGCCGAATACAGATCAGTGCCGCCTACAATAAATGGCAAAACGTAACCGTTAAAAAAATGAAAAAGTGGAAGTGAGGCGCAGACATAATAAGCTACGGCATTTGCATAGCCAGATAGGAAGCCTACTGCATCAATTTTAATGGTATTGCCCGCGTAAGTCGTAGGGTGCGCCATATACCAAGCAACAAAAACTCCAGCATAAACAAGGCTGGTAGCAAGAAGAGCTAGAGTGGCTGGATTGGACAGTCGCTGCTTTAGCGTGCCTCCGTTTTGACGAAGTACAGCGAAAATAATATTTGTCGAAGCGAAGATCGCAAAAAGTGTTTCATGATGGGTGTAAGCCACGAAAGAAAGCGCACACGCAAACCATAGATAACCGGATTTTTTGTTACGAAGATAAGTCTCTATTGAAAAGAGCGCCGCTAACCACAGAAGAATGCCGGATGTGTACCGAAATGGATAAGATACCAACAGGTTGAAATGATATGTTACCGGGATGAATGACAGATATAATGTCACGAAAAGCAAGCCTAAGCGGACATGCCCAAGATAGTGCGCAAGAGCCAATATGCCAACCATGACTGCGGCTACGGCCCCATACAAGGCAATGTCCAATATTGGGGTATTCCATAACGCATTTGAAATCATCAAATATACTGTCGCGTAATACATACCGAAGCGGCCTGTATTTGTGGCATCTTCACCGGCAACTGCAAAGTAATCCTTGAACGAAACAACTGAGAACCACATGTCATCATAGTTTGTAAATCTTATGCCTATGAGATTGTCAAACGTCATCCAGCACAAGATAAGCGCAACAAAAAACGCCGCGCAAATTTTTTCTAGCTTTGACATTATGGGTCCTATCCTTGATAATCTTTTTTAAATTTATTCGGTAGCTGACTACAGTTCATGGATAGAATTGTACTACACGAGCCTCTAATGACAAAGTTCCGCCATAAGCTCCAGCATATTAAACATATCAAATTCAAATAATGACAATACGTTTCAATTTTCCCCACCAGGTAGGTACTGAAATTGAATACATTCGTGAGGCGCTTGAATGCGGGCGGCTCGCAGGTGATGGACCTTACACCAAGAAATGCTCGGAACTTCTAGGGGCTTATTTGGGCGCCAAGGATGTGCTTCTCACCCATTCGTGTACAGCGGCGCTTGAAATGGCGGCCATCTTGGCGGACATTCAGCCGGGTGACGAAGTTATCATGCCTTCCTATACTTTCGTCTCCACAGCAAATGCTTTTGTATTACGCGGAGCCATTCCCGTTTTTGTGGACATCAGGCCAGACACGCTGAACATGGACGAGAGTCTGATCAAGGCGGCAATAAGTTCTCGTACCAAGGCTATTGTTCCTGTTCACTATGCAGGGGTGGCCTGTGAGATGGACACCATCATGGAGATGGCCCGCCAACATGGCCTGCTTGTTATCGAAGATGCAGCGCAGGCACTCGGCAGTACCTACAAAAACCGAAAGCTCGGTACCATTGGTGACTTGGCTGCCTTCAGTTTTCACGAAACCAAAAATATCGTTTCCGGCGAGGGCGGGGCTCTGGTCGTTAACGACCTGCGGTTTTTCGAGAGGGCAGAGATAATTCGCGAAAAAGGCACCAACCGTTCTCGGTTTTTCAGGGGCGAGGTGGATAAATATACCTGGGTGGATGTGGGGTCATCCTACCTACCAAGCGAGCTTGTGGCGGCCTTCCTTTTTGCACAATTGCAACATATCGATGAAATCAACGGCAGGCGAATGGCAATTTGGAAGCGATACGAATCGGCATTGCGGAGCTTGGAAAAGAACGGTTTTGTTTCCCTTCCCATGATCCCATGCGAATGTGCCCACAATGCCCATATGTTTTATCTATTAACAAGAACTCACGATGAGCAGGTCGCCTTGTTGGCGGCACTAAAAGCGAAGGGGGTTAATGCAGTGTTTCACTATGTCCCCTTACATGCGACAGACGCAGGACGAAAGTTCGGTCGTGCCGGTTCCGCGATGTCGGTTACCGAAGATCTTTCTGATCGGCTCGTTCGACTGCCCCTCTATCCCGCTTTGACCGAAGACGAAATTGCATATATCTGTGCGACTATCGAAGAGTTTTTTGGGGATGGGAGGGGCTTATGAATACCTCAAATATTCACTGGCACGAAGCCGTTGTGAGCAGATTGCTGCGGGAGCGGATGAATGGCCACAAAAGTTTCATTCTCTGGTTTACCGGGCTATCCGGATCTGGCAAATCCACGTTGGCTCACGCAGTTGAGGAGGCGTTATATGAACGTGGTTGCCGAACCTTTGTGTTCGATGGCGATAACGTGCGGCATGGTTTGTGCTCTGATCTTGGCTTCTCGTCAGAGGATCGCGTGGAGAACATCCGACGCATAGGCGAAATGGCCAAGCTTTTCACTGAGGCTGGCGTTATCGCTCTGACGGCCTTTATTTCACCTTATCGTGCTGACCGCGCTCGGGTCCGCTCGCTTGTTGCTCCGGAAGACTTCATTGAGATTTACTGTCATTGTCCGCTGGAAGTGTGTGAACAGCGCGATGTGAAGGGTCTTTATGCCAAGGCGCGGCAAGGATTGATCAAAGACTTTACTGGCATTTCGTCTGTGTACGAGGCTCCGGAAACCCCAGAGCTGTCGCTTGATACCAGTAGTCTGCCACTAAAGGAATGCGTAGCACAGGTTCTTGCTTTGCTGGATAATCGTGGGATTAACCTTGGTTCATAGGTGATGTAGACGGGTAATTATGAATCGTAAGATATCTACGTTGTTGGGACGTAGCCAGAAGCTATAAAAACGGCCTCTATCATTCTTGCTTTCAATCGAGAACCGGCATTGAATGGTGTGTGCCGGGTACTGCGCGCACAGTTACTTACTTGATTAGGTAATGAAGGTGTTCGAGATAGGGCTAGGTATCGATCCCGATATCATGCGGCTAAATTAGATCTTAATGACTTTGAAGGCTTGGGGATTACAGTCTATTCTCGGAATAGATAAAGCGCCTCATTGTCGGGCGCTTGCAAAGTGGCATTTCGCATCTACTGAAAGCTCTCATGGCAGGATATGTTGCGTGAGAGTATATCAGGCGCGGACACTGTGTTACAGGCATCACCTGATTGTGATGCTAAGCTCAGCGCGGCAGAACGGGATGTCGGATGTGTGGTGCTGCCGGTTGAAAAGGAATAGAATGGCTTTGCTCCCTTCATGACAACATTTTATCGAACACTATTGACCTCGACGGTGTTAATTTAAATTTATAGGGAACAAGAAAATGACAAAAAAAGCACTTATTACAGGCATCACTGGTCAAGATGGCGCCTACCTTGCCGAATTTTTGCTCAAAAAGGGCTACGAAGTGCACGGCATCAAGCGTCGTGCCTCGCTCTTCAACACTGACCGCATCGACCACCTTTATCAGGATCCGCACGTCGAGAACAAAAACTTCATCCTGCATTACGGTGATCTCACCGATTCCACCAACCTGATCCGCATCATCCAGCAGGTACAGCCCGACGAAATCTATAATCTCGCCGCCATGAGTCACGTGGCGGTGAGTTTTGAAACGCCCGAATATACAGCCAACGCCGACGGCATAGGCACTCTGCGCATCCTCGAAGCTATCCGTATCCTTGGTCTCGAAAATAAAACCCGATTCTATCAGGCTAGCACCTCCGAACTTTACGGCCTGGTCCAGGAAACTCCGCAGAAAGAGACCACTCCCTTCTATCCGCGCAGCCCTTATGCAGTGGCAAAACTTTACGCTTACTGGATCACCGTCAATTATCGGGAAGCTTATGGGATGTATGCCTGTAACGGCATTCTCTTTAATCACGAATCACCGCTTCGCGGCGAAACTTTTGTTACCCGCAAGATTACCCGAGCCCTGGCGCGCATCAAGCTGGGGCTGCAAGACAGTCTCTATCTGGGCAATATGGACTCTTTGCGCGACTGGGGGCATGCTAAAGATTATGTCGAAATGCAGTGGCTCATGCTTCAGCAAGAGAAGCCTGAAGACTTCGTCATTGCCACTGGGGTGCAGTTTAGCGTGCGTGATTTTGTCAATGCCGCTGCGAAGGAGCTCGGCATTCAGGTTGATTGGCAAGGTCACGGGGTAGAAGAAACCGGCACAGACCAGAATGGCAAAGTCATTGTGAAGGTCGATCCCCGCTACTTCCGTCCTACTGAAGTCGAAACCTTGCTTGGCGACCCGACTAAAGCCAAGGAGAAGCTTGGCTGGACGCCCCAGACCAGCTTTGGTGAGCTGGTGGCAGAAATGGTACGCGAAGACCTGAAGAGCGCAGAGCGCGATGAGCTCGTCAAAAAGCATGGCTACGCCGCTTTCGATTACCATGAATAAGGATGCCGCCATGCCGGCGAGAAAAAGTGCGCTTATTACAGGTATTGGCGGCCAGGACGGCGCTTACCTCGCACAACTGCTGGTGAGCAAGGGTTATAAGGTGTTTGGTACATCACGGGATGCAAGCGCTTCGAGATTTGATTCGCTCGCACGTATTGGTGTTGCCCAGCAGGTCAGTCTGTTATCGATGGCGCCGCATGATTTCAAGAGTACGCTTACGGTGATCTCGAAAGTGCGTCCGGATGAGATTTACCATCTTGCCGGTCAGACTTCTGTTGGTTTGTCTTTTGAGCAGCCCTCAGAGACGATTGAGAGTATTACTATTGGTACGCTTAATATTTTGGAGGCTTTGCGCTTCCTGGATATGCCTGTGAGATTTTACCACGCAAGTTCCAGCGAATGTTTTGGTGATACCGGGGGCGTGCCGGCGGATGAGCATACGCCCTTTAATCCGGTAAGTCCTTACGCGGTTGCAAAAGCTGCATCGCACTGGCTGGTTCGCAATTACCGCGAAGCGCATAAAATGTTCGCGGCGAACGGTATTTTATTTAATCACGAATCCGAGCTTCGCCCGGCGCGCTTTGTAACGCAGAAAATTGTGCAAGCCGCATATCGAATTTCATGCGGATCGACAGAAAAGCTGATGTTGGGCGATTTGAGCATTTCACGTGACTGGGGGTGGGCGCCTGAATACGTTGAGGCAATGTGGCGGATCCTCCAGCTCGACTACGCAGACGACTTCGTTATTGCCACAGGGGAAACCAATTCGCTTGAGGATTTTGTCGATCAGTCTTTTGCGTGTTTCGGACTGGACTGGACTGAGCACGTGGTGCGCGACGATAAGCTCATGCGGCCGAATGAGATTTCCTGGAGTCAGGGAGACCCGGAAAAAGCCCGGAAGATACTTGGCTGGCAGGCTAGCAAGCGGATGAGGGATGTGGTTAAGATTCTCAGCATTGTCTAATCAGGCGAGCACTGGGCGAGGCTAGTACTCAGTCTTGTTATGTCGTGTAAAAATTGTTTAGCTCAGCGCGTAAATCCGCTCATCTCATTCGACAAGCTCAGGACAGGCTCAGGACGAACGGATTTACCTTTATCCGTCAAAATAAAACTAGTATTTAAGTACGATTTTTGACGGTTATTGAGTGGATGCGCGAGCGTTTCGAGGAAAAGGACTGTCAGAATGAACGTCAATACAGTCACTTTATTCTCAATTGACATAAGAAATTTGCCCCATCTTATCTCTGTAAGTTAGAATGAATAAAGGATAAGCAAAGCACGACTGATTGGCAGCAGACTTCTCGGTAGGTCATAAAAAAGCGCAAAAGCGTCTCGGCAAACATCCTTGCGGAGAGAACGGATATTTCAGGTATATTGAATGATTTTAGTAACGGGCGGTGCCGGGTTTATCGGTGCGAATTTTGTATTGGAATGGCTGGCACAATTCGACGAAACGGTCATTAATCTCGATGTGCTCACCTACGCAGGTAATCATGAGAACCTGGCTTCACTGGCTGACGATGAGCGCCATCTTTTCGTGCAGGGCGACATCGGCGATTCTGATCTGGTAGCCAGTCTGCTCTCCAGGCACCAGCCCCGCGCCATCATCAATTTCGCCGCAGAGAGCCATGTAGACCGCTCCATTCACGGTCCGGAAGACTTCATTCAAACCAACATCGTCGGTACCTTCCGGATGCTGGAAGCGGTGCGCGCCTACTGGAGCAACCTGCCGGACGAAGCCGGGCAAAGCTTTCGCTTCCTGCACGTTTCCACCGATGAAGTCTACGGTTCTCTGGCTAAAGACGATCCGGCCTTTACCGAAACCTACCGCTATGAGCCCAACAGTCCTTACTCGGCGAGCAAAGCCGCCAGCGATCACCTGGTGCGGGCTTACCATCACACCTATGGCTTGCCGGTGCTCACCACTAACTGTTCCAACAACTACGGCCCTTACCACTTCCCGGAAAAGCTCATCCCGCTGATGATCGTCAATGCGCTGGCAGGCAAGTCCCTGCCCGTATACGGCGATGGCCGGCAAATCCGTGACTGGCTCTATGTCAAAGACCATTGCAGCGCCATCCGCCGCGTACTGGACGCCGGCAACGTCGGCGAGGTCTACAACATCGGCGGCTGGAACGAAAAACCCAACATCGGCATCGTGCACACTGTGTGCGCGCTGCTCGACGAACTGCGGGTTCGAGACGACGGCAAGAGCTATCGCGAACAAATTACCTACGTTACCGATCGTCCCGGCCATGACCGCCGTTATGCCATTGATGCGAGCAAGATAGAGCGTGAGCTCGGCTGGAAGCCGGCGGAAACGTTCGACACAGGCATCCGCAAAACCGTGCAGTGGTATCTGGAAAACCAGAGCTGGGTCGCCAATGTCCAATCCGGTGCCTACCGCGAATGGGTTGAAAAAAACTATACAGGGCGTGCCGTATGACAAGTGCGCAGGGAGCCCATTCGCACGGCATCGCCGCCCACAGTGTGTCGGGCAAGGGTAGCTTGACATGACAAATACGTCAGGAACGTATTTGTACGGCATCGCCGCCCGCAGGGTGTCGGGCAGGGATAGCTCGACATGAAAATTCTCCTGTTCGGTAAAGGCGGTCAAGTCGGCTGGGAATTGCAACGCAGTCTGGCGCCGTTGGGTGAGCTGGTGGCTCTGGGGACCGGTAGTCAGGAACTGTGCGGAGATTTCACTAACCTGGAAGGCATCGCTCAAACCATCCGCATCGTCGCACCGGATATCATCGTCAATGCCGCTGCGCATACTGCGGTCGATAAAGCCGAGAACGAGTTAGAACTTTCCCGAGTCATCAATACAATGGCTCCCGGTGTTCTGGCCCAAGAAGCCAAGCGTAGCGGGGCATGGCTCATTCATTACTCTACCGATTATGTATTCGACGGCAGTGGTGACAAGCCATGGCTGGAAACCGGCCCTACCGGTCCGCTGAGTATCTATGGTAAAACCAAACTGGAAGGTGAAGAGGCCATTCGCGCTATGGACTGCAAACATCTTATCTTCCGTACCAGCTGGGTTTATGCCGCACGCGGCGGCAATTTTGCCAAAACCATGCTACGTCTGGCCCAAGAGCGGGATCGTCTCTCAGTGATTGACGACCAGATCGGTGCACCTACCGGCGCCGACCTGCTGGCTGACGTAACCGCCCACAGTATTCGCTCGGCTTTGCAGCGTCCGGATGTAAGCGGCCTCTACCACTTGGTGGCAGGGGGCGAGGCTTCCTGGCACGGCTACGCCAGTTTCGTCATTGATTTCGCTCGTCAAGCCGGTCTCGATATCAAGGTTGCGCCGGATGCGATCGAGCCCGTACCTACCAGCGCATTCCCATTGCCAGCCCCGCGGCCTAAAAACTCGCGCCTGGATACCCGCAAATTGCAAAACACCTTCGGCTTGAATCTGCCCCACTGGCACAGCGGTATCACGCGCATGCTGACCGAAACTCTTGAGAGGCCATTATGACCCAACGCAAAGGCATTATTCTGGCCGGCGGCTCCGGCACCCGGCTCTACCCGGTGACCAAAGTGGTTTCCAAGCAACTGCTGCCCATTTACGACAAACCGATGATTTATTACCCGCTCAGCACCCTGATGCTGTCGGGCATGCGCGATATCCTGATCATCTCCACCCCGCAAGATACACCGCGCTTCGAGCAACTGCTCGGCGACGGCAGCGAATGGGGCCTGAACCTGCAGTACGCCGTGCAACCCAGCCCGGACGGCCTTGCCCAGGCCTTCATCATCGGCAAAGACTTTATCGGCAACGCCCCAAGCGCGCTGGTGCTGGGCGACAACATCTTCTACGGCCATGACCTGCAAACCCAGCTTGAGCAAGCCATGGTGCGCACTCAAGGCGCAACCGTTTTCGCCTACCACGTGCAAGACCCCGAGCGCTACGGCGTAGTCGCGTTCGACAAGCAGGGCCGCGCCACCAGCCTCGAAGAAAAGCCGGCACAGCCGAAGAGCAATTATGCGGTCACCGGCCTGTATTTCTACGACAACCAGGTGGTCGATATGGCCGCCGACCTTAAGCCATCGGCTCGCGGCGAGCTGGAGATTACCGACCTGAACCGCATTTACCTGGAGCGCAACCAGCTCAATGTGGAAATCATGGGCCGAGGCTATGCCTGGCTGGATACCGGCACCCACGAGAGCCTGATCGAAGCCAGCAATTTCATCGAGACCATCGAACACCGGCAGGGCTTGAAAGTGGCTTGCCCGGAAGAAATCGCCTATCGCAAAGGCTTCATCGATGCCGGACAACTGGAAAAGCTGGTGCAGCCGCTCGCCAAAAACGGCTATGGGCAATACCTGCAGCGCTTGTTGAAAGAAGGAGAGCCCTCATGAAAGTCACCACCACCGCCCTTCCCGAGGTCCTGATCCTCGAACCCAAGGTGTTCGGCGACGAGCGCGGCTTCTTTTTTGAAAGCTTTAACCGCCGCCGGTTCGCCGAGCTCACTGGGCGCGATGTCGATTTCGTGCAGGACAACCACAGCCGATCGGCCAAAAATGTATTGCGCGGCCTGCATTACCAAATCCGGCAGCCGCAAGGCAAGCTGGTGCGCGTGGTGCAAGGCGCGGTCTTTGACGTGGCCGTGGACATACGGCGCAGTTCGCCCACCTTTGGGCGGCATGTCGGGCTGGAACTGTCGGCCG
>NZ_JAUXVR010000025.1 GCF_030680395.1 Methylobacter sp. | reverse complement strand
ATCCAGAGCCAGGGATGGTAACTTTCCGATACCGCTGTGGCATGATTTAGGCTTGATGCCAAGCCATAGTCTCACATCCATGTGACTGGATTCCGGCATCCCTGCCAGAATGACGAGTTTTTTGGCGCTAGCTGAAGCATCCTGCTAATCAGGAAACTCAAAGCTTGCAAAATCCGAACTGCCGGCAATGCGCAGACATACTATTTAAGCGTTAAGCGCTATCTGTCCTCGGTTTTAGATTGGCCTTGAATCGTGGCTACAATCCTCCTGCTACCGCCCTGATTACGATGCTCGCACAGGTAAATGCCTTGCCAGACACCCAGATTAAGCACGCCTTTGGTGATAGGAATGGTGCAACTGGAACCCAGCAAGCTGTTTTTTATATGGGCCGGCATGTCGTCTTCTCCCTCATAGCCATGCTTATAATAGGGAGCCCCTTCCGGTACAAATCGATTAAAGTGGCTTTCCATATCCTGGCGCACCGTTGGGTCGGCGTTCTCGTTAACCGTCAACGATGCCGAGGTATGCTTGATAAAGAGGTGGAGCAGTCCGCACTGTACGGCAGCCAATTCCGGAATAACGTTCAGGATTTCACCGGTGATCAGATGAAATCCCCTGCTTTTTGCTGATAATGAAAACTCTTTTTGTACCCACATTAACAAAACCTGCTGTATGACTTGAGATGCCGCGTCAAGCGGCACATTGAAGAAGAAACTTTGGTTGTTCACTAATGGTTCAATGACCTTGCCAGACGATGCAAAGCTTCACTGCCGTGATTGAACAGCGGCCAGCCGTCGCCGGTTAATACGGCCTTAATATCAGGCAACTCGGCAATGCGTTTGACCGATTGAATGGCCTTATTTTTATCAGTCAGCTTTGCGTCCGGCAACAGGCATAATTCGCCGCCGATATGGCAACGGATTAAATCGCCGGTTATCAGCGTACTGTGTTCCAAAAGCAACGCCAATTCCCCCGGCGTTTTAGAACCGTTAAGCTGATAGGCCATCAAGCCGGGAACAATTTCTTCGTGATCGTGAATCCAACGGGCACATGACAGCGGAAACGTTTCTTCCTCGCCTGCCGGGCCGTAAATCGCCGCGCCGGTAACGTCGGCTATATGTTCTGCATCACGGCAGTGGTCGCTATTGGTAATGACGATAAAACTTACCCCGCCCAGGCTTTGCAAGTGGCTGTGATCATGTTCTGACATCGGCAAAGGATCGATTAAGACATTACCGCCGTCACGTACCCAAAGCACGCTATGAAAATCCAGATTGCGCTCCCGATTAAACTCCGACCAACCGAACAGGTCCTTTCTGTGTAATTGTTTCATGGCTACTCTCCTGACTTAATAATTTTACACCCTGTCTTACGATGCTCTGTGTATATTGCCGCTTTATTAATCGATTCCGGCAATCTATAGATTGTGTCCATTATTCAAAAATATCAAGCTAAAAGGCAAGGTCAAGCTGCGCGGCAGCCAAAATATCCGATGAAGTTGTAATACTCGTAGTCTTACCTAGTTTTTTTTGTATAATCAAATTCATTTCCAGATTGTTATCTAAATAATGCAGACTCCTTTTAAGACCATCGGCATCATAGGCAAACCCAGCGACCCCAGCATCGCCACGTCTTTAACTGCCCTGCATGCTTTTTTAAAACAACATCAATACACGGTTATTGTCGCTAAAGACAGCGCTCATTTTATTAATACCCCGTCCGTTAAATCCTGCCCGATAGATACGATGGCTCAGTACTGCGACCTGGTTATCGCCGTTGGCGGCGACGGCACTTTTCTTGCTGCCGCCCGCGCTATCGTTGAATACGATATCCCATTGATTGGCATCAACTTGGGTCGACTGGGTTTCCTGGTGGATATATCGCCCAACGAGCTGTCCGATAAGCTGCTGCGCATTCTTCAAGGTCATTACACTGAAGAAAATCGCTATTTATTGCGCACCAAAATCATTCGCGGCGGGCAAGTTATCCACGAAGAGACCGCCGTCAATGAAGTAGTCGTCCACCGTTGGGTAACCCCCAGCATGATAGAAATCATCACCAAAATCGATAATGTGTTTTTAAATTCGCAACGCTCCGACGGCCTGATTATTTCCACCCCGACCGGATCAACCGCCTATTCCCTGTCCGCAGGAGGACCGATTTTGCATCCTGCGTTAAATGCTCTGGTATTAGTGCCTCTCAATCCCCATACTTTATCGAATAGGCCTATCGTGATAAATGATTCGGTTGAAATTGAAATCAGTTTTTGCCAGACTAAACAAATCAACGCCTTGGTGACTTGCGATCATATTGAAATTCCGAAAGTATTGATCAGCGACAAGATTTTGATTAAAAAAGAACCCAAACCCATTAGGATTTTGCACCCGGAAGGCCATGATTTCTTTTATATACTCAGGCATAAATTAAACTGGAGCAGTGGTTACCACACCGACAATCATGCTATTAAATCTTAATATTATTGACCTCGCCGTCGTTAAATCGTTAGATCTCGACCTGGAAAAAGGCATGTCAGTGCTGACCGGCGAAACCGGAGCCGGTAAGTCTATTTTATTAACCGCCTTGGGACTTGCCTTGGGCGACCGCGCCGATTCCGGCTACGTGCGTCCCGATTGCAAACGCGCCGAGATCAACCTGGAATTCGATTTGGCCGATGCGCCTCAAGCGCAGCAATGGCTCAAAGACAATGAACTGGATGCCGATCAGCAATGCCTGATCCGACGCATTGTTAATCACGACGGACGCTCCAAAGCATATATCAACAGCCGCCCGGTGACCTTGCAGGCCTTGCAGGAACTCAGCGAAAAACTGGTCGAAATTCACGGGCAACATGCGCATTTGACCCTGCTCAATGCTGACGAGCAACGCCGCTTGCTGGATGCCTACGCAAAAAACCAACCGCTGCTGGACAGCGTCAATACCTGTTACCGGGAATGGCATCAAGCCAGTAAGGAGCTGGCCGGATTGATTAAATCCAGCGTCGATCAAACCGAACGCGAAGAATTGCTGCGCTATCAGCTTGAAGAATTGCAGCAGCTGGATCTGGCAAATTTCAGTTATGCCGAGCTGTCCGAAGAACACGGCAGACTTGCCAATCTGGGCCAGATATTAAGCACCGGCCAAGCCCAGGTCGATATACTTTATGAAAACGACCGGCAGTCGGTCAATCAAATGCTGAATCACTGCCTGGCCGAGTTAAGCCACATTGCCCAATTTGCACCCGAATTAAACGAAATTTGCACCATGCTCTCCGAGGCGCAGATCCAAGTTGAAGAAGCATCGCTTCAGTTACGCCGTTTTCTCGAATCGCAAGAGGCCGATCCGCAACGCCTGGAAGCGCTGGAAAACCAGATCGGCATCATTCAAAGCCTGAGCCGCAAACATCACGTTACCCCGGATGAACTGCCGGAACTGGTCGGTAAGCTTGAACAGGAACTCGACGGACTGGCCCACAGCAGCGAGCGTATCGAGGCCTTAACGGCAAGCGTCGCACAGTTGCTTGCCCAATACCAGCAACTGGCCGCGCAACTGTCCGGACAACGCAAACTTGGCGGCAAGAAGCTGCAACAAAAGATTTCAGCAATGATCAAGGAACTGGGCATGCCGCAAGGCGAGTTTCTGGTCGACATAGGCGCACTGGATAGCAGTACGCCCAAACTGAACGGCAAAGATAAAATCGAATTCCTGGTCAGCGCCAATCCCGGCCTGCCAGCAAAACCTCTGGCTAAAGTGGCTTCCGGCGGCGAACTGTCGCGCATCAGCCTGGCTATTCAAGTCACCACGTCCAGTGATAAAACCACCCCGACCATGATTTTTGATGAGGTAGACTCAGGCATAGGTGGAGGCATTGCCGAAATCGTCGGGCAAAAACTGCGCAGCTTAAGCCATAACCGGCAAGTCATGTGCGTCACTCACCTTCCACAAGTCGCTGCACAAGCGCATCACCATCTCTACGTTGAAAAAAACAACCGAAGCGATATGACTTCTTCCAATGTCCGCTTACTGGAAACGGAAGAGCGTGTTGAAGAAATTGCCAGAATGCTCGGCGGTGTCAATATCACCGCCAATACACTGGCGCACGCCAAAGAAATGTTGTTTCAATCTAATTCCGGCATTTAGCCGGAAAATTTTCAATTACACGGAACTAAAAACCATGAATAGATTTCCAGCAGAGTGGGAAAAACAATCCGCCGTATTAATCGCATGGCCGCATAAAACCGGCGATTTTCGCAACCTTGACTCGGTAGAGCAATCCTACAGCGTCATTAGCGATACCATCAGCCAATACCAAAAACTGCTTATCGTTTGCAGGGATGACAGTCATCAGCAACATATCCAAACCTTAATAAGCAAGACCGACAACATCGACTTCATTCATGCACCTGTGAATGACATCTGGGTCAGGGATACCGTTTTTCTTACCGTCGAAAAAGACGGCGTTCCTATGCACATGAACTTTCATTTTAACGGCTGGGGCGGAAAATACTCGCACCAAAGCGACAACGCACTTAATCACAAACTGCTAAACGTCAAACCCTTTAAAGGCGCCAGCCACACCGATATAGACTTCATTCTGGAAGGCGGCAGCGTCGAAAGCGACGGCATAGACACCCTCCTGACCACCAAACAATGCCTGTTAAACCCGAACCGGAACAAAGGCCTGAGCCAACAGGAAATAGAACAGCAATTGCTCCAATACTTGGGCGCAAAACGGGTATTCTGGCTGGACCAGGAAAACCTGAGCGGCGACGATACCGATGCCCACATTGACACCCTGGCGCGCTTTTGCTCCGCAGATACCATCGCTTACACCAGCTGCGACGATGCCCAAGATCCGCACTACAACAGCCTGAAATTCATGGAAACACAACTCCAGGCGCTTAGAACCCAGGATGGAGATGTCTACCATCTGGTGCCGTTGCCGCTGCCGAAACCGATTCATGATGAGGACGGACAACAACTCCCGGCCAATTATTCCAACTTCCTGATTATCAATCGCGCCGTCATGGTGCCGGTTTACGGCGACCCGATGGATGCGGTTGCGCTGGAACGTTTGGCCGGTTGTTTTCCCGATCGCAAGATTATCGGCGTTCCGTGTCAGCCCTTGGTGCATCAGTACGGCAGCCTGCATTGCATGACCATGCAGTTTCCTGAGGGGGCGTTGAGGGCTGTCGGTTAAGATTTAACACTATTGCAACCTTGAGCGGGACGCGGTTTTAAACTGCGTCCCGTATAAAGAAACCGAAGTAAGAAGTTTATACACTTAAAAACCTGTTGGATAACCCAATTTATCTCGATTACGCGGCAACAACGCCCATAGCTACCAAGTGGCGGCAGTTATGGTGCAATGTTTAACAATTGGATGGGGAATTCGCTAACTCCGCTTCTTTGCAGCATGGTTTTGATGAACGAGCTGATTTTTACATCAAGCGCAACTGAATAGAGCAACTTCGCTATCAAGGGTATTACTCTTAGCCGTCAGAAAAAAGGCAGCACCCAATTCTAATTTTTCTAAGATGAATAGAAAAATTTTATGTAGGAATTTCACAAATCGGCGTCAAGTTAAGACGTTGAGCCCGACGCGAAAATTTACGGTCATCAAACGTCAAAAACGCACTGCAAGCGGCAGAAGCCGCCAAATGCAAGGCATCTGGAAACTCAAGACCGGCATGGCACCATGCGACGGCTGTTCGGAACGAAAGTTCATTCTCGATGACAATATTCGGCAAGCCTTGCAGATGTTCGAAAACGGACATGACTTGTTCAGGCGGAAAGCGGAATTTGTCGGCTTGAGTCAAAACCCAGAAAAACTCAAGTAAAACTGTTTTTGTCACGAACAGATCGGGTTCATCACTGAAGACGCGCAAGGCAAGGGACGATTGCAGAGGGTCGTCTTGCGCATAGTAGCGCACCAGGATATTGGTATCGACCGACTTCACAGCGATTGCGCCGCGCCTTTGGCAATGGCGTCGTCCATTTCTTCCAATGTGACTGTCGGCCCGGTATAGCCCAGTATTTGGGGGCCATCTTCAACCCGTGAGATTTTGTTTGGCTTTTTTACCGGGCGCATGACAATCGCGTCGCCTTGACGTTCAAAAGCCAGTTCGGTGCCGGGTTTTAAGCCCAATGCCTGAATGAGGTTGTCAGGTATATGGACATCGCCGTGAATGGATAAAGTAGGCATATAGGTTTTTCCCGCAAAAAAAATTGTAGTATACGAGTAACTACTTAACGTACATATTACTAGCATCTAATGAGTTATCGAACCTATCCATATTAGAGTCTCTTTTATAAATTACGCCTTTACAATTTATCTTTAGATTTCCGTCGTGATGATGGGCTTGGCTTTGTAGGAGAGTCTCCTTCGAATAGGGATAGTTGTCGGTGACCACGAGGTAACCCATGTGGTAAAAGGAGCTTCTGTACATCAGCCAAAAGATCTACTGCTTGTAAAAGCACGCTCTCAGTGATAACTGGCACTTCTATTTTCCCTTTCATCTCAGTAGCTTGATGATCATCAATAGTCTTTGCGTTGGAACCTTGCCCCGCAAAACGAAACTGACAACTTACTCCAGGTAGTAACTCTATCGCAAGACTTCTTGGCGCACTCTTTGGAATGGCATTCAGAACTTCCATCGAATTGTACGTTTTACTTAACCACTCATACTCTGACCAACATATGTCCGCAGAAACTGGCTCATCTGGTCGAAAAAACTGTCTTAAAGAACGCTCTATACTTTTGGTTTGTTGTCTCCAAGCCTTATCCCAGCCGCGTGGACCAAGTACACCAGCCAGCAAACCGTACCAGACAAGCGTTTCGGGGAAACGTTTCGCTACTGTTGCCAACAGCTGAATGTGGCTGGTGCCTCGTCCTGCCAATATAGCAGCAGCAGCTAGAGTAACCGTACACACATCACGTTTAATGGCATTCGAATTAAGTTTTTCGAATAACGTATCAACTACACTATCAAACCCTTCCACACGATCTTCAGCAGAATCACTCAATAGCGAATTGTTTGCAACCAAAAAGTCTGCTGCTTGTTTATCTATTGCGGCCACTATTTGTAGCACTATATCTACAATATTCAGCGACTCATCCAACACATCTTGTAAGGGCAATGCTACTGAACATACTTTTTTTAACGATTCCACAGTGATAAGTCTTTGCCCAAACCGAGAATCACGTTCGACCATAGCCATCCTCTCTGTACACCTATTTAGAGCAATTTCATGACTTGGGTACAAAAGTATGGTTCTAGCAATTGCGAACGAAAAGCAAGCAGCTGCCCGCGCAAGAGGAATTCCTGCAACATTGGTGTCTGCATCTGCTTGTCCAAGCATCTCGCCAAGTACAACTGAAGGCCAAATTGACGAAACTGCACCAATCATTGATTCATTGTGCGTCTGGAGCTGCAATTGTTTCCAATCTTCAATGGAACACACTCTACAGAACTGGGTCAAAGGAAATATTTCCTCGGCATACGTTGAAATCCATGAAAATAATTCTTTCCCTGTAGCCCCTACCAACGCGACTGCGACAATCGGCTCACTACCGCGTTCAGCATTGCTTATACCCAAAACAACATCAGAGTCAGTCGGATATGGATCACTCATAGGACGACTTGAGAGCTTTAATTCCCCCAAAAGAACATCAGGCAATTCCTGCCGGTTTAATGCATACCAAGAAAGATTCATAAAAGACTCACCTTAAAATAGATCAGCTAGAGAGGGCGGTGTCTGTGCCTTGGCAAATGCCGTTTCGACGCTTTTGAGGATTCTACCCGAGTAATAGCCAGTCAGTGCGGTTTTAGCACGAGTGATAGCCATAAATAAGAGTTCGCGCCGAACCTGAGGGAACTTTAGCTCTTCCAACCCATAGAGGTGTACAGCTCGAAATTCAGTTCCTTTAGCCGATTTTAAGACAATGACATGAATCCGCTTTCCTGATTGAAATGACTGTTCTACAGAGTTGTCATTGTGGTAGGCGACCGACTTCGCCAATGGAGTTTTGTCAAACATTCCTTGTAGCTCAGTAACCATAGTAGTAAGCGGCACCAAGATACCGACATCTTCATCAAGATATGATCTCAACTGCAACACAATGGTCTTGTACATCACATCGAACTGCTCCTGCCTGCTTGCAAACTGCAATAATTCAGCACGCGATTGCAATTCATCTTCCTTGTAATTGCAATTGGTCTGTAGACGGTCAGCATCATTCTCAGGTTGCAAAGCTTTGTCTGCCACATCTGAAATAGCCCTGCCAATCCGATAATGATAACGCAATGTTGTTTTGCTGAAGCCAAGGTCATCTAATAAAGGGATGGTCTGCCCTGATTCGGAATAAATCATTTGTTTCGAATCGCCAGCCACAGTGATACGTTCAGATATTTGCATAAGTGCTTTGACCTCTTCGATGTGCAAATCCTGTACTTCATCAACCAACACTGCGTCATAAAGGTTTTTTCCGCCAAGAGATCGATTAGCCACCTTCAGCATTTCGATAATTTTTTGTCTGTCTTCCTCAAACTTTCCGTTCTTATCATACGAAATTAACTGCTCTGGAGCGTATAATCGGATATGTGACAAAGCCCAACGTTTGAAAGTCTGAATCTGTTCAGGTTCAAAATATTTTTTTTCTCCAACACCTGTGCGGATAAAGTCTTGTAAAGCTCGAGTAAATGTCAGAACCAAAACATTTTTAAGCCCACATCCATAAATATAACGCGCTCTCATTACTATAAGATTCGTCTTACCTGAACCTGGAGGGCCTACTACCAAATGTTTGCCATCGGCATTCAAACTAACAAAACGTTTTTGGTCTTCATCCATCTGTTCCGGCCTAGTCCACCAATTACCCTGCATTTCAATCTCCCACAAAGTCAGACCAAAATTGGCCAAGTAAGCACAACTAAATCATCCCCATCTACGATACCGCCAGTCTCGTTCAATTCCGAATGTTTGACGAGTATGTTACTCACAGCTTCAATAAGTGTTTCCAAAAATTCTTGCTGTGAAATACCATCGATATTGATTTCACCAATAGCGTGTCGTTCACCGCTGAAATTAACTTTCTCTTGCTCCAAGGCTGCATCAGCAGCTAATCGCACAGTAGCAAATTCTTCTCTTATTCCGCTGTCCCACGTATGTTCTATAGCTAATTTCACTCCAAGTTCTATAGCTTCGAGCTTCAGGAAGAGGTTAGCACTACCTTCATTATTGCCCAGGTCGGAAATTCGTAAATTAGGCGAGAATTCTTTGATAAGCTTATTACGCAATTCGTTTATCAATTCATCGTATTGTTTCTTACGGGAAATTTGCAGTTTTTTTATCTGAGCTTCATTAAGTTCAGCATGATTCGCACTTGTAGCGGACTTGGTTAGGGTTCGCTTCAATTTTTCCATCGCTGACTCAACATGTTCATCGAAGTCAGACCAATTAACAAGCTGAAGCCGAAAATTACTATCTTTAGTAAGGCAGCGAGCTGCAAGCGCAGCCCAAGTTGAAACGTTGGAAGATATTCCACTAAAATCGGGAACTTCACGCATAACCGCCATTGCCAATGCGTATTTATTGTCCGCAGCAACAGCTGCCTCGAAAAGTGGTTTCTTGCAGACTAAATCATGGAGTACGCCACCTACTTGATAAATGGTGAGACCTTTCCACAGTGCAATTGATGGTGGTTCGAGACGAAACAAATATTCTGGCGAACTGTACTGGGCAGTAGCTATAAAAGGGCGTTTCTCGCCATGGTCGGTGCCATCGACACGGTCTTCGTCGCCTGAAATTTCTCTTACTACTCCTAAGTCGAGCAATTTCAATTGAGTAAAGTCCGATGAAACGAGGATATTTTCTGGTTTGATATCTCGGTGAACCAAATTATTCTTTTCAAGAAAGCGCACTGCCTCAACAAGTTGACGAATTAGCGATGCGATTGCTTTATCAGGAACTTTTTCAATCACTTTTTTAAGCTCAATACCCGGAAAGAATTCCATCGTTACAAAGCAAGTGTTGAATTCTTCATCAACTGCGAATGTATCAACTATTGATGGGCAATGCTGATCGATCAATCGCCTCTGAAGTTCTAACCGATGGCATTCGGCACCCTCCACCTCTGGGTTGAAAAACTTGGGGTCATAAACTTTGAGGGCGCGAATTACGTCTAACTGATCCCAAGAAAAAACAACGGCTGAACCACCATCCCCAAGCTGGTTACCAACATTTCCTCCGCCACGGGTAACAATAAACCGTTCCGCAAGTTGGCGGCAAATTACTATGTCATCAAATTTCACAAAATCTCCAAAGGTATGTATTCAGGGTGTAGATCAAGAGCCTTTTCTCATTTACCTATCCTATAAAGCTGAAATGCAATAAATTTAAAAGCATAAACCACATCACCCTCTATAAAAAACTCAATATTGAAAGCCATATTTTTTCCTATGATTAGCCAAGTTTTCTTGAGCCGGAAAAAACTTTTGCATATCAGGCAACCTAATATATTGCCCTTCAAATTGAAGAATACTATGAGAAGATAGCTCAGGCTCCGAAAATACAGGACTGATCATTACTCGATAATTTTCATCAATTGAAATTAATCCTCTATCAAACGCCCTATGCAGATTTGGACACAAAGCTATACCGTTTGAAATAGTATCATCGTAACTTTCCGAAAAAGGCACTATATGACATGCATCAATCATTGATACTGAAATCACTGCATCGATACGAAGTCCGGTTATGCTGCAAGTATTATTGTAGATTTTTGGAATTTCTCGCTTAAACAAACTTCCTCGAATAAAAACTTCTTCCTCAAAAGAATTATTATCCAGTTGGATTTTTAATTTACTAAGCTGTTGTTTATATTCCGTGGACGATTCTTCTCTAATATTTTTTGAAATGCTGTCAAGATTGTTAAGAAGCGAATTATTCCTATAATGACATTTTGTTTTTGGGAAATATTCTTCCAGCAAAAATAGTTTCAAAATTTCTCTGCAAGCAGCATCTTTAAGTAACTGGAAAAGTTCAAAATCGATTTCGGCATATTGAACAGCTGTATTCAGATTAGAAAAACTTTTCATGGCTGTTTTTGCTTCAACCCATTTTTCACATCCTGGATTAGCTTTAAGCTTCCAAAACTCATCGTTTTTCATATGGAAAAAGGGTAACGCAAATGTCATATGATGATCTGAGTCCACCAAGTTAGCCCAGTTCGATTTAAAAAAAGTTATGAGTTCAGGGGTTATGTAAATTTGGCTGGTTTGTAGTGGATTGACTTCAAACAAATTGATAACACTTAATAAGAGTACAGGCTTATGCGGCGCACCACCGTTTTTCCTGTCCCGCCTTAGTTTTTTAAACTTCAGCAGGTAATAATTTAGATCTTTCGTTCTGAAATTGCTCATACATATATTCTACGCTGCCATGCTTCGATGTAATCTCATCAATCACTTTTCTAACCGGCTTGATTTTTAACTTGGTCGTACACCAGCGAAACCAACGATTCAGTGGTGGATAGCCTTTACCGATGATCAAAGACCAAAAACTGTCTTCGATTTCCGGTTTGACCGGATGCACTGTTAAATCAAGGCTGGAGGTTCGAGCATGTTGCTCAAGTTGCAAAAACAGTGTGGAATCTTTTCCTCCTGAATAAGCAACAACCCAAGGACGGTTATCCGCAAGAAAGTTCTCACGTAGAATAGTTCTTGTCTCACTTAAAGTAAGCGTCAGCAAGTTTTTTTGAGCTTTCACAGGTGTTTGAGTCATGGGAGTGTAATGTTCAGTTAAATGCTTTTAAGCTTGAAGCTGCATTTTAACAATTATTACTACAGCCCTATTAAATTTAATTTTTTGTAATATTGACCTCCGCGCATATAAAATCGGTTTCTTCCGGTTTCAGGAGTATCTATCATACGGAGTAGTTGAATTTTTTTTATGAGCCTCGAAAAGTCAATCCTACCTATACATGCCCATCATTAAGCACATTTCAATAATTATCCTTGTCCTGCTCAGCGCCGGTTGCGCAAGGACTTATCAGGCCAGATATGTCGAAACGTCGCATTTCCTGGATGATTACTCCCTGCTTAAAGACGGCGAAGATGGCGATGCTTTATTAAGTTTCTGGAAAGACGGCACTAACTGGGCCGGTTATAAAAAAATCATTTTAGAACCCGTCATTACCAGCAAACTGCCCGATTCCGATCTCAACGACATGACTCACGCCGAGAACCACAGACTTAAAGAACTGTTTGAATACCGGATGCGGGAAGCCTTAAAGAAGAATTTTAAACTGGTCGCTCATCCCGGTCCCGACACGCTACGCGTTCAATTTGCCATTACCGATGCGGAATCCTCGATACTGCTGCTGGATTTATATACTGCCGTCTATCCTTCGGCTCGCGCCTTATCATTGCTTAAAATGTTGGCGACAGGCACTGAGTCTTATGTGGGGCAAGCCAGTGTCGAGGGGAAAATCACCGATTCGCAAACCGGTGAATTATTGATGGCTTCAGCGGACTGCCGGGCAGGCGGAAAAACCTTAATGAAGTTTTTCGACACTGGGGATGATGTTGAACAAGCCTACCAATACTGGGCAAGTCAGTTAAACTATCAGCTTTGTACCAAACAGGGGCATACTGATTGCCCAGAACCTGAATAAATTTAGTCGGCACAAGACGGCTTTACGTTGTAATCTTTTTACCGGAACCCAATCCACCATGACCATGAATCGATCGCTTATTCTATTGCTTGCACTGACATTCGCATTACCTGCCCAAGCCGAAATCTACAAATGGACCGATGCCAGCGGGAAATCGCATTTCTCCGGATCAAAACCCGCCCTTTCAGCGTCCATAGAAAACCGCGCCGACCTTGAAGCAAAGTCACCGCAACCGATGCCGGTCGCTAACAAGCCAACCGATACCGCAGCAGTGCCGCAAGTTGATCTGTACATCACCAACTGGTGTCCTTATTGCAAAAAAGCCATGGCCTTTTTACGCAAGAATAATATTGCCTTTAATACCTACGATATTGAGCAAGACCTTGATGCCGCAGCACGCAAAAAAACCCTTGATCCGGGGTATAGCGGAATCCCGCTGGCAGTCATAAATGGCGTTCCCCTGCGTGGCTTTAGCGAAAGCGCATATCAACAAGCTTTAACGAAAAACTAATCCATGAATAAAACGTGGCTGGGGGTATTTTTTTCTGCACTGATATGGTCGGGTATTTATCCTAAAGATTACCTGACCTGGGTGCTTGAAGCAGCGCCTGCGATGATCGCTTTTATCGTGCTTGTCCGGACGCGCCAAAAGTTCCGCTTAACGGATTTAGCCTATAGCTTGATTCTGATCCATAGCCTTATTTTAATGATAGGCGCGCATTACACTTACGCTGAAGTCCCGCTGTTCGATTGGCTAAAGGACACCTTTAATTTAGACCGTAATAATTACGATAAACTCGGCCATTTTGCCCAAGGCTTTATCCCTGCGATAATCGCCAGGGAAATCCTGATCCGGAATCATGTGGTGGAAAGCACCAAATGGCTCAATTTTTTCGTCATCTGCATTTGTCTTGCGATCAGCGCCTTTTATGAGCTGATTGAATGGTGCGTTGCGCTATTAAGCAAGGAAGCCGCTGAAGCATTTTTAGGCACTCAAGGCTATATCTGGGATACGCAGTCGGACATGGCTTATGCGCTACTTGGCGCAATGCTGGCATTGGCCCTGTTAAGTCGTATTCATGACTGGTACATTAACAAGTTGACGGCAGCAGAATAGGTCCAAGCGCCGCCTTAACAGTTAAGGACATAAAGGGCGATCAGCAAACCGCCCTTCATGCCCTTGGCTTGTTTATACATTCCCGTTTTTCGTTTTCGTGGAAGCAAGCGCAGTTTTGTTATTTGCTATTCTTAAATAGTTGTAAAATAACGTCCATTAGAAACCACCACACACGATCATCATGAAATCGACATTAACCGTTAGCGCTGTGCAACAGCCCTGCGATGAAGACAGACAAACCAATCTTGATTTTTCCATAGCAAAAATTCATGAAGCCGCCGCTGCAAATGCCGACTTGGTAGTATTGCCTGAGTTGCACCTTGGCCCGTATTTTTGCCAAAGTGAAGATTATAATAACTTTGATCTTGCCCAACCTATTCCTGGCCCAACCACTAAAATCCTGTCTGACGTGGCGAAACAGCTCGGCATCGTTATTGTATCGACCATTTTCGAAAAAAGAGCGCCGGGGCTTTATCACAATACTGCCGTTGTTTTTGACAAGGATGGCAGTATTGCCGGTAAGTACCGGAAAATGCATATCCCCGACGATCCGGGTTTTTATGAAAAATACTATTTCACGCCCGGCGATTTGGGTTTCAAGCCTATCGAAACTTCTATCGGCAAATTAGGCGTATTGGTTTGCTGGGATCAATGGTATCCGGAAGCCGCCAGATTAATGGCTTTGGCCGGTGCTGAACTGTTGATTTACCCGACCGCGATAGGCTGGGACCCTGAAGACAGTCCCGAAGAGCAACAACGCCAACTGGATGCCTGGATTACCATTCAGCGTTCCCACGCTGTCGCCAACGGCATCCCGGTCATTTCCTGTAACCGTATCGGTTTTGAGTTGGCGCCGAACTCGACTGCAGGTATTAATTTCTGGGGCAATAGTTTTATAACAGGGCCGCAAGGGGAAATCATCACCAGCGCCAATGATTCGGAAACAAAACTCCTAAGCTGCACGATCGATAGAGCAAAAGCCGAGCGAGTCAGGCAAATATGGCCGTTTCTGCGCGACCGCCGGATTGATGAATACGGCGATTTGACCCGGCGTTTTATTGACTAAGAAGCTCTGGCGTAAGCTGTTGTGGAAACGGGAGTTTCCAGCCATAAATTGATCAAACCTGGAATTCTATCGTTGAGGCGTTATGCATACATCAGACAGTTCGGATGTTTTTAATCAGATACACATTGATGTTGCACGTAATGCAACGGATGATTTCAACTTGTTTCACGACAGAAACAGGTGGCTGCGTATCAATCACAATCCGTTCAAAGGCCCTATTGCGCTTGGCTTTCAAGTAGAATCGCTGCTCGAACACAAAGTTTTTCTTCATCGCAAGTTATATAAAGAAAACAAGCTTATCAGCGATAAAAACCTGCGCTTTAGCAACTATCAATTTTCTTTTGTTAATGCGGTCAAACCCGGACAAGTAGTATCAATCAATATAAAAAAATCGCAATTTACAGAAGAACCCGAGACAATTCTCAGCAACAGGATTACTGTGAAATCGGGCGGCGCGTTGGCTTTGCTGGGCTACAAGAAAGAATCCAAGTTTGCTTTATTTCTGACCAACCCGGATGTTCCTCAGTTTGGCGTCCTCAATCAGCACCCCGACCGGTCTTTTATATCCGGTAGCAGTTTTTTTCTGAAACGAAAATTCATCACGACCAGCAATGCAAAAAATTTTTTGTGCGGCTCTCTGGTCGATCAGGATGCTTTTTTCGATCCCTTTAAAAATAAAGCGGTGTTCCCGGAAATATTCCCGTGCAGCCTCATATCCAGCGCGTTACTGGAAAAAGCGGTTATAGAAAAGCATGATTTCGAGCGCAATCCGCTGGTGTATATGTCTCATAAAATCAGCATTGATCGTACCTATCTTGCGCAACTGAAATCCGGCGATGCTCTGTATATACTGATCAGACAAATCCCCCCGGAATCGAAGAAAGAAGGCATAGGCCACGCCATAGATTCGCCCTATCACTATGAATGTTACGGCCTGATGGAAGATAAAACCATTCTTTACCGGGCGCTGATCTCTCTCGCTCCTCTGGAGCAAATACTGAACTCGCTCAAGTAATAAACCATGCATGAATTGAAATATTTAATCGGCTATTCTGAAAACGTGACCAGCCAGGTGCGCCTGCTAATCGATAACAATAAACTGGGCGAGACGCTGTTGAAAAAATACCCGGCTCCTCACACGATCAGGACGGATAAAGCACTTTATGCTTATGCCGTTGATATGAAGAACGCTTCGCTCAAGCAGTCCCAGCCGCTTAGCAAGGTAATTTATGACGATAAGATTAAAGATCTTCATCATGCCTTGGGCCTTCATACCTTTATCTCCAGAGTACAGGGCGGCAAACACAAGGCAAAAAATGAAATCAGGGTAGCCTCGCTGTTCAAAAATGTGCCTCTGGAATTTTTAAGGATGATCGTCGTGCATGAGCTGGCGCATTTAAAGGAGAAGGATCATAACAAGGCGTTTTACCAGCTGTGCGAGCACATGGAACCGTCTTATCACCGGTTTGAGCTGGATATGCGGCTGTATCTGACGCATATGGATTTATTCGGCAAGCTCTACTGATGAACTGGCAGGCCATTGTCCAACATATCGAATCGGCAACCCGGCAGCCTTTTAAGTTGCTCAAGGCACAGCCGCTACCGGGCGGCGATATTAATGCGGCTTACCGGTTACAAGCTGAAAATGTAAGTTTTTTTGTCAAGTTAAATACGCCTGAACGGCTTGCCATGTTTGAAGCCGAAGCCGCAGGCTTGCAAGCCCTGGCACAAGCTCAGGCCATCCGTGTACCGAAGCTTGTTGTTTGCGGCCAAACTGCCGACCATGCCTTTTTGGTGCTTGAATATATCGATTTACATAACCTGAACAGCCGTTCCGAACAGTTGCTGGGGCAACAACTTGCGCAGCTGCATCTGCAAAAACAGGCCTATTTCGGTTGGCACCGCGACAACACCATCGGCAGCACGACACAGGTCAACGGCCACTACCACGACTGGATTATATTCTGGCAAGAGCAACGCTTGGGGCATCAATTAACACTGGCTGCAGCCAAGGGCTATGGCGGTCGCTTACAAACCCTGGGCGAAAAACTCCGTACAAATTTAAAACCGTTGTTTTCCGGCTATCAACCGCAACCGGCTTTGGTGCATGGCGATTTGTGGGGCGGCAATGTTGCGGCGGATGAACAGGGCAATCCGGTCATTTATGACCCGGCCTGCTACTTTGGCGACCGGGAAACGGATCTGGCGATGACCGAATTATTCGGCGGTTTCAGCCCAACATTTTATCAGGCTTATCAAGCCGTTTATCCGCTGGATCCGGGCTATGCGCGCAGAAAAACGCTGTACAACTTATACCATATACTCAATCATCTGAACCTGTTCGGACAAAGCTATCTTCATCAGGCAGAAAATATGATCGATAAGTTATCAGCTGACCTATAAAAGAAACTTATGGCGTAAAACGATCAAAATCCCTCAACATAATTATTTTTACTTCTCTACATATTTAATCGGCATAAATCCTCGAAAAAATCCCATTTTCTGTATAAAAGTTGCATAATTAAACCTTATTATAGCGACTGAGTATCGATAAGCCTCAATCCAACATTTTTCCCGGACGACAGCGACAGGATTGTCAGGCATTAGGATCACGCCGATAAAGCGCTGTATCGCGCCAAAGACATTGGCAGAAACAAGATAATTTTGCATAAAGGTATGTCGGTTCTGTTCGGGATAACTACCACAGTGAAATTAAATTGTTTTAAAAGCCCCGTGCCTGATAAACGGGCAACGGCATTCATCTTCAACAAACACATATCATGAGGAACCGCTAATGGCCGATATAAAATCCCCAACCGTTTCAAATCCAGGCGTGTTGATTCCAGTCAATCCGGCTATTGAAAATTACATGCATAGTTTGCTGCATAATACGGATCATCCGGTGTTGGCAGAGATGGAAGCACTCGCGCAGAAAAACAACTTCCCTATCGTTGGCCGTCTGGTGGGAGCATTCATTGAAGCGCAGGCCAAAATGATCAATGCTGAACGGGTATTTGAATTCGGCAGCGGCTACGGATATTCAGCCTATTGGTTTGCCAGAGCGGTCGGCCCCAAAGGCCGAGTGATTTGCACCGATGCCGACTTTCTCAATCAGGAAAAAGCCGAGCAATATCTCAATGCTGCCGGCTTGTGGGATCGAATAGATTTTCGGGTCGGTATGGCTCAAGATGTTTTTGCTCAGACTGAAGGGCCATTCGACATCTGTTATAACGATGTCGATAAAGGCGATTATCCGGCAATTTGGCTTATGGCTAAAGACAGGATTCGCCCCGGCGGGCTTTATATTGCCGATAATGTGCTTTGGCGCGGCCGAGTGGCGGTAGAAAATCCTACCGATATTTTTCCCGGCTGGACTGAGGCGATTATTGAACACAATGAACTCATTTTTAATGATCCTGAATTTGACGCATTCATCAATCCGACCCGTGATGGCGTAATCGTCGCGAGAAAAAAGACTACGTAAAAAAAGATACTCCTTCTTTATAAATAGCATTATGCTATTCCTTTAAATCAATGAGTCATGAGGATTTACTATGCCCTATACCAAAGATATTGTAGAAGAACTGAACATTCTTGTGCGCTATAACCTGTCCACCACTCAAGAAGGAATCAAGGTACATAAAACAGCTTCACCGGAAACTATTGCCGCTACTCACCGGCTATTCGCAAAAGGTCTGGTATCCCAAGATGACGGAGGCTATCTGACCAATCTTGGCATTGAAACGGCTAAACAGGCCCAAACGGTTCTCGATATACTCACGCCGGCTTAAAATCGTTTTAAAAAATCTGTTACGGTTATATTAAACCGTAAGCAATAAAAAAGGCTTAGCGATGTCATCGCTAAGCCTTTTTTGCTATTACCAATTATCACTCAAGCGGCAAGTTCAACCGCTGCTCTCAACTTTTTCATCGCATTTTGCTCCAATTGCCTGATCCTCTCAGCAGAGACATTGTAGCGTTCGGCAAGCTCATGCAATGTAGCTTTTTTATCCATCAACCAGCGGCTTGAAAGAATATCCAGGCTGCGTTCATCCAACTCCGCCATCGCATCTGCCAATAAATCCTGCTCATGGCCTTCCCAATCCGAATTCTCAAGCAGTACCGCAGGATCGGCGCCGTGCTGATGAAGATAGCTGGCTGGAGCAACATAACTTTCTTCCGTTGATTCATCGACCGGCATATCAAATGACATATCCCTGCTGCCCAAGCGTTTTTCCATTTCGTAAACAACACTGACATCGACATCAAGATCTTTGGCAATCGCCACCGCCTCATCATTGGATAGCCAGCCTAAATCCTGTTTGGATTTACGCAGGTTAAAAAACAGTTTGCGTTGCGCCTTGGTTGTAGCAACTTTTACAATGCCCCAGTTCTTAATCACATACTCGTGAATTTCGGCTTTAATCCAGTGTACGGCGAAAGAAACCAAACGCACGCCGACATCAGGATCAAAACGTTTAACGGCTTTCATCAAGCCGATATTACCTTCCTGAATAATATCCGGCATAGACAAGCCATAACCGCTGTAGCCTCTGGCAACGTGAATCACAAAGCGCAAATTGGTCATCACCAATTCGCGTGCGGCTTCCAAATCGCCGTCATCTCTAAACTTTAAGGCTAACTCGCGTTCCTGTTCTACTGTCAATTTAGGCATTTGCCTGACGACATTTAAATAGGCGTCGAATGTTCCGACCGATAAATTAATAGGTAAAGCTAATGCGTTACTCATTGAGACTCCCATGTAAAAAACTTTTTTTGAATTCTAGCACTCTGCAAGAAAGAGTGCTAATAATTTTCTACTCGGGTTTTAATTGCCGCAGTTGGAAATGCAGTACTATCCATGAACCCACCACACCTAACACCGACGAGATGAACAGCAATGCCAAGGTTTCGGTAAAGCCGAAAAACAGCACATGGAAAGCGTCATCATAAAGTCTGGAAAGCTTTTCGACAGGTTGTTTTAAAATCAGCATGATCGTTGTAACAATAAACCATGCAGTCACGCCGGAAAAAAAGCCAATCCAGAAACCGCTGTACAAAAACGGCCTATGAATAAAACCGTTGGTCGCACCCACCAGTTTTGCGATCACGACTTCATCTCGGCGAGTATGCAATTCCAGGCGTATGGTATTGGCAGTAATAAACAGCACTCCCGCACCCAATAACAAACTCAACAGGATAACACCGCGTCGTGCCACTTCCATAATAGACTGCAGGCGTTTGACCCATTGCATATCCATCTGGGCAAAATCAACTTCTGCCGAGCGCTTAAAATCATCAACTAAAACCTCAAGCGCCTGTTCGTTTTCCAATGAATTTTTGGGTAACACCTGAATAACAATCGGTAGCGGATTTTTTTCCAGGGCTTTTACGGCTTCACCGAATCCGCTGTGTAACTGAAACTCTTCCAGTGCCTGCTCTTTGGTAATTAATTTAACCTCCTGAATGTCGGGATTTTGCCTGATGCTGGCTGCAAACTTGTTTGCCTTTGCTTCTGAAATCTCATCTTTAAGAAATAAAGAGATTTGATTACTGGCTTCCAAATTGCCCGCCAACTGCTGGAGGTTGGCCACCAGAATATAAAAGCCGCTGGCGAGTGAAATGGCAATCGCCAGCACAATGATCGTCATTGCAGAAGAGAATCGTGACGCGACTAATCGCCCAAGACTCGAAAACAACGCGTGCGCATGAAGGTTCCGATAAGCATGAAATTTATCGACAAAATTCCCTCCGGAAATTTTGGTTTGCCAGCGCGGCTCCTGTTTACCCGGTTTTTTTTTAACGTGCTTCATCATTTAACTTGCAACCAGCTGACCGTGATCCAGCTTTAAGATTCGATGATTCATTTGTCCAATCAATGAAATATCATGCGAGGCAATCAATATAGTGACGCCAACCTGTTGAAACTGTTCAAACAAATGCATGATTTCTGCGGACAATTCCGGATCGAGATTTCCGGTTGGCTCGTCGGCCAAAATCATCGGCGGCTTATTAACCACCGCCCGAGCAATCCCAACCCGCTGCTGCTCGCCACCGGACAAGACAGCGGGATATTTCCTTTCTTTGCCTAATAGGCCGACTTTATCCAATGATGCCCTCACCCTTCGGGAAACTTCATGGTGCCCGTAACCTGCTATCACTAAAGGCAACGCCACATTATCGAAAACCGTTCTGTCCTGTAGCAGTTTGTAATCCTGGAAAATCAAGCCTACTTTCCTGCGTATAAAAGGAACCTGTCTGTCCTTAGCCTGATTGAGATCTTGACCATCCAATAAAACCTGTCCCCGGCTGCAACGCTCAATAACAGCAATCAATTTCAATAATGTGCTTTTTCCAGCCCCTGAATGCCCTGTCAGAAAAGCCATTTCACCGCGCTGCAGATGAAAACTGACATTACGCAAGACATCGCCTGCGCCAGGGTACCTCATACTGACATTATCAAACTTTAACATAAACTTCTTTAGTCTTTAACAAACAATGCATTTACAAAAGCATCTGCATCGAAATCCTGCAGATCATCAATACCTTCGCCTATTCCTATAAAACGAATGGGAATTTCGAACTGTTTAGCCAGAGCGAAAATAATACCGCCCTTTGCCGTGCCATCAAGTTTGGTCAGAACCAAGCCTGTCAATGCCACAGTCTCATTAAACAGTTTGGTTTGCGACAAGGCATTTTGCCCGGTGCCGGCGTCCAGTACCAGCAGCACTTCATGAGGCGCTGTTTCATCCAGCTTACTGATGATCCGTTTTACTTTTTTTAATTCGTCCATCAGGTTGGATTTTGTATGCAAGCGCCCGGCCGTATCGGCAATTAAAACATCTATACCTTTCGCCTGCGCGGATTGAACGCCGTCATAAATAACGGATGCCGAATCAGCTCCGGTATGCTGTGCGACCACATGAATATTATTACGCTCGCCCCAAGTTTGCAATTGCTCGACAGCCGCGGCTCTAAACGTATCGCCGGCCGCTAACATGACGCTATGGCCTTGAGCTTGCAAGCGCTTGGCGAGTTTACCGATGGTTGTGGTTTTACCTGCGCCGTTGACGCCGACAACCAGGATAACAAAAGGTTTATCCTGCTTGGGGATATGCAAATTCTTGCTACAGGGTTGGAGCATACTTAGCAGTTCTTGCTTTAAGGCGGCTGATAATGCCTCACCGTCATTAAGCTGGTGGCGCTCAACACTTTCGGTCAAACGCTTGATTATTTCTGTGGTCGCATCAACGCCTATATCAGCCATTAACAAACTGGCTTCAATTTCCTCCAGCAAATCCTCGTTAATTTCTTGTCGACCGATAGGGATATGCGCCAATACTCCGCTGAGCCCGGAACGGGTGCGCTTTAACTGCGTCTTAAGGCGTAAATATAACGACTCGGGTTCCGCTACCGGATAGACTTCTTCCTCCGCAGGGACAACCACACCTTCTCGTTGCGGCTCAACTTCTACGGGACGCTTTAGTTCTTCAACATAACCATATCGACTGTAAAAACTGATAGTAATCAACGGCAACATTAACAATGCTGCAAAAGCATTATGAGCCATCGCCGCCCATAAAGGCTGCCCCAATTTGACGCCGATAATGCCTGAGCCAACCTGCGCCAACAGCAGCACACTTAGCCATAAGCCTGCTCGCCTGACCGGTTTTGGATGATGCGCCGATGTCGCGTTCAACATCAACAACGTAAGCACGATAAAACTAACCATCGCACCGACCCTATGCAGCCAATTTGCGGCGACTTGCGCATCGAATGCGATGACGCCGGTATAACCTGTGCTTAAGCCGCTAAATAAATCCAGCGCCGTTTGATAATCCGCTTTAGGCCACCATGCGCCATTACATTGAGGAAATCCCGAACAAGCTAAAGCGGCATAGTTAGCGCTAACCCAGCTGCCTAAAACAATCTCTAAAAACAACACCCCTATTGCAACTCGGGCAAACAACGCCAAGCCATTGCCGCGTACTGTAAGCAGCGAAGCTTTCGGGTTAACCCGTAAATACAACCAGAACAGCAGCCATAAAGTCATCATGCCCAGCAACAAATGGCCGGTTACGACAATCGGCATAGCATGCAATTTTACGGCCCACATGCCTAAAGCCGCCTGTAATCCGACTAAAATTACCAGACCCAATGCGGCCGTAACGACTGCCCGGCGACTTTGTTGTTCTCGCCACGAAAGCAACGCCAACAACAAGACAGTCACGCCCAAGGTTGCCGCCAGATAACGGTGACTCATTTCCTTCGAGGCTTTTTCAATATCGGGCGTCTGACCGGGAAATGCCTCCGCTGCATGCGCTTTAAAATCGGCTTGCTCGCTAACAATGGCCTGTCCATAGCATCCAGGCCAATCAGGACAGCCCAGACCTGCTCCAGATAACCGAACGTATGAACCTGCTACGATAACTATTAAAGCTAAAACAACGCTAAAGAGAGTTATTTTTCTAAACATTTTATTTTCCACTATCCAATTTGTGAGATTCGCAAAAGATGCATAAGGTCACTTTTTACGTTGTAAGGATCGAAACCCGGTTCATACTGCATCATTAAATTACCCAGCGGGTCCATTAACAAAAGCATCCCGTCAGGAATATGGCCTTGCCTGATCGCGGCAATTTTCTTGATAACCGCATCATTGGGCTTAACTCTTAACAAGGTCTTGTCATCTTCCCACCACTTGCTCGCGGTTTCCGGCGCAACGTCTTTTAAGACCATGACGATTCGACGCGTACGGGTCAATTCTTTATTCAGCATTAACCGCAACTGTTTGGTTTTATGAATAGCCTCCACACACGATTCATTACAATCGCCATTTGGAATGACGTTTACCAGCAGCCAGTGTCCGGCAAGCTCGGACATATTATCAGTTGAAAACCGGTCGAAGCCGGTTAGATCACCACGCTCGGTTGTTAATGGCGGCGTTATTAACTGCCCATGATTGGTTTGCCCTTTTAGGAGCCGCGGATTTTCTTTTAAACCCCAAGCGATTAAAAAGGGGATAACCGACATCCCAAAAATAACCAGAATTAATATATGATTTTTATTTTTTTGATTTTGCATCGTTGTTTTTAAAACTGTACCAAATAAATAGTATCGTTAGTGTCAATGCCAATGCAAACCATTGAATTGCATAGGCCGTATGTTGTTCGGGCTGCATAATGGTTGATGTATGCCATTCCCGCTTATAGCCATCAGGTAACTCTTTAGCCAGTTCAATCTGGAATTGAAATAATGAATAACCTAATTTTTTAGCTAAAACGTCACTATCAACCACCTGCACTACCGATGGCCAACCCTCGGTTGGAATTTCCGCCCCTGCTAATTTTATACCAACACTTGGAAAATTATTAATCCGTCCGGTAATAATTGCTTCCGCCTTATTAATCTGTAAATCAGGCAGAATCGACCGATCTTTATTTAAAGGAATCCAGCCCCTGTTCACCAAAACCGCCTTGGTTTCCCCCGTCAATATAAATGGCGTCAAGACAAAATAGCCTACTCTTCCGTCGCTGATTTGATTATCTATCAAAAACTGGTGCGCCACGTCGTAACGCCCCATAGCCTCGACATTTCTGTACCTCAGTGTTTCTGTATTATTTTCAAGAACCGTCGACAAATGCAGCGTTTCAGTTGCGGCCGATTGTTCTTGCGCTTTGAGAAATGCCCGTTTTTGTTCTGAGCGATCTAATTGCCACATTCCGAGCGCAATCAATGCTGGTAACAGGCACAAATAAACTAATGTTGGAATGATTTTAAACTTCATTGACTAGTATCCGAGAAATCATGCTTTTTTCTTTATCCTATTGGCACAGACAGCTAAATAACCGAGAATACAAAAACCTTACCCATCAACGAACATAACTGTACTCATGATTATAAAAAGCATCGTTATTATCGCCTTTATCCTGATAATTATCAGCCTGGGCTCAGCACTATTCCATCTGGTCAAACACAATACTCAGGAACAATCCGAAAAAACAGTCAAAGCACTGACTTTTCGCATTACACTTTCAATTATATTATTCATTTTTATTTTCATAGCTTTTGCAACCGGCATGTTCACGCCTCACGGTCTTGGTGCTCGAATGCACCAAACGCCAGTCGCCCCTGTTAAATAAAAACGACTCAACCATTCCGACAAAAAAAAAGCGCTGTCTGTTAGGCAGCGCTTTTTTTGGTATGGCTGTTTAGACTAAATTACATAAACAAATATAAATAATCCTAACCATACCACGTCAACGAAATGCCAATACCAGGCTGCGGCTTCAAAAGCGAAATGATTTTCCGGTTTAAAGTGACCTTTCCAGCTACGAAATAAAACAACGCTCAGAATAATAGCCCCTACGCAAACATGGAAACCGTGAAAACCGGTCAACATGAAAAAGGTAGATCCATAAATACCTGAACCCAAAGTTAAACCCATTTCAGTATACGCTTCATGATATTCGAATGCCTGGAATGACACGAACAAGAGGCCCAAACCTACAGTAGCCGCCAAGCCTTTAATTAACTGATCGCGGTTTTTTGCCAGCAAGCCATGATGCGCCCAAGTACAAGATACGCCGCTAGTCAGCAGAATTAAGGTATTCAGGAAAGGCAATCCCCACGCTCCCATAGGCTCGAATTCGCCGCCGACTTTACCGGGACCATTGGTAGGCCAGACTGCTTCGAAAGAAGGCCACAATAGCTCTTTGGTTGCTGCTCTAGCACCTTCCCCGCCCAGCCATGGCACCGATAAATTACGCGTATACCAAAGTGTACCGAAGAAAACGGCAAAAAACATGATTTCCGAAAAGATAAACCACATCATACCCATACGATAGGAAATACCTACCTGCGTACTATACATGCCTGATTCACTTTCCCCGGACTGCAATGTGAACCACCCGGCAAGCATAACAATAAATACCGTTAGCCCCAACAACATCCAGGCCGAACCGGCTGCCGAACCATTTAAATAATTTGCAAATCCAGCCAGCATCATCACCAAACCGGCAGTTCCAATGACCGGCCAGGTAGCTTTATGCGGAATGTAATACTCGTTACTTGTAGACATGACCTTCCTCTCTCATTTCACTGATGTTTCAGTATTATCAAAAAATGTATATGCAAGTGTAATTGTTTTATATTGCTCGGGTAATTCAGGATTAACAACAAAACGCACCGGCATAGTCCTGCCTTCTCGCGCTCTAAATGTCTGTTCTGAAAAGCAAAAACACTCTGTTTTTTTAAAAAATTCAGCAGCTGCTCCGGGAGAAATACTTGGAATTGCCCGAGCAACCATTACTTTATCGGTCTTATTTTCCGCATAAAAATTCACCGTGTAATATTCACCCGGATGAACTTTTAATTTTTTTATTTCTGAATGGAACACCATCGGTGTTGCCTCATTCAGTGCAGTCATAAACTCTACGGTGATCTCTCTGTTTTTATCAACTTCGTAGCTAACTTCCTTAATAGCGGACGATTCAACTTTTCCATTGAGTCCTGTTACTTCACACAAAACATCATAAAGAGGAACCAGAGCATAGCCAAAACCAAACATTCCCAATACAACAAACACCAATATCCGAACTAACTTAGTGTTTTTTTGAGTAACGCCTTCGTTCATTGAGAAACAGCTCTTATCACTGCAAAAACATAAATAGTGACCGCAATTGTAATCAAAATCACTGCTGTCAAAATATTTTTTTGTTTGGTATTCATTATTTCACCTGATACGTTATCTAAGCAGGTTGCTTTTGAAAGCAACCTGAATGCAATACCCTAGATATGCTCAGTCGGTATAACTGTAGGTGGCGTAGTAAAAGAATGATACGGCGGTGGTGATGGCAAAGTCCACTCCAAGCTATGCTTGGCAGCATCTTCCCACACTTCATCAGTTACTTTTTCGCCAGTTCCGCCTTTGATTGTATCGATAACGATATACAGGAACAGCAGTTGGCTGGCACCGAATATAAAACCGCCAATACTGGAAATCATATTCCAATCCGCAAATTGAACGGCATAATCAGGAATTCTGCGCGGCATACCGGCAAGTCCCAGGAAATGCTGAGGGAAAAACAGGATATTTACTGATACCACGGACAACCAAAAATGCAACCGACCGATTCTTTCGTCATACATATGCCCTGTCCATTTAGGCAGCCAAAAATAGCCGGCAGCCATCAATATAAAGACTGAAGCTGGAACCAGCGTGTAATGGAAATGTGCAACAATAAAATAAGTATCGTGATACTGAAAATCAACCGGCGCAACAGACATCATCAATCCGGTGAATCCACCCATCGTAAACAAAACGACGAAAGCAATCGAAAACAACATCGGTGTTTCAAAAGTCATCGAACCTTTCCACATGGTCGCAGTCCAGTTAAAAACTTTAACCCCGGTAGGAATTGCAATTAACATGGTTGCATACATGAAATATAACTCGCCTGCTATTGGCATGCCGACCGTAAACATATGGTGAGCCCAGACGATAAATGACAAAAATGCAATTGAAGCAGTCGCATAAACCATAGAGCTATAGCCAAACAAAGGTTTGCGAGCAAATACCGGAATGATGGTAGAAGCCACACCGAAGGTAGGCAGAATCATTACATAAACTTCAGGATGCCCAAAAAACCAGAAAATGTGTTGATAAAGAACCGGATCACCACCACCGGCCGCATCAAAAAAGCTGGTATTGAAGAATTTGTCTGTTAACAACATGGTCACTGCGCCTGCAAAAACAGGCATGATAGCGATTAACAAGAAAGCAGTAATCAACCAGGTCCAAACAAACATCGGCATTTTCATCAATGTCATGCCGGGGGCACGCATATTGAAAATAGTGGCAATGATATTAATTGCACCCATGATTGACGAGATACCCAGCAAATGCACAGAGAAAATCGCGAAAGGCAATGCCTTACCGGTTTGCAATACTAACGGTGGATACAAGGTCCAACCGCTGGCAGGTGCGCCGCCTTCCATAAACAAGGTGCTTGCCAGCAGTAAAACACCGGCAACCAGCAACCAGAAGCTCATGTTATTCATACGCGGCAATGCCATATCCGGAGCGCCGATCATCATTGGAATCATCCAGTTGGCCAAGCCGACGAATGCAGGCATAACTGCACCGAATACCATAACCAAGGCGTGCATAGTGGTCATTGAATTAAAGAACTGGGGATTAACAAACTGCATACCCGGTTCAAATAATTCGGCACGAATAATCATTGCCATTGTGCCGCCGACAAAAAACATCGCCAGCGCAAACAGCAAATATAACGTACCGATATCTTTATGATTGGTGGTAATAACCCATCTTAATAGTCCCTTGGCAGGACCATGTTCGTGATGATCGTGATGATCATCATGTTCAGCGACTACAGCAGACATATTTCATACCTCTTGAAACTATAAAAAAGATTAGATCGATAACAACGCAATGACTTATTCATTTTTAATCTGCCGCCGGTGTTGCCGATTGCAGAGTCTGAATAGCGGAAGGTTGAATGGAATCTCCGACCGAATTACCCAGACCATTACGGGTATATGTTATGACTGCAGCAAAATCAACCGCACTTAACATTTTTCCGAAAGCCGGCATCATGCCTTTTCCTTCAAAGACCAGCTTAACTTGAGCATTAATATCGCCGGTTACCACCGGACTTGCCTTTAGCGCCGGGAAAGTACCAGGCAACCCTGCACCGTCCTGCATATGACAGGATGCACAACTGGTCTCATAAACAGTTTTACCTTTAGCAACCAGTTCTTCGGTAGTCCACTGTTTGTTAGCCGAGCCCGCTTCAGCAACCACAGCCGCTTTTTGTTGGTCTACCCAGGCATTGTAATCAGGTTCGTTCATTGCAATCACAACGATCGGCATAAAACCATGGTCCTTACCGCAAAGCTCAGTACATTGACCACGATAAGTACCCGGCTCATCAACAGAAGTCCATGACTCATTGATAAAACCAGGATTAGTATCTTTTTTCCAACCCAGATCCGGCACCCACCATGAATGGATTACGTCTGCTGAGGTAAATACAAAACGAATTTTCTTCTTAGTTGGAATAACTAACGGTTTATCAACATTCAACAAGTAATGAGGAACGGATCTAGGATCGATACCTGAACCCACTTGGCGCACTTTATTACTGGCTTCATCCAGGCTGCTAAAAAAATGAATCCCATTATCAAGATAGTCATATTCCCACTTCCATTGATGTCCGGTTACCTTAATAGACATTTCGGATTCTTGCACATCATCCAGCTCTATCATGGCTTTCGTGGCTGGAATGGCCATGCCAATCAAAATCAAGGTCGGGATAATGGTCCAAATAATTTCAACCGTCGTATTTTCATGAAACTGCTCCGCTTTATGTCCTCTTGATTTACGATGGTGGTAAATCGAGTAGAACATAGTTCCGAACACACCGATACCTATAAATACACAAATCCATAAGACCAGCATGTGCAGGTCATAAATGTCATTACTGACCTTTGTAACCCCTTTCATTAAATTGAGCGTATATTCCGCCTGCGCTGTCCCTAGGCCTAAAGCCATTAAGATCAGACCTGCGAACAGTTGCTTTGTTTTCTTCACGGAGCAGCCTCCTCGTTAGTAGTTATAAACTCTTGTATGCATTATATCGTTCCGTAATTTCAGGACATGCCAAGGTCGGCCCTATTCCGTTTACGTAATAATTATCACAAATAATCTTTTTGATTTTAACCTATGAAGACAATCTATACCAGCTGTCCTTTCCTTGATGTTATTTGGCGCAATAAAAAGGCTTGTGAATCAATGTAACTCACAAGCCTTTTGTTTTTAATGTTGAAACCGGATTAACTGTTTAACGCATCCGCATAAGCCATATCAAAGTTAGGGATGTGGCTATCTAACCAGCCCTTAACCAGCTGACCGACGCCCTCGTCAACTTCTGCCTGACCCGCATGAAACTTTGCTTGCAGACCGCCGCAGATACCTACCAAAGCCTCATGCTCTTCCTTGTGGCGATCGTAGCCTGCATAACCTTTTGCCAGCATTTCTTTTTCTTCATGAGCAAAATGATCGACAACATATGAAATCAGATCATCTAGTTGCGCACCTATGGCAGAGCGCTCCGCTCCACCTGTTGCTAAATCATACAGCTTATTAAGCTTATCAAACAAAATCTTATGCTCATCATCTGCAAAGCCAACATTTGTGCCGTATTGACCAGCCGTCCAAGTAATTAAAGCCATAACGTCTCTCCTGATATTTTTTATATTATTGATTATTTACCGCACAAATATTATGGATTATATCCACCTCTAAATCCATATTTAATTTATGGTATAAATCAACTTATGACCGCCTATTTTTTGTTTCTTTCCAAGAGGTAAAGTCTATATCAGAACAACATTTACGTTAGTGTAACTTTGCCAAAAAAGAAAGATCAATTCGACATCCGCCAATTTCCGGCCGATCCAACAGATCCTGCTCGAAATCCCGGTAGGTAGACAACTGAAAAGCAATGCGCGTAATCTTACCAGCTGCAAATTCAAACTCCATAGCCCCACCTTTAACATGCGGACCGCCTTCTTTAATGGTGAACAATAAAAGCCCCGCATTGCTCACATATTTTCCCAAGCCGTCGGGGACCGGTCGCGCACAACTCAGCTCGTTGATCGACAGCCCTGAAAAAACTTGCGCTAATTGACGAGCACTGACAATAACGCCCTCGCCTGGAATAGCCGTCGATGCAGGTGCTGCTGCCACAACGGGAGCCGTCTTGGTAGTTGATACGTCCGCCGGAACAACGGGCGTTACAGGCGGATTGAGTAATAACTCCAAGCCAAAGTCACCTAAATGATTTTGTAGTAACACGCTACCGTCGCCATTTTTTGCCGTGTTTAGCAAGGGAAACAGCTGTTGCTCCATTTCCACCTTGTTTGGATTTTTCAGCACTGCGACCAACTGCCTCTCAATCGATTTAAGCGGCGTAAACAATTGCTCTTTTTTGTAGCTCGCCTCACCCATTTGGTCCCAGTCGGACTGCGTATTAACCGGCAAACCCATTGATTTCATAACCACATAATCATCGACTGCCAGACAATTAGCAAAATTTTTGCTACGATAATTTTCTATGACTTTGGGGCGTATTTCTTCACTCTGAGTCTTTTGCCGATTGATATTGTAGTTATTCCAATCTCCATTTTTAGCCAGAAAATAGTAAATCACCGCATTACGATCAAACTTGTTGAAACCCAAATCCTTCATCACCAACTTCAATTTCCGGCAGTTACCCTCCACTTCATGGTAATTATTCCAGTCAGGCTTTAAATTCGGCTTTGCCGGATGTTTCGATTGCTCAATCAATTGCTGAAGGTTTATTTCCCCAGTCGCTGATTTTATTGGCGAATAGCCTATTTCTTCGAACGACAAATCGCGCGCATCAGGAATGCCATCAGCAGTAGTCTTTAATAGCAAAGAAGACAAAATTTCCGGATAAATTTTTAGCTCACCCAACTGTTTGGTGTCTGAGCCAAACAGATTAAATCCGCCTTCCGCCACATCATAGACCTTAAATATTGTCTGATTAAGCGTTCCTGTCTTACCGGAAAAAGTTGTGACCGCGGGTAGCGAATGCGACTCCGAGCTATGCTTGGCTGATTGATGAGGCGCAGGTGTTGCTACAGTCGCTTGCTGATTACTCTTTACCCATTGCCCGGCAACCTGTCCCATGATGGCAACACCCATACCGACACCTGTTAAGGCCAGCAAATTGCTGGCCGTATTTACATCGCCAACCAAACTTGATACATCCACATCGCTATTGGCGTTAGTGTAAAAGTTATAATCGACCATAGTTTCCTTGCCAGAATCCAAACGTATCCACGGCGTCAGGTAAAGCTTTTTGGCATCGAAGGTAAAGTTACACTTGCCTGTCGTCGCCTGATACAAAAAACCCGTGGCTTCACGGCTAAGCTTAAGCGCCTCGTTACGCACGCTGTATATAAGAGCCGCAGATAAATCGCCTTTTTCATAAGACGGCGCCATATTGTTACAGCCGCTTTTTAAGACATTGTCGCCTTTAAAATCAAACTCCGAAATCAACCGCACATAGTAATCATCGCCATCAATGGACTGAAAACCTTGCAAAGGTTGAAACTGGCTCGCCTGAGTCGATGGATGATCAACCACAATTTGCCGGGTCGGCGTACATCCGGACAACAGCGTGCCGGCAACTAAAATTAATTTTACTGATGAGATAGTGCGAATCGACATGCATTAACCTTGTGCCGTAAGTTAACGGCGAATCTAACTGGAAAAAAACGAAAATAATAGGGCTATCAGAGAGACTTTGTCATGTTTTATTTTTAGTTAGTCGCCCGATAAATCATTCCTGTAACATTTATCAAGTGCGGTTACATCCTTACTTGCTCCGATAGAAAATTAAAATCGGCAACGTCCATGTAAGGCAACACAGCCAGCAAAGGTGCATCCACAGAGGCTTTTATGGCTTGGATATTCTCGCCTCTGCTTAACAAATCCGGGTCCGTGCAGACTGCAATCCAGCCCGCACAATTTACGCCCGACTGTTTTATCGCCTGATGAGTCAGTCTTGCATGATTAATACACCCCAATTTGATGGCAACTACCATAATGACCGGCAGCGCCAGCACCTTTGCCAAATCGCTGATAGCTTCCCGCTCATTTAAAGGCGTGTACCAGCCTCCGGCGCCTTCAACGACAACGATGTCGGCCAGGGTTTTCAATAGCTCGAATTTGACAGCCAAAAGATCCAGTCTGACCGGGTCTTTTACACCCGCAATATGAGGAGAAACCGGCAGTTCATAGGCGTAAGGATTGATCAAGTCGTAATCAATCTGCAATGATGCGTTTTCTTGTATCAGCAACGCATCTTCATTTTGCAGCCGCCCGTCCAGCATTAAACAACCGGCGGCAACGGGCTTCATGCCTACAACCGATTGCCCCTGACTTTTAAAATAACGCATCAGCGCAATCGTCGCCCAGGTTTTGCCGACGTTGGTATCGGTGCCGGTTATAAAGTAACCCTTTTTCATTAGCTTGCCGTGACCATAATGGCCTCGTAAGTCGCAGGAATCCGATCGTCGCTTCGACACCGCTCATAAGCCGCAATCATGCGCTGCATCTGGGTCTTGGTAGTGATGTTTTTATTGCGCCCGGCAATCATGTTATGCGCGCCGATGTGCTTTAGCTCCTTCATCAGCGCCAAAACCGAACCATAGCTCGACATATAGAGCTTGGTTTCAATTTTTATCTCGGTGTAACCCGCCAACTGGAGAAAACGGGTCAACTGCTGCTCGCTGTAAAAGTCATTAACATGATTGTAATCGTCGACTTCCGCCCACGCGGTTTTTAATTCCTGTAACGTTTGCGGGCCGAACGTTGAAAAAACCAGCCGACCACCCGGTTTCAATACCCGTTTAATATCGGTAAATACGCCATCGAGATTTATGCACCACTGCAATGCAAGATTGGAAAACACGCCATCGGCGATTTGTCCGGCGAGCGGCAGTTGTTCGGCATCGGCACATAAATAGCTGACATTCGACATATCGGCCAGTTTTGTTCGCGTTACCTGCAACATCGGCAACGCAATATCCAGCGCGATAACAGGCTGAGCAAACGCCAATAACTTTGCGGATAAAAAACCGGTACCGCATCCCAAGTCCAACAGCGGCCCAGCCAGGCTTTCGGTATCGATAGTATCCAGCAGAGCCTTACCGACAGTACGCTGTAGTTCGGCAACACCGTCATAAGTAACCGAAGCCGCCGCAAACGACTGCCTGATTTTGGCTTTATCTAACTGCATTGTTCATCCATAAATCGGGAAATAATCGCCAGCGTTTCCCGGCTGTGCGACAAAAACGGCACATGCCCTGCCCTGTCGATAATGTTTAACGTCAGGGTTGGCAGTAACTGTTGCATTTCTTGACCTACAGCCACAGGAACCAAGGTATCCAGGCTGCCTAAGATGACCGAGACAGGAATAGTCAATGCGGATAAAACCCGCCTCAAATCAGCTTCTTTTAGTATTTTCAATCCACCCTGCAAAGTATTTTCATCAGGCGCATCGCATTCAAATACCGATGCTTTAAGCGCTGTCAACAGGACTTTCCGGTTGGGCAAGCCGTTTACCTGCAAGGATAAAAAACGCAGCAAAGTCGCCTGACAATTTTTATTCAAATGATCGGCAAAATCATCCAGCAAACTTACATCCATGCCCGGCCATTGCTCTGTTTGCGTATACAAGGGATTGCCCGCCAGCAAAACCAGAGAAGACACCCGCTCCGGATAACGATCGGCTATATCAAGCACCACAGAAGCCCCCAAAGACCAACCCAGCCAGCAACAGCTCTGCTCGGGAACCGCATGAACCAGCTCGGCACTAATCAGTTCCAACGTAAACGGATCGATTTTGCCGCTACGCCCGTGTCCCGGCAAATCGATGCAAGTGACACGGTAATTTTGCGCCAATTGCTTTGCGAACTCGCGCCAGATACCGGTATGCATAGCCCAGCCATGGACCAGCACAATAGGCTTGCCTTTGCCGAATGTTTCCAGATGAATATTTGCCACTTGCGCTCCCCAGGTTATGCGATTGTTTTAGCTAGCGCGTCCAGCAACCGGTCGACATGCTGCTCCTCGTGCAGGGCTGAAAAAGTCACCCGCAACCTTGCACTGCCTTGCGGCACTGTCGGCGGACGAATCGCACTGACCAGAAAGCCGGCATTTAATAAAGCATTGCTGATGTCTACGGCCGTTTGACTGTCGCCGATCAGGATGGGTTGTATAGCCGACGATGATTGCATCACCTGCAATCCAATCTGCTCCGCGCCCAACCTGAACCGCTCCGACAATATTTTAAGCTTGTCCCGACGCCAGCTTTCTGCGACGACAATTTTCAAGCTTGCCCGAGTCGCTTCGGCAACCGCTGCCGGTAACGCAGTGGTATATATATAAGTACGGGCTTTCTGGATCAGAGTTTCAATCAGCACCTCGGGGCCTGCCACGAACGCGCCGAACGTGCCCAAACCCTTGCCTAAGGTCCCCATCAGTACCGGTACATCATCTTGATTAAGGCCGAAATGTTCAACAATACCGCCGCCGTGCTGACCGATTACGCCTAACCCGTGCGCATCGTCAACCATCAGCCAGGCATCATGGCTTTTTGCAGCAAAGGCCAATTCTTCCAACGGCGCAAAATCGCCATCCATACTAAATACACCATCGGTAACGATCAGTTTGTTGCCTGTAGCTTTTTCCAGATTTGCACTGAGATCGGCCACATCGGCATGGGCATAGCGCTTAAATCGCGCGCCGGACAACAGGCCGCCGTCCAGCAATGAGGCATGATTTAACCGGTCTTCAAATACCGTATCGCTACGACCCAATAAAGCCGAAATCACGCCGATATTGGCCATATAACCCGTGGAAAACAATAACGCTCGATCGCGACCCGTGAATGCCGCCAGCTCTTCTTCCAGCGCATGATGAGCAGCACTATGCCCGCAAATCAAATGCGCCGAGCCGCTACCGACCCCGTAGTGATTCGCTCCGGATTTAAACGCATTGACCACATCCGGATGGTTAGCCAACCCCAAATAATCATTGCTGCAAAAATTGACTATATTCCTGCCGTCAATTTCCAGATTAATACCTTGAGGGGATGCTATGGTCCGCCGAGAGCGATACAAGCCTTGCTGAGCAATATCGCCTAGGCTGGCTGCTAATTTCGGGAATGGGTGTGTCATTAGATTTAAAGCCTCTGTCCACGAAAAACACGAAAGTCAAAAGCAGGCGACTCCAGACGACACGAAATAAATTACTTTAAATATTTTCGTGCTTTTTGTGCTTTTCGTGGACTAATTGATTTTTCTAGGATGAAGCGTAACTTGAACCGCCAGAATAGACGCCCAGTCGCTCAAACAAAGCCAAATCATGGTTAGTCATCGGATTATCGGTAGTCAATAACTTATCGCCGTAAAAAATCGAGTTGGCTCCGGCCAAAAAGCACAGCGCCTGCATTTCATCGCTCATATTATTACGCCCTGCGGACAAACGCACCCGCGACTTGGGCATCATGATTCTGGCAACGGCTATGGTTCTGATAAAGATGATCGGATCCAGCAACTCTGTGCCCATCAGCGGCGTACCCTCAACCTGCACCAGCATATTGACCGGCACGCTTTCAGGATGCTTGGGCAGGTTTGCCAGTTCGATTAACAGCTTGGCGCGATCGACATCGCTCTCGCCCATACCGACGATGCCGCCGCAACACACGTTAATCCCCGCGTCCCTGACTCGCGCCAGGGTATCCAGACGATCCTGATACGTCCGCGTGGTGATGACTTCCGAATAATAATCTTCAGAGGTATCCAGGTTGTGGTTGTAATAATCCAGGCCACCCTCTTTTAGCCGGGCCGTTTGGACATCCGTCAGCATTCCCAAGGTTACGCAAGTCTCCATACCCAGCGCCTTAACGCCCTGAACCATTTCCACCACTCGCTCCACATCCCTGTCTTTAGGCTGGCGCCAGGCCGCACCCATGCAAAAACGCGATGCGCCTTGATCTTTAGCCAGCTGTGCCGCCTTCAGAACCGCATCAACCGGCATTAACGCCTCGGGCGTCAAATCGGAATCATAGCGGGCGCTTTGCGGACAGTAGCCGCAGTCTTCCGAACAAGAGCCGGTCTTAATACTCAGCAGGCTACTAATCTGGACTTCATTGGGATCGAAGTTCTCGCGGTGTACGGTTTGCGCCTTAAAAATCAGGTCATTAAAAGGCAACGCATAAAGCGCTTGCACTTCGTCCAACTGCCAGTCATGGCGAATTGCAGGGTTTGCAGACATTCTGTTAAGCTCCAGTTACTGTAATACTCAAACAAAGACAATCGATAATCTTGTCAACCTGTTTAAATGAAAATGGTATACAACTGGATCAATATTATACAGGATTACCTGCTGCCGCCTACCTGCATCTTATGCGGCAACCCAGGACATAATTCCCGCGACATTTGCCATTCGTGCTATACGCACCTGCCTCGAAATAGTCTGTGCTGTTATCGATGCGCCGAAATACTGGAAACCCCCACTACCGCTCCCGTGTTGTGCGGCCGCTGTCTGAGCAGGCATCAGGCTTTCGACGAGACTTACGCGCCATTCATTTATCAAGGAGCCATTCGGCATTTGGTCAGCACCTTAAAATTCGGAGCCAATTACAAGAACGCACGCTTACTCGGCATGTTATTGGCCGAACACCTGAAACAAACCGCCGAACGGCCCGATTTGATTCTACCGGTTCCACTGCATAAAGCCCGCTATCGCCAACGCGGCTTCAACCAAGCCATAGAAATCGGCAGAACCGTAGCCAAAGAATTGGAGATACCATTGGACCTGAGCAGTTGCAGACGGCACCGCGACACGCCCCATCAAACCCAACTACCCGCCAAAAAACGCCGAAAAAATCTGAAAAATGCCTTTTCCATCATTCAACCTATCCATGCCCGGCATATCGCGATACTTGATGACGTTATGACCACCGGCTCAACAGCCCATGAACTGGCCCACGTGTTGAAAAAAGCAGGCGCTAGCCGGGTCGATATTTGGGTTTGTGCGCGGGCTTGATTTGCATTCATGCTGCGCATATTTCTTAACAGCGGAGGGAGGCTGGAGATCCTCAGCCGACAGTTAAATCATTACTCATCAGGCGCCGACTCTGTTTCGCCACTAGTTTCCTGCCCAATGCTGTTGACTACGCGTTTCGTACCATGCCCGATTTCCTTGGCGGCATCCCGAGTACCATGCCCAATTTCCCTAGTGACATTGCGCGTCGTATGGCCTATTGTTCTTCCAGCCTCTTTAAACTCGGCACAAGACGACAATAATCCTGTAGAAAATATAACGAATAAGGCAACTAATTTTATAAATGAAATGGTCATTTTCAGCTATCGACATTAAAAAGTAAATTTTACAATATCACTAAATAGCATAATATCGCCGCTAATTTATCGAACAAAGAATTCACTCCAGGATATTTTGGGCAATAAAAAACCCGCTAAGCCTTATGACTTGCAGGTTTATGTACTTCTTTGAGTCTGTTGCGGGCTCTACCACAATAGCCTCTACATGGATTGGTTTTAAAGGCTTTGATTATTTCGATTTTTAAATATACCCCCAAAAATACCCCCATGCGCCCAATGCTGCCATGCATTTTCTTCACTATTTAGAAACACAAAAAGCCGCTTGATAGCGACTTTTGTGTTAATTCGAGCCGGTTATTTTCAAGGGGCACGGAAACCGGAAAACGTGCGCTATGACTGACGGAGTCGAAGCCGCCAGTTATTTAACTCAGCAACGCCATGATATGCGTTGCTTCTTCATAACTTTTGCAAACAAAATAAACGCCGTTATCGATCACAACAACAGGTCTCAAGCCTGCATGTTCCAGGCCTTTTATGATGCCGTTTGCTTCACTTCCTGATACTGATGTAATCATGACTATCCTTTGCTCAATTAAGCCGCGTCGCCTGTCGATTTAATCATGGCCAGCGGTGATAATGCTTTGGCGCCACAATCAAGGCGAACCTTCATATTCATGGCGTCAGTGCTAAAGTTGTTTTCAGTCTCGAAGCTGATGCCGTTATCGTTCAATTGCCCGACTTCGATTCTTTCAACGCCTTCACCCAACAAATACCAATCTGTTGCCGACTCAATGCGCGGCTCAACGATCAGTTTTATTTTGGCAAAGTCAGAACCCGGTACTGCGTTGGCGTTAGCCGTAGGGTTGCTTAGACTGGCCAGAATCTGCAACGCGGCAAGCTCTTGGTCTGGCGATACAATCAACCAGGCAGGACGTAAGCCCAAATAACCACGGTTGCCAATATCTTTGGCTTTTCTCAGAATGCTGATTGCAGCGCCAAGGCCCACGGCATCAAGAACATCATCAATCAAGTTTCCCCGTGACGCATGGAATAATTCAATCGTATCGGCCATCACATGGCTATCGGTAAGAATTGAGTAAACCAGGTCTGATTCGGTCCGTTTCGCTGAGGCGCCCATGCGAGCAGGCATATCGGTAAGCTGCGACAAATCATCATTAATCAGCATTTGGCGTGAGAAGCTGATTGCCCGTTGATAGCTTTTAATTTTGTAAGTTTCTTTAGAATCGGTAAGACCCGAATACTGAACTTCAGATAGTTCAGGGGTTTCCTGCAAATTTTCAAATGAAGACAGGGCAAGGCGGCTTTGCTCCTTAAAGTCTATAACTTGGCGGAAACTAACAAACTGGTCATGTGTAGTCGCAACCTCGGCAAAGCCCCCGATCATTGCTTTGTTAGCTATATTTTCAAGAATATAGGGCAAATCACTGGCCGACATTGCCCGTTTCAAAATATTGCTTGGCGATTGATCAGAACCATAATCACCACGATCTCTAAGCAACATTCCTGCTATTTGGACAATACTGGTGTTTTGGAAGTCTCGCGAGGCGACGTGTGGCTTTTCAACTTTAATTCCAGCCCTTAGCAAGAGGCCATCGGTAATGGCTTCGCGAACATCACCGTGACCGCCAAATGATTCAACCGAACCAATGCCAGCGTCTCCACGTATGCATTCACTATCAACTTCTTTTGACCAGGATTCAAGCATCCGTTCTCTTGCCGTATCCAAATCAACGCCTCGCGTTATAAATTCTTCGATAGTGGCCTGACTTGAGCGCGACATCTTACCGAATTTACGGATCGCATTAATGCGCTCTCGCTCCATGGTGGCGGCCCGCTTCATTATTTTGGGATCGATGACTTCATTTTCATCGACTACTGTATTTACTGGATCTGGCATTTGTTTATTCCTAAAAAAGCCCGCGTTTTGATCCGCAGGAACTGAAACAATGGAAACCTCTAGTGGTTGCCATCGGGTAACTTTGATTGTTTTGCCTTGCTCTTCGACATACTCCAGCCATTCGTAGCCCACACTAAGGCCGGTAATAATGCCGGTTTGAACATCAGAAAAAATCTGTTTTGCTTGATCTGATTCGCCGAACCTGATGTTTGCACGTAGCTTTCCGCCTGAAATAGCGGGATTTTCAGCAATGGCAATATTTAACTGGCCTGAATCATGGGAAACCAGCACAGGCAGGGGAAAGCGACTTAAATCAATCGAACCGGACGCGTGTTGTAGTATCTCTGTGTAATCGCCGCGCTGTACGCCGGTATCAGTCGATAACACTGCCGGAATAGTGCGCTGGTCTGTGTTGGCTGCTTCACGGGTAAACGAGGCATAGATGGTTTTTTCGGTCATGGCGGATTAAGAGAAAATTTACGATGCTTAATAATCGCCTACTGAAAATAAAATGAAAACGACTTAATTAATTTATTTGAGTCAATATCTTATGGATCATATTCTTGGTGGTTGGAATATTTACGCCCAATGAATGTAAGTAACCATAAAGCGGTTTTTCCTCGGCCGATATGTACGGCCATTTTTTGAGGCATTCGGCCACTGATCTAGCCTGATCCCATTCACTGCCGTCATACATTTTTGCAATTGAAGTAATACAGTCATTCCGGATTTGTAGTTTTTCGCGAGTGGCGACAGATGATTGTCCACGTTGACCGCGCAAGCCTAAAGCACCGCAAAGGGTTTTACAGTCGCCACTTTGAAACGCGTTAATACCGTTAACGATCCAAGCCGCTAAATCGGGTGGTAATGGCATTCCTGAGCAAAGCAATGTTTTTACTCGAATTAAATCATTCTGTGATTTCACTTTAAAATCCTATATAAACTTATCAATATCTCATTCCCCCACGCCCCGGTAAATTACGCCATATAGTAGCGGGCAGTTGTTTAGCACTGGCTACCAAAGTCTCCAGTCATAAGGCCAATAATCATAAATATACATTAATAATCAATGGATTATGAGAATACCCATAGCCGGTAGTCGAGACCTATAGAGACACAAAAACTCAAAAAATGTGCGGTTCGAATCACCCGCGACAGGCAACGCCGCTGGAAGTACCTTTTGCTCGCCCGTTTGGGCGAGCTGATTATGAAGTCGGGATTTTCCGACTTGAAAGGAATGGTTCAAAATCGTACCTTTCACTCCCCAGTTTTGGGTAGTCGATAAAAACATATACCCCCCTCATGTCTGGAAAACGTGGGGAATGCGGGGAGATATGCCTTAAGCCCATGCGCGGCGTGGCTTTCAGGCTCCCCGCAACCTTTTAAAACGTGGGATTTTTCCCCACAAACACCCCTCAATATCCCCACAAAATGGCATTTTCTGTGCACTTTCAATCACCCGGCGCTCTGTTTTTCTCTTTGGCTTATGTTTAATGCTCCCCACTTTTTGCGGGGAATCTCCACACGAATAAAACATACGCGGGGAGCTTGAAAACCATGCTGTATAAGGCTTATAGCTATATCTCCCCACATTCCCCACAAAATATATATAACCCCCTATCTATTTTTTAATCAGACAACCAGCCCAAGCTGTGAGTCGAGCAATATGCGACCCATAACAACCCGGTGGTGTAAGATCATGGGGTGCGGGGAATCTAATAGATAAGCCGTTATGACCGGTTAACCCGATTCGATTAGGTCGGCGGCCAGAATCATCACGCGCTTACTTTGACCGGCAACCGTCCTTTTCACCGCGAGACGCGGCTTGTTACGCATTGCGTCGGGCTCTGTATGCACTATCAAACCTTTCTCATGCATTCGCCGCCATAGACTGGCAGGACTCAACAAGAAAGCATCGCCTTGGCTTCGGGCAAACTGCTGAACGATCTTAAAGGCGGTGTCCTGCTGTAACCAGACTTCGGCGTGAGTATTATCTTTAGGGGCGGCGTAATAGCCGATACAGTCGCCCATCGGGTTGAAGTTCTTATCACCGACCATATCGGTGCCCGCATCCCGCCAACCCCAGGCGTAAGGCCTCGTTTCCGGTGGCCCTAGCTTCAGACGACAGGCAATATGGGCATTGCCTGAACTAAGCGCCGCCCGTAACAATTGCAGGAAGCGTTCTGATTCATCTTGGTCAGCCTGATAAGCGCCTTGCTCGCCGAATGCCTGCTGTAATCCCGTCTCTATCAACGATAACAGCACGTTGCTTTGCTCACTGCTAACAGCGCCGGCGCTTTCTAAAAACTCAAGAAAGGTTTCCGCACCCGCTACCAAGTTGGCATAGATTTCAGGCGCGCGAGGGTGGGAAGAGGCCAGACCATCACGAATAGCCGCATCGCGGCAGACCTCTACATTTTTGGGGAAGTCCTTTTTCAATTGATCCAGACGCGGCGCTAACCATTGCAAGTAAGCCGACATCAAGCCGGTAAAGTTTCCGCCCGCTGCGGCCTGCTGCAACCGGGTCAAGGTATTGTTATCGACATCGGTACCGGCCAATTCCAGAATCAACAAACGACCCAGCAACGATTGACCGCGCGGCAAATCCTCAGCCGTTATCAGCATCAGCGACCGGTTATAAGGCGCTGACTTGGCTTGCATGTTGGAGTCGCGCCTACCTCGTCCGGCTTGATTGCCGGTGTTTCTAACCAAGCGCTCGGCCATTGCGTGCAACTTACTGGCCTCGGCTTGACTGACACTCGGCTTAAAGTCATCCACGACAAACACCGCATCTTTGGCCTGGTGGCTCTTGGTCTCGCAATCATTGACAGAATCAGACCAATTACTCGGGAAGCTGCGGGCGGTGAAGTTGCCGAAAAACGCCAGGGCAATAGCGGCAATAGCCGACTTTCTCGAACCGGTCAGGCCATGCAACCAAACGGCAAAGTCTGTCGGTTGGCATTCGCCCAGCGGCGCACGGGCTACCGCTGCAAACAAGGACACGCCGATATGCGGCTTATTGGGACAAACATCCAGTAAAGCCAGGGCATCAGATACGGCTTGTTTGAGCGGCTCACCGGTTAATGGCTCCGGCAATTGATAGCGGCTCATGTGTCCAGCGCCTAAATCAACCTCAACGCCGCCGATCAAACTATCAGCCGTAATAGCGCCCGATCCGGTCAGGTAATGCCATTGGTCATTAATCTTTTTCCAGCCGGTAAACTTGAACACGGTACGGCGTGGAACATCACCATTCAATTGTGAATACAAGTGAATACATGCCCGCAAGTTATCCTTTTTGGCGGCTCCAGGATAGATAAACGGCAAAGTACCCCAATGGTCATTTGCCCAGTTGCCTTGTGACGAATAAAAGTTTTTCGCCGGAACATCCACCAACGGCAACGGCACCCCGTTAATCCGGCGCCCTTCAATACGCAAAAAAGTGGCATCAGCCAACCCATCATCAGAAGTAATCTCTTCCACGATCCGGCAGGTGAAGTCACATAACGGAAACTCAACGGTTGCGCTACTATCCGGACCAGCCTTAACCGCTTTAGTTTGGTAAAAAGCGCCATTCTTGATGATGTAGTCACCAAAGCGTTGCTCCTTGCTCGCGCCATTACCCCCACTTCCGCCCGTATTGCCGGGCTTCTTGCCGGTTGGTTTCTTGGCTGAATTAACCACCTCTAAAATGGGGCGGTTAGTTTTCTGTGTCATGATCCAACCCCTTTAAGAAAATGAAGTAATCGTTAAAATCGCCATGAATCGTCGGCGCTGCAAGCGAACCACGCACGGCTATCGCCGCTTCGGTGGCTTTGGTCAGTCCGGGATTGCCGGGCGTTTGGGTGTCGTTGTCGGCACAAAAAACGATTCCTGCATTGGGCCGTTTTTCACGAACAATGTTTCCGACCGCCATTAAGTTGTTAGCGGTGAAAGCAAAATAGACGCGATAACCGCATTCGTCGTACAACGTTGCCGCCGTGGCGAAACCTTCGGCAATCAGCACCAGGTCAGTTTTTATCCCGATCCATCCAAACAACCCGGCAATAGCACCTCCAGGCATAAAGTCCTTGTCTCGGTTAAGGATTGGGTGCTTTTCTGGGAATATAGCTTGTAGGCTTCTGATTGCGCCGGTTTGGTCAAACATAGGCAAAAGTAGCGCGTTTTCGATAATGAGCAGGTGATGCTTGCCTTGGTCATCTTGAACGGTACGCTTCCAGGTACCAACACGCGCACAGTGCGGCTTAATCTGCTTACGGATGAGGTAGGGATGATCTTCAGGCGCGGGTTTAGCTTCCTGCCAGATTGCCCGAGCCCTACGCGCCGCCTTGTCTTGTCGTGCTTGCTGCTCCACTTGGCGGCGTTGCTGTTCGCGCTGTATGCGCTCACGTTCGACAGGCGGGATGGCTTCGCGTGATTCACGGTTATTGTTAACGAAGAACGTTTGCTGTTCGTTGCTCTTGTGATTCCACACGATACCGCCTTGACGATCCGAGAAAATTTTTATTCGGCCATCGTTTTTGCCCCGGTGATCGTCGGTCAGGTCGGCCACATGAAAGCGGCCATCAGCGGGAACGCTTTTAAAATCTACGCCAATGCTTTCACAAGCAATGCGGCAAGCGTCTTCAATCGATTGAAAACTCATTTGAATATCTTCCTTGCCGGGTATGCAATCCGCTCCGCCATGAGTTAGAATAACCCTGCGATTGGTGGCAAACGGACTGCACAAAACCCCGGCTTTAATTATTAAAGTCGGGGTTTTTTATGCTTTGCTTTTTGGTTGTTCAGCTAGGCTAACGGGGATAACGTTAGCTTGCTTACTGAACACCAGCAACGAGTGCACTATCTCTTGATTCTCCATGACCAGTTGCGATAAAAGCTCACCAAGTCCAGCTACCAACCAGGAGTGATTGCTCAGGTGTTTATCACCTACTTCCCCTCGATCAACATATGCCAACATCATGCCCAGGGAGCTGATGGTATCGGCTATTGTGCGTATGACTTCACCACTCTTTAATTCCAAGCTTTTTAAACCTGCAATATCGGTGGCGTATTCATACCATAAGGCTTCACTGTTGTATTTGCTGGTTTTTGTTGATGCAAAAGCGCCGATCATAAGCAGGTCGCTAAAAACGGTAGCGCCTGAATTAAAATCGATCGCTCCACTTGCTGCATGTGTGAATTTTATTGCGCTGGTGTTAGGCTGGATTTGCTCTGAATTTTGAGCAGAATTGTTTTGTGAAATGTTCATGCTGCGGCTCCTTTGAAGATGGAATAACCGCCACGCAATATTGAGATGTATTGGGTGGCAGACTGTATCGGGTTCTCAACACCGGCAAAGGAACCGGCCGACCTTTTAAGGGGCCGCCCTATACAGCCCGCCATAACAGATAACACACGGTATAATGCCGCCTGTCTTTTTGGTGGGCACAAAAAAACCACTTTGTTAAGTGGCCTAATGTCTTGGCCTTTGCGCGGGATTGAGAAAGTCCCGACTTTCGTTTTTTGCGAAAGCAAGAACAGATTAGCTACTCGATAACAATCTGTCAAACCTGATTTTAATAAATTGGTAATTTTCCTGCGTTTCTTCCTGCGGCGATTTATCCGGGTTGGCTTGGTCAATGGCTCGTTCATACTGCCGCCTTTTGCTCAATCGAAGCCAGCAATGCACGAATTTCTACAACATTCCAAACGCGACAGCGCGGCGATAGTAGTTTTCCGGCTGGATATTTATCTTCCCTTATACCATCGAGAAAACTCGTTTTTGAAATCCCAAGCACAGCAAGCACACTTGGAAGCCTTATGTAGCCTTCTTCGGGAAGTGCCGTAGCAATGTATGTTTTTTTATTGCGGGGTTTTCGTTGGGCGTTTGCGGCATTGGTTGACATTTACAGTACCTCATTGATTGATTAATAAGGTTCTGCATTGTAGGCATATATTCTGCTTTTTGAAGAGGCGGACTTTTTAATTATTCACTTCAAGATGGTTTAGGCGTTTTTTGGTATCAGGATGATTTTAGGCTTTTTTCATCCCGGTTACTTCTTCGTAAGTTAATTGAGTTGATAGCGCGTTGTGTATCTCATTTTCGATTAACCATGTTGCAGTCGGCTTTGTTACCTGACGCAATCGGCCAGCAATTTCTATTTCAAAATCATTAGGGAAGATTAATTGGGCCATTTTATTTTGGGTGATCTTCTTATCTTCTATTTTGGATATAATAAATAAATCAAGGTATGGAATAACGCCATGCTTAACCCAATGATCAAAATCTTTCTGGGTGAATAACTTTTTGGGACTTTGGTAGCCTATTTCCTGTCGATAATGTGTTAGCCATTTGGCAAAATCATTTTTAATCTGCTCATCAGTTGCAGATAAATCAGCTACCAAGTGCGCTAAAGGATAAATATAAGGATGCTGATTTTTCTTAATATGAAAATCAATCGGCGTAAATGCTGTTTTTAAGCAATCACTATTGGTGTCATGTTCATAAACGGTGTCATGCGCATATTGGCAAGCATCCCATACAGGGAGAAGGTCTTTGTTTTTGGTAAGTCGCCATAGGTCAGCAGATGCAAGACTGTTAATTGACGTGGTATAAAACGGCTGGCCTTTTATTACTGAATCGGCTCTATGATGGTGTCTGTCATAGGGATATTCTTGATTATCTGGAATAGTGATACCGGCTTTTAATTCGGTTGCCATCAATAACAGGCGCTTATTTTCCTCATCATCTCTAAGGTGTACCGGGTTATGATGAGCGGCCAGGTAAGAATAATGCCGTATTTCAATTTGCCATACCCAATCGGCAACAGACATGGTTTTCAATGCTTCGTAATTTTTTAAATTAAACCAGCTTGTATCAAGCTCTCTAGTCACAAATAACACCTCGTCAAAGTGCAAGCCGTCCTTAATGGAATAACCGGAAGCGGGGGACGAGTCCCGCTTGTTGTTCCGTCGAACTATCCGGTTAATTTGGATTATATCAGGTGTTTTCACCCGATCTTCTTAAATGCTATCACTTGCGCGCCATTCTTCAAGCCGTCCAGATAATCAGACCATCGCTGCATCATCTTGTGACGTTCCGGCAGGTGCGCTGTTCTATTGTAGGCTCTGCCGTTCGGGTCTTTAACGGCGTGGGCGAGTTGATGCTCGATAAAGTCTGGCCTTACCCCAAGCACTTCATCAAGAATAGTACGCGCCATTGCTCTAAAGCCGTGTGCGGTCATTACGTCCTTACCGTAACCCAATCGTTTTAATGCGGCGTTAAGGGTATTGTCGCTCATGCACCTGTCACCGCGCGGGGTGCGCTCGGACGGGAAAATAAAGCGCCCATGCCCAGAAAATGGGTGCAACTCTTCCAATATTGCCACGGCTTGGGTCGATAGCGGGACGATGTGTTGAACGGATGTTTTAGATACGTAATAACGCCATTCTTTAGCGTCAAGGTCTATATGCTGCCATTCAGCCGCCCTTAACTCGCCAGGGCGAACAAATACCAATGGCGCAAGCTTTAACGCGCAAACGGCAGGCAATGAGCCTTGATAACTGTCGATTGCTCTTAATAGTTCCGCTACTTGTTTCGGCTCGGTAATGGCTGCGAAGTGCTCACCTTTGGCCGGCGGCAATGATCCGCGTAAATCCGGGGTTATGTCCCGCTCTGCCCGGCCCGTTGCGACCGCATAACGGTAAACCTGCCCGCATATCTGAAGGGTTCGGTGCGCCGTCTCGATAGTTCCCCGATCTTCAACGCGTCTTAAGCATTCCAGAATATCCTTAGGCAAAATGTCAGTGATAGGCTTGCTGCCCAGCCAGGGGAATATATTTCTTTCAAGCATCCGCTTGGAACGGTTATTTTTATCCGACCAGGTATCAACTTTTCTTGCACCCCACTCTCTGGCAATTATTTCAAAACTGTTTGCCGCACTTTCTGCCTTTGATGATTTGACCGCTTTTCTGTTCTCGCTGGGGTCGATACCATCAGCCAGTTGCTTTCTGGCTTCGTCTCGCTTTTCTCTGGCCTGTTTTAAGCTGGTATCGGGATAAACGCCAAGCGCTAAAACTTTTTCTTTACCCCCAAAACGATACTTGAGCCTGAAATATTTTGAACCGTTAGTATTAACCAGCAAATACATACCCTTTTCATCGGGTAGCTTGTAAGCCTTATCTGGATTGGGTTTGGTGTTCTTTATGGTGGTATCTGATAGCGGCATGGGGGTATCGACTCCGGGAAATTTGGATATACCCCCGTTTATACCCCCGCGAATAGATGAGTGTCAATACACCCTATTGCACTTCGTTGGACAATAAAAAACCCGCTAAGCCTTATGACTTGCAGGTTTATGTACTTCTTTGAGTCTGTTTGAATCCACTAATGGAGGCTGCGGGCGGAATCGAACCGCCGTAGATGGCTTTGCAGGCCACTGCATAACCATTTTGCTACGCAGCCCTAAAAGTGAAATAAAAAAGCCGCGATAGTTCGCGGCTTTTTTTAAAATTAATTGGAGCGGGAAACGAGATTCGAACTCGCGACCCCAACCTTGGCAAGGTTGTGCTCTACCACTGAGCTATTCCCGCGCTTCAATTTATTTGGTCATTATAAGCTCTTTTTAAATCTTGTCAACCTTTATTGAACGTCAATTGCCAAAACCCAACCAGAGCTACCTTTACACTCACCATCTTCAACCTGAACTTTAACAAATGCATTTTTCTTTCCTGCAAAATCCTGGAAGTCTACGATAGTTATTGGCGTTCCCTGCGCTATACGTCTGCAAGATTCAACCTTGCCTTTTTCTACATCTTCACTATCATCAAATGCCGCTATAGCTCCAGGCACTGCAAGCAATTGAATAGGGGATTCAATTTCGTAAGTATTGGGATTTTTCAAAACATATCTCTGCCCGGCAACAAGATTTTTGGCCGAAGGACCGGAAACAACGCCTGAATCACCGCCACTCATCATCATGACAATAAACAGTAAAACTATTCCCCCTATAACACCAAAAAATACTTTTGGATTTTTTTCTTTTAAGCTCATCATTGATGAAAACAGCTTGCCAGCCGTTTCTTTTGCTGCATCTACCGTTTTTTTAGCGTTTTCTTCATTACTCATTTCGTATCCTCACAATTGTAATTTTTTATTATTTTCAGGTTCTTGCTCGAAGCATATTACCTGATTGCCTCGATAACTCATATACATAAACAATCTAACGACGAGTTAGTATCCTGAGCTTTATTTAACTATCCACTTTTAAAAGCCGATAATTCAACACCAATAATCAACTTGACATGTCAACTTACCACGATAAAAAAACTTTTCAAGTGCTATATACATATAACATTATATTTCAACAGCATGCCTTATTTAAATGAAATCGTAACCTTTTTTAGCCTGTACCGATATAGGCTTACTCTTTTCCGCTACCCGTCGACATTCAAACTGCCAGTAACCCAGCCCGACATTTTTCCTGTTACTCAATACAACAGGAAAGTCTTCGTTATTCATAAACATCCGAATAATATCGCTATCTTTCAACATAAAACTATCGGTAATGATGTAGTTTTTTTCATCCTCCAATTCTTTCGCGCTATAAAACAGGCCTTTTTGCGGGCTATCTTTCCCCGCCTCATCCACTTGAACATAGGTGACGGCAATGGATTGATGCGCCAATAGCTGCATACCAAAGTTTATTCTGCCGCTTTGCTTATCGACAATAACCTTGTTGACAATCCCTAATGAACGCTTATGTTCAGGACTGTCTGTTTTTCTAAAACTAACCAAGCTTCCTACCGACAGAACACCTGTTTTCTTAAAAACACCGGACAATAATCTGTCAGACGCCGATTGAACCAGAAACTCCAGATCTTTTTCGCCGACGGATTCCATCGCATTTTGCAGCTCATGGGTTGACTCCAAACCTACGGCAATATATCGATCCGTTCTATCGCTAAAAAAGGGCACGCCTTGCAAATCAACTCCCAACCATCTTTGTTCAAGATAGTCGAGTAACTCCGCCGAAGGTTTTCCGATATCGTTTTTCAATACATGCATCGAACTAAATCTAGCCTCTACAGCATTAATCAACTTTTCTTTCTGCTTAAGCGCTTTGAACAATTTGGTAAAGTCCAGATACAACATCGCTGAATCGTTTTTAGCGCTAGCTTCAAATTGGTAATGCGGCGCTTTATCTTCGTCTGTTAACACAATGCACTGTATTGGCTGACCATTAACCGGCTCCCTTTTTAGATCTACCAAAGAACCTATCGTTTCTATAAAGCTATAAACAAGCAAAAGTTCCTTTTGCATTAAGCCGGTCGGATCAGCAAGACTGAGCAACAGAATCCGTCGATAGCACTCTTCAGGACTACTGGCTTTACTGGACTGGCTTATATTGTTGGCGACTTTGGTGGTGCTGTTTTTTATTGTCACACTCAGGTTGTAAAGTGAATGCAGATCTATCCAGACCCAGTCAGGAATCGGCATCCCCATAATAAAATGACTGACAATAATACTGCCCAGCCCTTTAATACAGCGCTGGATCGCTAATGCCGCATTCTTCCCTTGAAACCAACCGACATCACGTTTGGTTAACTCCTTAAGCACTATCCAATAGCCGATAGTGAACTCTTTTTCAATTGAGATCAGTACAGTTAAAATTTTCTTGTCATTCTCCTCTTTTGGGAAACCCGCTTTAATTAGTCTGGATCGAAGATAATCTTCAATGACATAAACACTTGGGCTTAAAAGCTCCAGCGCATCCAGCCTTAACTGGACATTCATTTCAACAGCATTGAAATCTATAAGGAAATCGTGAAGCAGGCGCGTGGCTAACCCAGGATTAGCCGTAGGCAATTCAGCCACCCAATGTTGTAGCGCCTTTGCTTCAAATTCTTTAAGGCGTTGGGGATTATTTTGTTGCGTTGGAATAACCAGAAAAAAAGAGTTCTTCACATATTCACCGAATTTATTTTAATGCTTTACGTTGCCTACAGGGACAGATATTTGCTCCTGCAATATCCGCATTCACCACATCCCTGCGGATTATGTAGGTAAGGGGCGCGAGCACGACTGCATGGATGCAGGAGGTAGAGCCACGCAGGAGCAGTTGCCGAGGAGCGGAAGCTTTGTCTAATAAAAACTTGCGATTGTCTTACCCATCAATATCACTATCTATTGCTTAAGCTATCAAGCCCCGCCTTTTCTCATCATCATCCCTTTTGATGGATTATAGCCAATGATTGCCGCTGTCATGAATACGATAAAGGCGACAAACGTATAAATAAGCGCCTGGCTGTTAAGCTGACCGTACAAGGCAAAGCGGATCAACTCAACGGCTTGGGAAAATGGATTATATTGCGCCAGATTATAAAGCAGCGCACTGGACTCTTTGATTTTCCATAAAGGATACAGTGCGGTGGACATAAAAAACATAGGGAAAATCACAAAGTTCATCACACCGGCAAAATTTTCCAGTTGTTTGATAAAGGACGACAACAATAAGCCCAGAGCACCCAGCATTAATCCTGACAATAACAGAGCCGGCAGCACCCATAAATAACCCTGCCACGGCGCCTGGATGTCATAAAACCACGCAATCGCCAAAAACACATAGACTTGCAAAACCGATACTCCGGTACCGGCCAGTAATTTACTGAGCAATAAAAACCAGCGCGGCAAGGGGCAAACCATCAATATGCGCATACTGCCCATTTCCCGGTCGTAAACCATTGATAATGAACTCTGCATGCCATTAAATAACTGAATCATGCCGATCAGGCCGGGGGTAATATAAACCTCGTAAAGAATATAGGTTTCGTAAGGCGGCGTGATCGCAAGACCTAATGCAGCTCTAAATCCGGCCGCAAAAACAAACAGCCAGACTAAAGGCCTGACCAATGCGGAAATAAACCGTTCGCGCTGAGTTACAAAACGCCATAGTTCACGCCAGATGATGCCCCACATGGCGCGCCAATAATGAACCACATTCATGCCTGCTCTCCTTGCGTCAACGTATAAAAAACGTCTTTAATTGTTAAGGCATTGTTTATTTTAAGAACGTCATCAACCGTTCCGTTGGCTTTGACCTGTCCTTTATGGAGCACGATTAAATGATCGTCCGAATAAATTTCGTCAATTAAATGACTCGCCCATAAAACCGCCAATTTTTCTTCGACGGCTAGGCGATGCACATATTCGACGATGGAAAGCCGACTGGGCACATCCAAACCGACAGTGGGCTCATCCAGCAACAGCACCGACGGCTTATGCAATAACGCTCGGGCAATCTCTACGCGCCGTCTGTGTCCGCCATTTAACTGTCGTACCTTCTCAAAACGCCGGTCATACATATTTAAACGCTCCAGCTCCTGCTGAATCCTTTGCATAGCCTGTTTTCGGCCCATGCCATGTAAAGACGTGTGATAGCGCAGATTTTGCAGCACTGACAAATCCATATCCAAGGTGGTTTGCTGAAAAACTACGCCCAGTTTTGCCAGCGCCAACAGCGTTTGTCGCTTAATATCAAAACCGCACAGCTCGATACGCCCGTCGCGCGTGTCATACAACCGCGTAATCAAGGAGAATAAAGTACTTTTACCTGCACCGTTAGGGCCTAACAAAACCGTGCATTCGCCCGGCCGAATCTTGAAATTAACTTGGGTCAGTGCTTTTTTTCCGCCATAGGAAAAACTCAGATCTTCGACGGACAATGCTATGGACGAGTTCATGGTTTTACTGCAACTCCCCACGGATAAGTGCCCACGCCAATCGATTTAGTGACTGTTTGAGTTTCAAGGTCAATTAGCGAAATATCGTTACTGGTGCCGTTAGTGGTATAAAGCCTTTTTTGATCAGGCGAAAACGCCAGATTCCAAACCCTCTGACCCACCAGCAAATATTTTTCCACTTCAAAGGTCTGGGCATTAATCACTGCGACACGGTTTGCGGGCCCCAATGCCACATAGCCGCGCTTTCTGTCTTTGTCGATAACCACGCCTACCGGCTGGATTTTATCGGCAGTAACGCCTTGCACATCAAACTTGATAGTTTTGACGATCTGCTTGGTTTTAACGTCCAGAATCATCAAGGTGCCGGCCATTTCCGAGGTGACCCACAGCTGCTGGCTATCGGCAGTAAAACCCAGAGCGCGGGGACGCGGATCAACCAGCGTGTTTTCTACGATAGCGTTGGTTTTGGTATCGATCCAATGCACCATATTGGTCGTTTCGGAAGCACTGGCCACCCATAGATTATCAGGGCTCACGATAATGCCCTCAGGCTCCACGCCCACCTTAATCTGTTTGACCGCTTTTTTATGCTTAATATCAATGACGGTGACCAGACTGTCATCTTCATTTGAGACATAAAGCCGGTCACCCGCAGGATTTAATGCAAAGGTCTCCGGGTCTTCGCCGGACGGCAACTTTCCCGTTTCCTTGAGTGTCTCGGTATCGATAATTTTAATGGTGTTATCATCGCTGACTGCCACATACAAAAACTTATTGTCGGGACTGATGGCGATGCCTCGGGGGCGCTGACCGATTTCCACCGTTTTGATTAACTTGCCGGCGATCGGGTCGACAACCGCCAGCGCATTATCTTTTTCAAGCGTAACAAACACAGTTTCGGCTTGCACGGCTCCGGCCAGCACAACCGCCGTAAACAGTCCCAATACATTCTTTTTCATCATTTACTCCATTTACAGGTCGATTCAGGTTGATCGTAACCCAAGGTATCAAGTTCGGTTTTAGGATGCAAAAAACCTTCAATCGGCGCGACCGCAACCGATGATCTGGGCGCTGCCAGCAAAACCGGCTGCCGCAACTGCCCGTCCCAGGATCGAAAAGACAAAGGATTGCCTTTATAACCCTGCAAGGCAAACGCATCGCTCAACATATAATCCTTAAGCCGATTTATATCATTAGATTTGGTACGGGTAGCTGCTTCGCCGATAGCCCTAACCGCCAGATAGGCGGCATAATCCTGCTCTTCCATCCAACGCCCTGCTTGCTCCTTGAAACGATTTTGAATCTGCACCGCCCCCCATTGTTCATGAGTTCGATGCCATGCCACAGCAACTAATCCCTGAGTACCAATCACCGGCCTTGCATTCCAGGTTCTGTATTCAAGATATTCACCAAACTGGCCTTGCTCATCGGCAACGACCAGCACATCATAATCATCCACCTGGGTAAATACCGCCACATCCGATTGCGCCGTACGCCGCGCATCGTAGGTGTGTTCCCAGTTTTTTTCCTCGACTATTTTCATGCCGAAACGTTTAGCCGACCGCCTGAGAGCATCGGCAAATAAACGATCTTCCTCTGTAACACCTATGACTAAAAACCACTTATTCCAGCGTTTTTTCATCATATACTGAGCCAACGCATCGGCACGCATTGCCCTGTTAGGCAAAAGATGCAAAACGTTATTGCGGCATTGCTCATTGCGTAGCGCATCATCAACCGTTGCCACGTCAAACAGCAGCTTATTTTTTGCAGCCGGTAAATCAGCAACGCTTTTTATTTGTTCGGCAGGCAAGTTAACGACAACATACGAATATTGATCGCCAATACCTTTATTAAACGTATCGACAACATTGCCGTCCAGCGGCACGATAAATTTTTTCAGCACAAACTGCTGCCCGGTAAACTGGCCGGTCGTATTATTGTCATCAACCGCCAATTGCACGCCCAGAACCCCCTTATCTTTAATAAAAGCATCCAGGTTAGACAACGGCGGAGGGACTTTCCGGTCTTGCGTTAAGTAAGCAATATTGATCGTCTGTTTAGCTTCGGCATAGACAACACTCACACTAAGCAAATGAATAATAAATAAAAATCTAATAGTTATTCGGAGAGACAAGTTAATTGACCGCATCGTTTCCTAACAATAATAAAATGCACAGACGCTAATTTTAACGGATTCATTAACTTTGTTTTGTTTTTCGATGAAGCTCGCTAAAACCGGCGAGTGTAATCATAAAATAATTTACGCTAATGTTCCCACATCCTCCTGTAACAACAGTCTGTTTAGCCTTGTTTTATTAGGCTAAACAGCTCAACTGTAAATAGGGTATTGACTTCGATCAACAAAGAGCTCAGCATCAATAAAAACAATCCTGATTCCAAGGTTGAATTTTAAAATCAGGACACATTCCCCGCCGTTTCTTTACGGCCTTCAACCAATCTAAAAGGACATAAAAATGGACGCCAGTACAATACAATCACGACAAGGCACACTCATTACTCCGGCATCATCCCAGAGACCGAAAAGCGTGGAAAACAACGAGCCGTCCATAGAAACCAGGTCGGATAACGATCAGAGCGACAGCCTGCAAGTTTCCAAGGAAACAGTAAAGCTTTCCGATACATCATTAAAGCTATCTACATCTTCACCGGTAAAAAGCAGTGACCAAGCCGCCTCAATAGAAAATAAAGACCAAGCTCAACAAGCGCTTAGTCAGCTTATCGCTAACATTCAAAGCAACCCGTCTCAGGCACAAGGAGCTCATAGCAACATATTTGACGGCGCTGTAAAATCATTATTAGGCTAATAATCCTTGCCAATGAGACACTTCATATTAAGTGGGATATACCTCTATCCCGTAAAATCATTAGCAGGAATTAGCGCAAACAGCTGGCCTGTCACTGAAAAGGGTTTTCAGCACGACAGAAAATGGATGATTATCGACAATGACCGGCAATTCCTCAGCCAGCGGAAATTGCCGAAAATGGCTTTAATTAAAACCGCACTGACCGATAAAAATCTGATCTTGTCCGCACCGGGCAAGGAAAACCTATCTCTTCCCCTTGAACCTGTTGACGGCCACATCATTAACAGCACCATCTGGCATGACCAGTGCGACGCCCGTAGCGTTTCAACGGAAGCCGACCAATGGCTCAGCGATTTTTTAAAACTGGATTGCCGACTGGTTTACCAGCCCGACGAAGTCGTTCGACCGGTTGATCCCGATTATGCCAAACCTGTCGATAAAGTAGCATTTTCCGACGGCTTTCCCTTCCTGATTATTTCAGAAAACTCGCTGGTTGCATTAAATCATGAAATGCAGCTGAATTTGCCAATGACCCGTTTCAGACCCAATCTGGTTATTTCCGGTTGCCCCGCCTATGCAGAAGACAGCTGGCGCGAAATCAGGATTGACGTTATAGACTTCAGACTCCCCAAACCCTGCTCCCGGTGTTCCGTCCCAACCATCGACCCTGAAACCGCGCAAATCGGCAAAGAGCCGCTCACTACACTCAATCGCACCAGAAAATGGCAAAATAAAGTCTATTTCGGACAAAATGCCCTGCATGATCAATGCGGCCAATTGACTGTCGGCGATGCTGTATATATCAAATTGACAGGCGTAAAACAACCGCCTATCTAGCCTGTTTGGGCGAACAGTCCCATCGTCCTTCATTTAAAATAAATCTTCCAATAACCATGCATAAAGTCCTTTTGCTGATTGTCATCCCGTTATTGTCTTACGGCTTTTGGCTAAGCGATGCATTTAAAGGCATCGCGGCAGGCGTCTCGATTTTCCTGTTCGGTATGTTATCTCTGGAACAAGGATTTAAAGCCTTTACCGGAGGCGTGCTGGAGCGAATTCTACAAAAGACCACAGACACTGCCTGGAAAAGTTTCGGCTTTGGTTTTGTGTCGGCTGCATTGATGCAGTCCAGCGGCTTGGTCTCAGTCATCACCATTTCATTTCTGAGTGCGGGTTTGCTTGATTTAGTCGCCGGCATCGGCATTATTTTCGGTTCCAATCTGGGTACGACTACCGGCGCCTGGCTCATCGCAGGGCTGGGGCTGAAAGTTAATATTGCCACCTACGCCATGCCGCTGCTGGTTTTTGGCGTTTTATGCGTATTTCAAAGCGGCAAACAGTTAAAAGGCATAGGCTATATCCTGACCGGCCTGGGCTTTCTGCTCCTTGGCATACACTACATGAAAGAAAGCTTTGAAGCTTTCGAAAACACTATAAATCTGGCCGAATACGCCATGCCCGGCATCAAAGGACTACTGGTCTACACTGCCGTAGGAATCATCGCCACCATTATCATGCAGTCCAGCCACGCTACGATGCTATTAACCATTACCGCGGTTTCCGTGCATCAAATTACTTATGACAATGCGCTGGCGCTGGTGATAGGCGCCAATATCGGCACCACCGTCACCGCGATCATTGCTTCTTTCGGCGCCAACATTCAGGGCAAACGCCTGGCGGGCTCACATCTGTTCATTAACCTGTTTACCGGCATCTTTGTACTGCTGTTTATTAAACAATTCGGCATCGCTGTCGACGTCATCAGCGCAAATTTGGGTATTGCCGTCTCGGACAATGCTATGAAACTGGCCACATTTCATAGCCTGTTCAATCTCGCAGGCATTATTCTATTTTTTCCGTTTATCAACCGACAGGTTATGTTGTTAGAAAGAATATTCATAGAAAAACGCCCCGCTATTTTTAAACCGAAATATTTGGATTCCTCCGCCATGGATTTCCCTGAAACAGTCGTTGAATCGGTCAGACTGGAAAGCATTCATTTATATGAAAATGCTATCCATATTATTTTGCGCACTTTTGGCCTGCGTAAACCTGATCTCCAAAAAAACGACTTACTCAAGCAACTCATAGAACAACATAATCATCCCATTGAATACGACATTGATGCCGGCTATGAGAAGAGAATAAAAGGCATTTACAGCGCCATTATTGCTTTTATCAGCCAAGCCAACTTTACTTGGGAAATGACCCAATCTTCGAAGCTTTCCTGGCTACGCGAGGCTAATAAGCACACTGTAGAAGCCATTAAAGACACCAAGCACTTGCAAAAAAACTGGACTCGCTTCAGAACATCAAACAATCAAGCCACCATAAATGAGTACAACAAAATCGCCTACCAAATAGTCTTGCATATCAAGCAGATTGAAAATTTCAGACGTGAAATTGAAAGCAACGAATTACCGTTATTATCGTTAGATGCATTAAAAGCGACTATTAGAAATGACGACATGCAAATGAATCGTGCCATTGAGACACTGATTAGAGAACAGAAAATAACCCCAGAAACCGGCTCTTCTTTGATTAATGACAGCTCCTATATGCGCAGCATTAAAAAAAATCTGCTAAAAGCCGCCGAAACACTGTTTTTACACGGCGACACCGGTACTCCCGGGGCTGAACAACAATTAACCCTGAATGACACTGAAATTAACGATGTTGTACAAACAGTCGATACGCAATAGAGTTATCCATACACCTGTTAACTACTCCCCTACTCTGTCGGACCAGCCATGAAAATAGAAAAGTTACTCCATAAATTACAGGCATTCTTTAACACCGACAGACACAAAAAAAGGCAACATATTGAGGAGTTAAGAAAAATCCTGCTTAAACTCAAGAAAAAAGAGAGAAAAATTACCCTCGCCCTGCACCAAATTGACGACGATGATTTAAGCAAACATTATCAAACTGAATTGGAAGTTATCAGGATACAGCGTAAAAAAGGCATTGAAGTTTTGCAACAACTTAAAGAACGAAAAAAAACCTAACCCACCTGGCACTTCCAACACCCGTTCTACCACGGCTGCTCACTTCTCGCTCCGGTCATTTATTAGCACAGGCCGATGCTGTTTCAAATATAATAATACTGATTAAATTAGTCTAGAATCTCCACTTTCCCGCTAATCTTTTGTACTTTTGTGAGTTACATATGCAGATTGAAGTATTTTTATCCGTTTTTACCTTATTGATACTTACATTATTGCCCATCAAAATAAACATGCCGGATATAAACAACTTTACTGTATTTCATGGCCGGCCTTTTAAGTTGCTGAAAATGGCGCTTTGCTCAAAATATAATCCGTTGTTGCTTATCCTGCTTTTTCCTTCCCTCGCAATGGCCGCAGAAGAGTCGGGGACTGCCAGCCAAATGCAACCGTTGAATCTGACTCAGCATTGGGCCGGCTATTTGGCTTTGATAGTTTTTGCTGTTGCCTACATCCTTGCCATGACCGAGGAAGTGACCGAGTTAAAAAAATCAAAACCTATGGTGTTTGCGGCAAGTCTTATCTGGATATTTATTGCTGTTTTTTATACCAAGGCCGGGTTGAGCGAACAAGCCGGAGTTGCGTTTCGCGCTACGCTTGAAAGTTATGGTGAACTATTTTTGTTCATCATGGTCTCGATGACTTACTTGAATGCAATGGAAGACCGAGGCGTATTTGACAGCCTGCGGGTCTGGCTGTTGAGCAAGAACTTCAGCTACCGGCAATTATTCTGGATTACCGGTTTCCAGTCGTTCTTTATTTCGTCCGGTTGTAACAATCTCACTACCGCACTGCTGATGGGTTCGGTTATTCTGGCTATGGGCAAAGATTGTCCGCGTTTTGTTGCCTTATCCTGCATTAATGTTGTGGTAGCCTCCAATGCAGGCGGCTCATTCAGCCCCTTTGGCGACATCACCACGTTATTGGTATGGCAAAAAGGCGTAGTGCCTTTTACCGATTTCTTTTCGCTGTTGATTCCAGCCATCGTCAACTTCGCCATTCCGGCAGCAATCATGCATTTCTTTATTCCGCAGGAAAGACCCGCAGCGGTCATGGAAGCACAGGATATGAAGCGGGGCGGATGGACAATCATCTTTCTGTTCGTATTGACCATTATTACCTCGGCTTGCTTCGAAAACTTCCTGGGCCTGCCGCCCGCTGCCGGGATGATGATGGGACTGACCTATTTGAAGTTTTTTAGTTATTACCTGCAAAAAACCAGCGATTCCCACCCCGTATTGATACCCGTGGATTTGACCGATATCAAAATCGATCATTTTGCGCCGATGAAATACATGAACAATCCGCAAGCAGAGACCAATCAACAACTGGCGAAGGAGCTGCCTTTTGATATTTTCCAGAAAGTCGCCAATCTGGAATGGGACACCTTGCTGTTTTTTTACGGTGTGATGGTCGGTGTCGGAGGCTTGAGCTTCATTGGCTATACGGAAGTGGCATCCCACCATCTATATGGCAGCATCGATCCTACTATCGCCAACGTTCTGGTGGGCTTTGCCTCGGCGCTCGTGGATAACGGCACCATTATGCTGTCTGTGCTGACGATGGCGCCAGATATTTCCCAGGGCCAGTGGTTGCTGGTAACATTGACGACCGGTGTGGGCGGCAGCATGTTGGCGGTCGGTTCCGCAGCAGGAGTGGGCTTGATGGGACAGGCTAAAGGAATTTACACCTTCACCAGCCATTTGAAATGGGCACCGGTCATTGCGCTGGGGTACTTCGGCAGTATCGCTGTCCACTTTCTTATCAATGGTCGCTATTTTTAAGCCTATCCTGAAATAGCGAATACAATTGCCTGGATAGAGTGATCACGATTTTTATCGTTTATCCAGGCAGCAATAGCGGCTCTCCGATGATGCTACAAACCCATCATCAAACTGCTTCCATGTTTTTTCAGCCAGTGCCTTCGGCTTTGATAGTCCGGCAAATGTTCAGCGACCAAAGCCCAAAAATGCGCAGAGTGGTTCCTGATCTTGATATGGCAAAGCTCATGTACCACCACGTATTCCAGAACTTCGGGAGGGGCTATGATCAGCAGCCAATTGATATTGATGTCGTTATGAATGCCGCAACTGCCCCATCGGCTTTTTTGCGTTTTGATTTTAATGGTCTGGGGAAACAGCTGTTTTCTTTCCGCATGCTGTTTTACCACCTGCTCTACCTGACTTTTCGATTCCTTTTTCATCCAGCGCATTAACGCTTCTTTTATCTCGGCACTGTGCTCTTTAATCATCAATGCCTCAGGCATGTGGACTATAAATTCCCGGCTAAACTCTATTTTTATTCTTTTTAATTTTGAGGGTAACACTGCCAATTTATACGATGCCCCCTGATAAGGAATTTCAGCGCCATGCCCGTAAACAGCCGGAGCCAATTTTTTATGATGTAGGCTCTTGGCTTCAATTTTAGCCAATGTTTGGACTATCCACTGTTGCTTGCTCTGAACAAACTGATGGATTTTATGTTCGGCGACTCTGGGTGGAGCGACAACTTCGACTTTGCCGAGCGTTACGATAATTCGCATCTGCGTGGCCCGTTGACTGCGCCGGATTTGGTAGGAAAATGCTGGATTAGAAATGACGGCTCTCGATTTTATTGGGGACAACACATTTTTGCTAAAATTTAATCATCCTGATTAATCATATGGGTTGCCAACTGCTGCAATGCCTGGCGTAAATTTTCCCTTAAATTTACGTCCATGGCTATTTCATTCAGGGCTTTATTCATGCATAACATCCACTGATCTCTTGCAACCTCGTCAATTGCAAAGGGAAAATGCCGCTGCCGCAACCTTGGATGCCCGTATTCCTGAATAAACAGATCGGGACCGCCCAGCCAGCCCGACAAAAATTTAAACAACTTGGTGCGCGCATCCGACAAGTTCGCCGCGTGCATAGCTCGAATTCCGGCGGCTTCAGGCAAAGTGTCCATGAAAAAATAAAACCGTTCAACCAGACTGAGTATTGTCGCCTCTCCGCCTGCCAGTTCATAAGGCGTAGTTTGTATGTTTTCTGTCATAATCCAGTGCTATAAAAAATCATTCTTTCAATAATCTGATATTCTACTAAATATTCTTACCAAGACAGCCAAACTCTTGTAAGATTTAGAGGTCTATCTTTTCTGTTAACCATTTATTTTAAGGAATTCAAATAAAATGAGCTTAAATACCGCTATTTCACGCCCGGAAGCCGATATTCTGGCAACCAATAAAGTACTGAGAAACACCTATTTGTTATTATCAATGACATTGATTTTCAGCGCTATGACAGCAGGCGCCGCAATGGCTCTGAATCTGCCGCATTTTAGCCCTATCATTACCCTGATCGGTTATTTCGGCCTGCTGTTCTTAACCACCAAATTCAGCAACAGCGCTTTGGGCCTGGTTTTTGTTTTTGCATTGACCGGCTTTATGGGATTAACTCTCGGCCCTATTTTAACGATGTACATTAAGGCCTTCAGTAATGGCCACGAACTGATCATGACGGCATTAGGCGGCACAGGCGTTATATTCCTGGGTCTTTCAGGCTATGCCTTAACAACGCGCAAAGATTTCAGCTTTATGGGCGGCTTCCTGATGGTGGGCGTACTGGTGGCATTCCTGGCGGGTCTGGGCGCGATGTTTTTCGCTATACCGGCTTTATCGCTGGCGGTGTCGGCCATGTTTATCCTGCTGATGTCCGGCATGATCTTATTCCAAACCAGTGAAATAATTCACGGCGGCGAAACCAACTACATTTTGGCGACTGTTTCTTTATACGTGTCTATCTACAACCTGTTCCTGAGCTTGTTGCAGTTATTAGGCGTATTCAGCGGCGACGACTAAATCATTTTTTACAAGCGTCCTACATAAAAAAGCCCGGCTTACTGGGTAAGCCGGGCTTTTTTATGTATTGCTGTTTTATGACTTTGTTTTGGAACCATGTAAACGAATCAATAAAGCGGCCTCATCATGACTTAATCCTGAGTTTTGCATTAATTCATTAACACTCGCCCCGCTTCTTACTTTTCGGATATCTCCACTGTACGGGTGGGAAGACTGGTCGCTTTGCTCAACTTCAGCAATCTTTGCCGCCAGATCATCGATTTGCCCGTCGGTAACGGCTATCCGACTATCCACTGTGGCTATCCGGCTATCGACTGTCAAAGCGGCCGAACACAAACCGGCAATGTCATTACTGTTGCCGTGAACAATATCATTAAGAACCTGATAATCGTGTTTAAGTTTCAGTTGCGTACGCACCAGCCAAAAAAGCACCACGAGCATAACAACAATAGTTACGCCCTCAATGATAAGAACGACCATCAAAGGATTAGTCATTAAACAATTTCATCAATATGTTGAATGGGTTCAGCATCTTGTTCTTCCACTTCTTGATTTTTTCTACGTTGTTGTTTCTCTGGGCGATGGTCATCCCGGTCAATTCTTTTGGGCTTTACGACTGGAAAAGAAGGTGCTAAAGGTTGTATTTCTAACATACCGGCCTCTTATAACTGATATTGGCGCGCGAGTAATGATTCCGTTTTTTAATATTAGCAGTCATTTCATTTTATGTTAATTAAATCAGTATTATGGTTGACCAACAGCGGCGGCTGTCGGAGCCAGATTTAATAACTTGGCGCGTTCTTCATCATTAGCGCCATAGCGGGCAAAAGCCTGCGACATTAAAACCAGGACCACTCGCCTGTTTTTAAACCGCCCCGCTTCTATTTTGTTATCGTCAATAGGATGAAATTCTCCATAACCGATCGCTGACAAGCGAAGAGGATTGATACCCTCCTTAACAAACTCATGCACAACACTGGTTGCCCGAGCGGATGACAAATCCCAATTCGACCTGAATTTTATGTTATCGATAGGAATATTATCGGTATGCCCTTCAACATTAATCATATTTGGCAATGGATTAATCACTTCAACAATCTTTTTCAGTACAGGTATCGCCTTTTTGGATAATTCCGCCTCACCACTCAAGAACAGCATTTCGCTGTTCATTTCCAGCTCTATCCAATAGTCATTTTTCTTGACGGAAACCAGATTGTCATTGATAAAAGGCGCTAAAACCTGTTCGAATTGGTCTGACACTTGACCCAACTGTTTTCGTTCTTTTAATATTTCTTCACTCAGCTCGCGTCTTTCCTCAACTTCCATCGTTGCTGGATTTTCTAATGGAATAGGCTGAATAGTCGTCGGCAAAGCGCCTATCGGAACGGGGTCAATCTCATTACCCTGTTGCTCTTTGTTTGAAAACGCGTCGCCTAATGAATCGGCCAGTGTCTTGTACTTCCCTTCATTAACCGAAGAGATCGAATACATGACCACAAAAAAGGCAAGTAATAAGGTTATGAAATCTGCGTAAGACACCATCCATCGATCATGACTATTAGTCTCCACTATGCGTCTTTTTCTACGCCTCGCCATAGCCTAGTCTTTATATGAGCCATGCAGATAGCCGCCCAATTTCAGCTTGATATTTCTTGGGTTTTCGCCTTCTGCAATAGAGATAATACCCTCAGCCAGCATTTCTCTGGCCTGGGTCAATGCAAGCACATGAGCTTTTAACTTATTGGCAATCGGCAAAAAAACCAGGTTGGCTGAACCTACGCCATATATTGTCGCGACAAAAGCTGTGGCTATTCCTTGCCCTAAAAGCTCAGGGTTAGTCAGGTTCTGCATCACATGAATCAAGCCCATCACGGCACCGAGAATACCGATGGTCGGCGCATAACCGCCCATCGCCTCGTATAATCCTGCCGCCTGTAAATCCATGCTTTCCTTTGAATACATATCCAGATCCAATATGTCGCGTATGGCGTCAGGATCATTTCCGTCAACCAACAACTGTAAGCCTTTTTTTATAAAGGGATCCTTTTCATTGGGTAGCGCATTTTCAAGACCTAACAAACCCTCTTTTCGCGCCAGCAAGCTCCAGTAAATCACCTTGTCAATTTGCGCTGAAAGATTCATTTCTTTTGATATTACCACCCACGAAAACATTTTCATGCTTCTGACAAAAGTAGCCGGTGGGAATTGCAAAAGTGTCGCCCCGAATGTACCCCCAAACACAATAATAAGCGCAGGTACGTTGACCAATGAGTTGATGTCGCCACCATCCAGCATGATCCCCAACAAAATCGCACCGATACCGATACAAATACCCGCAATACTTAAAATATCCATTTTTAGTTTTCAGATTGCCAGCTAAAAACCATCAATCATTTGTCCATTCGGATAGTCTTGAGCGTAATCTCAACACGGCCTGCGTACTGATTTGGCTGACTCTGGATTCACTAATGTTTAAAACTTCACCGATTTCGCGCAAGTTAAGTTCTTCGTCATAATAGAGTGAAATAACTAGGCGCTCGCGTTCGGGTAATCCCATGATGGCGTTTGCCAATGCCTGCTGAAATCCTTCACGACTCAAGCCGTCTGCCAGTCCTTCTTCATGATTCAGGGCTTCATCCAGATAATGATCTCCATCTTGCGCCAATTCTTCGACGCTAAACACGCGGCAGCTGCTTGAATCATGAAGAATGTGATTATATTCGTCAATAGCTATGCCTAAATGCTCAGCTACATCGATGTCTCTTGCCTCGCGCCCGGTTTTATTTTCGATCGTCCGTATGGCGTCAGAAACCATTCGCGATTTTTTATGCACGGAACGAGGCGTCCAGTCACTGCGCCTGACCTCATCCAGCATGGAACCGCGGATGCGAATACCGGCATAGGTGTCAAAGCTGGCCCCCTGCGAGGAATCATAATTCTTGATAGCTTCCAGCAAGCCGAGCATCCCTGCCTGAATCAAATCATCGACTTGAACGGAATCGGGCAGTCTGTTCAATAAGTGGTAGGCAATGCGCTTAACTAACGGGGCATGCTGTATGACACGTTCATCGGTGCCTCCAGCCTGTACCGAAGTGTACATTGCCACGCCGCTCATGCGACATCCTTTTGGGACCCGTATTGGATCATTCTTTCAATAAAAAACTCGATATAGCCGCCCGCTTGGGATTTCAGCGGCCAACTGTCAATTCTTGCGGCTATCGTTTTCAGCGCGAGAGATGCCTTGCTTCTGGGAAAGCCCATAACAACCGGCGTTTGTTTTTGAACTGATTTTCGTAAATATTCGTCGTACGGTACTGCGCCTGCAAACTTCAGGGTAACATCCAGATAGCGATCCGTTACTTTACTTAATTTCTGGAATAATGCATGACCTTGCTGAACGGTTTGAACCATATTGGTTATCACATGAAAATTGGACAGCCCATAATCTCTGTTAAGCAACTTGATAAAGGCATAAGCATCGGTTAACGAGGTCGGCTCATCACAAACAACAACGATAATCTCCTGGCAGGCGCGGGCAAAATTGACCACGCTTGCCGATATGCCGGCCGCAGTATCGACAATCAATACATCGATATCCTGATCGATCTCGCTAAAAGCATGGATCACTGCCGCTTGCTCAATTGTGGTCAATTCAGACATCTTCTGAATGCCGGATGCGCCGGGGATCACCCTCAAACCCGACGGTCCGGCAATCATGATTTCATCTAATGTTTTTTCTCCTGACAGCACATGCGAAAGGTTGAACTTGGGGTACACGCCTAGCAAAATATCGACATTAGCCAATCCCATGTCGGCATCCATTAACACCACCCGCTGCCCCATTTGTGACAGCGCTATGCCGATGTTAACCGACAAGTTTGTTTTGCCTACCCCACCCTTGCCGCTGGTGACTGCGATAACCCGAACAGGTTTTATTTTATTCATTCTTCTTATCCCCGCTGCTTGATCAGGTTGCTTATGCATAGCCTTGCGCCGCCCAAGCCTCATTATTGACATCGTTATAATCGCTTTCCTGATCCAACTCAGCCACACATTGTGCGATTAAAGTCCGGGCGCAAGGGCTATGCATATCTTCAGGCACTTGCTGACCGTCGGCAATAAAGGACAGCGGCAGGTTATTCTCTATGATTGAAGAAACTGCCGAACCAATCGTGGCTGCTTCGTCAAGTTTAGTCAAAATACTCGCTTGCGGTTCAAAAACCTGGAAAGCTTTGATAATTTCATTCATAGCCTTGTATTCGGTGGCAGCCGACATCACCAGATAGGATTTAATGTCGATGCCGCTTTGTTGCAAGGTATTAATCTGCTCAACCAACTTCATATCACGTTGGCTCATGCCGGCAGTATCAATCAAAATAAGGCGCTTGTCCGAAAAACCATTGATAAGATTACGCAGTTCTGCGGCGCTGGATGCCACCCGAACGGGAACGTCAAGTATCCGACCATAGGTATTAAGTTGCTCATGTGCGCCAATACGGTAATTATCGGTGGTAATCAGGGCAACCTGCCTTGGTCCGTGTTTTAAAATAAACTTGGCAGCCAACTTGGCAATCGTTGTAGTTTTTCCTACGCCGGTAGGTCCTACTAAAGCGACAATGCCGCCATGTTGCAGCAAGTCATCCTCAGCTACAGGTAACACTTTAGCCAACAACTCTTGAGCCTGGGCAAAAACAAGTTCGGGATCAGTGTGATTAGTAAAGCGGTTAGCAATTTTAACACTCAATTTTCTTGAAATGCTCATTCCCGCCAAACGCTGTAGCAAATCCGCCCTGACCGGGTTGGTTTGCGACATTGCACCCCAACTAACGCTGGACAGTTTGGAGTCCATCGCAGACCTTAGGGATTTAAGTTCCTTGCTCATTTCCATTAGCAAATTATCAGACGGACTGCTCTGCTTTTCGGCTGGAATAGCTATTTGCATGGGTCTTTCTACTGGCTTGGGCCTTTGTGTTACCGCAGGTGCAACCGGCTTCGCGACTTTTGCCGTGACTGTTTCCATATTTCCGCGTAGATGCACCTTTTCTGCATAGCCGACATATTGGTCAATATTCCGGCGACTGCCGGGGATGGCGGAAGTGTCGCGATCGGTAGAGAACCGTTGTTGCGGCCGTACTGGAGAACGCTCAGGCAGAAAACCATCGGCACTTTGTTTTCTCTGGCTGCTTAATACGTGCAAACGATTTTTTTCCGCTTCAAAGTCAGGCAAATCCATTTTTCTAGTTTCACGATTGCCTGAAGTTTCGCTGTCGGCAGGGAATCGCTGCGAACGCTCAGAAGCCTGTTGTTCTGCGGCCTGTTTTTGCAACTTGCTCTGGATCAACTGCTCATCAAAGTCTCGCGCGGCGACAATTTCAACACCGCCATCAACGGATCTGTTTGACATGATGACTGCATCTGCGCCCAATTCCTCTTTAACCATTCGCATGGCCTGACGTATATCTGGTGCAAAAAAACGTTTAATTTTCATAACTTAGCCTCATGTACTATGTTCTTCGTCCGACAGTTGAAACCACTTTGATCTGACGATCAGCAGGTATTTCATTGTATGCCAAGACATGTAACCCGGGAATTGAATGACGAACGAATCGGGACAACCAGGGGCGGATATAAGAAGAAACCAGCAACACCGCCGTCTGTCCTTCCATTTCCATTTTTTGCATACTTTCTTGTAATGATGTGTGCATTTGTTCTGCTAGCCCTGGTTCGATCCCGACACCGCTTTCACCTGCCGTTTGCAAAGATTTATGCAACAATTGTTCCAACTCATGATCCAGTGTAATAACCGGTAACTCATCCTGCATGCCGCTGATTTCATGGATAATTAATCGACCCAAACCCGCACGTACCGCAGATGTCAGGATGTCGGGATCTTGACTCCTGAGCCCATACTCCGCCAAAGTTTCGACGATAGTACGCATATCCCTGATAGGTACATGCTCTTGTAACAGGTTTTGCAACACCTTAACCACCACACCCAACGGCAATGTTTTCGGGACCAGGTCCTCGACCAACTTAGGAGCAGATTTAGCCAGATTATCGAGGATCTTATGCGCCTCTTCATATCCGAACAATTCATGGGCATGCGACTGCAAGAGGTGACTCAGATGAGTCGCCACCACCGTTCCAGGGTCAACGACGGTATAACCCAGAGTTTGTGCGTGATCTTTCTGGTTGGGTTCGATCCATACTGCATCCAGGCCGAAAGCAGGATCCTTGCACTCTTTACCTTTCAAGGTACCAAAAACGCGGCCCGGATTAATCGCCATCTCCATATCCGGCATAATTTCAGCTTCACCTACGGTCACCCCCATCAGCGAAATCTTGTAGACCGTTGGACTTAAATCGAGGTTATCCCGAATATGCACCGATGGAATTAAAAAGCCCAATTCTTGAGACAATTTTTTCCGTACGCCTTTGATGCGAACCATAAGCTGCCCGCCCTGATTCTTGTCCACTAAGGGAATGAGCCGGTAACCTACTTCCAGTCCGACGACATCAACCGGCATAACATCATCCCAGCCCAACTCTTTGGCCTCGGGAGGGGGCGTATTAAGAGCCAGCTCCTGCGGATAATCAGCAGCAATCAACTCAACTTCTTTATGCTGCTTCTCAATTAAATAGGCGGATCCGGCTAAAGCCAGAGCCAGTAGAATAAAGACCATATTCGGCATGCCGGGAATGATACCCAGCGCGCCCACCACCGCCGCTGTAACCGTCAACGCTTTGGGATTTGCAAATAGCTGCGCTGTGACCTGTTGCCCGATATTTTCACCGCTGCTGCCAACCTTGGTGACCACCAGTGCGGAAGCTGTCGACAATAATAAAGAAGGAATCTGGGCGACTAAACCATCACCAATGGACAGTAATACGTAAATCTTTCCTGCTTCAGCAAAACTCAGATCATGCTGAAGAACCCCAATAGCCAAGCCGCCGATCATGTTTACAAATAAAATAATAATACCGGCAACCGCATCGCCCCTGACAAATTTACTCGCGCCGTCCATGGAGCCGTAAAAATCCGCTTCGGTAGCCACTTCGGCGCGCCGCTCACGCGCTTCATCCTGGGTCAGCAAGCCTGCATTCAAATCCGCATCAATTGCCATCTGCTTGCCCGGCATCGCATCCAGCGTAAACCTCGCCCCGACTTCCGCAATCCGCCCGGCGCCCTTGGTGACGACCATGAAGTTAATGATGATCAAAATCGCAAAAACCACCAGACCCACGGCAAAGTTACCGCCGATAACAAAAGCGCCGAAGGCCTCAATCACCTTACCGGCGGCATCGCCGCCGTTATGCCCGTCAATTAATACAATACGTGTCGAAGCCACGTTCAGCGCCAATCGTAATATGGTTGCGAGCAGAATAACGGTTGGGAATGATGCGAATTCCAACGGCTTAAGCGTATAGACAACAACCAGCAGGATGATTAACGAGAAAGCGATATTAAAGGTAAATAGCAGATCGAGTATGAATGCCGGCAACGGTAATATCAGCATCGACAATACCATGACGATAACTAATGGCGCACCCAGTTCGGCTTTGCCCAGTACCGCTAACGCCGCTTTTAATTTAGTAAAATCCATACCCTAATTAGTCCCGTTTAAATTCATCAGGCACGTTAATATCTTTCGGTGGCAATGGCACTCTCCAGTCATTTTTCTGTGCCGATTTCAGCTGATAAACATAGGCAAGTATTTGAGCCACGGCTAAATAAAGCCCCTGCGGTATCTCTCTATCTATCTCGGTCGAATAATACAACGCTCTGGCTAAAGGCGGAGACGCTACCAGCGGCACATCAGCACCGATCGCCACATTACGAATTTGGGCGGCTATCAAATCGACACCTTTGGCGACTAATGTTGGCGCGCTATTTGAGTTCTGATCATATCTTAAGGCTACCGCATAATGGCTGGGATTGGTAACAATAACATCGGCTTTCGGCACTTCCGACATCATCCGGTTTTGCGCCATATCCATTTGCATCCTGCGCTGGCGGCCCTTTACTTCAGGACTACCCTCGGATTCTTTATGTTCATCCTTGATTTCCTGCAAGGTCATTTTCAGCTTCTTACTGTGATCCCACAGCTGATAGGGCACGTCAATCATTGCAATTAATACCAATGACGCACTGAGCATTAAGAAGCACGTGCCAATAATATTTAAGGCATGACCAATTGCCTGCTTCAGCGGCTCGGCGCCCAAGCCGAGCAATTCACTGATAAAGGATCTGTACAAAACAGTTGCAACGGCAAAGACCAACAAGATTTTCAGTAACGCTTTGAGCATCTCCACCAATCCCCGCACCGCAAACAGTCGGGGTATGCCCTTGATGGGATCCAATTTTTCCATCTTCGGAGAAATAGCCTCCCAGCTAAATATCCAGCCACCCAATGAGATGGGCGCAACAATCGCGACAATAACCATGAACGCAAAAAACGGCGCAATCAAAATAAGCCCATCGCTCATCGCCTGCTTAAAATGCAGCGTAGCGCTGCCCGGATCAAAAATGGTTGCGCGACTCACCTGAAATTCAATCCGCATCATTTCTAACAGCCCCTTGCCGATTTTCTCTCCCTGCATAAGCAAGAATGTTGCACTGACCATCAGTATGGCAAACGTATTAAGCTCTCTGGAACGGGCAATCTGACCTTTTTTCCTGGCGTCTTCTAAACGCTTGCCGGTAGGTTCTTCTGTTTTTTCTTGATCTGAATCTTCAGCCATAATTTATAAGCGCAACAACTGCCCGATGAAACCATAAGCATCCGTTAACATTCCGGAAAACTGATCCAACACATCAGGCAATGTTTTCCAAACCAACAGTAGTCCCAACATCAAGGTTACCGGGAATCCCACCGAAAAAATTTGTAATTGTGGAGCCGCTCTGGCCGCCACCCCAAAAATGACATTAACCAACAACAAACTGGCAATAACAGGCATAGCCAACAATAAGCCGCCGGCAAATATCTGGCTGCTCCATAGGAGGATTGACCAGATATTCGCTTTATCTATACCGTCAATACCAATGGGCAAGGTCTTAAAACTGTCCAGCAGCATTTGTATCAACAACAAGTGCCCATCCAAACTGATAAAAATCAACGTAGTGGTCACTGTATAGATTTGTGCAACCACAGGCACCTGCTCCCCGCTTTGCGGATCGACCATCATCGAAAAACCCAAGCCCATACTTAAAGCGATACCTTGCCCTGCAAAAACGACTGAGGCAAAAACCAGTTGCAAAATAAAACCGCTCGTCAAACCGATCACAACTTGCGTCAGAGCCATCATAAATCCGGTGTAACTAAACATGTCAACAGCCGGCAAAGGAGGAAGCAAAGGCATGACAACCAGCGTTATTGCCACTGAAAGAATCAGCCTGACTCGAGCCGGTACTGATCGAATGCTAAACAACGGCACAGATACAAACATTGCACTGACGCGCATTAACGGCCATATAAATAATGCCACATGGCCGAGAATTTGCTCTTCGGTAAAATTCAAAGTTCAGCCAATTAAATGCGGAATATCCCGAATCAAGCCCTGAAAATAATCAAGGAACATTTGCAGCATTCCCGGCCCCATAATCATCAAAACAAGCCCTATAACGATGACCTTGGGCACAAAAGTCAATGTCGCTTCATTGATCTGGGTAGCCGCCTGAAACATTGCGATAATCAAGCCTACTGCCAAAGAGGGCAGCAACACCGGCGCAGTCAGCTTGATCGCAACAATCATCGCTTCCTGTCCAACCATGTAAACAGTTTCCGGTACCATAATTTACCTTGAGTCGCTATCAGCTAACATAAAAGCTTGCCGCTAACATTTCCATGATCAAAGACCAACCATCAGCAAGAACAAACAACATTATTTTAAACGGGAGAGAAATAATCATCGGTGACAACATCATCATACCCATGGACATCAGCACGCTGGCAACCACCAAATCGATGATCAAAAAAGGTAAAAAAATCAGGAAGCCTATTTGAAATGCCGTTTTCAACTCACTGGTTACAAAAGCCGGCAACAACAACGAAAACGGCACGTTTTCGGCTGACTCCAGCTCTGCATTGCCGGAAATCCTGATAAACAATTCCAGATCGGCCTCTCTGGTCTGTTTTAGCATAAATTGCCGGAAGGGTTCGGACGCTTTTTCAATGGCGACAGTAACGTCGATTTTCTCTTCGAGATAAGGCTGAACGGCTTCGGTATTCACTTTGTCAAAAACCGGCATCATAATAAAAACAGTCAAAAACAGTGACAAGCCTAATAACACCTGATTACTCGGCGCCTGTCCGGTACCTAAAGCCGTTCGCAGTAAACTTAGAACAATCATGATCCGGGTAAATGAAGTCATGGTCAACAACAGCGCCGGCAACACGGTTAACAAGGTCATTAACGCCAGAATCTGGATCGTTACCGTATAAGTTTGGGCGCCTTGCTTGCCCGTCGTAACGGTGACTGCTTCAATCCCCGCTACGGCGTAAGCGGGTGTCTCGACCAACAAAAATGCAATGCTAATAATCAGCAACCGGAACAAGATGCTTTTATGCATTAGAGTGTCCTTTCATCACTTGCTTCACAATTGCACTAAATCCGCTATCTTTACCGATACACGAAGGTTCATTGGCAACTGTTCCCCCATCCTTGCAGCCGTTGCTGTTCAAACAATCGTCGCCCTCCAACACATGCAAAGCGTCTATACGCCCCGGTGTCACACCTAAAATAAGCTGTTTTTTTCCGACCTGGAGCAAAATGACTTTTTCCCGCATACCCAACGACAGGCCGCCGACAATGCGCATTTTTTCTGCGCCGTTGACAGAGATTCCGCTTAACTTGCGCATTCCCCATACACAGAAAAAAAAGATGCCCAAGACCATCAGCAACCCAACGCCCCAATGCAGCATATCTCCGGAAGAAACCGTCCTGACTGTCTGTTTTGGAACATCGGCGCCCGGTACAGCAAAGCAGACAGGAAACCACCAAAACATCAACCACGCGACAATTATTTTTTCAGGCATCAGGCTAATCTTTTAACCCGTTCAGATGGACTGATGACATCGGTTAAGCGAATACCGAATTTATCATTGATCACCACCACTTCACCATGAGCAATCAATGTGCCGTTTACCAGCACATCAAGCGGCTCTCCGGCAAAACGCTCCAATTCAACAACCGAGCCTTGGTTTAACTGCAAAAGATTTCTGATATTAATCTGTGTCCGGCCGATTTCCATAGAAATAGTAACGGGAACATCCAAAATAACATCAAGATTGATTTCATCACCTGAAGCTGAAGACGATCTTTTGTCTTCAAACTGACTATTAAATTCCTGGAATGCAGCAGCCTCAAAATCATCAATCGTTTCCGCACCCTCAGGTGTATTCGGGTATTCACTCATCTTATTTCCCAACTTAATATTGTTATAATCAAACCCTAAAGTGCGTCAGTTTGATTCAAGACCTTACTTTATCGATAATTTGTATTGCATAATTACCGTCCGATATGCCGACTTTACCTTCAAACACAGGAATTCCTTCTGCTTTAAGAATCACAGTGTCCGGCATATCAATAGGTATTACATCACCTTTTTTTAAACGCATAACGTCTCTTATAGTCATGTTTTTTTCCACCAGCAGACTGTTGACACTCACTTCCGCTCTTAACACTTCTCCACGTAATGCAGCCTGCCAACCACCATCTACCTCGCCACTGTCACTACTGATGGCATCCAGCAATTCGCGGATTGGCTCAAGCATCGCATAGGGCATAGCAATATTGACATCACCGCCCCCACCTTCCAGCTCAACATGAATGGTAGAGATCACAATAATCTCTCCAGGCCCTATAATATTGGCAAATCGCGGATTAATTTCTGCGCCCACATATTCAAAATCAAGCTCCATGACCGGCTTCCAGGCTTCTTTCAAGTCCTTGAAAATCATATCGATAATGATCCTAACCACCCGCATTTCAGTCGGTGTGAATTCCCTTCCTTCGGTCTGATTATAAAATTGTCCTGCACCGCCAAAAAAATTGTCTACCACGGTAAAAACAAGTCGCGGATCGATGACTATCAACGCCTTACCACGCAGGGGGTTAAACCGAACAATTGTCAGATTGGTTGGAACCAGTAGCCCTTGTATGTATTCAGAAAATTTTTGAACCTGAATGCCGGATATAAAGATTTCTGCCGAACGGCGTAGAAAATTGAATAACGAAATACGGATAAACCTGGCAAACCGTTCATTAACCATTTCCAGGGTCGGCATACGCCCGCGAACAATTCTTTCCTGACTGGCAAAGTCATATTCCCTGACTACGCCTTTTTCATGAAATTCTTCGGTACCTGCTTCAGAATAAAACTCGGAATCATCCTCTGTTTCAATATCTCCGTCGCTTACACCGTTTAGCAGTGCATCGATTTCTGCCTGCGAGAGTAAATCACTCATGTTATTGCATTACAAATGAAGTAAAAAATATCTGTTTAACCTGCCCTTTCCCTGCCATTTTTACTAAAACGGCGGTCACATCATCTAACATGGCTTTACCTAACATCTCCTTTCCTTCACGACTATTCAAACTGGCCGGATCCTGTGCACCAATCAGCATCAGCAGATTATTACGTATCATAGGTTCATTTTTTTTCAAAACTTCAATAGTCTCAGCACCCTCGACCAACATAGACACCGTAATTCGTCCGTGCTTGACTGTCGAACCCTTGGGGAAATCGACAACAACGGGTTTACTCATATCAAAATAGAGTTTTTCTACATGAACTGCCGCCTCATCCTCGCCACCATGTTCAACTTTTTCGCCGTTAGATGAATCTCCTTTCATAAGGAAGAAAGTGACACCGCCACCCGCTGCTAATAAAATTACTGCCGCGACAATCATGATGATCAGCGTTTTAGGAGATTTTTTTCCCTCTCCGCTTTCTTGCTCAAGTTCAGCCATGTTTTAACAAACCCTTTAGTTTTTAATCAGTAATTAAGCAATTTAAAGACCACAGAATAATAATACGTGCAAAAACAATCTAATAAAATATAGCTGCAATCCGCTTACCTCTGTAAATATCATTAACAAACAGCTGAATGCTATTATTGACCGACAGCATAAAACCAAATCATACAAGAAAAAAGATCCTTTTAAAAGAATAAGATAGCAATACTTGTAAATGTTAATAATTAACTACGCCAAGTATTAATTATAAGTCTCGAATAGTTAAGCAAATAAATACACTCACAGAACTGCGGCCTTAAAAAATGAAGCCGCCACAAAACCGACACCCTATTACGCGCAATGAAATTAAATAAAACTTTCTATTACAGCCAAAACTATCAAACTGTTCCACGATAAATATTCTTGATCGTTATATGCAATTCCTCATCAAAGCAACATCTTTCCTTGGAAAAATAAAATGGCATTGAAACCAAAGCAGCATGACCAATTTATGGTACTAATGACTGGTAATATCGATATTAATCATTTATCACTGAAACACCGGTATCAAAATATTATTGTAACCACCGCATACGATGATATTTTAATGTGCATTGAAACGACCCCATTCAACTTGATACTGCTTGACTTGACTGTAAACTTTTCGATCGCAGCTGTTCCCGACCGATTACGGCATTTCCGCCCTCCATGGATGGAGGAAATGCCGAGGACTGCCGGGAGCAGTCTCGACCTTCATCCATGGCAGACCGAACTTATCACTCGAATCAAAGATCCTCTTGGCATAAACAACAAAACACCGGTCATTGCCATCATTAATCCGACGAAAGACGCCCAGAGCGATCAACAATGCTCGACAGAGTTTGATGGTAGCCTGACTGGACCAATAACCGAGCAACAACTTAATAAGCTTATAGATCTTTGGCAAACAAAGGCTTCAGCTCTAGATTACATCCAAATAATCCTGAGTAAAGCCAAAAACAACCGGCGCCTTACTCTAACCCTGTTTGAAAAGTTGTTCGAGGAACTACCTTCGCAGGTCATTGACATTAAAGATGCACTGGAAAATAAGCAATATAATCTTGCCCGGGAAATTACGCACAAACTGAATGGTTCGGCGAGTTTTTGTGGCTTAATGGACATTCAACAATCGGCAAACGCACTGGAAAGCTGCTTGTTGAACAATAATTATGCAAGCGCACATCAGCACTTTCTCATGCTGCAGCAATGCATCTTAAATTTTACATGTCACCAAAAATTTATCCTGACAAATCTTGGCAAATGCTAAGCCCATAAAAAAAGCCCATGAAGGGCTTTTTTTATGGGCTGCAAAAACCGATTTTAGTCCAGCTCGTCAAGCAACGCTTGGGCTGCTTTTTTTTGCTCGATCGTACCTTGTTCAAGTACTTCTTTGGCAATATCTTTGGCCGCATCGGCATCGCCCATATCGACATACGCTTTTGCCAAATCCAGCTTCGTTTCCAACTCATCCATATTGGTAAGATCAGAAACACCAAATTCATCATATTGAGTGGACTGTCCACTGGTTGTTAGAGGCATATCCAAATCAAAATTAAAGTCAAAATCGTCGCCAAAATCATCATTAAAATCTAGTGCCTTATCCGTAGAAAATTCAACATCCTGTTGCTTTTTATTGCTATTTTCTAAAGCGCTAAAATCAAGACTTTCGATTTCATTTATTTCAGCATTATTGGAACCGGAATCAAATATATACGCTTCGAACTCCTGCTGTTTGTTGGGTAGCTGTGTCCCTGATGGCATGTCCAAAAAAACATTGGAAGCAACAAAGTCTTTCTCCGCTTCATCCGATTCCTTGGTGTCCATTGAGAATGAACCTAAATCAAAATCAATGCTTTCTATCTGCGCATCTGAGGATTTATCCGCAAAAACACTGGAAGCGACAACATCTTTCTCCGCTTTATCCGATTCCTTGGTGTCCATTGAAAATGAACTTAAATCGAAATCAATGTCTTCATTATTTCGCTGCTCATGAACAAAAGAATCAGCTTCAGATAAAATTAAATCAATATCCAGCTCTTCACTCTTTGGTGCCGTTGTTTCCTTAGCAAAACCCACACCGGCCGCCGCCCCGAAAGAAGTCGTTCCAGCAAATAGGTTCTCTTTATTGAACCCGCCATTTCCGCCGATACTTTCATTACTATTTTCAACGGATGCATTGTCAGTCACTGCAAACAGATCTTCTCCTGAAGAAAATAATGGCAAGTCAGGACAAATCTCACGCCCCATTTCAGCCGCTTTTTCCCAAAACTCGACCTCATTCTGCTTACCTGCCTCTACCAGTTCATTGGCATAGACTTCAAAAGCCGCTTTGTTTTCGTTAGCGTAAAAAATTTCCAGCAATTTCAACTTACATTCATCGCGGTTCGGCTGATCTTTAATCGCTTGCCGTATTAGTTCTTCGGCCTGCTGATAACGACCGTAAGCAAGATAAACATCAGCCTCGGATATAGGATCAATTTCTCCCTGATCGGTATCAAATGAGTCAAAATCACTCGGTGTAAATTCACTTAAGAAAGAACTTTCGCCTACCGTGCCCACATCATGAATTGCGCCATCTTCGACAACCGGTACAGAAAGACTTTCATCGGCTTCAGGCATGTTGATCATGCCCGAAGAGGCAAACATGCTTTCTGTATTCGTTTCCTCGTCAACCTTGCTTTTCCGCCACCAAAACCATCCCATCAACGCCAAAATCACCGACCCGGCACCACCCGCACCCAGATAATACGGATCGAATAAGCCACCTGCTTCAGGTTCCGGTTGAGCCACTGGCTGTACTGGCTGAGCGACAGCTTGCTGGGAAACTGGAGGAACTTGATCTACAGGCTTTGTTGTCACAACATCGCCTGACACTGACTCAGGCGGCTGAGGAACTGGCATTACTTGGTCAGCAGGTTGGGGCGCCACAATCTCGCCTGACGCTGCCTCAGCCGATTGAGGAACGAGTGTGACTTGGCCGGCAGGTTTGGCCTCAACAATCTGGCCCGGCGCTACATGCTCTTGAACAACAGGATTTTCCTTAGACTTATTCTGCAAAGCTGCGAGCTGTTGATCCTTTAAAGCGATCAATTCCTGCATCATCGCCAGCTGTTTTTCCAACTCTGCTATCTTGCTTTGCGTCCCACCGTCGGCCGATACGGTTTCACTTGCACCCCTTTCAGTTTTACCTTTAACAATCTCCGAGGTTACCGAAGATGCATCGACTGCTTTCTTTTCAGTACTTGCCTGTTCATTAACCGACGTTACAACAGCGTGATCGGCGACCGCCGCTTTAGTGGGGGCAACCAGAGTTAACTGATTATCGCCAGACCCTTCGGCTCTGCTCAGGACAGACTTTTCCTTTGCGACTCCATCGTGAGCGGGCGCCGAATGATTCTTCCAGGCTTTTTTATGCCGGTTGAATTCCGCTAATGCCTGATTTCGTGATAATTTTAGAACAGCTTCTCTTTCAGGAATCCTCAGCATTTTTCCAGCAGTTAACGCATAGACATTTCCTTTATAGAAAGCATCAGGATTTGCGTCATAAATCGCAATCATCATTTGCTCTACAGAAACGTCGTTCTGTCCTCTTGCACGTTCAGCCACACTCCAAAGCGTATCATTTCCAAGTGTAGGCCCATATTCGCCCTCGCTGCTTTGTCCATTTGCATGCGACTGACGCTGCGGCATAGCGACCGGGGGTTGCGCATAGCGTTCAGTGCTGGTTGAAACGGGAATAGTTGCCTGGTTATAAACTGAAGGAGGGTCCACCAATACAGTAAACTCACGATACAAATTGCCTTTTGGCCAGCTGACTTCGAGCAGAAAATCCAAAAAAGGTTCCTTTAACGCTTCCTTCGAAGTCAGCTTAATGACTGCCGTACCATTTGAATGAGTAATGGTTTCAAGTTTAATTTTCGATAGAAAATAAGTCCATGACACTCCCGCCTCATCAAATTTTTCAGGTGGAGCCAGGTTTACCTTAATGTCAGATACGCTTTCGCCTGACAATGTTAACGCAATCTCAGCATCCAGATTTTGATTAAGGGCCGAATGTAATTTAATCTCACCAATGCCTAAAGTATGGCCACTAGCCGGTGCCAGTAACGATACAACCGCTAAAGTTTTAGTTAAATTGCGCACCTTGCTCTTCTTCACAATAGTTACCACAGTTTCTTACCGCATCCAGTCAAATATGTAGACAAGCTTAGACTAGATGTAATTTTTTACCAGCACTTCTGCTATTTGCACACTGTTTAATGCCGCGCCTTTTCGAACGTTATCACCCACCACCCACAGATCAATTCCTTGAGGATGCGATATGTCTTCCCGAATACGCCCTACAAACACATTATCATTGCCTGACGACTCGGTTACTGCTGTTGGATAACCACCATCTTTACGCTCATCCATAAGCATCACGCCGGGCGCTTTCTCAAGTAACGCTCTTACTGTCGCCACATCAATTTTTTCACGGGTTTCAATATGCACGGCCTCGGAATGTCCGTAAAAAACAGGAACCCGCACTGCGGTTGCATTAACCAAAACGCTGTCATCACCCAGGATTTTTTGGGTTTCCCATACCATCTTCATTTCTTCTTTGGTGTAGCCGTTATCCATGAATACGTCAATCTGCGGCAACACGTTAAAGGCAATCTGTTTAGGGTAGACGTTTGTGATAATGGGTTGCATATTTAGAAGACTGGCTGTTTGTTTAACCAGCTCTTCTATAGCCTCTTTACCGGTGCCGGAAACAGCCTGATAAGTACACACATTGATGCGCTCAATCCCCACTGCATCGTAAATAGGCTTTAACGCCACCAACAGCTGAATAGTTGAACAATTCGGGTTAGCGATAATGCCACGATTTTTATAATCGGCTATTTTTTCGGGATTAACTTCCGGCACCACCAGCGGAATATCGTCGTCATAGCGAAACTGCGAGGTATTATCAATAACGACACAACCGGCGGCGGCAGCCTTTGGCGCGTATTCTGCCGAAACAGATGCACCCGGTGAAAACAAACCGATTTGTGCCTTTGAAAAATCAAAGGTAGCCAAATCCTGCACAACTAAAGATCGTCCTTTAAAAGGAATTCTTTTTCCCACTGAATTGCTGCTGGCCAAGGCATAAACCTCGCCGACAGGGAAATCGCGCTCTTCCAGAATAGACAGCATGGCTTCACCCACCGCACCGGTAGCGCCAACCACAGCGACGTTATATAGCTTGGTCATCTTATCCACCCTTCTGTGCAACTAAAACAGGTATACGCACCAACAGCATGGCAACGTAGCCCAAGCATATACCGGCCGGTAAAACTACAACTTTCTTTGTCATTAACTTTAAAACCTTTTATTCTGAAATTTGAATACTGATGATAACGGAATGTTTTTGAGTGCCCTGTTTATTAGGCTGGGTTACGCTTTTTGCATCCCGGCATTTAGTGCTCCAACTATACTGGATTAACAGCAATACCCTCTGGAGCACAAAAGCCGTCAATTCAACCTATGCCCCACCTAAAACAGCAAAAACTTTTTTGGTGATTTCATCGACACTGCCGACACCGGTTATGGAACTGAACTTGACCTGCTGCTCTGGTGCTGAATAATAGCCGACCAAGGGTTTAGTCTGTTCATGATAAACGCTGAGTCGTTTACGCACGGTTTCTTCTTTATCGTCGTCGCGCTGAATCAAAGGCTCACCAGTCACATCATCAACCCCCTCAATTTTAGGCGGATTAAACTCAACATGATAAGTGCGCCCTGATTGTAAGTGCACCCGTCTACCGGCCATGCGTTTTACAATCTCCTCATCTTCCACCACGATTTCAATAACCGTATCGACGCTGACGCCCATTTCATTCAGACCTTCAGCCTGAGCAATGGTTCGAGGAAATCCGTCCAGCAAGAAGCCGTTAGCGCAGTCGGCTTGGGTAATCCGTTCTTTAATCAATCCTAAAATAATGTCATCCGAAACCAGACCACCGGCATCCATCACTTTTTTTGCTTCAACACCCAACGGTGTCCCCTCCCGCACTGCAGCTCGCAACATATCACCCGTTGAAATTTGCGGAATAGCGTATTTTTCAGTAATAAATTGAGCTTGAGTTCCTTTACCGGAACCGGGACTCCCCAACAGGATGATGCGCATAACTAACTCCATTGTGTCGCTAAGACAGATTTAGACTTTAACATAACAGCTCGCGTAAGTCGGGTTAGCTTAATCCGACCTGCAAAACCAAACAAAAGCGTGACTGATTATTTTATAACACATCAAATTTTATCTCTTGTAAAAATACGTTTATTTCCCTATTCTTAATCAGTTTTTTTACATTTAGAGGAATAATAATGCGTGTTGAAGATTTAATGACTTCAAAAGTATTTACAGTCGAGCAACATGATTTGATTGATCGTGTCTTTTTCTTAATTCATTACGAAAGAATTCGTCATTTACCTGTCGTTGAAAAAGGCAAGGTTATCGGCATTGTATCCGACCGGGATCTGTACAAAGCCCTCGGCCCTAAAAGCAACTCAAACGCAATTGAAGCGGCAACCGGCACCGGCACTACAGAGCTGCATGTGATCCCGAAAAAAGTGCAACATATCATGCACCGGGGCGTAATAACCGTTACCCCCGACACCTACGCATCGGAAGCGGCTGCAAAAATGGCCGAAAATAAAATCGGCGCATTGCCCGTTGTCGATAAAGACAACAAACTGGTTGGGATATTATCTTCCACCGACATTCTGCGGGTTTTCTCAAAAATCGAAAAAGCAAGTGAAGAAAGAGAGAAAAGAATCGCAGCCGGCGTCAGTCATAAATAGAATGACCTAACTTGTGTCACCCCAAAAGCCCCAGCGTACCGGGGCTTTTTCGTTTTAACCGGCAGTAAATCACCATGACCCATAAAATCCTTCCAGACCATGACATTAAAGCCTCAACAATAGCTTGGTTAAAATCCGTTATCATTGAATACAGCATCTGCCCTTTCGCAAAGCGCGAACTGGACCGTGGCAGCATTTATTTCAGCGTCAATCACGACACAAAAACCGAACAATGCCTGCTGCATCTGATGGATGAATGCGATCGACTGGATACCGAACCCGGCATTGAAACCGCACTGCTGATTTATGCGGATGCCTTTGCAGAATTTGACGACTATCTGGATTTCCTTGATGTCGCCGAATCACTATTAGCCGAACAAGGTTATGAAGGCATTTACCAGCTGGCAAGCTTTCATCCCGACTACTATTTTCAAGGTGTTGAGCCGGGTGATGCCGCAAATTACACCAACCGCTCCCCCTTCCCGATGCTGCATCTACTGCGGGAAACCAGCATAGAGCAGGCCGTAGCCGGCCACCCTGATCCTGATAACATCCCGCAACACAATATTGAATTAACCCGAAAACTGGGGTTAGCCAAAATGCAGGCACTATTAGCGGCGTGTTATCCGATTAACCCGTAATTCAATCTTGCTGCTTAATACTCTCTAACTCCTTAGCCCGCGCGGCAGTAGCCGACATGAAACAGTCATTTGCACTGACTCCGGCTATCGTTCCGCCATCGGGATCGTAATAAAAATCACAGTTAGCGGTTCTATATTTAAGCCATAACCGCTGCGCTTCCTGCAACTGCTTCTTACGTTCGGGAGAAAGGCCGCTCATAATGTCCTTATAGGCGTTGTTTAACCGCACATCTTGCCGTTCAGCTTCCGCATTCATGCATTCAATCATTGATACGGTAACGCCGCCGGATTGATCCATGCAGGCTAAAAATGTCTGGCTTAAACCATTATCATCAGCAAAGACCGGTTGAATCCCTGCGGTTATCATCGCGGCAATTACTACATATTTAAAGGACTGCATCATTTCTCTTCTTCCCATTTTAATGTACTCATCGTGCTTCAAAATTCGGCAATAACAATCTCCTGCCGGAGAGCCGAGGAGAAGCTATATAAAAAACCGATTTTTGAAGCGTTATCGCTCTATATAAAAGCGGACAAAGAATTATTTAACTTCTTCCCCTGCTTCGACAGCTTTAACTGTAGCCTCGGTTCTTTCTGTTGCAGACTCGTCTTCATCGGCTAGCGATTCATGTTCAACAACTTCGGGTTCGTTAGCAACCGATTCATCTTTAACCACAACTTCAGTTCCTTCACTTACAGGAGCTTCTTCAATAACCGCTACATCTTCTGCATAATCATCTTCAACTTCGGTTTTTTCATTTGTCGGCGCGTCTGCAACAACTTCAGGTTCGGCGACAGCTACCTCTTCAGCAACTGGTTCCGGCTTTTTATTTAAAGACTCCAGAAAGTCGACAAACCAGTCCTGATACTTCACGCTATCAAGATCCGGGTCGGCAAGAATATCGGCGAGGATAGGTAAACTGCCCTTCCCTTTAGAGATTTCCAGCGCAGTCAAGCAAGCCTCTTTATCGTTTCTTAAGCCATAGATGCAAGCCAGATTATAAGAAGCCGATCCGGCCTGAATTGCGTTAGCCTTTTCAAAATAGCTTTTGGCCATTCCATATAAGCTATCATTGGGTTCAACCGATTTAACCCGGGCCAATTCCATATAAGCAACGCCGCCATCGATTGCCGCGCCAAGATAAGCCGACTCCACAGTCAGGCAAAAAGAAAATTTAGCAATGGCGTCCTGATAAAGATTGGCCGCAGCATCGCCTGATTTGGTTCGCGCCTGATGCAGCAACGCAAATCCCCAATTATATAAAGCCTCAGCAACCAGAGGTTCATTAGCGACGACTTCGGCATAATCCTGATAGACCTTTTTAAATAGTTGATCGGCCGTATGACCTTCGCTGCTACGCGCTTCCGCTGTTTGCTTGATAGCGGCTTTCAATTTGGATTTCTTTGTTATTGACTCAAAAAACGACATGACTTATCTCTCTTGACTTAGTGGTTTATAATCGCACGCTATAGAATAACAGCTGACCTGATAACGACACCATGCAAATGTGTAAATAACACATTACAGGTACACAATAAAGAGAAAATCATGAATGAATCAAACGGTTGCGATATTGCCAGAGAAAAAGTAAATATGGAAACATCGCAAATTGCCTGGAAAGAACTGCAACGCTTTTTTGCCGCCGGCGCTGCAGTATTCGTCGCCCCAGATCTGGATTTAGTCGACGCGGCCTACCAGTTTTCCATCGACAATAAAGATCAGGTTGCATTATGGATGCAAAATAATCAGATTGCGCTGGTTTCCGACCAGCAGGCAACCGACTGGTTTGAGGCGGATGTTGCTGTATGGGCTGTTGTGGTAAAGCCCTGGATACTGGTTCAGAAATAAGTTACACCGTTTAAGGCACGGCAACTACTCCTGCGTTGTCTAAAACACCTATTTTGGTTTTCATCCATGTGGGCAAACATTTCCGCTCCTTTGCCTTAATCTTTCCCTCTTGAACCGGATCTTCCCTTACCCCTTGATTCGATGCGCTTACTGTCAGGCTGCTTAGCCCCACGAACAGTCGGTTTGGCGCCGCGAACCGCCGGTTTTTTAGTATGCCGCATATCCTTTTTGCCGGTATCTTTATTGGGCGCGTTCTTTTTAGGCGCATCGATAATTTTCAATGAAACAGGCTCATAGCCGGTGTCGGCCACGCGCGGGATTTGCCGCTTGAGCAGTTTCTCAATTTCCACCAGCATCCAGGCTTCTTCGGGACACACCAGCGACAAGGCCTCGCCGCTTGAACCGGCGCGTCCGGTACGACCAATGCGGTGTATATAATCTTCCGGCACCTGCGGCACGTCGAAATTCACCACATGCGGCAGATCGTCAATATCAAGACCGCGCGCGGCAATATCGGTAGCAACCAATACTGAAACCTTGCCGGTTTTAAACTGTTCCAACGCCTTGTTGCGTGCGCCTTGGGTTTTATCGCCATGCAAAGCCGCCGTGCGGATGCCATCCTCAATCAACTGTTTTTCCAGACGATCGGCTCCGTGTTTGGTACGCACAAATACCAGCACCTGCTTCCAATTATTGCTGCCGATCAGGTAAGACAGTAATTCACGTTTGTACTCGCGGCCGATGCCGTAAACCCGTTCCGAGACATTTTCAGCCGTAGCATTTTGCTTGGCAACTTCGACTTCAACGGGATTGTTCAGCAACTGCGCTGCCAGCGATTTGATCGCATTGGGCACGGTCGCAGAAAACAACAGACTCTGCCGCTTCTTGGGTATCAGCGCCATAATTTGCTTAATATCGGGCATAAATCCCATATCGAGCATACGATCCGCTTCATCCAGCACCAGCACTTCCACGTTGGACAGGTTGATATTGCGCTGCTGCACATGGTCGATCAAACGCCCCGGCGTTGCCACCACGATGTCGCACCCCCGGCGTAACTGACGGGTCTGGATGCCGATACTCGCACCGCCGACCACCGCTTCCGCATGCAAAGGCAAATGTGCGCCGTAAGTTTTTACGCTTTCATAGACCTGCGCGGCCAATTCACGCGTCGGCACTAAAATCAACGCGCGAACACGGCGCGGCTTTTGATGCGGGTCATGATTTTCGGCCAGCCGTTGCAATAAAGGCAAGGTGAAACTGGCGGTTTTTCCGGTGCCGGTTTGCGCGCCAGCCAACACATCCTTGCCTTCAAGGATCAATGGAATGGCTTTTTGCTGTACCGGTGTAGGAGTGACATAGCCTTGATCGGCTACGGCTTTAAGGAGTTCGTCGGCTAAACCGAGCTGGGCGAAAGACATTTTAAAAATCTCAGGTAAAGGGTGAAAGAAGGCTAAGGGCGAAAGACTAAAGGCCCTTAGCCAGACGGGGCATGTTGTCCCGCTCGAAACGTTTTGCTTTGGTTAAGTGTAACTATTGAGCTTTGGCATCACAGAAACGTTAGGGAACGGAGTTGCAAACCCAGTCCCGCTTGTTCAAGATTCAAGGCTTTTTCGCCTTTCGCCTTGAACCTTTCGCCTGCTTTTCAGCCCCCCGTCATACTCATATAACGCAATATAACCGGCTGCTCGTTAATATTAAATTCGTGTTTTTCCGGCTTAATCAGCATCGCGTCGACAATGGCCTGTTTCAACACCGCCATGTCGCCCGGATTAGTCCTGATGACTTGCTTTAAATCGACCGAATGCTCATTGCCCAGACATAACAGCAAGCGCCCTTCAACCGTTAAGCGCACCCGGTTACAGGTGCTGCAAAAATTTTCACTGTGCGGAGAAATAAAACCGACGCGGGTTTGTGTGCCTGACACATTAAAATAATTTGAAGGCCCACCGGTTTTTTCAGGCGTAGCGACCAAAGCAAAATGTTGCGCCAAATCGGCCTTGATCAAATCGCTGGAATAATAGGCGTCTGCCCGGTCATGCTGACTGACGATACCCAGCGGCATTTCCTCGATAAAGCTGATGTCGATGCCGTTATCGACCGCGAACCGAACCAGGTCGCTCACTTCCTGATGATTCCTATCCTTAAGAATGACCGCATTGATTTTTATCCGCTCAAACCCTGCCGCCTTGGCGGCCTGGATACCCCTAAGTACCTGCGCCAAATCGCCGGTTCGGGTTATCGCCTTAAACTTGTCGGCATCCAGCGTATCCAGGCTGATATTGATGCGTTTTACACCCGCCTCTTTTAACGACGCCGCCATCGTTTCAAGCTGGGAGCCGTTGGTCGTTATCACCAGCTCATTCAGGCTTTCGATACGGCCGATATTCTGCAACAGCTCCAATGCACCTTTTCTGACCAAAGGTTCGCCGCCGGTGATCCTGATTTTCTTCACCCCCAATTCGGCGAAGGCTTTAGCCAGCGTATAAATCTCTTCCAGCGTTAGAATCTGCGCACGCGGCAAGAAGGTCATATCTTCAGCCATGCAATACACGCAACGGAAATCACAGCGATCGGTAATCGAGATTCTCAAATAATCAACGATTCTGCCGAAGCGGTCGATTAATTGAGCGGGGGGAGACATTTGAGTCATTAGGGCGGCGATAAAAAATCCAAGACGCCAATATTAACATAGTATTGGCGTTTTATAGAGAGCTTCTATGTTCCTGACCGTCGGATTTGGAAACGGTTGAGCCGTTATGATGGATTATTTATAAATGTCTTTCCGGTGTCCAGTTTCCAACAGCAAGATGATTAACTCGCCGTCTTTTATCTGACAAATCAGCCGATAATCTCCAATTCGATAACGCCATAATCCGGCATATCGCTGCCTTTGTACCGGTATCGAGTGATTTTAACGATTTAGCCGCACTGCCTCTTTAACTTGACTCGTCATTTACTCACTGATGTTATGCATTGTCCGCGAAAATAGTGACTGAATGACCATGACAAATGAGGTAATAGGGCGCGCACGACACACCCTACGACTCATTAATTTAACTCAAGTCAAAAAAGCCCTGATCGCCGCTATCCCCTGGCCTCCGCTTTGCCTCGCTGTAGTTAGGCTGGATTCGGTCATGCCGCCCAAGGCGTAAACAGGCAGGTTGACCTTGGCGACCAAGTCGGCAAATTGCTCCCAGCCCAGCGAAGGAGCGCCCGGATGGGTTTGGGTCGGCAGTACCGGGGCCAGAACGACGAAATGCACGCCTATGTTTTGCGCATGTTGCAGTTGTTCAAGGTTGTGACATGACGCGGCGAGCCATTTGCTGTTTTCGGGACGCGTAGTCAGGGCCATTAAGTGGTTGCTGGTCAGGTGGATGCCGTCTACTTCAACTGAACACTCAACGGCGGAATTCATCAACAGCATCGCTTGTTGCTGCTGGCATAAGGGGTAAGCCTGTTCGACAAACTTTACGACGGCGGCAGGCGGCAGATTTTTCAATCTGGCCTGGATCAGCTTGACGCCCCGGTTCAATATTTTTTGCAGGTTGGTCAGCAATAAGGCTTCATCTGCGTCATCCAGAATCGCGTAATGATGCGGCAATCGGGCGGCAGTGATAATGGGCCGGTTGGCGGCGGGGAATGCGTAGTGTTCCAGTTCAGCCGGGGTTACCCATTTAAACGGCTGGCCTTCCAAGCTTTTGACCTCACCTGAGAACTGCTCGACCAAGAAAACGTTTAGCTGCACAAACCGGTCGGGGTACTGGTGCTTGACGGTAATCAGCGGGGTTGCCGCTGTTACGGTGATGTTGAGTTCTTCCTTGAGTTCACGAGCCAAAGCAAATTTCGCTGTTTCCGATGCTTCAATCTTGCCGCCGGGGAATTCCCATAAGCCGCCTTGGTGTAAATCGGCATGGCGCAGGGAAATCAGGATTTTTCCTTCCGGGTTTTTGACTACGCCTACGGCGACTTGGAGTGGATTCATTTATTTAGTGGGACGCAGGAACGGTCATCGTAATACACAAGTTTCTGAGGTATACCGTCATTCCGGCAGGGATTGCCGAGATGACGTGCTTTAAAATATCTGTGTATATCGACGAGCGCCAGAGCGTGGGAACGATGGAATCTTTCGCCTTGTGCCTTGTGCCTTTCACCTGCTTTTAAGTCCTGTATTCCGCATTGATCTTCACGTACTCATACGACAAATCGCAGGTTAACACTTCCTGCACTGCATCGCCGCGACCCAGTTTGACGGTCACGGTGATTTCTTCCTGGCTCATCACTCGCTGCCCGGCTTCCTCGGTGTAATCGTCGGCTCTGCCGCCGTTCCTGACGATGCAGACATCATCCAGATACAGCTGCACGTTTTCCAGCACCATGTTTTCGACACCGGCGCGACCGACTGCCGCCAGTATCCGACCCCAATTTGGGTCACTGGCGAAAAAGGCGGTTTTAACCAGCGGCGAATGGGCGATGGTTTTGCCGACGCGCACCGCTTCTTCATCGGTCAAGGCCTGCTCGACCACGATGCGCATCAGCTTGGTTGCGCCCTCGCCGTCCCTGACGATGGCTTCCGCCAGTTGTTTGCAGACGGTCATCACGGCGTCGGCAAAAATTTGGTAATGTTCGCTGTCCTGTTTAATTTCGGGAGCCCGCGAGCAGCCGCTTGCCATCAATACGCAGGCGTCATTGGTCGAGGTGTCGCCATCGACGGTGATGCGGTTGAACGATTGCTCAACGGCCAGCGCCAGGCAGTTTTGCAGCAAGACTTGGTCGATTTTCGCATCGGTTGCGATAAAGCCCAGCATGGTCGCCATATTGGGCTGGATCATGCCCGCGCCTTTGGAAATGCCGTTGATGGTGATGGTTTGACCGTCAATTTCGATGACCTTGGATACGCCTTTGGCAAAGGTATCGGTAGTCATGATCGCCTGGGCGGCTTTCGCCCAGTTGTCGGTATTCAGGTTGCTTACGGCTTCCCGCAAGGCGGCTTTGATTTTGCCCACCGGCAGCGGTTGGCCGATAACGCCGGTCGAAAAAGGCAGCACCTGGGTTGCAGCGCCATCCACCACTTCGGCAAGATCGGCGCAGGTCGCCAACGCATCCTGCATGCCCGGCTCGCCAGTGCCGGCATTGGCATTGCCGGAATTGATCAGCAACCAGCGCGGCGCATGAGCCAAGTTCGCTTTTGCGACATGCACGGGCGCGGCGCAAAAGGCGTTTTGGGTAAACACCGCCGCACAGGTTGAATGCTCGGCCATTTGTATCACCAGAATATCATCCCTGACGGTTTGCTTGATGCCTGCATTCGCTGTGCCCAGCGTTATGCCTGATACCGGGTGCATGGTGGGAAAACTGCACTGCCCTACTGCCATAAGTTAAGCCTCATTTGCTGGTTCCCAATCTCCAGATTGGGAACCTCGAAAGCGAAGCTCCAGCTTCGCGAAACAGGAAGCTGGAGCTTCCCTTACCGAGGACACAAAGTTTTTGTTTCTTCGTGTCCTTCGTGGCTTCGTGGTGAGTTTTTTAATTTCTCAAAACACCCGTCAGACTTTAAAAAACACAAACACATTATCGATTTTTTTAACTTCCACGCGCATCAGTTTGCATTGCTTTCTTATTTTTTCCAGCTGTTGCGGCTGTTCACTGATCGCAAAAGGCAAAATCACTTCCACTTCAATCTGGCCATCCAGATAATGGATTCTGAAATCGTCTATAGCCGACTTAAAATCAATCAGGTAACGATCCAATAGTCGCTGCACTTCACCGCGAGACAGCGGCCTGGAATCAAACTGCAAACTTTCGTCATCTTCGGGATCGACATGCACCAGCACATCCATCACGTCATCAAAACGCCTGATCAAATCATCCCTGACGATATCGCCAATCATGTGCCCTTCGGAAACGGTGATGCGGGGGTCAACGACGATGTGCGCATCGATCAGCGCATCCTCGCCCATTTGCCGGGTACGCAATAAATGGATGCCTTCGACACCGTCAATGGCATGAATGGCCGCCCTGATGTCGGCTACCAGCGCGGGCGGCAATGAGGTGTCGACCAATTCCTTGATGCTCTCAAACACCAGATTCAAACCGATTTTAGCCACCATCAATGCGACTACGACGGCGGCAATTCCGTCGGCCAACGGATAGCCCATCATCACCGCGCCTATGCCGAATAGAACCACCAGCGATGAGATGGCATCACTGCGCTGATGCCAGGCATTAGCCAACAGTAATTTGGACCGGGTCTTTTTGGCGATGCGCTTGGTGTATTGGTATAGCCATTCGTTAATCAGGATTGACAGGCTCGCAACGCCCAATGACAACACGTTGGGCACAGGCAGATGCTCGGGATCCGCCATGCGCTCCATGACCGACCAGACGATAGCGCCGCCGATCGCGATTAAGCTCCCTCCCAAAATAACCGTCGCTATGGTTTCAAATCGGCGATGGCCGTAGGGATGATCATGATCAGCCTCGCGACTGCCCAACTTAACCGCAATAATCACCAAAAGATCGCTGAGCAAATCCGATAGCGAATGAATACCATCGGCAATCAGTGCCGCAGACTGTCCAAGGATGCCGAAACCAATTTTAATCAGCGTCTGGAAAACATTAATCGCCGCGCCGACATAGCTGGCTCTGGCTTTTAGTTTATCCATTTTTACGGCATCTGAAACTTCAGCCATTATTCGCCCGCTGCCAAACTAATTTCCCGTTCCGTCCTGTAACAGAGCACCACTGCTGACGAATAGGGTTGCTCTCCACGGCCTCACGCGGCGCAGCGCGCCGATACTGTATTCCCACGCGGCGCGTGGGAACGAGGACCATAGCGAGTGAACATGAGGTCACGTGTAAAACCTCAGCCACTACGCGCCCACTTCCAGGATAATAATGTACTCATGATCACCCGAAATCGTTTCCAATACCTTATGTCCGTTGATTCGGCACCAGGTCGGAATGTCCTGCATCACACCCGGATCGGTGCAGATAACTTCCAACTGATCGCCCGCTTTAAGCTGTTTAACTTTATCCTGGGTACGAATGACCGGCAACGGGCACAGCAGGCGTCGGGCATTGAGTATTTCTCTGTTCATATAAACCATTCCTGCGGAATTTCATCCGAGGCAAACGGCTTGACCTGAATAATCCGTTCAGAACCGTCTTTGTCGGTAATACTCACATCGACTTGTTCGGCCTCGCGTCCTTGACCGTAGCGGGCCGTAATTCTTGCCGCCAGGAACAAATCCTCCGCGGAAGGCGAGCCGTCCACCAACACCAAGGGACCGGCATGGCTGGCGCAATGCAGGGTGATAAATTCTTTTTTGTAACCCTGCATAAAACGACCTTCGCCTTCTTCTCGGGCGACGATGACTTTAAAGTTTTGCTCCGGCCTGATGTGTCTGCCGACTTTCAGCAACATTACATCATCCAGATCATATTGCTTGTCGCCGTCACGCGCTTTCCATAGATCAACCAGTTTTGACGAATAGCTGGCGTCGGTCAGAAAACAGCAACCGCCCGCAGGCTGGGCATATTCATCAAAGCCGAAACCCTCGGCCATCGCCATCTGCGGCTTGCGCGAGCGTCCGCTAAAATCATGCAGCTTTTCCCGATCGACCCAGCCTTCGCGTTCCGGCAGGGTTGCAGGCAGATTCTTGGCGCATAAAGGCCGCAATAACAAATCGTCGGCGCCGGATTCTCTGGATATGATCGGCATCGTCGCTTTACGTTGCGACATCGGCCTTTGACCGATCACTTCGCCGGTGATGATGAAATCGAAATCGTTTTCCACGATCCATTGCTTGGCCTTGTTGACCATGAAAATCTTGCAGTCCAGGCAAGGATTCATGTGCGCGCCGTAGCCGTGTTTGGGATTGATCAGGACGTCTTTGTATTCTTCGATGACATCGACGATATGCAGCTTCATGCCCAGCTGTTCGGCGACCCATAAGGAGTTGTTGCGTTTAGGCTTGGCCTTGTCATTGGCCCTGATCGCATGGGTATGGCCTTCCACGCAAAAACCGGTAAAAAAGTTGATGCCTTCGACATGAACGCCCTGTTCCATGATGGTTTTCGCCGCCAGCATGGAATCCAGTCCACCGGAAATTAACGCCACTGCTTTTCTTTGTTTACTCATATCACTCAAAAAATTTGGAAAGTTTATTTATTATACCGGCTTATGTTTCAATTTGGCTTTCAATCAACAGCATTCCAACGCGCGAATACAGATTAATTGACCACGAAAACACAGAGAACCGCAAGGATATAGAAGGTAGAGCACCCATAGTCGGCGCTTTAGGTGACGCAAGGAGCAATGCAGGAGCACAGCGGGTGGTGCCGGGGACATGAAGCTGCGCTGATTTCCAAACTTCAGCCTGAAAATCAGCGCACGTTTTTACCTTAGCTTTTCTTCGTGTCTTCGTGGTGATATGCCCTTTAAATCAACCGAAATTAATTTTCGCTTCCAGATCATTACTTGAATCGGCATTTTTCAACGCTTCTTCCAAGCTGATTTTTCCATCTTTGTACAATCCGAACAGGGCGTCGTCAAATGTCTTCATGCCTTTGCTGCCGCTTGATGTCATGGCTGTTTTAATTTCGTTCAGCTCCCCTTTTAAAATCAGGTTTGCTATATGGGGCGTGTTGATCATCACTTCAATGGCCGCACAACGCTTCCCTGCAATATCGGGAATCAAGCGCTGGGAAATAACGGCATTTAAGTTGGTGGCAAGATCCATAAACAACTGCGCATGATGTTCATGAGGGTACATATTGATGACCCGCTCCATAGCCTGATTGGCATTGTTGGCATGCATGGTCGAGATACATAAGTGGCCGGTATTGGCCAGCTCCAAAGCGGCCGACATGGTTTCCTGATCGCGAATCTCGCCGATCAGGATAACGTCGGGCGCTTCCCGCAAACAGGCTTTTAGTGCCCTGGCATACGAGTCGGTATCGACGCCGACTTCGCGCTGATTAACGATTGATTTCAGGTTCGGGTGAGAAAACTCGACCGGGTCTTCAATAGTCAAGATATGGCCGGCCGAATTGGCGTTGCGGTGGTTAATCATGGCCGCCAGCGTGGTCGATTTACCCGAGCCGGTGCCGCCAACCATCAGTAACAGCCCCCTCTTGACCATGATGAGTTCCATTAAAATATCCGGCGTGCCTAAATCCTTGCCGGTTGGGATTACCGAAGGAATCAAGCGCATAACCAGACCTACGGTTTTACGCTGAAAAAAGGCATTGGCGCGAAAACGCGCGCTGCCGTCCGGCAGACTGATTGCAAAATCCAAATCCCTAGTGACTAAAAACTCGTCGATTTGCTCCTGAGTCATAATCCCGAAAGCGCCCGATTTGGTTAACTCGGGCGTCAGCATAAAGTCATCCAGCGCTACGGCACGGCCATAAATTTTGGCTTTAACCGGCGCACCGACCGTTAAAAACAAATCCGAAGCATTCAACTTGGTCATTTCCATCAGGTACGGCAGAATGTTTAAATCATCTTCCGGCGCTGCTCCCAGAATCCGGTAATTGTCGGGCTCCGGCTCCGCAGGTTCGGCTTTTGCCAACGCCGAATCAGGAACTATAAACAGCACCAAGCCGTTATCCTCGACCTTGGCGCTAGCCATGAATTTCTCGCCGTCAGGCGCGAGGCAATTGAATTTCAGCGCTTTATTCTGGACCAATTCCTGCTTCTGAATGTCGTTGATCAGGCTAAAAGTGATTTCCTTGATGATATTTGAGGTTAGTTCATTTTTTCCCAGGGGATACTCTTCCCCGGCTAATCCCAACAGTGCCGGAGAACCCGCTTTCAAAGACAGGCTATCTGCATTTTTTTCCAGCATTAATTTTAAATAAGGTGTCAGGGTCATGTCAGTATCTGATTTTGTGAGATGGGGAGTTAAGAATCTGCCTGTATTGATCTGCGGATAGCTTTATCACAGCGGAGTATTCTATTCTTCGTCACTGCCGTCGCCTTTCGATTGCAACGAAAGCCCGCCGATTGACCGGTCTTCGCCGGATGCCAACTTGATCTGCAAACGTAGCTCATTTTGAGAATCGGCATTTCTTAAGGCTTCTTCATAATCTATTCTGCCCGCCTGATAAAGCTCCAATAAGGCTTGATCAAAGGTTTGCATGCCCAATTCACGGGATTTAGCCATTAACGGTTTGATGCTGGAGGCCTCGCCTTTGGCGATATAATCCGAAATCAACGGTGTATTTAATAAAATCTCAATGGCTGCACAACGCCCACCATCAACGGTTTTAACCAGACGCTGAGAAATAATGGCGCGTAAATTGACCGAAATATCCTGCATCAGTTTTGTCTGAGCCTCCATGGGAAAGAAACCTAAAATCCGGTCGATGGCCTGATTGGCGTTGTTTGCATGCAAGGTAGCCAGCGCCAAATGGCCGGTCTGGGAAAACTCCAGCCCGTAATTCATAATCTCGGCGCTGCGGATTTCTCCCAGCACAATCACGTCAGGAGCCTGCCGCAAGGTATTATGCAATCCGGCTTCCCAGCTCTTGGTATCTACGCCGACTTCCCTTTGCATCATCACGCAATTTTTATGGGCATGAACATATTCGATCGGATCTTCCAGAGTGATGATATGCCCATAACTGTTCTCATTGCGATGGTCGATCATTGCCGCCATAGACGTTGATTTACCTGAACCGGTGCCGCCGACCATGATAACCAGGCCGTTCTTGTTCATCATCACATCTTTTAAAACAGACGGCAGACCCAGCTTATCGAAATTGGGTATTTCTGCGGCAATTACCCGGATAACCAAACCCTGACAGCCTTGCTGGACATAGGCATTGACCCGGAACCGGCATAATCCGGCAGGAGAAATGGCAAAATTGCATTCTTGTGTTTCTTCAAACTCCTTAAGCTGCTTATCATTCATGATGCATTGCGTCAGGGCCTTTGAATCATTAGCCGATAATGCCTGCTGCGAAACCGGCGACATCTTGCCTTTGATTTTTATTGCAGGTGGAAAACCAGCGGTAATAAATAAATCAGACCCTTCTTTATGTAACATAAGTTTGAGTAACTTAATCATAAAGTCCATCGCTTCTTTTCTTTCCATTGACTTCCCCCTGTATTGGTTAGCTGTATATGTTTTTACCTGAAATGAGGTAACACTTTTTGATTATAATTTAATTTTTAAAGATACCTACAAAAAACCAATAATTCCAAACATCACCGTTTTGGCTAAAACATTCGGCCAAAGTCAGCTTGCGACCCGAGTAAAATATTATGAACGGACTGAGGCATGAACAGCAGTATGTGCCAAGAAACAAAGGTGAATCATTCGCTAATATTCCGAAACCGGACTGATTACTTGTATACTGGTACCATTGATAACATTGCCAAATATTCAATTTCCTGCGCTATATACTAAAAATCCCGGACATATATAAGGACAACAGTTAGATGTTTACAGAAGAGACTCAAGACGATCCGGATGACTGGATGACAGCATTATTAAGGTCGCCGATTTTTCAACGCCTGCCGCCTGTCAATTTACAAAAAATATTAATGAGTCTGGAAGCCGTCCATTTTGTTAAAGGGGACGTTATTCTCGATCAAGGGGGTATGGGCGATTATTATTATCTGATTAAGAAGGGGCAATGCGAGTTAACACGCAAACCATCGCCTAACGCAAAAGAGATTAGATTAGCTCAACTGGCAACCGGCGATACCTTCGGCGAAGACTCATTGCTTTCCGATGCGCCCAGAAACGTAACGATTACAGCATTAACGGATATTTCTTTATTACGACTGAATAAACAACAGTTTGTCTCTTTAATAAAAGAACCCTCGCTAACGTTTATTACTTACATCGATATGCAAGAAGCGGTAAAGCAGGGCGCTATATTGCTGGATGTACGTACGCCGGACGATTATGAAAACCACCATCTTGACGGCAGTATCAATGAACCTTTTTTCTCATTAAGGATGCAACTTAAAACATTAAACCGTGACAAGCCCATCATTGTGGTTTGTGGCGATGGAAAAACCAGCGAAGCCGCTGTATTTTTGCTGCTCCGCAATAAAATTAATGCCATGATCTTGAGCGGCGGGATGGCTGGCATCAATCCCGAACCGGAGCATGATATCGTCCCTGCAACTGATATTCAGGTTATTACCGGCAACCCCGAAACTATTCATCAAAAACACGAACTCAAGCAGTCAGTCGATGACTCCGTAAGCATCTCCAGCAACGTACAGAACAATCAAATAAGAATGCTTCAATCGGAAATTGAAGCGCTCAAAATGACAAACCAACAGCTCAATGATAAGTGCATGAAACTGGAGTTTGACAAGCAACATGCTGAAAAACAAGCCAGAATCTTGCACAAACAGTTGGAAAAATTAACCCAGGTACTGGACAAGTTTAAAGGGGGATGATGATTTTGCATAAAAATCAATCACGTGCCAACGGCTTCAGTTTATAATCAGCCCTAAAATCAAGATAACAACATCCACATTAAAAGCCTTTGTTTTACAACATTAAAATAAAACACATACTGAAAAACTTCAGCCTTTTACTCAGATTAATGCTACTTGGCATTTTGGGGTTCGGGATGGGAACTACAGTTGCAGCTACAGATAGAACTGACTTGAACAAGGCAACTTTCGCCGGCGGATGTTTCTGGTGCATGGTGTCGGCCTTTGATAATTTACCGGGAGTAGTTGAGGTCATTGCCGGCTACACGGGTGGATCTGCCGAGAATCCAACTTACGAAGAAGTCTCGGCAGGTGGAACCGGTCACGCCGAAGCCATACAGGTGCTCTACGATCCAGGTAAAACCGGTTATTCCAAATTGCTGGAGGTCTTTTGGCACAATGTTGACCCTACTGTGACTGATCGCCAGTTCTGCGACGTCGGCCCCGAGTACCGTGCGGAAATTTTTTACCATGACAGGGAGCAGCAACGTCTGGCCGAACAATCGAAGGCTGAGCTGGCGCTGTCCAAACCCCTCAAGGAGCCGATCGTCACCAAAATCACGGCCGCCTCGGCCTTCTATCCCGCCGAGGAATATCACCAACATTACTATCGAAAAAATCCGGTACGTTATAAGTATTACCACTACACCTGTGGCAGAGCTCAGCGTTTAAAGGAATTATGGGGGAATTCATCACTCGAACGCTAAGAAGCAAGCACCCAGAAGCTTGTTAATACAGCCAATCATCGCACCGATTTTCCGCCCAAAAGTAAACTTGATTAGCAAGATGCCTCAGCTAGCACCGTCATACTGGCAGGGATGCCAGTATCCAGAGCCAGGGATGGTAACTTTCCAATACCGCTGTGGCATGATTTAGGCTTGATGCCAAGCCATAGTCTCACATCCATGTGACTGGATTCCGGAATCCCTGCCAGAATGACGAGCTTTTTGGCGCTAGCTGAAGCATCTTGCTAATCAGGAAAGTAAATGTAATCCGCCCTTAAAAATGTTCAAGCTATTTAGAATAAGCAAGCGTTCCACCTCCGGTATTTTTTCAGTTAATCTGATTCCTAAATAACAGATGCCTCTGGTTTTTGCCATTCAGAACATTGTTCATGGTCGCAGACAATCTGTGCCATGTCCGTATTAGCGTATTTTTAAGCCGTTGTTCACCATAAACCGATCTGATAATTTCACTTTTTGCTTCCAGCCAATCTCTAAGCTCATTGCCTGGATAAAAGCCGCGTTTTTCAGCTTTGTAGTAGGCAGCTTCAGCGATCATTACCTCAAGGCTGGCAGGCAGAGCCGTTGAGCTGTCGGTCCTCGTAAAACCGCACTTTACCAGACTGATAAGGTCTTGCTCTGTGCTTCCCTTGACACCTATTTCCGCAGGTTTTAGCTCTGCCAAAGTGCCGAACAAGTGATCCCATATTGACAAAACCGCGCCGTAATTACGGTCATGCTCGTCACGCCGGGCTGAATGGTGAACACGGTGCAAATACGGAGTAATAATGACCCGACCAAGAAACCGCTCACCCCAAAACGAAATATTAGTATGATGCAGCATAGTGAAAAAGATAATTATCGCCTCATTCGCAAGCAGCAATGTCCACTCTATACCTAAAATAACAACCAACACCGCTTTCATGAGGCTGATGATTCCTATTTCCAGAAAATGTACCCGGAATGCCGTTGAAACATTCAAATAACGATCGTTGTGGTGTACCTTGTGAAACATCCACAAGCAACCGAAGCTGTGACTGGCTTTATGCAAGAAATACAGCAGCAAATCCATCGCTAAAAACGAAAGGACGGCTTTCCATATCGGATTTTGAATATAGTTGAGCAGCCCTTTATCAGAGAATTTTTCGGCCAGAATCAGTAATGATGGAACCGATAATAACGACATAACGATACTGTTAACAATAAACAGCTCGATGTTCGCCCGGTAGGACTGTCGCAACTGTTTTGGAAGCATTTTCTCTCTGGGAGAGCAAAACTCAATCGTCAAAAAGAGGATAAAAAACATGAACAGGATATAGCTTGCCCCTCCTGACGATATATTGATAAGCCAGGTTAGATAGGATTGAAGTAAAGTCGTTGAAGCTTTAAGTTCGTTTAACATTGTCATCTCCTCATTACAAACTAACGTAAATTATTAGAGCAAAGTTATCTTAACTAAAAATTATAAAAGGCTGGAAACAAGCAAATTTAACGCGTTTGGCTGTGTTCGCCATCAGGCAACTGCGTCGCTACTGGATCTATACTGCGCATAAAACGCGCTACTACTCGGAGCGTCATGCTCGCCGTCGCTACCGGGGAAAACAGCGGGACTCACTTGTTATTTTAAATAACCCGGCGCCGATCACGATAAAATCATAATCGACACCCGGGTTATTAACTCATGACTGCTGTTTTTGAACGTTTTTTCGCCTCAACATACTGCTTGCTCAGCCGGCTCAACGGTGTCACCTGCGATATTGCGCACAGATAATGCATGTCTGCTCTCACCGTAAAGCGCCTGATGAAAGAGTCTGTCTGTTTATATTTAACGCTCTCTGAATTTATATGATATTACCTGCCGCTTGAGCCTAGAAAAAACCCAACGGATTGATGGCGTAGCTGACCAGCATATTTTTAGTTTGCTGATAATGATTTAACATCATCTTATGGTTTTCACGACCCACGCCCGATTTCTTATAGCCGCCGAAAGCCGCATGAGCCGGATAATGATGATAACAGTTAACCCACACCCGACCCGCCTGAATGCCGCGTCCCATACGGTAGGCGCGGTTCATATCGCGAGTCCAGACACCCGCGCCCAGACCGAACTGAGTGTCGTTGGCAATCTCTAACGCTTCAGCCTCATCTTTAAAGGTGGTTACCGAGATAACAGGGCCGAAAATTTCCTCCTGAAAAATACGCATCTTATTGCCGCCTTTCATAATCGTCGGTTCAATATAATAGCCTTCAGAGAATCCACCGCCTAAAGACTCGGCCTTACCACCGATTAAAACTTCAGCGCCTTCGTCTTTACCAATTTGCAAGTAACCCAGAATCTTGTCAAATTGTTGTTTAGACGCTTGCGCGCCCACCATCGTTTCGGTATCCAACGGGTTGCCGCGTTTAATCTGCTTGGCGCGTGCAATGACTTTCGCGATAAATTCATCGTAGATGGATTCCTGCACCAACAAGCGTGAAGGACAGGTACAGACTTCGCCTTGATTGAAAAATGCCAGCACCGCGCCTTCGATGCATTTGCTGACAAAATCATCTTCTTGATCCAAGACATCGGCAAAAAAGATATTCGGCGATTTTCCGCCCAACTCAACCGTGGACGGAATAATGTTTTCTGCCGCGCATTTTAAAATATGCGAACCGACCGGGGTCGAGCCGGTAAAGGCGATTTTTGCAATCCGTGTGCTGGTCGCCAGCGCTTGCCCTGCTTCCGCGCCATAACCGTTAACAATATTAACCACGCCGGCGGGCAGCAAATCGCTGATTAATTCCATCAGCACCAAAATGGATGCCGGAGTTTGTTCTGCCGGTTTCATGATCACACAATTACCTGCGGCCAAGGCCGGGGCTAATTTCCAGCAGGCCATCAGCAACGGAAAATTCCACGGAATGATCTGCCCCACTACGCCCAGCGGTTCGTGGAAATGGTAAGCGACGGTATTTTTGTCGATTTCGCCGATTGAACCTTCCTGTGCGCGAATGCATCCGGCAAAGTAGCGGAAATGATCGACGCACAGCGGTATGTCCGCGGCCAGCGTTTCGCGTACCGCTTTGCCGTTATCCCAAGTTTCTGCAACCGCCAATGTTTCAAGGTTTGCTTCAATGCGGCCGGCTATTTTTAATAAAATATTGGAACGTTCTGTAACCGAGGTTTCTCCCCAAGCCGCTCTGACAGCATGAGCCGCATCCAACGCCAGCTCAATATCTTCGCCACTGGAACGGGGTATTTCACAAAAAACCTTGCCGTTAATCGGGCTTGAGTTTTCAAAATACTGTCCCTTGACCGGATCGACCCAAGTGCCGCCGATAAAATTTTGATAACGGGATTTAAAGTTAACTTTACTGTCTGGCTGGTTTGGTTCGATATACAGCATGGCTTTCACCTAAATAGGGATGTAGAGACGATTGATTCTATCATTGTTAACCGATGCCGAATAACCTTCCTTGTTATTAAATCATGGCGCTATAAAATCCCGATTCGGTCACGAGTCATCATAGGATTTGCTCTGATAATGCGATAATTAACGCGTAACGCAAGCCTTTGCCCACGCCTACCAGAATTAGAAATATCCCAAGACGTACCTTCATGATGCCCGCAATAAATGTTAAAGCATCGCCACCTGCCGGTAACCAGGACAATAATAATGACCAAACGCCGAAATGCTGGTACCACCGCTGGTAGCGATGCAATGTCGAGATTTTAAACGGGAACCAGCGGCTGTTTTCGAAATGCAGCAGATAACGGCCTAAAAGCCAGTTTACGACGGCCCCTAACGTATTGCCTGTCGATGCAAACAGCCAAAGTAACCAGGGGTCATATCCGTTGGCTAACAAACCGACCAAAGCCACTTCGGAATAAAACGGAATCAGCGTGGCGGCCAGGAAACTGACCCCGAATAAACCCCAATAAGCAGTCATATCTGCTGCCGTGCGGATTGAACCAGTCCGCGAAAAAGATTACGTTGACGCGATAGGTAGAGCAGGTATTCCGGATGCCATTGAACACCCATCACGAAGGGTCGCAGCGGGTCTTCTACAGCCTGCACAATATTATCCAAATCCCGGCCGACAACTCTTAAGCCGTCACCCAACTGATCAACGGCTTGTGTATGAAGGCTATTGATCCGGCAACGAGTGGTTCCCAGCAGTTCCTTAATACGACTGTCCGGCTCCACCAGCAGGGTTTTTAGCGGCAATACCGTCCAGCGGTTGCGCGTATGGCGACGCAATTTGCGTAGATCCTGATGTAAACTGCCGCCCAGGTAGGTGTTAAGCAGTTGTTCGCCACGACAGATGGCCAGCATGGGTATATTTTGTTTCAAGGCTTTTTCGATATAAATTAATTCGAACATATCCCGTTCCTTGTCATAACGCGTATTGGGCAATATCTCCGATTCGTAAAGCGAAGGGTAAATATCATCGCCGCCGCCGATCACGATACCGTTTAACACCTCATGCAGATGCGAGTTCTTAGGCGTGAGCCTTAAGGGATTGCCTCCGGCCCAGATAATGGCATAACGCGTAAAATACCAGGCCCGGTCTCCGCCCTTGTTGGGCCCTGTTACGCCGATTACAGGCCGCAATAACGTTTCAGGCATATCTCAATTATCTCTTTCCAATCTTGAAACAGGTCGGCTACAGGCCTGTCCAGAAACTTTATATAAGCCCTGCATATTGCATCCAGACACTCGGGGTTACAGGCCAGCCTTTCGACCATTAGCCAGTTATGCCAATCCATGCCAATATTCCAGCCAGGCTTATCAATCTGACAGTTGGGTAGCCGGTAATGCAAGGTGGGCCTGGGATGAACACGCTTATCATCAATGACCGACAGCGTTCTGGTTTTATCAAGATAGGTGAATAACGGCAGCAGATCCAAAACCCGGTTGCGGGTAGGATTGGCTATCAGATAATCGTCAATTAACCGGTCCTGATCGGGATGGTAATCCAAATCAATCACCTGCCGGGTATAATCAGTTGGAAACGGGGAAATATAGCCGGTCATGGAGCGAGTCAGATTGACCTTGCTATGGCGAGCCAACCAATCATAAAGACAAAGAAAAGCCTTGAGATAACAAACGATAGTTTCATGATCCAGACTGGGCAGTTCCGGATTGAAATGCAGGCCAAAAGCATACAGAGTACGACTGTCGGTGCCTTGAGCGCCCGATTCGCGTAACCGCGGGATCAATAGCTCCAGTTCACCGAGACGATCCATAGGAATCGGCGGCGAGACGATTTCGAAAGGTACAATCTGTTCGGCCGCCATGCGCACAATAAGCTCGGACCATTCATCAAGCTGACTCAGAAAATCCTCTGTATCCTGCTTGTAACGGCCTTTTTCTTTCAGATATTGAAAATCCAGTTCAACTTTAAAATCACCCAAACTCGTGCCCGTAATCGTGTTTTCATAAGCGCTGTTAATTATAACTGTACCCCCGAATTGCTCGTTAATCAGCCGGGCAATGTTCTCAAGGGTCAGTCCGGAAAATTCAAGTTCTACGCCTACGCGCCGCATTTCCCCTGATGCTTTGGTGCTGATGGGCGGAAGAAAGAAATTAGAAGTCTGATACATAATCGCCTTTTGTTTTAATGGCTATTGATGGAGCCAAAAAGCCGAAATTAATCAAAATGGACTAATGTTAATCGCCGGAGAGGTCACTTGAGCGGTTTCTGAAAGGGCTACTCATTATCTCCCCAGTGCAATAAAGATCAATAAGTCTAATTACTTAGAGCGCATAGCAAAAAAAGCGGTAATTTCTGAAAAACATAGCGCTGAACTGACGAAGACAGCCTATCGTTGGCCATAAATGGACTATCAAAACCCGCTGACAACGCCAGACATCTCCTCTATTCATTCCCCGACATCCGCACAACATTAGTAATTGCTCGCTCCTTTGACGCCCTATTTTGGTGCGCACACCAAGGTAGCATCCTTAACAACATCACCTTAAGCCTTATATGCACGTAACGGTAGGCATGTGGCGTAGATATTGCTTACTCCATCGTGCATCTTGCCTTTTATCATTAATGTCTTGTCTCATTTTTAACGCACAACCAAGGATAAATTACATGCTGTCAGAAGCTGAACGTTTTGAAACCTTCTCCCCTTATATTCGAAGCGTTACCCAGTGCAAGGAAATTCTCCGCGACCTGAATGGAACTTGGGGACTGATTTCCGCCATTGCGGAAATCAGTTGCCCTACCGAAGCAGCAACCATACTGCCGGCAATGGAAGCCACAAAAAAAGGTTTTGGCGATCTTGAAAGCAAACTAACCAGCCAGCTGGTTTCTGAAGAAATTAAAAAAACCTGTCTCGAACTTGAATCCAAAGCGCAAGTTTCGATAGATATTCTGGTGCGCAACCTGTATGAGCGCACCGCAGACATCGGCTTTCTGGCGACCAATGCCGATATATGCAATTTTGTGCAAGCCACCGTAAACGGCGAAAGAACCGATATAGATTCGATTAACCAACTCCTTGACGAGTATGGTTCAAAATATACCGTATACGACGACATTATCGTCCTGGATACCGACAGCCGCATACTGGCCAGGCTTGACCGTAACACGCCAACCGTCGCTCAAAGTATTTCCGACCCGATTATCCGCCAGACGTTGAACTCGATGGAGGACTATGTTGAAACCTTTGGCAAAACCAGCCTCCGTCCCGGCATAGACCGGAGCCTCATTTATTCAAAACGTATCGTCGATCCGGTCGATGACGCGGTGATTGGCGTTTTGTGTTTATCATTCCGTTTTGATAACGAAATGGAAGGCATCTTTCGCAGCCTGCAAAAGAAAGGCGACAAAGCCGTCATGTTGCTGCTGAATGCCGATTCGGTGGTGATCGCCACAAGTGACCAGGATCATGTACCGATTGGCCGCTTCATTGAAGCGGTTCCTGAAGGAGATCACTACGGTGTGATCGACTTTGCCGGGCGTGAATATCTGTCGGTAACGCACAGAGGCCGTCCCTATCAAGGTTATGCCGGACAAGAATGGTACGGACACGCCATGATTCCATTGCAGTCGGCCTTTGGTTCTTCCGCATCCGACAAGGAGATCAACGCCGAAATTCTTCGGCATGGCGACTCGCTGTCTCCCGAGTTGTCCGGGATCATTGCCGGTGCAGCCGAGGGCATCAATATGTTCCTGCACCGGGTTATCTGGAATGGTCAGGTCATGGCGACTAACGAGCATGGCAACCTTTTATCGCTCAAGGCAATTCTAAAACAACTTCGTTCGATGGGTGCACGCACGGCCCAGGCGCTTGCCGACTCCAGCAGCAAGCTGCATACCACGATGATTACCTCCGAACTCCGTAATGCCGAATCCATCGCCCGGCTGATGATTGATATTATGGATCGCAACCTGTACGAGCGCAGCAATGATTGCCGATGGTGGGCATTGACTTCGGAAATCCGTCGCATTCTATCCGAAGGCCGTCTCAACTTGGATGATAAAGCGAAAATCACCGATATCCTGATCTACATCAACAAGCTTTACACCGTCTACACACGCCTTTTTATCTATGACATCAAAGGGACTATCGTGGCCGAATCCAATCTCCATAACGATCCCGTGGATGCTGTAGGCAGACAGGTGAATGCCGCCTACGCGCAGGAGACTTTTTCCTTGCGTTCGCCGCAGGAATACCGGGTATCGATGTTTGAAGAATCCTGGCTGTATGAAGGCAATCCAACCTATGTTTACAATGCCGCTATCCGTCATATTGATGATATGAACAAAGCAGTTGGCGGTATCGGCATTGTGTTTGACTCCACGCCCGAATTCAAACACATGCTTGAAGATTGCTTGCCCGACAAACCCGGCGCTTTCGGCCTGTTTGTGGAACGACCCAGCGGTCGCATCATCGCATCGACCGAGGGTTCCAATTACAAAAACGGTGAAGTTCTTTGGATAGACCCTGAGTTTTTTGAGTTGCAGGAAGGCACAGGAAAATCCAAAATCGTGCTTTATAACAAAAAGTATTATGCCGTCGGCTGTTACTCGTCACGCGGATACCGCGAGTTTAAAACCACAGGGGACTACCATAATGACGTGGCCGCTTTCGTGTTTATTCCGATCGGCGAGAAAGCCGAGACTACCGGCTCAGAACAGCGCGTAGCAATCTCTTATCCGCAAGAACCGATAACCGGCGATGTTGTCGATCTGGCAACGTTTTATATAGGCTCGGAAATCTACGCATTTCTTGCCGCCGACGTACTCGAAGCCATGGACGTTACCCTGATCAACAGCCTGCCCGGCGTAAAATCCTATATTGTCGGCAGCGTCATGTATTGCGATAACAGCCCCGATGGCATCAACGAAAAAATCCCGATTATCGTCATTGACGGCAGGATTCTGACCAACAAGACTGTTGATTTTGATCAGCCGGAAAAAACCGCCGGGGCAATCATTGTGGTACGGACTCAAGTAGGCCCGATTGGCCTGTTGGTTGATGGGCTTGATGCCATTCCGAGCTTTGAAAAATCGCAAGTTCAGCCGGTTAATGAATTATTGCGCGGCGACGGCGGCTACGTAAAATCATTGGTCAACATCCCTGAAAGCAACACGTCCGGAAAGATGCTGATCGTATTGAATCAAGATTTGATTCTTGCGTCGGTTCGTAAGCAATAATTAGAGCTGCCCGCAGTTGGGTGGGTGCGTAAAAGCCGTTGTGCCGAGCCTGTCGAAGCATGAGCGGCTTTCGCACGCTCCAACTGCATTTTTCACTGTCTCGCTTATTGGAAGAATTGTTGCCGCATCTACCAAGCAAGCCAAGCCGCGGTAAACATTGGCTGCGGTGGTTTAGAAATAGCCGGAAATAGCGATTTTGGCTTCATCCCTCAACTCAACGACAACTCCGCCCGCAAACGCTCCGCCATTAAATCGACGAACGAACGGACTTTCGCCGACGAATGGCGACCCTCGCGGTGCATGATATGGATTGGAATCGGCGGACTCTCGAATTCGCTGAGCACAATTTTCAGTTTGCCAGTCTGTAGCGGCTCGGCAATTTGGTAGGACAACAAACGGGTAATACCCAGGTCGGCCATGGCCGCGCTGGCCGCTGAGTCGTTGTCGCTGACGCTCAATATCGGTTGTAACTTGACCGTCTGCGGCAGGCCGCCCTGCAGAAAGCGCATTTCATTATTCGGATTTAAGCTGCGCGCCAGGATGATTTGATGCTTGAGCAAATCGTCCGGCGTTTGCGGAATGCCGTGCGTTACCAAATAATCCGGCGATGCGCACAATACCCGCCTTACCGAGCCGACTCGCAGCGCCCGGTACGACGAATCGGGCAATTCGGCAATGCGGATCGCCACATCCACGCCTTCCTCCAGCATGTTGACAACCCGGTCGACGAACAGTGCGTTGACTTCCACCGCCGGGTAACGGCGCAAATACTCGACGATGCCCGGCATCACGTACATGCGGCCGAACAAAACCGAGGCGGTGACAGTGAATTGGCCGCGCGGTTCGGCGTTAATACCCAGCGCCGCGTTGTCGGCTTCATCGGCCAAGGCGATGATGCGTTTGGCGTCCTCGTAATATTTCTGGCCGGCCTCTGTCATCCGCACGTAGCGGGTGGTACGGTTCAGCAATTTAACACCCAAGCGCTCTTCCAACGCCGCAACCGCACGCGTCACGGCCGGTGGCGACATGTGTAGCTTGCGAGCGCCGCCGGCAAAGCCTTCGGCCTCGACCACCGCGACATACACGCTCATTAAATGCAGACGACTCATTGATAGTTCCAGTTATCGGAATAGTAAATTGATAATTTTAACTATTCTTTAATATTTTGCAATAAGACACACTATATCCGCCTGCTGAATTTCACACAGGCGACTAACAAACCCTTTCATTATTTGGAGAACCCTCATGAGCCGTATTACCACCGTCAGTAACGAAAGTGCCAACACCGAACAACGCAGCCTGTTGGATGCGATCCAAAGCCAGTTGGGCATGGTGCCTAATTTCTTGCGGGTGTTCGCCCACTCGCCGGATGCCTTGAAAGCCTTCCTCGGCTTGCACCACATCGCCAACCACGGTTCGCTGGACACAGCCACCCGCGAACGCATCGCGCTGGCGCTGGCCCAGCAGAACGAATGCGAATACTGCCTGTCCGCACACACCGCCATCGGCCGCAAAGCCGGTTTGAACGGGGCGGAAATCGAAGCCAACCGGGCCGGCACCAGTCAGGACGCCAAGGCGGCGGTGGCGGTTAAATTCGCCCGCGCCCTGGTCGAGCACAAGGGCGAGGTCACCAATGCAGAGTTGCAGGCCATGAGTGACGCCGGTTTTAGCGAGGCCGACATCGTCGAGGTGATCACCCACGTTGGCATGAATATAATGACCAATATCTTGGGCAAAGCCAGCCGGGTCAGCATCGACTTTCCGAAAGTGGCGCTAAAACAGGCGGCTTAATAGTGAACCGGGCCAAGTCCAAGTGTGGACTTGCGCCCGGATTCTTGCGCTGAATGGAATTGGGTATTGCAAATTATGACTATTCAACGCGGCTGGCGGCTGTGTCACAGTGCACGCCAATGTTTCAATCCCAATCAGGAGCAAGGTCATGGCCCGAACTTTTGCCAAAATCAGTTTCACGCCCAATGTGCAGGCAGTACAAACCGAAATGGGCAGCCGCATGGCGTATCGGGCGGCCGAGCTCGGCGAGGCCGAGGAGGTGGCGCTGGGCGCTGCCGAGCAAGCTTTTATTGCCGGGCGCGACAGCTTTTATCAAGCCACGGTGAGTCAAACCGGCTGGCCCTATGTGCAGCATCGCGGCGGGCCGGTGGGATTCTTGAAAGTGTTGGATGACCGTACCATGGGTTACGCCGATTTCAGCGGCAACCGCCAATATATTTCGGTAGGCAATTTGCGCGGCGACGACCGGGTTAGCTTGCTGCTGATGGACTATCCGCAGCGGCGGCGTTTGAAAATCTGGGGTCGGGCGCGCGCGGTGGACGAACGTAGCGAACCGGCATTGCTGGCGAAACTAGAATCGCCCGACTTTCGCGCCCCGGTCGAGCGCGGCATCGTTATCCGAGTCGAAGCCTTCGACTGGAATTGCCCGAAATACATTACGCCGCGCTACAGCCAAAACGAAGTCGAAGCGCTGCTCGAACAAGCCCGACGCCAACCCACAGCGGCGGATAAACCAATCCCACGCTCATTGGGCTCTGGCGCGTTGCCGTTGACCATTACCGGGATTCGGCAATTGACGCCGCGCATTCGCGCTTACGAACTGCGCCATGCCGACGGCGAGCCGCTGCCTGGCTATCGGGCCGGGGCACATCTCCGCGTGCCGATTGCGCTGGCGAACGGCGACGTCACCAGCCGCACTTATTCGCTGACCGACGCGCCGGACGATCCGGATTGCTACCGCATTGCAGTGCTAAGAATGGACGATAGCGAAGGCGGATCGTCGGCATTGCATGACGGCTGGCAGCTGGGAACCCGCATCAACGTCGATGCGCCGGACAACTATTTCAGCCTGCATGACGACGGCCGCCCGGCATTGTTGATCGCCGGCGGCATCGGCATCACCCCGTTAAAAGCAATGGCCGAAGCATTGGCCGCACGGGGTGCGGATTTTCAACTGCATTACAGCGGCCATGCGCCGCAAGAAATGGCCTTTGTCAAAGACTTGCGGCGGCATTTTCCCAATCGGTGCCGGTTTTATTTCAGCCAGGCGCCAACGCCAACCCGGCTGGATGTACCGGCACTGATCGGTAACGCATCCGCCGATGCCGTCATTTACGTCTGCGGCCCAACCCGCCTGATCGACACCGTGCGCCAAACCGCCCGCCAGCTCGGCATCGCCGAACAGCGGGTGCAATTTGAAAGTTTTATTTAACCGAAGGAGAACAGGATGATAACGCTATACGACATGCCGCTGTCCGGCAACTGCCATAAAGTCCGCTTATTGCTAAGTTTTTTGGCGTTGCCCTATCAAACCCAGCCGGTCAATTTAGTCGGCGGCGAACAACGCAGCCCGGACTATTTGCAACGCAACCCGTTCGGCCAAGTGCCGGTGCTGGATGACGATGGCCTGATCATCCGCGACAGCCAAGCCATTTTGGTCTATCTGGCCAAACGCTACGGCGGCGAACAATGGTGGCCCGACGACGCCTACCGCTTGGCGCAAATCGCGGCTTGGCTATCGACCGCCGCCAACGAAATCTTCCACGGGCCCGCCATGCTGCGCGTACACCACAAATTCGGCCGCGCCATCGATACGGCAAAAGCCCTGCAAACCGCCGAAAAGGTACTGGGCATTATCGACCGCCACTTGGAAAGTCGCGATTGGCTAGCCGGCGACACGGTATCCATCGCCGACATTGCGATTTATCCCTATCTTGCGCTGGCGCCGGAAGGCGGCATTGACATCGGCGCATTTCAAAACATTGTCAACTGGTTTCAACGCATTCAAAGCTTGTCCGGTTACATCGCCATGCCGGGCTTGTAGCAAGCATAACCCACTACCACTCTATCGGAGAAAAATCATGACCCAAGAAATCAAAGCCCCAGTACCTCCCTTCACCGCCGAAACTGCGGCGCATAAAGTCCGCATGGCTGAAGATGCCTGGAACTCGCGCGACCCGGATCGGGTAGCCTTGGTGTATACCGAAGACACGCTATGGCGTAATCGTGCCGAATTTCCGCAAGGCCGCGAACAAGTGCGACAGTTTTTGCAACGCAAATGGGCTAATGAACTGGACTATCGCTTAATCAAGGAATTATGGGCGTTTACCGACAACCGCATAGCCGTGCGTTTTGCCTACGAATGGCGTGACGACTCCGGTCAATGGTTCCGCAGTTACGGTAATGAAAATTGGGAGTTTAACGGACAAGGCTTTATGCAACGCCGCTTTGCCAGCATCAACGATCTGCCGATCAACGCGGAGGAGCGCTTGTTTCATTGGCCGTTGGGACGACGACCCGAAGACTACGCCGGTTTGAGCGATTTGGGTTTGTAAATGGCAAGGCCAGTGGTTGTGACAAGCGCGGTCTGGTGGCTCGCAGATTGACGTCTACGCAGGCCGAATCACACGGCGAAGTCGTCGAATTGCAAAGCCTGGGTAGGCATGTCGTCAGACGCGAACCACTCGGTCAAATCGCGGGTGTCGCCCAGACCGCAGAGACGGCGATCGATGGCGTCCTGGTTGCCCCACACCACCCCGACCAAGGCGCCACCGGCCACGCGAGATTCAATGTCCTTACAGTAAAGCCCCTGGTCACGCTGGACATAGAACCCGTAGGTGCGGCAAGCCGCCGGGCGGTGGGCGTAGACCATGCAGGCTCCCGCCGACCGATCCAACAACGGGCAGACGATGGGGCGCGATGACTGCTCGGCCAGCGCGGCGATGTCCCGGCCAATTTCCCGAAGCCGCTCAGGTGACAGCGTGGCCAGTCCATCCCGCAGCAAATCCCATTCCGCCGCAGTGAGTCGGGGTACTTCGGCGAGCCGTCGACAACAGCCGTCACAGCCCCGGCGACATAGCCAATCGGGATTGTCGTCGCGGATGGCGCGTACGCGCGCTTCGATATCATCATGGAGTTGGGTAAGTGTGATCATTTTTGCATCCAGCCTTTTTAACTGCGCTTAAAAAAAACCTTTATTATGGGTTGAGTAATAATGGAACTGAAATTTCGAATCATCGAAATAATATCCTAAACCGACATTTACTGTTTAAGGATCTGAACTAATAGACTGGTTTAGGTCGAGTTCGGGCTTTCGCAAATACCGCAGTTCGGCCAAATGGAGACAATCAGTTTCATGGAGCGTTAATTTATTGTTTATTTAAGGAATGTAGTAAAATTATCTCATAATATAAGTCTTCAAGACCTAGACAACAACTTGTTTGTCATCCTTACATTAAATGGAACTAAATTGAACAAAACCCCATACCATGAAACTAAATTCAATGTAGGTAATACTATATTCCCCCAATTTAACGATAAAGGGGGATTAATGATATGTGGCTACGAATATGGTTATAACGAACATGATAAATATTTAGAAAAAGAGTGTTCAGATTTCATTAAATCGAAGACAAGTGAATTCCATACTTTTCATACTAAGACTAGCATCTATGACTCACCTTATGACAAGAAAATAATAAAATGGTTTGATTTTTTTGGGCATCCGCTTGGGCTTGATGGTGGAAACTCGAAATTCGATAAATGTATATTGCAGACCAATTGGTGTGACGGACAAGGGACTTATGTTAACGATTATGAAAAATTTCTAGCCGAAGAAAACGTTAATAATTTTTTAAGTCATGTAGAAAATTATAGACCTTCTTTACTAATATTTATGGGGTCAAAATTAATTGACTATTTACAGAATAGCTGTGTAAAAAATAGATTTACTGACATCTTTGGCAACGAAACGTCTAGCCTTGAAAAAATCTCAAAAGATTTTTCAGGGAGAAAATTTAGAATTGGGTTCCAGAGTTTTGAAAACACCACGATAATTTCATTTCCTCATCCAAGTGGAACTCGTGGGCTACATAATGATTATATAAAGTTATTTAAACCTGAAATTCATTCAATTATTCAGAATTTCAGGGTAAACAAAGGCGTATGATAAGCTTAAAGTCCGACAGTAGCTTTTTGGGCGGGTGTTATCTATCGAGAATAACTACAATCGGCCAATATGCATGACTTATTGTAATTTTTTAAATAGCCTCATAGGCTGCGGTGTTTTGATATGATGGTTAAAGACGAAAAATATACACAACACAGTGTCTTCTCAGAACTGGAATGCTATATAGAATTTTATAAGAGCCTATCAATGTCAATTTTCAGCTTTTGCACAAGAGGTACAACTAGTATCTGCAACATTGATACATATGTTTACTCGTCGATCCAAGGGACACTGGAATCAATTCTTACTATTTTGAAAATGGGAAGAGTCAATGATGCCTATGCGCTGCTTAGAAAATATCATGACTCGGCAATTATAAATACTGACTCAAACCTATATCTTCAAGATCATTTTAGTATTCAAAATTTCATTGTAGAACAAATAAACAATTGGTTGCATGGAAAAGAAAGTCTTCCAGAATATCGTGTTATGTCTAAATATATTAGAGAATCCGATAAATTAACTATTATCAATAATATCTTATACCAAGATGATAGATATAAAAAAATTAGAGATCGCTGTAACGACCATACGCACTATAATTTTTTTAATAACGTTATGCTGAATGACAACACGATTTTTATTAAAAATAGACTTCAATATTTGAATAATATTTCGAACGATGTGCAAAATTTATTCATTCTTCATTTAGCATATTTGTTTTATTTAAACGATCATTATATGGCATCAAGTGATTACATGGATTGCTTGGAATGTTCGGTAAAACCAGAAGAAGGCTCACAGTATTGGATTGCTCCATTTATACAAGACATTTTCGATGATGTTATAACAAAGGTGCGTCCAGATATTACCGCCGCAATAAAGATAAATACTGAAATGCAACTCGCGTAGATAGCTCTAATCTTTTGGCTGTATTATCAATAATATTTGATCCATATTTGTGAATTATAATTGTATTGTCGGCTCATTTTGAACGTCGCTTATGGGTCGAAAACGGCCAGTCAATGTCAGATTCAGTGCATAAAATATGCTGAACACAGCAGCCCGGATAAAGGGATTCGTCCCACGGCAATCCGCCCTGATCGGAGCCTTGAACCTGACTCCTGCCCGGTTCTTTCCATGCAAGGTTGTTTTGCTAACTGAGTTGCCAACGAGTTAGATGGATGACTAAACGCTAATCTTGGAGTATTCCAAAAGTATTTTTGAAAGCGATTAAAGAAGCAGCGTAAAGTTTGAAAAGCGCTTGAAAAAGGGTACGTGAACATAATTTTTTCACGTCCATGTGTTCTGGATACCGGCAATCCCTGCCGGTATGACTGCTTAAATCATCACCGCTCCGATTCTTTCTTGGCAACCTTATCCCGCAAGTAAACCGGCATGGCCTGTTCGACGGCAACGGCTAGGCCCTGTTCGAAACCTCGCGCGCCTAAACGGGCAATAGCACCGGCTCTGGGCAGCAGTTCGGCTTTATAGCGACTGACGCGCCCTGCCAAGCGAGCCGTCAATTCCTGGTTGTAAACGCCCCAGCCTGAGCCGATGCCTACGCCGGTCAAATCGGGAAACTCAACTGCGTCCGCCGGGGTCACGGCTTCTTCGCCGATCAGTTCGGCATAACCTAGTGTATCGCGCCGATAAACGCCCCAGAATATCTCGCCCATCCGCGCATCCATCGAGACAAAGGCGATACACTCATCATTGTTATCGAAAAAATCCTGAGCGATAGCGGCCAGGGTGGATACGGGGACTACCGGCAAATCCGCGCCCAAGGCGATACCCTGGATCACGCCGGTGGCGATACGCACGCCGGTAAACGAGCCGGGGCCGCGACTGAACGCCAGCGCATCCAGCTGTTGCGGCTTTAAGCCGGCCTCGGTCATTAATGAATCGATCATCGGCAAAATCAGTTTGGTATGTTCTTTGGGCGCGAGCTCAAAACGCTCGGTTACCTCGCCGTCAATAAACAGCGCTGCCGAGCAGGCTTCGGTCGAGGTTTCTACTGCCAGTAATTTCATTGTTCGGTCTCTTCGGCAACTGCTCCATACGCCGTATTATTTTCTGCATCCATGCCGTTATCCTGAAAAAATATCCGCACCTCTTCTATATCGCGGGTGCGCTTCATCGCCGGTACGCTGTCTAAAAATATCTGGCCGTATGATTTTTTTAACAAGCGCGGATCGCAGACCATCAATACGCCCCGATCCGTTACGTCGCGAATCAAACGGCCTATGCCCTGTCTCAACGCAATCACGGCGGTGGGCAGTTGGTATTCGAAAAACGAGTTCCGTCCCTGTTTGGTCATCGCGTCCAAGCGCGCTTTTAACACCGGATCGCCGGGCGATGCGAAAGGCAGCTTGTCGATAATGACGCAGGACAAGGCCTCGCCCCTGACGTCCACGCCTTCCCAAAAACTTGACGTCCCCAACAATACGGCATTGCCCGCCGCTTTAAACTGCTCCAGCAATAAAGCTTTGGGGCGACTGCCCTGAATCAGCAACGGAAAATCGATTTTTTTCTCCAGCAATTCAGCCGCCTGTTTCAGCGCGCGATGACTGGTAAACAGGAAAAACGCCCTACCCTTGCTGGCTTGCAATACCGGCACCGCAAACTCGACGATACGCGGAATGAATTCGGGATCATTGGGCTGCGGCAAGCCTTTTGGATGATAAAACAGCGATTGATGGGCGTAATCGAAAGGACTGCCCCAGCTTTCGCTGGTCGCATTGCTAAGCCCCAGGTTGTTGGCAAAATGATCGAACTTGTTCGCCACGCTTAAGGTCGCCGAGGTAAAAATCCACGCCGCCTGATGTTGCTGCATAAAAGAGCGGAATTCCGACGCAATATCCAGCGGCGTACGGCTCAAGGTAAAGGTGTTTTTATAGGTTTCATACCAGCGTATCCATTTGCCGCTGTTGTCTTCAAGGATAATCTTTAGCTGCTGCACCAGTTCGTCGGCGCGCTTGAAACACGAGTCCAGTCCTTTGGTTTTAACTGACGCCAGCTCCAGCTGATCGGCGAGGCGCTGCAACTGGTCTTTAACCGCAGTCAAGTTTGCCGCTATTTTCGGATTGTTTTCGATGTCCTGCCAATCGCCGCGTTTAAGCTCGATGCCGAACGCCAGCCTCAAATCCTTAACTTCATGTTCAAGATCTTCACAGGCGGTACGCAAGGCGGGCATGTCGGTGGCGTCTTTAAAATATTCCATCAACGCATCTTTGGCCAGATCGTTCAGCTGCTTGGCGCTGACGGTAATGCCTAAAAAATTGGAGGCGGTATCGGCCAGTTGATGCGCCTCGTCGATGATGACCACTTCGGCATTGGGCAACAGCTCGCCGAAACCGCTGTCGCGTATCGACCAGTCCGCGCACAGTAAATGATGATTAACCACCAGAATCTCGCTTTCCTGGGCTTTTTTCCTGGCTTTGACCAGGAAGCAGTCGGCGTAATCCGAACAATCCTGTCCCAGACAATTATCCAATGACGAAGTCGCTTGATACCAGACCGGGTCTGCCTCTGCCACGTCGGACATTTCCGAGGTATCGCCGGTTTTGGTGCGCTTCGCCCACGAACTTATTTTTGCCAAAGCGACCGCATCTTCCTTGCTGAAACCCAATGTGGAAGTTAACGCGTTTTTCAGCCGATAGGTGCATAAATAATTGCTGCGGCCTTTTAACAGCGCAGCAATAAACGGTGTTTTGATCGCCTTGCGGATTACCGGCAAATCCTTGTTAAACAGCTGGTCCTGAAGGTTTTTGGTGCCGGTCGAAATAATGACTTTTTTGCCGGATAAAATGGCGGGCACCAAATAGGCGAAGGTCTTGCCGGTTCCGGTCCCGGCTTCGGCGATTAAATGCTGGTTAGCTTCGATAGCATGGGCAATCGCTTCAGCCATTTCAAGCTGGGCGGCCCGTGGTTGATAGCCTGGAATGACTTTTGCCAATCCGCCGTCGCTACCGAAAAATGCTTCTAGTTCTGTCAATTTAGTCTCTTGCACTGCTTTTTATTTACTATTTTAAATTCAACCGACAAATGCAGTTCATTTTTTAACTGAATTGAAAAAAGCCGACCAAGCAACAAAGATACCAGATTGAGATTTTAAAGATAGTGGCTCGGGTATCTAAATCTATACTGATCAAATAGATCGATAATATATCCGAAAAAGATAACCGCAATCCTTGAGCAGCGAGCGGTATGCCGGAGCACATTGCTCAGGAAACGCGATTGTCGCCATAATTCAGCCTGTCGATGCTGTCTTTGTTTGCTCTGACTCTGATGGATTTCAGTATATTTCTATCCTTATCATTTTATCGGCCTGATGCGCCATAAAAGCAATTGATTGGATTATCGCTGACGGTAAGATCAATTACAGACCCGGGCCGAATCTGTCTGACTATCAACCTTTAGCTAACCACGCAGACCGTGGCCGCTGTAGATATTTATGGCGCCAGAGTACTTTTTAAAATTTTAAATAATATTTATTTGCGTACGTATTGAATTAGAAGATACTAGCACTTGAAAACATAAAGCAACTGGCTAAAATGGATAATAATTAATGAATATTATTGACTTTAAATAATGATAAACGATGACTTAACATTTCTCCCTAAATACGATGACACGCTGGAACAAAATGCAGAATATCTTCGGCAAATACTTCCCCTCATGTCAAAGAATAAAATCGCTACCGATCCTCTTAATTTTGCAATTTTCTATGAATATATTATCGGTAGAAACATTGACTTAAACAATGAACTGGATGAACTACTGGCCAAGCACAATGTTTTTACTTCTGAATTAAGCGCAAAACTCTTTAAAAAACATATTTGCGATACGTCACTCGACTCTCTGGAAAAAATAAATCACATCCTGTTGCAGCTTATCAATAAAACAGGTGAGGCCTTGGATACTACTGGCGAAAAAGCCAGTGCAGCATCAATAGACTTCCAGAACCAGAGTAAAAATCTGGAAAACAACCAAGACCTGACTGAAATCAAAATAGTCTTAACCGAAATCATCGCCGGAACTAAAGGACTTGCTGAAACCAGTATGACGTTGATGACGCAACTGGACGAGAGTAAAAAGGAAATGCAGCTGCTGCGGCAGGAACTTGCGCATGTACGCGAAACGGCAAAAACTGATGCCTTGACAGGTCTATTCAACCGCCGCGCTTTTGATCAAAAGCTGAATGAATATATTGAAATTCATAGACAAAACGATATTGAACTGTGCTTGCTTATTTTAGATATCGATCATTTCAAACAAGTCAATGATACGTTTGGCCACCAGATGGGCGATAACGTACTGCGCTATACAGCTAACCTGATGAAGCAACATATTACCGAACATCATTGCGCAGCACGCTATGGCGGCGAAGAAATGGCCATTATCATGCCCAATACACCGCTTAACAAGGCTATGGAAATCGCCGAAGAAATAAGAACTTCCTTAGCACAACATCCTTTAAAGCTTAAGGGTAGTAAAAAATCGATAGGAAAGGTGACCATTTCTATCGGCGTCTCAAGTTTTAAACTAAACGACTCGATCGAAAGCTTGATCGAGCGCGCGGACCAGGCAATGTATAGAGCTAAAGATAACGGCAGAAATCAGGTAATGGCCGAAAACTTTATCTAAGACGCTGAACATTTAGGGCCAGGCATAGCCCTAAATGTGCTTTCCGATCAGTTCTGATATTAAATAACAATGTTGCACTTATAATTACAGTTGTTGAGTACTCTCTTTCAATCAAATTATGAAAAAAATCCTGCTTTCGTTTTTAGCTATCTTCCTGATTATTGAGGAGTGGCTTTGGGATCTACTCACGGCATTTGGGCGCTCATTATCCCAATGGTTGAATCTGCAACAATTTGAACAATGGCTCAGTCAAACAACTGCGACCATGGCGCTGGTGGCGTTTGGTATTCCGATACTGATTGTTACGCCGATCAATCTCGCGGCATTTGGATTGCTGGCAAAAGGATTGATTCTGCAAGGCATCCTGGTGGAAGTGTTGGCAAAATTACTCGGTACTTTGCTGGTAGCCAGAGTGTTTGCACTGACCAAACCGCAACTATTAACTTTTACCTTTCTGAGAGTCATTTACACCACCATCACTGGCTGGCTGCAATGGGCGCATGCAAAAGTTACCGAAACCGGCATCTATCGCTGGGCGAAGCAATTGAGGAATAAAGCCAAGGGCAAGCCCATAAAGCATGAATGATGAGTTTTGTATCTTGGCTTTAGCCTTAGCCCTTCAATTGCTGCAATAATCCAACCTGTTATCAAGCCCCCTGCCGCTACTTTAGCTCCGTGGACCAGCAAGGCTACGCTATTGATTTAAGGTTGGTTTTCCTTCTGAATTCCAAAACAAGACCAAGGATTGGTCGTTAGATTGCAGTTAAAATCCTTCCCCTCTGCTTAACGGCAATGCAAAACCGGCTGCTAAGTGTTTCTACTAATTTAACGAACTGCTTATTTTCTGTACCCTCCGGCTGTTATCACCGTCAAAATCCGGTTTTTTGTTTAGGGCAAAGAAAAACCCGAGCACCGTATTGGCTAATCATTACCTCCAGTAAACCACGCGACTCCGATTAACGCACGTTGCAAAAACTATGGTACAAAGTCGCATATTACAATACGCTAATATTAATTGAATTGAGGGAAGTCCAGATGAAAACCACGATTAATTTGCAACGCCGCAAGCTATTAAAATATACCGCAATGGGTATCGCCGGAGCGATCACTTACCCAAGCTGGGCGCAGACCGGCGGCTTTGTCAGAGTCAATGCGCCATCCGCCGACTTTCTCCCTGATGTTGAAATTGAACTGACCATGAATACGGCTGATGTAGCTATTTTAAATGGCGACAAAACCCGCGTCTGGAAAATCACCGGCAAGGTTATAACAGGTCCTTCAGAGGTACTTGATAATAATGAAGGTACTTATCTGGCACCTTCCCTGCGTTTTAAAAAAGGCCAGAAAGTCAGGCTGATTCTTAATAATAATTTACCGGCGCAATCGATTCTGCATTGGCATGGACTGCATGTCCCGGCTAACATGGATGGCAATCCCATGTATGCGATCAATCAGGGCGAAACCTATGTGTATGAATTTGAGATACTCAACCGGGCCGGGACCTATTTTTATCATGCCCATACCCACAGCGTCACCGCCAGACAAGTCTATTCCGGCTTGGCAGGTTTATTAATTGTTACTGACGATCAGGAACAGGCATTGAATTTACCGAGCGGCAATTTAGACGTCCCGCTGGTGATTCAGGATCGCAGTTTCGACGGTCAAAACCAATTGGTTTATTCGGCGCACATGATGCAACGCATGCAGGGCTTTCTGGGCGACCAGATCCTGGTTAACGGCCGGCCTGATTTTGTGCTGCCGGTCGCAACGCGCGCCTACCGGCTCCGGCTGGTCAACGGCTCTAACTCCCGGATTTATAAACTGGCCTGGGATGACGGCACCCCCATCACCGTAATAGGTATTGATGGCGGCTTGCTGGCAGCTCCCGAGCAACACCCTTATGTCATGCTCGCGCCGGGGGAAAGGGTGGAGGCATGGATGGATTTTAGCGGACGCGCGGTAGGCACCGAGCTGTCCTTGCGTAGCCTTCAGTTTGATGTTGCCACGCATGGCGGCATGGGCATGATGGGCGGCGGCATGATGGGAGGGCGCGGACACCGGGGTATGATGGGGGGTGGAATGATGGGAGGCGGCATGATGTCCGTCAGCACCTTGCCTTCAGGATCGGACTACCCGATCTTAAAAATTCGGGTCGCTAAAAAGGAACAAGGCGACAACATTTTGCCAAAGACTTTAACGCCCATTCCCGCCCTACACGTCAAGAATGCTGCAAATGCGGCCAATCCCAGAACCATCGCCTTATCCATGCAGCACATGTCAGCCCTGCTAAATGGCCGTTCTTATAAGATGAACGACATTCAGCCGGACGAAATTATTCCGGTTAACAGTCTGCAACTAATAGAGTTCGATAATGGTTTTGACGGCGGTATGCATGGCATGATGATGAATATGCCGCATCCGATGCATTTACATGGCGAACAGTTCCAGATCGTCAAGCGGGAAGTGAATTCGCGCTCCAGCGATAGCTATGCCACCGTTTCGTCAGGGTTTATAAACGGCGGCTGGAAAGATACGGTTCTGGTGATGCCGGGCGAAAAGGTCACAATCTTAAAACCGTTTAATGATTTTAAAGGCCTGTTCATGTACCACTGCCACAATCTGGAACACGAGGATATGGGCATGATGCGGGATTTTCTTATTAAATAATTCCAGTTTTATCTCAGGTTGGCTGGTTCTGATGGCGGGTACATCGCTACTAAAGCGACTTCTACAGGAAGTTTGTTATGCTTAGGAACCACCTGACCTCAAAACAGCTTTGGGCAACGCAGGCAAAAAATCCATGCCCACCGGTTATCTTGTCATAAATATGAGTCGCACCCTTGTAAATATCATCATTGACTTGACCGCCGCCCTGCTGTTTCTCGGCATGATTGCGACAGGCTATATATTGCGTTTCCCATTGCCGCCAGGAAGCAACAAAGCGTTCAGCCTGTGGGGTCTTACCCGTCACCAGTATGGCGATATCCATTTCTGGATCAGTTTTGGACTGTTAGCGGTGCTTGTTATTCATCTGGTACTTCATTGGAATTGGATCGTTACCGTCATCGTCAAGCATTGTCATGCGGTGCAAACCTCGCACCCTTCACTACTCCGTAGCGGTCTATTAACGCTTGTTATCGTCACCATAACTTTCATAGTCTTCGCATGGATAGCCCAACATAGCGTCAAATCAATAACCCGGCCAATCCATGAACCCCGCGGACCTAACAGCCACCTCGACGGACAGACCGGCTCAGCATCAATTGTTCAATCAGAGAGCGGTGATTCGGAGGTTGCCTTTTGGAAAAACATCTACCCGATCTTTGAGAAAAATTGCCTGTCATGCCACGGACCGCAAAAGCAGTATGCCGGTTTTCGTGCTGACCGTAGCGAAGATTTCTTCAGGGACAATAGTCGGAAATCGCTGATTTTGCCGGGCCGGAGTGACGCAAGCCCTCTAATTGGAATAGTCTCAGGTGCAAGAAAAGATATGCCTATGGCTGACAGGCACAACCTTTCCGAACGCGATGTATTACTCCTCAGGGCATGGATAGACGCAGGAGCAAAGTGGCCTGCCTCGCCCCCTGAGAAATAATTGCCCATCCCCAACGGAGCAGCAAAAAACCATGGATGTTCCTCGGCGGTATAGTGAACTTGTGTAAATACGGCAAACATGAATTACACATGTTACAGCGTTTAACGAAGATCAAGTTTGCCGCATTACCCAGTGTTCAGTATGAATTCACGTAAAAATAGCGGTGACTCATTCCAATTTTCGTGACAGACTTACGACCTATTCAGACTCACTGTAGGTGAGTTTTATTCATGCTACCCGTTTAAAACCATGCCTGATACGTCAAGATTGTTTTTTGCCTTATGGCCTGACGATGAAACCCGGCAAGCGCTGGCGCGATTGAGTCAAGCCAACGCAGCGCAAGGACTGAAATGGGTACGGCCGCACAATCTCCATGTAACACTGGTTTTTTTGGGTTCTGTTGACGCAGACACTGAATTATTGATTAAACAGTCCGTCGCCGATATTACCGCCCAACCTTTTACTTTGAACTTTGACCGCTTAAGCTACTGGAGTAAACCCAAAATCCTATGCATGACCTGCCGGCAACCAGTACCGGAACCGGCGACGATGTTGGCATCCATGTTGGAAACAGTAGCTGCAAACTGCGGTCTGCATACTGACACCAGACCTTATACCCCTCATATTACGCTGGCCCGGCATGTCCGGTACTTGCCGGATATGCCAATTGAACCGATAGTCTGGCGCGCCGAAGCATTCTGCCTGCTTGAATCCTGTAGTGAACCGGATGGCGTCTGTTATAAAGTGATACAGCAATGGCCTTTTATCAAACCAACCGTTAATCCCGATCAATGACTTTAACTTGGCTGATGAATCGGCCTTGCGCGAGACGGGTTTGCACCATATCGCCCAACTTAAGTTGTTCGGTGGAGCGGATGATTTCCCCGGAAGACGGGTTGATTGTCATCGTATAACCACGGTTTAACGTTGCCAAAGGGCTAACCGCATGCAGGGTTTGACTGGAATTTAATAATCGCTGATTGAGCTGTTCCAGCTTATGTGCGGTTGCGGAAATCAGGCGCTTAGTCAAATAGCCCTGTCGTTGTTTATGGCTGCTTATGGTTATCGCAGGGTTGTGTTGCCATAACTTAGCCGTTTTTGCGTCGACAATGCCGGTCATATGTCGAAGCTTTGTATGTATAGCGTGATTAAGTCTGGCCTCAAGTTCATTCATGCGCCGCACATTTCCAGCCAGCTTTTGGCCGGGATGTTGCTGTTGCAGTCGCTGACTGAGCCAATCCAGAGCTTGCTGTTTTTGGTTCAGCTTTCGTTGCAGTTGTTGTTGCAGCCGCGATTCCAGATGCATGAATCGCGACAGCCATTGCTGCTGATCGGGACTGGCGTGTTCTGCGGCCGCGGAAGGCGTGGCCGCGCGCAGGTCGGCAACAAAATCGGCAATGGTAAAATCGGTTTCGTGCCCGATGCCTGAAATGATCGGAATTTCGCTGTCGTATATGGCTCTGGCAACAAGCTCTTCATTAAATGCCCAAAGGTCTTCCAGCGAACCGCCGCCCCGCCCGAGAATGATAACGTCGCAGTGCTTGTGTCGATTGGCGGTGGCTATCGCCTTGGCAATTTCATGTTTTGCGTTATCGCCCTGCACGGAAACCGGATAAACAATCACCGGTATCGCTGCAAAACGTCTTTGTAGCACGGTCAGTATATCTCTGACAGCAGCGCCTGATGGCGAAGTAATAACGCCAATTGTTTTGGGTAGCGTAGGCAAAGCTTGTTTGTGGGCGGCATCGAACAGCCCTTGCTCCGATAGCTTCAGCTTTAACGCATCAAACGCCCTGCGCAAAGCCCCGTCACCGGCTTCTTCAATATGCTCGACGATAAGCTGGTAATCGCCTCTGGGCTCGTACAGGCTGACTTGCGCCTTGACGATAACCTGCTTGCCGTTTTCCGGCTTAAACGCCAAGCGGCGCTGCTGAGTACGAAACATGGCGCAACGTACCTGAGCATTAGCGTCCTTCAGCGAAAAATACATATGTCCGGAAGCAGGGGTACTTAAATTGGATAACTCGCCTTCAACCAGAACAGACAGAAAATGTTCGGCAAGTAATTGACTGGTTTCGCGGTTAAGCTGGGTAACGGTGATGATATTGCGTCGTGTAGAAGCAGAAGTGGTGATCGTAGTCATTGCTTTGCGCGAGTTGAGAGTGAATTTGTTATTAGAAGCTTACCCCTATCCACTCATTTTTTGTATGCTTTCTCGTTGAAGTTGATTGATATAGCGCTGGACGGTCGATTCAAATACAGGGGTAATCCGGGTAAATAAACAGCCTATTTTTTGGATTTTGAGTGCGGCAATTTTATCCGGATTAATGATGAGCTTAGAACAGACCTTCAAGGAGATGATATCTTCACCTGCCCCTGAAAGTACAAGCCTGCACTTTTCTAATTGTGTACCGGGTATCAATAAGTTGGATATTTCAGTTGAGGTATTAAGTAGTGAAAAACCGGTGAGGCTAATGTCGTATAACATTAAATTGACGGGTTCTTGATCCTCCAGTATCAACTGGCAATAGCTGGCTTTTGAACGCGGTGATTTTATTCTAAAAAATTCTCTACGCTGCATCCAAAAAACTGACTCAGGAATCGGCATGGAAAACGCCGGTTCCCCATTATAAAGAATTTGTTCCAACATACTTCCTTTGAAAGAAGCTTTAATGCCTGCAAAATCGGCTTCGAAAGTGATTCTGGTAGCCTTAAGAAGCTGCTGATTTAAAACTTCTTTGGGTCCGTAATCGAAAATTATGGAATTATTTGCCTGATCAATCTCAAGTATTGCAGTAAGGAAGAATGCCTTACCTTCGCCAAAACGAATGCTGAGCAGACATTTGTTCTTAATCAATATAGATAAATTATGAACTATTTGTCTTGGATTGTGGATTGAAAAAGAGGAGGCGTCGCTCATTAATAATGACCCTGTATTTTCAGATGATTATCGGGCAACAACAAAAATGTGTAGTCATAAATATTTTACGGTATCGCTATATTAAAGTGAGTGACGGGTATTATAAAGAGCCGTTAACCTTACTCCTTTCAGTTTTTGTTGCTCTTTAATTTGAATAAATCACTCTTTCTGCAAGTCTTCCCGTTGGATCTGATGCATGTAACGCTGAACAATCTCTTCAACTGGACGCGCTAACTTGATGAACTTACAACCTATTTTTTGAATTTTTTGCAACTTCTCAGGGTTAATTATGTATTTGGCACAGATCTCAAAGGAAATCATGCCTTCACCTACATCTGAAAGTATAAGTTTGCCTTGCGAAATTGATGTACCCGGAATCAGGAGCTCGGAAACTTCTTTGGAAACATTCAGCATTGCAAAGCCTGTAAGACTGATATCGTATAACTTAAGGTTAACCGGTTCCCTGCCTTCTATTATCAATTGGCAATAACTGGATTTTGAAAGCGGCGATTTTACCCTGTAGTACTCTCTACGTTGCATCCAGTAAAGCGATTTAGGAATAGGCATACTAAATGCCGCATCCCTTTTATGGGTAATTTTTTTCAGCGCGGCACCAGTGAAAGAAACTTTAATGCCATTGTAATCAGTATCGAATGAGACCCTCCCCGCATTAAGGATGCGTTGATTTAAATCTTCTTTGGGTCCGTAATCTAGAATCACCGAATTATCGCCTTCATTAACACTGAGCAATGTGGTGATATAGGACTCATTATTTGTTCCAAAACGAGCGCTGAGCAAACATTTATTTTTAACTAATAATGATAAATGATTGATTATTTGCTTTGGATTTTGGACTGAAAAAGAAGATATGTCGCTCATTAATATGTGTTAATTAGTTATTGATTATTTTGCATTAAATGCGAAGCATTACATATTACGCAAAAACTCAGTCCTCCTGTAAGGCCTCTTGTTAAATCTGCTGTATATATGCTAAATGGCCTTGTTCAGATGCGAACGCTATCGGATGAATTGGCAGTTTATTCTCTGATCTTTCCTGAGTTTACCGGTGAAGGCTCATCTAAAGTGTTTTTAAATACTGCCAAGTTTAGTATATTGTAAAATATTTGGTATCCAAGCACAAAGAAAAGGGGTGTTCGTGGCGTGGTTTCTTTTATTTTCTGCGGGATTTGCAGAAATAGTATTCGCTTTAAGTCTTAAATACAATCAAGGCTTTACCAAGCTGTGGCCCAGCATCATAACGATGCTGTCCGGCGGCGTAAGTTTTTATTTGTTGATTCTGGCAATTAAAACCCTGCCGCTGGGAACTGCGTATGCCGTCTGGACGGGTATGGGCGCAGTCGGTGTAGCCGTATTAGGCATCATTTTATTTAAAGAATCTGCCGACTGGTATCGCTTGATATCAATTACGCTGGTAATTGCTGGAATTATCGGCCTTAAATTAACCGACAGCACTTAACGTGTTGCACCTTATTTTTCAATCGCCGATTGAAACTGCCATTTTAGAGCGTATTGATTCAGGCGATGTTGTGGTATTTCTTGAAAATGCCGTTCTGCGGGTATTACAAAATAGCAGCATAAGCGATACGTTAACACACCAGTTAAGCAACAATCGTCTTTGTGTGCTGTCGGATGACATCGCAATACGCGGAATTACCCTTGATGAGCTGATTAATGGACTGGAGGTGATAGATTATGCCGAACTGGTGGAATTGACGGTTAATAACCCGGTCATTCAATCATGGACGTAATGGATCCGGATTTGCACCTGGAAGTAACCGAACAGGGTTTTCTGATAAATCCTGCAGACTGGAATGAAGATGTCGCGCAACGACTGTCCGCATCAAACAATATTGATCTGAGCGATGATCATTGGGAAATTATTTTGTTTATTCGGCGTTATTATCAGCAATTTAAACATTTGCCTAATGCGCGGGTTTTTACTAAAGCGATTGCCAAGGAATTGGGCGAGACAAAGGGTAACAGTCGTTATTTGCACAAATTATTTCCCGAAGGTCCCTTAAAATATGCATGTAAGCTGGCTGGCTTGCCTAAACCACCTACCTGTTTATAGCGTTGTTGCCTACATGGATGTGGGTTATGCAGGAGGTAGAGCACCAACAGTAGGCGCTTTAGGCGACGCATGGAGCGGTTGCCGAGGGAGCCTAAGCTTTGCAAAGCTTACGTCCCTATCCCTATCCTTGCTTAAATTGGTGAATCAGGCGTCTTTCTTTCTTGTTCGGCTTATGATCCCTGCCGCTAAAATCAAATAATTCCCGCTGTTCACGATTTTGAATAATTTGCTTTTCGCGTTTGGCAAGGCTTTCAGCGCTTTCCTCATAGAGTAAAACCGCTTCTTTAGCCGAGCGCCGTTGACCATTAATGGCGATGATCGTGATGTCCCACCGATAATTATCTTTGCTGATGGAGACTATGGCGCCGACTTTGACTTCTTTTCCAGGCTTGGTGCGCTGATCGTTAACATGAACCTTCCCGCCGGAAATAGCCTCAGCAGCTAATTTGCGCGTTTTAAAAAAACGCGCAGTCCATAACCATTTATCCAGACGGATAACTTCCAGTTCAGCCATCTAGACTACTTCATTGCCACTGTCCGTCCATGCCTTAAATCCGCCGGCCATACTGACGGTATTGTTGAATCCCATTTTACTTAATACCTCTGCTGCCAAGGCCGAGCGGCCACCCGATTGGCAGTAAACGATGATGTGGGCGTCTTGTTTATCCTGAAAGTCGGGATGTGAGCCTATCTTGAATTCCAATACGCCGCGAGGTATGTTGAACGCTCCCGGCAAATGGCCCGCGGCATACTCAGCAGGTTCTCTGACATCAAGAATGAGGCTTGTTTCCAGGGAATTTTTTGCGGCATCAATATCAATTTCAACAATATTTTGTTTGGCTTGAGCGACAAGATCCATTGCAGTAAGTGTCATAATCATCTTTAGGGAAAATAAATGAATGGAAGCAATAACTTAGGAGCCGGTTTTCATAGGATTTATTTCCGGGCCGCCATTATTGACGTTAAGGTTGGTTTTACAGCCATGCCTATTTTAGATAAAAACGATAGTTTTTGTCTTTAATTTTAATTCGGACGCGCGGCAGGATAGGATCAGCTATCAATATCAGGGTATGCGGAAAAGAAGAGTCGGGGCGGCCACTGAAGCAGCCCCGCAGTGGAAAATGTTAGTTGATGTGTTTTTTTAACTCTCTAGGCAAAGAAAACACTACTTTTTCTTCTATGCCTTGAATCTCAACAGCCGATTGTCCGCCCCACTGTTTTAACTGATTGATAACTTCCTGAACCAGGACTTCCGGCGCGGAAGCTCCGGCAGTAACGCCGACCACGGCAATACCCTCAAACCAGTTCTGCTGCATATCTTTCGCGGTATCGATCAGATAAGACTGTTTACCGAGCTGTTCGGCAATTTCGCGGAGACGGTTAGAGTTTGAACTGTTGGGTGAGCCGACTACGAGGATAATATCAGCCGTTTTGGCCAGCTCATAAACCGCGTCCTGCCGGTTTTGCGTGGCGTAGCAGATGTCGTCCTTTTTCTGTTCCTGTATGCCTTTAAAGCGCGCTCTTAAGGCGTCGACCATAATCTTGGTGTCGGTCATCGACAAGGTCGTCTGCGTGACATACGCCAGATCATCCGGATTTTTTACCACCAGGCTTTTCACGTCGTCCGGGGTTTCTACCAGATAAATGCCGCCATTGTCAGTACAGCGTTCATATTGCCCCATTGTGCCTTCAACTTCCGGGTGTCCGGCGTGGCCGATCAGGATAACCTCGCGATCCTCTTTGGCATGCTTGGCAACCTGCAAATGAACCTTAGTGACCAGCGGACAGGTCGCGTCAAAAACCGTCAAATTACGTTCTTTAGCTTCCTGCTGTACTTGTTTTGATACGCCATGAGCACTGAAAATCAGATAAGAGCCGACCGGCACGTCGGTTAAATCTTCAATAAAAATCGCGCCTTTTTCTTTAAGCCCATCGACAACCGTACGGTTATGTACAACTTCGTGACGAACATAAATAGGCGCGCCGAAAGCCTCGATGGCTTGATCAACGATTTCAATAGCCCGGTCTACACCGGCACAGAATCCACGGGGGTTAGCGAGTACGATTTGCATATCTTGACTTCTTTACTAGGTTAATTTGAAGTTATTTTAACTCAACATTGTTTCTGATACGATAATTCCATCGGCATCAGCATATAAAAAATGATTTTGTTTGAAATTGACACCGGCGAAAGTGACCAATAAGTCGCGGTCGCCATGGTCTTTTTTATGGCTTTTTAAGGGATGCGTATGTAAAGCACGTATCCCGATAGGAAGTTGATCGATGATTGCAGAATCGCGGATACAGCCATGAATAACAATGCCCTGCCAGCCATTGCCGATGGCAAGCCTTGCCAGATCATTACCCAACAGAGCACAACGGTGAGAGCCGCCGCCATCAACAACCAGCACCCTGTTTTCAACTTTCTCTTCCAGCACCGCTCTGACCAAAACGTTGTCCTCAAAAACTTTTACCGTAGTGATTTGGCCGCAAAAGCTTGGGTGCCCTCCATAAGGTTTGAGCAGCGGTTCGGCAATCTGGAAGTGGTCTTCTTCTGAATGGGCATCGCAAAGATCGGCGGTAGTAAATGTCATGATTCAATTCTCAAAAGGATAAAAGGCGGCGAAGGGCGAAAGGCGAAGGACGAAAGGCTTTTTTCGCCTTTTGTCTTTCGTCCTTCGCCTATCTCAAGTATACCGCGCCAACAAGCCATTATCGCCGCATATTTCCGGCAGCGGTATTTTCACTTCATAGCCGCCGCCCGACGCTTCTTCCATTTCTTGTCCGTACATGCCTTCCATGCGCTCGACGATAATATCCTGATTGCCTTCGGGCAATATCAATTCGAGCTTATCGCCGACCGAAAACTTGTTTTTAACATCAACGGTTGCCAAGCCGGTTTTCTGGTCATAACTCCTGATCTCGCCGCAAAATTGCTGCTGATGGCTTTTGGAATAACCGGTTATATAATTTTGCTGTTCATGGGTATGGTGGCGCTGATAAAAACCGTCGGTATAGCCCCGGTTGGCGAGATTTTCCAAAACGCCGATTAATTCAGGCTGAAATGCCCGCCCCGCCAACGCATCGTCAATCGCCTGACGATAGGTTTGCGCGGTACGCGCCACGTAATAATGCGACTTGGTGCGACCTTCGATTTTAAGGCTGTCCACGCCGATTTCGACCAGACGCTGCACATGCTCGATGGCTCTTAGGTCTTTCGAGTTCATGATATAGGTGCCGTTTTCGTCTTCCATCACCGGCAATAATTCACCTTTACGCCCCTCTTCTTCCAGAAAATACACCTTGTCCGCCAACGGGTGCCGTTCCGCGCCGCCGCAACTGGCGTTGCTGATATCGGACATCGATAATACTTCGCCAACCGGCAGATAATCGCCCTCTGCATTTTCTTCGGCAGGCAATGTGTCGTATTTCCAGCGGCAAGAGTTGGTGCAGGTGCCCTGATTAGGATCACGGTGATTGAAGTAGCCTGATAACAAACAGCGGCCGGAATAAGCGATGCATAACGCACCGTGAACAAACACTTCAAGTTCCGTATCGGGGCAACGCTGGCGGATTTCTTCAATTTCATCCAGCGACAATTCGCGGGACAAAATGACCCGCTCAACGCCCATGCTTTTCCAGAAATTGACCGATGCATAATTAACGGTATTGGCCTGTACCGACAGATGTATCGGCATGTCCGGCCAGGCTTCCCGCGTCATCATAATCAAACCCGGATCAGCCATAATCAATGCGTCCGGCTTCATAGCGATAACCGGAGTAATATCCTTAATAAAGGTTTTAACCTTGGCGTTATGCGGAATCACATTAGTTGCCAGGAAAAACTTTTTACCCAGCTGATGAGCCTCAGCGATGCCTTTGGCCAGATTGTCTTCAAGAAAATCATTATTGCGCACCCGCAGGCTATAACGCGGCAGCCCTGCATAAACGGCATCCGCGCCGTATGCAAAGGCATAGCGCATGTTTTTAAGAGTTCCGGCAGGAGAAAGTAATTCGACTTGTTTCACGCAGGGCTGTCCTGCCCTGCGCCCTTCGGGTAAATGCAAATCCGCTCCCGGCGGATTAGTCACGTCAGGCTGTCCTGCCCTGCGCCCTTCGGGTAAATGCAAATCCGCTCCCGGCGGATGGGACACGTCAGGCTGTCCTGCCTTACGTCCTTCGGGTAAATGTAAATCTGTTCCAGACATATTTGTCATATTGAAGTATGTAAATGATCTATGTAGGGGTATTCTATCGTAACCCGCTTATGCAAGCCAAAGATGGGAGCTTCGAATGTGGATAATATTGTTTATAGTCGCACTGCTGTTTGTTTTGGGCGGCGCGTTAATTTTGTTACGGTCAGCGAACATACCGAAAGTGCCCGATAATGTAAAACCGCAACCTTATGAAAAAGATGAAGAGGATGACTGGTAGCGTGAATAGTATTAATGGGTCCGCAGAGTAAAAGTAACCGGCCCGTTGTTGACCAGCGAAACCTGCATATCGGCTCCAAACTGACCGAATTCAACATTAGCGTAAGTTTGCTTTGCCAACTGTTGCAGATAGTCGAACATTTCCTTGCCTTTTTCCGGCGGCGCGGCAGAAATAAAACTGGGCCGATTGCCTTTTTGGGTATCCGCCGCCAGCGTAAATTGCGGAATCAACAACAAGCCGCCGTTAATATCCCTCAAACTCAGATTCATGCGGTCATCGCTATCGGCAAAAATCCGATAGTTGAGGATACGTTCCAGCAGGCGTTGGGCATCTTTTTCGGTGTCCGCCTTTTCCACCGCAACCAGCGCCATAATGCCGGTGTCGATTTTTCCGATGTCCTGATTGTTGATGGTGACTTTAGCGGTAGTTACGCGTTGGATAATGGTGATCATAATGGTTGCTGAATAAAATTTGCCGACTCGACCAACTCCAAGCCTTCCGTGGGACGATTGTAGACATAAACCCATGCCGTAACGAGGCGTCCGCTCTTTAGCAACACAGATTGCTGCTGACGACTATATTCGTTAGGTTCGGAAAACTCCGGGCCGAATTCTTCATACCGATCAAGCAGAGGAAGCGCAACATCGGCTTGGTGAAGCAGATAGACTTCGCCCTGCACTACGTCATTGGGATCATCAGAAGAAACTGCACCTGGATAGCAGTCGACTTTATAAAGCCTGCCTTGATAGGTGGCATCATCCACAAACTCAGCATGCTTAGCCAAAAGATGAGGCATTTCGCTGTTCGTCGCACGCCTAAGCGTTCCGTAAACAAAAATATAGTCGGGATTCATGATGCGTTGTCTTCGCTAGCTCCCAAACTCAAGCTTGGGAGCTCGGTCTGGAACTCCAGCTTCCCGTTTCGCGAAGCTGGAGCTTCGCCTTTGAGGTTCCCAATCTGGAGATTGGGAACCAGCGCATCGACTTAAGCTTAAGCCGATGCTTATGCGGAGATATTTAGTGCCCAACCTCGACTTTAGAACCCTTAGCCTGACCGATTTCAGTCAAAGTTTTATTAAACCAGTCTGTATCCAGGTCAAAAGGCTTGCCGCCCTTGATGCGAGGAAACTCAATCGCACGCAGTACAAAATTTTGATCGTCATCGTGACCGATAACGCCTGATTCACGACGGAAAGCGCACTCAACAGCCAGATCGGCACAAGACTTGATTAGGCGTATATCTTCGACATTGGCCGCAGAAGCGCGAGCAAAATAACCTGATTTTTGCACCAGTGTTTTTTCCGCACCGATCATTTCTGCAAACTGATCGCCGAACCATTTGCCCGGATTAACAGCATCCAGCTTGACGTGACCGAATGCATCGCGCGGCACTTCCTGTCCCTTGGCTTGCATTTCAGCGACGATAGACTCAACGCCCGCGCCTTCCGATACGAAGATATTGACGCAATCGACTTTATCCATTACCGCACGAAGACGAGCCGCTTCAGCCGCAAGATCGATCGTCATTTCAGGGATAAAAACGCCATGCACTTCATAAGTGGCGCGATCCAAACCCAGCTCCGGCAACCATTCGGCACGGTCCAGCAGTTTGCGGTATTCCACAGCGGTCGCAGCAGTCAGCCAGCCGCAGCTGCGTCCCATCACTTCATGAACAATCAACATGCGCGGGTTGGAATTGTTTTCGGCAACCACGTTCCAGAAGTAACGCGCGCCTTGCTCGGCAGCCGTCCAGGCGCCCAGCGATTGTTTGATGGGGAACACGTCGTTATCGACGGTTTTGGGCAGACCGATAACGGTAAGTCCATAGTCGTTTTTCGCAAGGAAAGCGGCAAGATCGGCCGCAGCGGTATTGGTATCGTCACCGCCGATAGTGTGCAGAATATCCACGCCGTCTTTGACCAGTTGGTCGGCTGCAACTTTCTGCGGATCCTGACCTTCCTGAACCAATCCGCGTTTAATGCAATCTTTAACGTTGGTCAGCTTGACGCGGCTGTTACCGATCACCGAGCCGCCAAAACGATGCAAAAGCCCTGCTTTTTCGCGAATTGCCGGAGTGACGGTATAAAAATCGCCCAACAACAGACCTTTATAACCGCTACGGTAGCAGATGATTTCGATGGTAGGATCGATTTCAGTGTAACGCTCGATAAGGCTGCCGATGGCTGAGTTTAGGCAAGGGGCCAAGCCGCCCGCTGTGAGAATTGCGACTTTTTTAGGTTTGTTCATGGGAAAACTCAAAGGGTGAAGTTAAAAAAGCAAAATTTTATCATATAAGGGCGGCTGTTTTTTAGTCTTTCACACCGTTCTCAGACTCTCCGGCATGAGAACAGTGTAACGGTCAAAGCAAGCTTTGGACTCCAAGCGGCAACGGCGAAGGTACATAGCAAACCATTTTTTAGTCTTTCGCCTTGAGCCTTTTACCCGCTTAAATCAACCTTCCAAATGATACCCGACAATCCGCTCAACCTCATTTTTGGACCCCAAAATAACCGGAACCCGCTGATGCAGGCCTTTGGGTTTGATGTCGAGTATGCGTTCACGTCCGGTGGAACAAGCACCTCCCGCTTGCTCGATAATAAAAGCCATCGGATTGGCCTCGTACATAATGCGAAGCTTTCCGGCTCTTGAGGGATCGCGTAAATCATACGGATACAAAAAAACTCCGCCGCGCGTGAGTATCCGGTAAACCTCTGCAACCATCGACGCGACCCAACGCATATTAAAATCCTTTTCGCGCAAACCTTCCGTACCCTGCAAACATTCCTCGATATAACGCTGTACGGGAGGCTCCCAAAAACGCTGATTTGACATGTTGATAGCAAACTCATTGGTATCATTGGGAATCGTCATGTTGGGATGAGTCAGGATAAATTCGCCTATAGCCTGATCCAGAGTAAAACCGTTAACGCCCTGCCCTGTCGTCAAAACCATCATCGTTGACGGGCCGTAAAGCACAAAACCCGCGCAAACCTGTTCGGAGCCCTTACGCAAAAAATCCTCCAGAGCCGGTTCCACACCTTCGCAGCAACGCAGAATCGAGAATATGGTGCCTACCGCCAGGTTGACATCAATGTTTGAAGAACCGTCCAGCGGATCGAACAACGCCAGATACTTGCCTTTGGGATACTGCGAAGGAATGCTGATGATGTCGTCGATTTCTTCCGATGCCATACCGGCCAAATGACCGGTCCAGTTCAGCGCATCCACCATAATGTCATTGGTGATGATGTCCAGTTTCTTCTGCACCTCGCCCTGTACATTCTGGGAATCGGCACTGCCCAACACCCCAATCAGATTGCCTCGATTAACCAAATTTGAAATTTTCTTGCACGCTGTAACGACATCGTTCAGTAATGAAGTAAACGCTCCCGATACGCCCGGCAACTCGCGCTGCTGTTCAATAATAAACTGGGTCAAAGTAACATGTTTGGTCATTCTTTATCGCTCCGATGGTGTTGTCTTTTTCAAAAAATAGGTTCAATAATCACATACAGCTTCTGTGTATGCGAGGTTCATCATCAATAGCGCATTGCCGGACAAGAAGGCTATCTGTCTGCGCATAACTTACAAACCAATGCCATATTGTAAATCATAAAGGGCGGTATTGATGCCGCTAATATGGATGTTATTGCCTTCGCATCCATTCACGAAACAAGATCGCAGGTTGGTTTTGATGTTGCTACACACGTAGCATAACGATCCGCCAAGTCAAAAAGTAAATAACGTATAATTAATGCAGCTTTATCGTTTAGCGTCTCTCCATTAACATAAAGAGTTTGATATTCATGTTGCAAATATCCAATCAGGTCAGCATCCCCGACAATGAGATTGAAGTTCATGCGATTCGCGCGCAGGGAGCCGGCGGGCAGAATGTCAATAAAGTTTCATCCGCCGTTCATTTACGATTTGATATTAACGCGTCCTCATTACCCGAGCTTTATAAAGAAAAGCTCCTGGCTTTAAATGACCAGCGCATTTCAAAAGAAGGGGTGATTATCATCAAGGCACAGCAATATCGCACCCAGGAAAAAAACAAAGAAGACGCCTTAAGTCGGCTACAGGCATTAATTCAAAGCGTGGCTGTCACGCACAAAAAACGCAAAGCCACCAAGCCGACCAAAGGATCCAAGCTAAGGCGCCTGGATAGTAAAGCCAAACAAGGCAGGCTAAAGGCATTAAGAGGGAATATTAATTTTAATTAACCTCATCACACATCAATGCATTCGGAAAAGTAACCATGTTGATTTTGCAAATAATCATCAAACAATGGGATAAAAGCCAAAGGACAGCTGCGCATGTTTTGGAGCGAACTAATATCCCGGATAGATATCCAGTAATTTTCCCATCGGCTTTTTATGATTTTAATAAGCAATGTGTAATAGATCCGCATGGCGATGACAGACAAGGCGGGCGCTTAAAACATGCGCAGCTGGCAGACAGAAAAATCAAATTTGATCGATTCCAACTGAGTTTAGAGGACAAAGTTATTGCGTATTTTGGCGCAACTCAGTCTGATAAAACGCCTAGCGTAATCGGGTCATTGAATAATCAATGGGTACAATGCAAATACACAGACAGATACAGCGTTTTCGAGAGTGACTTCTATTATTGGCTGTATGAAGAAGTGACCTTAAACGCTATTTGTATCAGTGAATTTAACGAAAGAGTTTTTATCAATACTGAGCCTGCGTTTGTTTTTGAAGATTTTAATGATTAGGAGCCCGAAGCCCCTAAATACCGCCAAGCCCAATAAAAGTTCTACAAAGATCCACATCTACTTAACTTAAGTTAAGCCATTTGGTTTTAAAGCCCTCGTCCTGAGCCTGTAAAAGAATTAATGAAAAGCCAATCGGGATTGCAAGCAGCCCCACCCATTCTGATTAAATTCGATCTTTGATTAAGCTAGGTGCAGTTTGCGGGCTCATTGTATAATTCGACGCAATGTTTTTTACCGACCTCCTAAACCTAAAGGATTGATTAAAATATGCTTCCAGAAAAACGCTTGACTCGTCGTCGTGGAATTTATTTGTTACCTAATTTATTTACCACGGGAGCCCTGTTTTCCGGTTTCTATGCAATTACTTCGGCGATGGGGGGACGTTATGAAACCGCCGTTATTGCCATTTTTGTAGCAATGATTCTGGACGGCCTGGATGGTCGGGTCGCTCGGTTGACTAATACGCAAAGCGAATTCGGCGCTCAGTACGACAGCCTTTCAGATATGGTTTCATTTGGCGCGGCTCCCGCCTTGGTCATGTACTTATGGGCATTTTCCAGCATGGGTAGATTGGGTTTGTTTGCTGCCTTTGTCCATACGGCGGGCGGCGCATTAAGGCTTGCGCGCTTTAACACGCAACTTGCAACAGCCGATAAAAATTATTTTCAGGGACTTCCCAGCCCTGCCGCAGCCGCCATTCTTGCCGGATTTATCTGGATTTGCCTGGAGTATAAATACGACATTGAGCTATTCAAGTATTTTGCACTTGTCTTGACGATCAGCACCGGCTTGCTGATGGTGAGTAATTTTCGCTATTCGAGTTTCAAAAAAATCGACCTAAAAGGCAAAGTGCCTTTTATTGTCGCCATCGCCGTTATGTTGGGTATCGCTTTTGTGATGGCGCAGCCGCAAACAATGTTATTTCTGTTGTTTTTAGGTTACGCAATTTCAGGCCCGGTTATTACCTTGGTCATGCGTAGACGCCGGTTGCAGGGACGTAAATCGTAAAATCTGCTTGAGGCCGCACAGCCATTGGCGTATAGTCACGACCATGTTTATTCACATCAACCATGCATTTCAAAACCCTCTTTCCGGCACAATGTTTGCCGGAACAGACTTGTGCGCGTGGCTATGCCTGCCTTTAAGATTCCTGCCCTGACGGGCACCTATCTTTTTCTATATTAATGATTTAATCCCCCTATATCCGTGTATCAACCTAACAGTTGATAACCCTTCATCGACTGCATGGAGGCAGAAGGTAGAGCACCAACAGTAGGCGCTCTAGGCGATGCAGGACCTATTGCCGAGACGATGCAGGGAATAATTGCCGAGAATGGAGTTTTTATGAAAGACAAGTTAATAATATTCGATACCACCTTGCGCGATGGCGAGCAAAGCCCCGGCGCGTCAATGACGCGCGAGGAAAAAGTCAGAATTGCCAAGGCTCTGGAACGTTTAAAGGTCGATGTCATCGAGGCCGGTTTTCCTGCGGCCAGCCCCGGCGATTTTGAAGCCGTTCAGGCGGTAGCCAAGGTCATAAAAGACAGCGTGGTATGCGGATTGGCAAGAGCCCTGGACAATGATATAGACCGTGCAGGCGAGGCGCTTAAAGGCGCCAACCGGTCGCGGATTCATACCTTTATCGCAACATCGCCGATTCATATGCAAATGAAGTTGCAGATGCAACCGGAGCAGGTTATCGAATATGCGGTCAAAGCGGTTAAACGCGCACGGCAATATACCGATGATGTCGAATTTTCCCCGGAAGATGCCGGACGCTCGGAAGAAGACTTTTTATGCAGGATTCTTGAGGCGGTTATTGACGCCGGCGCAACAACGCTCAACATTCCGGATACTGTAGGTTACAGTGTTCCTCAGCAATTTGGTGCGACTATTGCGAACCTGATGCGACGTATCCCCAATTCGGATAAGGCTATTTTTTCCGTGCATTGCCACAATGATTTGGGCCTTGCGGTTGCCAATTCCTTGTCAGCGGTTATGAACGGCGCACGTCAGGTTGAATGCACCATTAATGGCTTGGGCGAACGCGCCGGTAACGCGTCGCTGGAAGAAGTAGTCATGGCGGTGCGTACCCGTAAGGATGTCTTCACCTGCCAAACCGGTATAGACACCCGCGAAATTTTGACTTGCTCAAAATTGGTATCTTCAATTACCGGCTTTCCTGTGCAACCCAACAAAGCCATCGTTGGTGCCAATGCCTTTGCGCATGAGGCAGGCATCCATCAGGACGGCGTATTAAAAAGCCGCGAAACTTACGAGATCATGCGTGCCGAAGATGTAGGCTGGACGGCTAACCGTATGGTGCTGGGCAAGCATTCCGGCAGAAATGCTTTTAAAAGCCGCATCACCGAATTGGGCTTTGAGTTCGGCTCGGAAGAAGAGCTGAACGAGGCTTTTTCCCGCTTTAAGCAGTTGGCCGATAAAAAGCACGAAATCTTCGACGAAGATTTGCAAACATTGATTTCGGAAGCCAGTTTTGAAGCGGAAGATGAACGCATCAAGCTTATAGCCCTGAAAGTGTGCTCGGAAACCGGAGAGATACCTAACGCAACCGTTACGCTACGGGTGGACAATAAAGAGGTCACCGGCAATGCCGATGGCGGCGGCGCTGTCGACGCCAGTTTAAAAGCCATAGAAAAACTAGTGCAAACCGACGCTACGCTGGAGCTTTATTCGGTTAACAGCATCACCAACGGTACCGATGCCCAGGGCGAGGTGACTATTCGTCTTGAAAAAGCAGGCCGGATCGTTAACGGCTTGGGCGCTGATACCGATATTGTTATTGCTTCAGCCAAGGCTTATATCAATGCCGTAAATAAGCTGCATAGCCCTGATCAACGTCGGCACCCTCAAAAAGGGGATGTTTGATTAAGGTGCAAGGCAAAATCTCATCATTCCCACGCTCCGGCGTGGGAGCTCTAAGTAGCCGAGTCGATTTTGGATAACGCAACACGACTGCAATACCTCGAAGCTATGGGCATTGATGTTTGGGTGCCTAGAGCTTTTTCCGATCATGCGCAAACTACAGCATCCGACGTTGTAGCTGATAGCGCTCAACCTGAACCGCTCGACAGCTGGGAAGCGTTGCAAGCCGAAGTTGCCCCATGCACTAAGTGCGATTTATGTAAAACACGTACTCAAACCGTTTTCGGCTCAGGCAATAAAAACGCCGACTGGATGATTATCGGTGAAGGGCCTGGGCAAAACGAAGATCAACAAGGCTTACCTTTTGTCGGTAAGGCGGGTCTGCTATTAACTGAAATGTTAAGAGCCATAGGCCTTGATCGGGAAGAGGTCTTTATAGCTAATATTGTAAAATGCCGCCCTCCCGCTAACCGTGACCCCAAACCCATCGAGATTGAAACCTGCAAACCTTACCTGATACGACAAATGGCGTTGCTCAAACCAAAAATCATCGTGGTTTTAGGACGGGTTGCCGCGCAGGCATTACTTAACACCGATGAACCGATCAGTAAACTGAGAGGAAAAATACACACTTTAAATGATACGCCAGTTGTTGTAGTCTATCACCCTGCGTACTTGTTAAGATCCTTGCTGGACAAGCGCAAAGCCTGGACGGATTTAAAACTCGCGCTGCAAACATATAAAACATTATAGGTTGATCATGTTGGGAATGATGTTAGATAAAATAAAAGAATTTGTGGTTTATGACGCCGATAGAGAATTCTACGCCAAATTATTTCCTGACTCGGTAGGCAGAAAAGATTTAATGCGTCTGAGAAAAATGAGAATTTCCGATTTACCCGGAGTTATGGCGATTGAAAGGGCAAGCTATCAATTTCCTTGGGGGGAAGACATATTCAGGGATTGCTTTAGAGCCAACTACAATTGCTGGGTCTGTGAAGAGCAGGATACCGTGCTCGGGTACAGCATACTGTCCATGGCTGTAGGCGAGGCTCATGTTTTAAATATTTGTGTAGCACCGGCCGAACAGGGACAAGGGATAGGACGTAAAATGCTGGAAAACCTTGTCGAACTGGCCCGAGGTCGGGCAGAAACCATGTTTCTGGAAGTCAGGCCGTCCAACACCGTCGCAATCGCCCTTTATGAGGACATGGGCTTCAACGAAATAGGTATCAGAAAAGGTTATTATCAGTCGGAGAATGGCCGTGAAGATGCCATTATGCTGGCGAAGCAGATTTTTTAAATCACTCTTTATAACAGCTGAATTGATAATAGAAAACGGATTGGGCAGATAAAAAGGCAAAGGACAAAAGGCGAAAAAACCATCTTTCGTCCTTTGCCTTGCGTCTATACCTTTATAAAGAAGCTGATGTTATCCGCATCATCTGCGTTCTATTTTTTCCAACAACCGATTATTTTAAATTATCGGTCACATGCGGCTCTATAAGCTGGTACATGATTTGATGCATTTTGGGACTTGCGGCGATAACGTTGCCCGACTCCAGATACTTATCATTAAAAGAAAAATCGGTAATTACTCCACCCGCTTCCTTTACCAATAAAATACCTGCGGCCATATCCCATTCCATCAGCCCTATTTCCCAAAAACCATCCAATCGACCGGCCGCCAAGTAGGCCAGATCAAGCGCCGCAGCACCCGCACGGCGAATCCCCGCAGAATCGGTCGCTAATGCGCGGAACATGCCCAAGTAAGCATTCATGTGCAAGTCGGTTTTAAACGGAAAGCCGGTGCCGATTAATGCACCTTTTAAGCTGGTTTGATTGGTCACCCGAAGACGACGACTGTTTAACATGGCTCCGCCGCCGCGTTTGGCGGTAAATAATTCATCGCGTAACGGGTCATAAACGACACCGACTTCAATCCTGCCCTTGTGCTTTAAGGCAATCGAAACGGCGTATTGCGGAAAGCCGTGCAGAAAGTTGGTAGTGCCGTCCAACGGGTCGATAACCCAGACAAAATCGTTGCCCTCATGCATACCGCTTTCTTCTGCCAGGATACTGTGATCAGGATAGGCAGCCTTGATAATGTTGATAATTTCCCGTTCGGCCATACGATCAATCTCGCTGGCATAATCATTTTTACCTTTTTGGTCGACTTTCAGGTGACCGATATTATCAGATGAACGAAGGATCAAGTCGCCGGCGCTTCTTGCGGCACGGACGGCAGTATTTAACATGGGTTGCATAGGCGGATTTATATTGAGTACGGATGTATGGACAGATATTTGCTCTTGCAATATCGGCATTCCCCATGTCCCTGTGGGTTATGCAGAAGTTAGAGCACCAAAGGCAGGCGCTTTAAGCGATGCAGAAGCAATTGCTGAAAACGCCATATAATACCAAATATTTTGCTAAACTTAGGCTCTTTTTTTAACTAAGGACAAGGCATTGCTGTCTACTATAAAAATTGTGCTGGTCGAAACAACGCATCCGGGGAATATAGGTGCCGTTGCCCGCGCGATGAAAAACATGAAGATGCATAACCTCTGGCTGGTTGCGCCTAAAATATTCCCCAGCGCCGACGCCACTTCCAGAGCCTCCGGCGCTGATGACGTGCTGGCGGGCGCAACCGTTTGCGCGACCTTGCAAGAGGCCATTGCCGATTGCCAAGTGGTGATTGGCGCCAGCGCCCGAGGCCGGACCATCAGCTGGCCGGAAATGACACCCAGAGAATGCGCGGAAAAAGTGCTGATCAATGAACCCGGCAACAAAGTGGCTATCGTTTTTGGCCGGGAAAATTCGGGCTTAAAAAATCACGAGCTGGATCTGTGTCACTTTTTGCTGCGCATCCCGTGTAACAGCGAATACAGCTCCTTAAATATTGCCGCCGCGGTACAGGTTGTTTGTTATGAATTATTCGTCGCATCCGGACTGGCCGCGCAAGAACAAATCGTGGTCGGCGACAAAGGCGAAGACCCTTTGGCTACGGCAACGCAAATGGAGTCTTTCTATACGCATCTGGCCGAAGCATTAACCGATATAGGCTTTATGCATCCCGCCAAATCAAAATCCATTATGCGGCGTTTACGCCGGATTTATAACCGGGTGCAAATGGATACCAAGGAACTGGACATACTCCGGGGCATCTTAAGGATGTCTCAAGGCCACAAGAGGAATAATGATGTTTAACCGAATAAAAGAAGATATTGCCTGCGTCTTTGACCGGGATCCGGCTGCGCAATCGGTCTTTGAAGTAATCACCACCTATCCTGGCTTTCACGCGGTTTTAATTCATCGGCTCAGCCATTTTTGCTGGATAGCAGGATTCAGATGGCTGGCCCGATTTATTGCCCATATCAGCCGCTGGCTGACCGGGATTGAAATTCACCCCGGCGCAATCATAGGCAGGCGTTTTTTTATTGATCACGGCATGGGTGTGGTGATCGGCGAAACCGCTATTATCGGCGATGATTGCACCTTGTATCATGGCGTAACCTTGGGCGGCACCAGCTGGGATAAAGGCAAGCGTCACCCGACCTTGCATAACGGCGTGGTGATAGGTGCCGGAGCAAAAGTCTTAGGACCTATTGATATAGGCGCAGATGCCCGAGTAGGCTCAAACTCGGTAGTCTTGAAACCGGTACCGGCGGGTGCAACCGTCGTTGGCATTCCCGCTCATATCGTCGACCCTAATAGCAGAGCCGCCGCCGCAGAGCGTGACAAAATTGCCTACAAAATGGGTTTTCATGCTTACGGCGCAACCACAGACATGCCCGATCCAATCGCTTACGCCATTAATCACATGCTGGATCATATTCATGCTATGGATAGGCAGATAGAAACCATGCAAAAAGCACTCAATGATGCCGGTATAAAGTACACGGAATCCCCCATCTCTAAATTGGATGGGTGCGAAATTGAGGATGGCTATGAATAAGGGTGAACGGTAAAAACGCAAAATGGCTTTAAAGTGACTTGCACCCAAGCTCCCTGCGAAGAGAAGAAGCCACCTCATTTGAATAAATACCAGTGCTTAGCAAGGGTATAATAGTTGACTATTTTGCTAGGTTAAGTATAGTAACAATATCTTAACGGTATTTATAGAGGATACTATTGTGCGCTTAACAACCAAAGGCCGCTATGCGGTTACTGCAATGCTGGACCTGGCTTTTCACAGTCAAATCAAGCCGGTAACCCTGACCGATATTGCGGCTCGTCAAACCATTTCCCTATCTTATCTGGAACAACTATTTGCCCGCTTACGTCGGGCAGGTATGGTAAAAGGCGTACGCGGACCTGGCGGCGGTTACAAACTGTGTCGTAAAACCAGTGAGATTAATATTGCCGATATTATCGCTGCCGTCAATGAACCGATTGATTCAACCAAATGCGGCGGAGAAGCCAATTGCCAGAAGGATCAGGCCTGTTTAACCCATGATTTGTGGATGGGATTGAGCGAACAGATTAAAGATTATTTGAAGAGTATTTCTTTGGCCGACCTGTTAGAAAAAAACCAGGTTCAGGAAGTTGCCATAAGACAGCATCACGATGCGCAACATACTATTGAAATTCACCATCATCAAGACTGATGCCTGCGCCGCGCCAGCTCCCGGCTGGCTTGCGGCATACACACCATCCCTGGCGATATCCGAATGATCTATTTTGATCATAATGCGACCACGCCAATAGATGATCGCGTTCTGGACGCGATGCTGCCTTTCCTGAAAATATTCTACGGCAATCCTTCCAGCTTATATCGCCACGGCAGAATCGCCGGCGGCGCCATAGATGCAGCTCGCGAGCAACTTTCGGCACTGCTTGGCGTTCAGCCCGGGCAAATAATTTTTACCAGCGGCGGCACCGAAGCCAATAATCTGGCGTTGGCGACACTAGCCCCTCAGGCCGGACTTGCTGTTTCAGCTATTGAGCATCCCTCTGTTATTGAGCCCGCCCTGCACTTAAAAAGCCTGGGACATGAGCTTACTCTGCTTAATGTCGATGCCAACGGCCTGATCACACAGGATGCTATAGACGAAGTGGTTCGGCTAAAGCCCGGCCTGGTTTCGATCATGCTGGCCAACAATGAAACCGGCGTGGTGCAGAATATCGCTCACTATGCTGATCAGTTAAGAGCGCACGGCATCGGGATTCATACCGATGCCGTGCAGGCGCTGGGTAAAATTCCCGTAGATTTTAATCGCCTCGGCGCGCATTTGATGTCGTTGTCCAGCCATAAAATATACGGCCCAAAAGGCTGCGGTGCACTGGTCTTTGAAAAATCTGTGGCGATAAAACCTGTCTTGCTGGGCGGAGGACAGGAACAAGGATTCAGGGCCGGAACAGAAAATGTCGCCGCCATCGTCGGCTTTGGCAAAGCTGCAGAACTTGCCAAAATCGAACTTGCCGAACGCCATGCATATCTGCTAAAACTTAGAACACTGCTGGAGCACAGCCTAAGCGCTATCCCCGGCCTGACTATTTTTGCTGAGCAGGCGGGACGACTACCGAATACTGTCCAAATCGGTATCGACGGCGTTGATGGCGAAATGCTGTTGATGCAACTGGATCAAAAAAGCATCGCTGTTTCCAGCGGTTCTGCCTGTGCCAGCGGCCAGAGAGAACCCAGCCCGGTATTGGTAGCTATGGGGGTTAAAGCTGTTCAGGCAAAAAGTGCAATCCGCATCAGCTTGGGAAAGGCCAACACCGAAGCTGAAATTTTTGAATTTATTAAACAATTGAAATCCTTAAACGTAAAAGGATAAAGAGGTCATTATGTCTGTCTCATTAACTGAAAGTGCCGCTCGGCAAATTAAAAAACAGCTAGAAAAACGCGGTAAAGGCATGGGTTTAAAACTGGGCGTAAAAAAATCCGGTTGCTCGGGTTATGCTTATACGATTGATTACGCCGACACGCTTAATCAAGACGATGCCGTGTTTGAAAATTTCGACGTAAAAGTCATCGTAGCTGCAAACGATCTGGAATTTGTGGATGGTATAGAACTGGATTATCGCAGAGAAGGTATTAATGAAGCCTTCCAGTTCAACAACCCGAATGTAAAAGGCACCTGCGGCTGCGGCGAGAGCTTTTCTGTTTAAACATTCGACACGAAGACACGAAGCATCAACCAAGGTAAAAACTTCGTGCATTCGTGGTGAGAAAACTTTTCTTCTGCCAAAGCCGGTCAGATCATTTTGTTTAAGCGCCGAGAATTAGCCTCGGCATCATTAATTTTGTGCGGCTACAATCTATTTCCAGCCGGCTTCCGCCTCGCACGCTGCCATTTCATTTGGGTGTGATTTTTCCCATGTTGAAATGGATTGAGTCTCACTCTCTGACATTTTGTTATTCATGCAACTACAGTACTTTGCCACGGTCTCAGCCGATGCTCCTTCTTTTGCGTTGTCTTTAACACATTGTCCGACCCATGCCGCATCATCAGCATTAGCCAGTACTTGACTGCTTGCAAAAACCAGCAGAGCGAAAGAAAGTGAGCTTATTATTTTTTTCATGACATATCCTTTAGTGTTTTTTATATTTATTTGCAAAGAATAATGGGGACGTAGAATTAATACCCAAGACAAGACGCCGTATCGGACTTCAATTCAATTATTACGAGGTGATTTTACTTTGGTATCCGCACCCGCAGCAGAAAGTACCTCGTTATTTAAATCGCTGCAATAATATTTGCCCAAGTGAATCCTCTTCGACAGAAAACTACCGATTGAATTTCAAGCTTTACAGTGATTGCCAATCTGGAGCTCGACGTTATACAAGCGCGCATGAGTTCGTCATACCTGCCGGGAAGCAAATATTCAGCGCCATAGTGGTAAGTTTAAATACGCCCAAGCACCTGGATTCGCTACGCCATAGACTTACATTGCGACTTGGGTCATGATCATCTGCGTTCCATTGTCCCAATCACAGGACAACTACACTATTCCTGCAACAGATTGCTTAACCGTGCAAACTCGGCCAGCGATATGCTTTCAGCCCTGAGCGTCGGATCAATGTTCAAGGCGACAATTTCTTCCTCGGTGATCAGTTTTTTCAGTGAATTACGCAACGTTTTGCGCCGCTGCGAAAATGCCTGAGTGACAACCCGATTAAGCTTGGTCATATCATTAACCGCAACGGGCGGCTGATGATGCGGCACCAGCCTGACGATAGCCGACATAACCTGGGGAGCAGGATCAAAGCTTTCCGGCGGCACGTCGAATAGCAACTCGGTTTCACAAAAATATTGCATCATGACGCTAAGCCTGCCGTATTTTTTGCTGCCCGGAACCGCGCAAATCCGGTCGACCACCTCCTTTTGCAGCATGAAATGCATGTCTTCAATGCAATAAGCATTATCCAACAGATGGAACATCAACGGCGTTGAAATGTTATAGGGAAGATTGCCGATGATGCGCAGTTTTTCATCGCTGGCTATCCCTGCCCGCGCCCCTTCTAGCGCTTCGCGTGCCAACCCGTTCCCGGCGGGTTGGTGATCCCCATCCACCAGCGACGAAAAATCAAACCTTAACGCATCGGCGCTGTGAATTTGCAGATTAGGATATTGCTTGAATTTTTCCCTGAGTAAAACTACCAGATCCCGGTCAAGTTCAACCACGTCCAGACGCACTTTTTCGTTTAACAAGGGCTCAGTCAATGCGCCCTGCCCCGGCCCGATCTCAACCCAGTGTTGACCGGGCTTGGCCTGAATACTGGAGATAATGTTGTAAATAATATTGTGGTCATGAAGAAAATTCTGACCGAAGCGTTTGCGCGGAGTATGTGCCATTTTATTGTGTAGCCATTGTTAATGCGGTTTGCAGTGCGAACTGTAGACTACCTAAATCGGCCTTGCCGCTACCGGCAAGATCCAAAGCCGTACCGTGGTCAACCGAAGTGCGAATAACCGGCAGCCCCAGCGTGATATTGACGGCCCTCCCAAAGCCCATATGCTTAAGCACCGGTAAGCCTTGGTCGTGATACATCGCCAATACCGCATCCGCAGTAACCAGGTATTTGTCGGTAAACAGCGTATCAGCCGCTAACGGCCCGTGCAGATTCAAGCCCTGCTTGCGAAAAGTATCGAGTACCGGCTCAATAATATCGATTTCTTCCCTGCCCAGATGGCCATTTTCTCCGGCATGAGGATTAAGCCCGCACACCAGTATTTTCGGATGAGCTATGCCAAAGCGCGAACGCAGCTCTTGATTCAGTATCCTGATCACCGTACGCAACCGGGTATGGGTAATGGCCTGACTGACTTCCGACAGCGGCAGATGCGTAGTCGCCAACGCCACCCGCAAGCCTGGCGTTGCCAGCATCATCACCGGGTATCCGCCGGTAATGCCTGCAATAAATTCGGTATGACCGCTAAAAGGCAAGCCTGCATCGTTGATAACGCCTTTATGGACAGGTCCGGTGACCATCGCATCAAAAACCGCGTCCATACAGCCTTTGGTCGCTTTAGTGATGGTTCTTAACACGTAGCGGCTATTGGCCGGATTCAATTGCCCGCACTGAACCGCTTCTGCCAGTTCCACCGGCAATACCGTCAAGCACCCGGCAGTGTGAGCGATAGCAGGCATAGCGCTGTCAAACTCTTTTATCTGGAGCGGTAGACCTAATTGCTTGGCCCGTTCTTCCAGTAATTGCGGACTGGCTATAGCGATGATTTCGCAGGGCAAATCCTGCTGGGCAAGCTGAAGGCACAGATCGGGACCTATGCCTGCGGGCTCTCCGGGTGTTAACGCAATACGTGGTACGGCTGGCCTGATGGTCATCTGGGAACTAACTGGGATAAAAAGAACTAATTTTACAGTATAATTACCGGCATTATTTTAAAAAATGCTGATGTAAAAGATAAGGGATATAGATAGACTGATCAAAGAAACCATCTATGAACCCAACCTGCCCTATAAACATCAAAGCCTATGCTATAAAAAATACGGACTTATCGGTTTGCAGAGAGCATCGACGCTTGGCTGACTTACAGGCATTGCAGCAAGCGCAGGCAAAAAAGTACTTAGGCGAAACCTAAACCCTGCCGGCTACGTAGATCAAAAATGAGAAAGAACCCAGCTTGGAAATAATGTAACCGCCACAAAGCAGCTCGGCAGTAAAGCTTTGATGGAAAAAGCTCAGCAGCATTTTTCGGTGGATTGTTTTATATCGGCAGTACAAGTCCTGCCGGAGAGATGGCGGAGCGGACGGGGCTCGAACCCGCGACCACCGGCGTGACAGGCCGGTATTCTAACCAACTGAACTACCGCTCCGCAGTTCGAGCCGCGTATTCTAAAGCATCACATCGCTCTGTCAAGAATAAAGACCCGATACACTGGCATTGCGACTTTCTTTTATGTCGGAACACAGGCAGAGTAAAAATAGACTACGCTTATATTAGCGGTGCATGTATAACAGAGCATTCAATGCGCATATTAAATCGAGACAAAAAACTATAAAAGGCGCGATTTCCATCTTATTTCCCATTTTGAAAACTAATCCAGCTCAAGCAATGCATTATTTAATTTCCTTGTTTTTTTTCATTTATTTAAATGTTGCTGCAGCAGATGGCTTTGGTGACATCGTTTCGACCGGAAACAAACCTGTTCCCGTAGTGCAACTGACATCTAAAGAACGAGCATGGTTAGAAAATCATAAGAAGATCCGAATTGCTTTTGACGATTCATTGCCACCTTATAGCTTCATCAATGATGCCGGGCAGCTTGAAGGTATTGCTATCGAAGTCATGAACACCCTGAGCAAACGGTTAGGCATTACATTTGAAACTTATCCCCATACCAGCTGGAACAAATTATATGAAGCGGCGGCTGCGCGTAAAGTTGATGTAGTCGCTACAATGGTCAATCGACCGGATCGCAGACAGTGGTTTATTTTCACACAACCCTATCTGATAAAGTCCTTGGTTATCATGACCAAAAGAGATAACACCACCATTAAAAATCAAACCGATCTTGCAGGAAAAAGGGTCACGATGGTTAAGGGTTACCAATTTGTTGATCGGGTCATTAAAGAATTGCCTTCAGTCACCCCCTATTTTGTGAATTCTATGCTGGACGGGCTAAAGACAGTTAGTACGGAAAAGGCCGAAGCAGCCATTACTTTTATGGCCACAGCCAGTTACCTGCAAACAAAATATCTTCTGACTGATCTAAAAATAGCAGCCTTCTATGATCTCAATAGCGCCAATAAGAGTATTAATGAAAGCATCGCTGTACGTAAGGACTGGCCGATTCTGGCAGATATTTTACAAAAAGCGCTGGTTACCATCAGTGAAGAAGAAATGCAGAATATCCACGCTAAATGGGTTCCCAGCATTAAACCTTCAATTGACTACGAACTAATTCAAAAAATTGTAGCTGTTTTTATAAGTGTATTGGTCTTGTTATTACTATGGATTGCCCGGGTTCGTAGACAAAACAAAAAAATCAAGCTGTCAAAAACCAAAGTCCAGACCACCAATAAAATCCTGCAAGGATTGAAAAGCGACCTTGAGCACCTAGTCTTAAAGCGCACCGCCGAGCTGAATTCCAGCGAACATAAATTCCGTAGTCTGGTTGAAAATCTGCGTAACGAATACTTTTTTTATCAGCGCGATTGCGAAGGTACGTTCACTTACATTAGCCCTTCAATAATCAACATACTTGGCTACACTGTGGATGAATTTATGACTCATTACCATGAGTATCTGACCGACAATCCGATAAACCTTAAAATTGATGAGTATAGTCAGAGCATACACAATTCGCCTTACCAATTAGAAATATACAATGCACAAAAAAATATCCATTGGCTTGAAGTGACAGACACCCCTGTTTATGATGAATATAACAAATATATAGGCGTTGATGGCATTGTGCATGACATCACCTTACGCAAACAGGCTGATGATCGCTTAATCTGGCTATCTTATTACGACGAGTTAACCGGTTTGGCTAATCGCAGGTTATTTGCCGATCAGCTTCAACAAGTCATTAGTATGGCGCATCGCACCAACGAGTCGGTTTCACTTTTTTACCTGGATCTGGACCGCTTCAAGTTTGTCAACGACACTATGGGGCATGCTGTTGGTGACGAGGTACTAAAAGAAACAGCCCTAAGAATTTCCTCCACTTTGCGCGATTCCGATATAGCCGCGCGCCTTGGCGGCGATGAATTTGCTATATTATTACCGGAAACCGATGCTAATGGAGCGTCGCCGGTTGCCGAAAAAATCCTGAAAAAATTACGGGAACCTTATATTTTTGATGAGCTGGAATTTACTCTGGGCGGCAGCATCGGCATTGCAGTTTACCCTCAAGATACCAGTAATAGCGAAGCCCTGGTTCATTTTGCCGATACGGCAATGTATCACGCAAAGCAGGGAAAGCTGGGGGTTTCCTTTTATTCCGAAAGCATGCAGCAAAAAAACACAATAGACTAATAAGCAGACAACGAGGTCAGATTTGTGATTGATCGGCTTCATGCCATCACAGCCAATAAATTAAGAGTCATTGGCGGATAATTTTAGACGGCAAACCTGGTCAGGCTCAATAACCCACGCCCTGCTTTTCATGTCGATGCTCACTTTGCCCGGTTATTGCCAAAATTTAATAACCATCCCGAACGCCTAACTCAGCACTGCGCGATTGTAACCGGTATAGCCTAATTTCATGCGCAATTTTCTGCCTGAGATCCAGAGGCTTCTACTAACGATTAACTACGTAATTGCATCATCATATCCTCCGCTAAGTCTTTTACTTCACCCCGGGTAATAATGACCAGTCGCCCAATGCCATCATCAGAACTCCTTACCGGCAGCCGCGTTGTAGGATAAAGCCTTCCGGCTGTCCCTTGCACCAGTAAGGGTTGGCTTTGCTCAGGCGTGTAAACCATACCTTTTAAACGGACCAGTTGTTTAGGATACCGAGCGAGCAGGTATTCCAAAGCTTTTTGTAGTCGCTCCCACGGCAACGACTGCTCAAGTTGCAAGGTGATACTACTAAAGCCGTGATCGGGTAAATCGGGCCGTTCAGTATCGCGCAGACGCCGGAGTTTCTGAGGATAATTGAGCAGCACATCGGGATCAAGCATACCTTGCACAGCGGTCAGCCGGGTTGCCGCGGGGGCCAATTGATCCAGCCGCGCACTAATGCGTTTAATTTGTTGAGTTGTTGCCAAATCGGTTTGCGTCATTACCACCGTGTCTGCCCAGGCACAAGCGGCTTGCGCTTCAGGAAAACAGTCAAAATGATCCTCATCCATAACGGCTGAAACGGTAGTAATAACACCTTGTAGGCTATAACGCTTGGCTATCCAACGCTCCCTTAACAAAATATCCAGCACCGGTTCAGGATTGGCAACGCCGCTGGTTTCAATGATCACCCGCTCGAACGATTTATCTCCAGACTCCCAAGCCATACGCAGATTTTTAAGTAACGGCGTTAACGACCCTATCACCTGACAACACAAGCAACCGCCAACCAAAGTTGATAATGGCACTTGATGCTCGCGTAGTAATTGTTGGTCGATCGGAGTGGTGCCGAATTCATTAATGATAACGGCAGATTTGGGCGCATGACTCAACAAACGATTCAATAACGTGGTTTTTCCGCTGCCCAAAAACCCGCTGATGATGAATACCGGTATGCGTTCAATGGCTTTGGCAGGTGGAGGCAAGTGGTAATGGTTCATTGTTTATTAAAGGGAGTGATTGTTGAATCGCCTGCAAGATAAGGCTGCCCGGCACTAATGAGAAGTTACGGTGTTATTTATCCCGGCTTAAGTTGAACATAACAGCTCCGTCCTATCCGGCTTCTGTACAATCAAAACAGACTCTGCCCCATCCAAAGCCAATTTGGACGCTTTTAATTCCGGCGTTCAAGCCGTTTAATAACTAACCCGAATACCTATTTCAGCACTGCGTCCCGGTTCCGGAGCAAAGTTACGCAAGTACGACGTGGAATTTTTGCGGTGGCATGCTTGATGCCGGTACTGATCACGACGATGTCCTCCAGTTTGTGGAATCATTTTCTGCCGCGCGGGCGTTAGTCCCTAATACACAACAAGCGTTCCTGCGTCCAAAAAAATAACAACATCAGTATTGCTCAGCCATCGTCACGGCGCATTTTGCGCAAACACCATGAATTTCGATGACTTTGCTATGCACGATAAAGTCGGCCTGCTTGATTTCCTGCGACAGCACCTGCATGACTTCCGGGGCTGATCGCTCTTCCACTTCCTGACAGTTATTGCAGATAAGCAGAGCAACTGCAGCCGACAAATGCATTAAGGCTTGCCACCCTGTGAATCAATCCCTGTTCGATTAAAAAATCCAATACGCGGTAGATAGTCGCGGGTTTTGCCGCATTTATCAACGGTTTGATCCTATCCAACAACTCAGGCTTTAACGGCTTTGTGGCTTTCCCAGATCAATTCCAGCACTTGTTGGCGTATCGGCGTCAATTGCACGCCGCGCACCACGCATAACTGTGAGGCCGTGTCTAAGGGCCCCGCTGACACATTTTTTATGATCGTGTTCCGAGGAATGGGAATGGTTATGGATTGTTTTGACAGGTGTGTTCATTGCAACAGAGAGAAATATGTTTGTGACAGTTTTCACCCCGAAGACACGAACGACTGCATGAATACAGGAACCGTTGCCGAGAGAACACAAAGGTTTAAGTTCTTATTCTTCGCGTCTTCATGGTAAATCTTATCTGCTACGGATAATTTATTGACAGAGGCCTAAAGCCCCTTTAAACCAACCGTCCCCACAAATCGTATTCATCCGCTTCTTCCAACTCAACATCGACAAAGTCGCCGACTTTGAGATGCGTTGCACCATCGATAAACACTTGCCCGTCGATTTCCGGCGCATCGGCTTTACTTCTTGCCACCGCGCCTTCTTCGACCACTTCATCGATCAATACCGTTTCGATTTTGCCTACCCGCTGCTGCAAACGCGCCGCGCTGATGTCAGCCTGATGCGCCATAAACCGTGCCAAACGCTCCTGTTTAACTTCTTCCGGTACCTGATCGGGCAAATCATTGGCGACCGCGCCTTTTACCGGCGAATAGGCAAAGCAGCCCACTCTATCCATTTGCGCTTCGCTCATAAAGTCCAGCAACTGTTCAAACTCCTGTTCGGTTTCGCCCGGAAAGCCGACGATAAATGTGCTGCGCAAGGTAATATCGGGACAGATTTCGCGCCATGCTTTAATGCGTTCCAGATTATTTTCACTAGCCGCAGGACGCTTCATCAGCTTAAGAATGCGACTGTTTGCATGTTGAAACGGGATATCCAGATAAGGCAGTATTTTGCCCTCGGCCATCAACGGAATCACTTCATCCACATGAGGATAAGGATAAACATAATGCATCCTGACCCAGATGCCCAGATCGCCCAGAGCCTCGGCCAAGTCATAAAAACGTGTTTTCACCGAACGGCCTTTCCAGTCCCGGCTTTGATACTTCAAATCCAGCCCGTAAGCGCTGGTGTCCTGCGAAACTACCAGCAATTCCTTTACCCCGGCGTTAGCCAGACGTTCGGCTTCCAGCATCACATCATCGACCGGCCTGCTGACCAGATCACCGCGCATGGAAGGGATAATGCAGAAGGTACAGCGATGGTTACAGCCTTCGGAAATTTTTAAATAGGCATAATGCCTGGGTGTCAGCTTGATGCCTTGCGGCGGCACCAGACTGATAAACGGATCATGCGGCGGCGGCAAATGCTCGTGCACAGCCGCCACAACTTCTTCCAGTGCATGTGCGCCGGTCACCTTCAAAACTTGCGGATGACGCTCCCTGATTTCGGCTTCCCTTGAACCCAAACAGCCGGTAACAATGACCTTACCGTTTTGAGCCAACGCTTCGCCGATGCTATCCAGCGATTCTTCCACCGCCGCATCAATAAAACCGCAGGTATTAACCACGACCAGGTCGGCGTCCTGATAAGTCGGCGAAATGGTATAACCCTCTGAACGAAGCTTGGTTAGAATTCTTTCGCTATCGACCAAGGCTTTGGGGCAACCCAAACTAATAAAACCAATTTGTGGGGCAGTCATTTAAATCTCAGATAATGTTAAAGCACGTTAGTTTATAGGACTGGCCGCTCAAATAAAAATTTAAAAGATAATCGCCACGAACGATTGCATGGACGCAGCAGGTAGAGCAATTCTGTAGTAATTGCCGAGACACGAAGAAATAAAACTTCGTGTGCTTCGTGGTGAATTAAATATTTCCGTATATCTACTGAGTAGTTAGGGCTTTTTCCTTAATTGCACTCGGATGACGGATTAACATCGACAAATGCCCCTTGTTTTTATTCAGCCAACCACGCACTTCGATAGTTTTGCCCAAATAATCATTAATATCGGGGAACAATCCCAGCCATTTGCTCTCGATACGCGCCTCAAATACAGCTCCTTTGGCTGCACTCAGGACAGGCGAAAACTCCAGGTAAACCGATTTGCGGGTTTTGCGAATATTAACCACCTTACCGACCAGACGCGTCCAGCCCTGATGCCCGTCTTCGGTAAGACTGCCGACCGGTATTGCGGCATATTCAGGCCGTCCCCAAATGCCGAGTTTGGCTTGTTCTGCCTGATCCTGAGCATTAACCAACTCATTAAGATAGTGCAGCTCAAGCGGATAGATACTAACTGCCGCCAAACCCGCTGTAACCAGCTGCCGGTTAACATGCTCTTTTTTTTCGGTGAACAAATGCGCCAATATTCTGCCGTATTTATCGGTTTTTTCCGCACCTACTTCCAAACGGACTTTAGTGTTTTTCAACTTGTCGATCAACCAGCGTTTGGCCTCGTTCCCTCCCGCATCGGCCTGTTTATCCCTGTGCTGAACCTCAGGAGTATTGATACCCAAAAGCCGGACCTTACGCCCATCCTCGAGTACCACGGTATCTCCATCGTAAACCGTCTTAATCCTGTAAAAATCATAGCCCGGTTTTATATCGACTATTTTCGCGTCAACAACCGATCGATCGGAAAAATGCTTACTGCCATTCGCATCCTGCCATTCATAGATTTCCGCGTTAACCCAGCCGGGCAAACATAATAATAAAACCAGTAAAACTCTCATGACTCCGTCCTTATATTTATACTTACGTACGCTCAAGCTCGTCATTGCAGATTCATACGCATCAATTTAAAACATATCACCACGAAGAATAGTAGGTAAAAGCTTCTCGTTCTTTACGGTGAATTAATCAATCGGCTAATATTTTATTGGATTCAACGCAACATTAAGCTTTTGCCTATCCAACTCATTTTTTCATTTGGCAGCAACCAGAGTGACGACACCGCTGCCTGTAAGATTGATCATGATACGCGGGAGATTCGATTCTGAGGACGAGGCATCTAACATGATAACAGTTCGTCTTTAATATAAACGAAGAACTTGATGATGCTGCTAGAGACGATATTGAACAAAAAATCGACAACGTTCTGCGTCTCCGTAGCGGAGGTATAAACGGCGAAACCTTTGGTATCGAGAGTGTTTGCATTGATATAGATGCCCGCCCCGGGCTGAATGACATGCACCATAACCAGTCCGGCGACCAGCGCTAGCGTGCTCACAACCTCAAAATAGAGTGGCGCTTTAATACCGACGCGACCTACCTTGCCCAACTTCTGCATACCGACAATATCGGTCACCACGGTGTAGAAGATGATCGGCGCAATAATTATTTTAATCAGCTTGATAAAACCATCCCCGAACGGCTTCATGGCGATACCGGTTTCAGGGTAGAAATGGCCGACCGAGCAAAATGCCACTAACGATGGCGACCAAGACTTGGAAGTGCAGATGTTGATAGCCTTTTTTAGTGATATAAACGGTTGGCACTGATAACCTTCTGTTTGATGAAGCAATGTATTTTATAAGAATTTAGTTTAAGCTTATGGTTAATATAATTTTTTGCAGCATCAAATCACCACATTTAAAATGGCGACAATCCAACTTTAAAAAGAACATACTGAATTATATTCTGTATTACATGTCCAAATGAAACCACACATGCATTCAAGTTATTTGATTTTTATTCCTAAAGGACAAGCGTGACTCAATTCGAAGACGGCTGCATAAACGCAGGAGCACAAACCGAAGAAGACTGTTATCTGGGCCAGTTCATCCCATTGCAATATCATCACCACATGCTGACCGATGAATACCGAATGGGCGCATTCAAAGCCGCCATAGACCAAGCCGTTTTTCCCGGTGCTAAAGCACTCGATTTAGGTGGAGGTACCGGTGTCTTGTCTTGGTTTGCAGCAGCCAATGCCAGCAAAGTATGGTGCGTGGAATTCAATCCAGACTTAGTGAAGGAAGCCCACCGTCTGCTGAAGCTTAACCAAGGCGGCGACAAAGTTGAGATTGTGCATGCCGATGCCTTCGAGTATTTGCCGCCGGAACCGGTGGACGTAGTCATTTGTGAAATGCTCCATCCCGCCATGTTATGCGAAAAACAAGTTAACGTTATCAAGAGCTTCAAAGATCGTTATTTACAACGTTTCGGTGGTTCTTTCCCCCGCTTTCTACCTGAGGCTGTTCTTATGGCCGTTCAGCCTTTACAGCAGAACTACCAGTTCATGGGATTTCATGCGCCCATAATACAATTCCAGCTGCCGGGGGGCATTCATACCAATACCATGGAACTTGCCCCTCCTCAGGTTTACAGCATCATCGACTTTGCACAAGCGGTGTCGGAGGAGTTCAGCTGGAAAAGTATCTTTACCTTGGAGCAAGCCGGTCAAGTGAACGCATTGCGCTTTATTACCAAAAATATTTTGTCCATTTCGAGGTCGGATACTTCGATTATCGAATGGCAAAATCATTACATGATCTTGCCGCTTGCCGAACCTATTGACGCGAGAGCAGGCGCTTTGCTGCATGTCAGCTTTAACTACCGTGCTGGAGGCTCACTCACTCACCTACAAAACTCTATCACCGCCACCTTGGTAGGACCTGATGAGGAGCTTTGCGAGCGTAAATAGAGGCGTGTAACAATGCGAAAGTATTTAATAAATTATCTGCTACAGATGTCACGATGGCAGGAGATTTCACCCAAGCAACAACTATTTCAGAAACCACTCTCAATTTTCAAAATTTCATTCAAAAACTTGAATTGTGATTAATACACGGAAAAGAGTTTTTGCTGTAAAAAGAAAATAACTAACAAATGAAACGCAGACTTGTAAGGGAAAATACTGCTCAGAAATCTATATGCTACTTTCTTGCGAAAACAGGCAAATTGATCATTAGTCAAAATTAATTAATTGGGAACTGGTTTTAAGAAAAGTTATAGCTTAAGGTAAGCTATAAATTTATTGGGGTGAACGACGGGGCTCGAACCCGCGACAACCGGAATCACAATCCGGGACTCTACCAACTGAGCTACGCTCACCATAATATGGGATGTTCTATGAATGGTGCGCTTGGCAGGACTCGAACCTGCGACCCCCGGCTTAGAAGGCCGGTGCTCTATCCGGTTGAGCTACAAGCGCTAAATTGGTCGGGGTAGAGAGATTCGAACTCCCGACATCCTGCTCCCAAAGCAGGCGCGCTACCAAACTGCGCTATACCCCGACAATCTCCTTTTTAATGGCTTGCTTGAACTTACCAACCACCCTTGAAGAGCTGTCTATGATAACGATGCTTCCCTGTATCGTCAATATTTTTTTTCGTTATCTATAATAATTTATCAAGATAATTATAATCGGCCCAATTTACATCTGCTTGTCACATTATTAATAATGCATTTTAAGAACCTCAAACTTAACCAACTTCGGCTTTTTATCAGCAAGATGATGAATAATCATAATATTCGTTAATGCTTACAACTTGGCTTTAACAATTTGATAAACTTCTTCTGCAGCGGCATCAGCACCATTCAAAATCGTTTCCAACTCCGCCAATTTCGCATCGGCAAAGACTCTGTCTTTAAGTCCGCCTGCATTTATGTAAACATTTAATGCTGCGCTTTTTAGTGCGCCGTAAGCTGCCATTACCGCTACGCCTGCATCACTGATCACTCCTATATTACCTTTTTCTGCGGCAATTTTGCTCAGCGTAATGGTTTCTGCACAAGCGTTTGCGCACTTCAAAGGAACTACCGTAGCTTCTTTTAATGCTGATTGAATTGCTTCACTACGTATGACCTTTTCGTCATCAGAATCTTTTGGTAATCCATACGTTGCCATTAAGCGATCAAAGACCTCAACATCGGATTTAATCATACCTGTTAGCGCTTCACGCAATGCCTCTGACTTTTCCAGCAATGACTGCATTTCAACTTCAACCTCAGCGTACTTGGGCTTACCTATGGTCAAATTACACACCATACTGATTAAAGCGGCGGCTTGCGCACCCATTACCGCAGCTGCGCTACCACCACCCGGAGTAGGTGCCTTGCTAGCCAATCCATCAATAAAGGCCTGAACTGATTTATCTTTTATTTCATTCATGATGTAACGTCTCTTTAAATGTAGTCAGCTATAGTAAAATTTATAAATATTAAGACTGGGGACTCTAAAATAGAAGCCTTGTCTGTGTACAACAAATGCCTAACATCGGAAATATTTACAGTATAAAGAAAGCATGCTTATCACAACAAAGAAAGTCATGACATTAACCGGCCACGTGAACATTGCCGCTACAATATTAATAGAACTCCATTTGAATCCGCGTCATTACGACAGATTAAATAATCGCAATAGCGTCAACCCGGCGATAGCTGGGAATACAGGAGCTCACAATACATGAGCCAACCGACGGGCGATGCTGGAAATATTTAATTCTGAGCGATAACGCACAGATAATTTTTACATGTTTGTTTATAATTGCAATTATTCAAAATGCGTTTTGGCGAAAAACCGCCAGACTCAAGATGATCAGCCCCCTCCTAGCGCTGTACCTACAAGCGGTTAATTCCTGATGCGCCGCTTAACTTATTACCTCCCTGCCATTCCAGCAAGGCATTGGGAGGTTTTTTTTGCCCTCTCTATACGACTATAGCGAGCAATGCCATCAAAGATGGATTCGAGCCGAATCAACTATAGCCGCCTATAACCACCACCCATATTCTGGTACAACAACGAGACATTTAAGTACAGCTTACTCAAAATCCCCGTTCCACCCAACTCCAATCATATTTGATACCAAGATAACCAGCGTATAAGCCGCACATTATTATCTGTCAAATCCCAACGTCCGCCACCTTGCCGCCTTTATCCATGCCCAGCACTCTCAATAGGCTATATATTGCCGCTCAAACTATAAAACTAGCCTTCCACAGCGCAGAGGCATGATTACAAGATCGATAAGCAACTGAAATAAATATTAAATATATTTATGGCTAAATTATTGCTTGGATAATTAAACCAATACACTTCATTAAATATATGACAGGGGAACACAATGCTGACATATCAAGCAAATCATGCCGATCCACATCACAAATGCACCACTGAACCCACAATTATAGACAACGCATATAACAACTACACCGTTGCCAATCAGGATGACATCAGAAAAAAACTAAACCACCTGCTCAGCAAAAATGCCCTACTGTCCATCAAAGTGCCTGGAAAGTTCGCAACAAGCACACTTTTAACGATGATTACTTGTATTGAAGGAGGTTATATTTTTCTGGGCGGATTTCAAAACGAACGATTTAATAAAGATTTGCTCATGCAAAGCACTGTGGTAGTTTCTGCCAATCTTGATGGTATAGCCGTTAGCTTTATATTAAGTGAATTTAATGGACATGATATCGATGCCACATTTAACCTGAAAGCACCGCTCCCCCAAAGCATAGAGTGGGTGCAACGAAGAGATGCTCGCCGAGTAAAAGTACCTATTAACATCCCCGTTAAAATGCAGTATAAAAATCAAGCGGAATGCTTTAACGTAACTGATATCAGCGTTACCGGCCTATCCTATATTAATCAATTTGAAAATCAGCAGCCTACCGTTATTGGAGGACTGCATACAGACTGCAACATCATCCTACCCGATAAAAGCATACTCCAAGCCTGCCTGGAAATAGTTAACAACAAAACCATGCCCCTTAAGCACACCAGACAAATAAGCCGTGTTGGCTGTGAAATAAAGAGGGCTTCATACCGCCTTGACACAGCATTACAACGCCTTATCAATCAAATCGACTTTCACTACCAATAAAGACTTATATTTTTTATGCGGCATCATACGACATGGATTGCACTATATAAGCGTTATGGAGCCACATAAATGAAAACAAGAGCCTGACCTAAAATCAAATATCCCGGCTAAGCACATCAAAAATCCTAGTAATCGCACCTTGGCTCTGCCGAACAAACGCTTTGCCTTTTTCAGCTAATGATTGCCTGTATGCGGAATCCGCATACAAGGCAATAACCGCATTCATTATCTCGCTTTCATCCTGGCATTGTATTGCCGCATTCTGCCGTAGTACTCCCACCGCTATTTCTTTAAAATTCGCCATATACGGACCAAACAAAACCGGAGTACCAACCGCAGCAGCCTCAAGAATATTATGCCCACCAACAGGTACCATACTGCCCCCGACAAACGCTACGTCGGAGGCCGCATAAAGCATCTTTAATTCCCCCATAGTATCGGCCAGATAAACATCAGTATGCTGATGACAAATTTCGCCGGATGTACGCATCACCACAACCAATTGATTCTGCTCGCATAGTTTTTTTACTTCGCCAAAACGCTCAGGATGTCTTGGCACAACCACCAGCAACAATTCAGGAATTTTCTGTTTTATTTTTTTATAAATATCAAGAAATATCACCTCTTCATCTTTGTGGGTACTGGCAATCAGCCAAACAAACCGGCCACCAAAAAAATCGGCTTTTAATTGCGCACCTTGCCCAATAATTTCACTTGAAACCTCAACATCAAACTTTATATTGCCTAGCGTTCTGACTGTTTCAGTTTTTGCACCAATAGCAGCAAACCGGTTGGCATCATCCTGCGTTTGCGCCGCAATCAACTTAACGCAAGCTAAAGCGGGGGAAACAAGAGCCGGGATTTTTTGATAACCACTTGCCGACTTTTCCGATAAGCGGGCATTGATAATGTACAAAGGAATTTTATTTTTACCGCAATGGGCAAAAAGATTAGGCCAAATCTCAGTTTCCATGATGACAGCTATTTCAGGCTTAAAACACCGCATAAACCGACTGACCGCACAGGGTATGTCATACGGCAAATAGACATGCTCCACACTTTCCTGCATTACCGCCTTAATCCGGGCAGATCCTGTGGGTGTTGTGGTCGTAACTAATAACGTTGCACCGGGATACTGCCGCTGCATTTTCTTGACTAGCGGAAATAAAGCTTCAACCTCTCCCACTGAAACCGCATGAAACCAAATAACATTCTGGGGAAATTTTTTACTATAGAAGGCGAATCGCTCGTTCCACCTGTATCGATATGCGGGCGCTTTGACGCTTCGCCAGATCAGGCGAACTAATATGAGAGGGATTAACAGATAAAAAAGGCAGGAGTAAAAAGCTCGCATAGTTAAAAAGCTAAGGTTGCAGGGAAGATTTTACTCGCCCCTTCAACCTTTTTACCTTTTTATCTTATACCTAAACTATTATGCTTCAGCGGCAATTTTAATAGGCATCTTTACAACGACATCGGTATGGCAATTAATGTCGATCTGATACTCGCCGATTTGACGAATAACACCTTGAGGCAAACGAATTTCATGTTTTTCAACTGAAACGCCTGCTTCGGTAATGGCGTCAGCGATATTTTGCGTACCTATTGAACCGAACAACTTGCCTTCATCACCAGCCTTGTGAGTAATAACGACTTGAAGCTTACTCAACGCATTGGCACGTGCTTGAGCTGCACTCAGCTTTTCAGCTGCCGCTTTCTCAAGCTCTGCGCGACGCGCTTCAAATTCAGCAATTTTAGTAGCTGTTGCAGCAACAGCCTTACCGTACGGAACAAGATAGTTTCTGCCATAACCTGACTTAATGACGACTTTATCGCCCAGGTTACCCAAGTTTGCTATCTTTTCAAGAAGAATAACTTCCATCTTTTATGACCTCATTTTTCGGATTTTATCCGGCTATTTTTTTACGCCATCAAGGCGTTTGTTGATTCGAAATTTTATTTCGTAAGTTCATCCATGCATCGCACAGCCCGACTATAGCAACCGGCAGCATGGCATGGGGTATCAAAAACATTGTCACATAAAACATCGGTACTATATAGCGGCCCATTTTCATCGCAGCAAACACAGCATGCAATACTGCCGTCCCAATAAATGTGTACAACACAAACAGCAAAATAGCGATATTCCACGAAACTTCAGAAATCACACCGGAACTTAATGATGCAATAACTACCACTAAAATACTGCCAATTGCCAACCTTGGGTGCGTATTCAATGACAAAAACTCTTGCCTAAATCCGCCAGGGTTATACAGTAAAGCCTGCCACCATCGCCCCAGAAACAGGCCAAACAGCAAGCCAAACACCGATGCAGCCGCCACTATTCCCGTCATGTAATGGGACAGCACATCTAACGTATGCTGGATATCTTCAACTGGAGCATTAGGGGGCACCATTTGTGAAAGCATACTCTTCCACATCTTTGCCAACTCGGTATTATAGAGATAAAAACCAACAACCCCCAAAACGCCAAGCAACACCGCAATTTCAACCGCCAGAGATAAATACCGCCCCTCTCTTAAGATAATTGAAATTAACCAGACAGGAACCCACAGCACCATCCCATAAAGCAACACAAACTGATAGTTGCCTACTAAGAAAAACCCCAGCACCGCTGCTACCGCAGTTGAACACCCCAAAACGACCAAACCCTCAATAGCACCCCGCCTTAACGTGACGAGAGCAACAGAGGCTGAACTTACTATACTCACTGGAGGCATGATCAGCGACACTATTGCAAGGGTAGCAGCCACTATCATGGCTTGCATCCTTCCCCGCATAATGTACTCAGCTAAAAAGCCCACTGATCGTCCCGTATTATTTGTGAGCGTCGCAAAAAGGCAACAACGCAATAAAACGAGCCCGTTTGATTGCGACACCTAGCTGCCTTTGATACTTGGCGCTTGTTCCTGTAATGCGACTGGGAACAATTTTACCTGTTTCAGTAATGTAATCGCTCAGCAAATCCAGATCTTTATAGTCGATCTCTGTTCCACCTTCTGCACTGAATCGGCAGAATTTTTTGCGTCTAATGTTACGTGCCATAATAATTCTCGTAAATCCAAGTGTTAAAAGTTTTATTCAGAAGTGATTGCGTCAGCATCAAAGTCTTCGTCGACATCGTCCAGATCAGCTTCGTCATCGGCACCTGCCGCAGCCACTGCTTCTCTGGCTGCTGCATCCTTAGCTCTTGACTCAGCAGCTTTATTTTCTTCAACTGTTGATGTGGCAATGATAGATGCTTCAGTAATAGCTGCTTTTTGCAACAAAGTCATGCTACGCAAAATGGCATCATTAAAACGAAAGCCACTTTCTAATTCTTCCAAGGTAGCCTGATCGCACTCAACATTCATCAGCACATAATGCGCTTTATGAATTTTATTAATTGGATAAGCCAGGTGTCTACGACCCCAGTCTTCCAAACGGTGAATTTTACCGGATGCGGTTTCGATAGTTGATTTATAACGCTCAATCATCGCCGGGACCTGAGAACTCTGGTCAGGATGGACTAAAAAGACAATTTCATAATGTCGCATGTTTTTTCCTTTCGGTTAAGCCTCCCACCTCTGTCTTAATGAAAGATGGTAAAGCAAGGAGGAGCGGACAGCTCCTAAGAACCGCGCATTATAGATGCTTTTTTAGCCATTGAAAAGTACGGAGTTCAGAAACAGCGCCATTACCAGCGTCAACCCCAAGAAAGCAGCTAATATCTCAGTACGATAAGTGCAATATTAAAGTGCGAACCGTTGATTAATCTACGCGTAAAGACTCAGCAAGCCCTTACTGACCACAGCTCGTCCGCTTGCGATTTCCTGCTCCACCTCATCCACTCCATCGGCAGCAACAACCGTCGCTACCTGCCTCCGACTATCAGCCGTTTGTGCAAAATTTTGCGATTGTGAACGCCCCTGATCTGATGCAGAACCTTGAAAAACATTCGCTTCGACCAGATTAAGTTGCTGGGCACTCATCATTTCTCGTAACTTGGGAATGGAAGCTTCTAGCGTTTCTCTTACAGCTGCATTTTGCGCTGTAAATACAACAGTTGCCTGATCATCAGAGACATCAACACGAACCGATATAGGACCAAGATGCGGTGGATTCAACCTGATTTCTGCTGAAGGCATTGCCCTGCTGTTCATCCATACAATCCGCTCTCCCAGGTCCTTACTCCATTCCGGATGCGATAGCGACTTGGTCATGGCGGGAACATCTGTTTTATTATCAATAACCCTATTAGACTGGGTTATATCCCCCCCAACCCGGGACAAAGTTTTTTCTCCCTCCAAGCTTAAGACCTGTTGATCAACCCGTCCGGTCTTTTCAGTTTGTCCTGAACTCTGAAAGTAGTTTAAATTAAAACCCTGTTTATCCTGAACCGGCTGACGGAAAGCCGTTTCACCTTGCATATCATCGAGACCCTTCGCCAGCTGATTCGGTTTAGCATCTCCAATTAATGGTTTTGTAAAAGCCAGCAACCCACTTTCTTTAGCGGCATCTGCAGACTTCAAATTACTGGTTGTTTTTGCTTGCTCAGCTGGCATCACCGAAGGCAGGACAATGGCCACCGCCAACAACTCTTCAGTTTCGTTATTATTTTCAACAACCGCTGTTTGAGCATCACCTTCAACCTGCTTCTTATCAGGTTTATCACTTCCCTGCTCCAAATCCATTTGAACCGGAGCATCCATCGCAAGATCTTTCAAACCTTGCTCAGATTCAGCGATCACATCTGTCGCACTTTGTTCGACCGGAACGTCCGTCCCAACTACATTTTTCATATTCTGCTCAGTCGGAGCAGCTGCTGCAACCACATTTGCCATGTTTTGCTCAGCCTGAGTACCCATTGCAATCACAGCCTTCACATTTTGCTCAACCACCGCAGCTTTTTCTTCAGGAGCAGTACCCATGGCAATATATTTTAATGTGTCAGTGACCGCAGCCAAAGCAGCCTCATGGTCAATATCGTCTTTTGCGTTGTATGTCGACGGCAAATCATTGCCTAATAAAGCGGCAAAATCTTGCGCATCAACGGTGGTTGCCGGCAAACCGACAACACTTTGAAACCCAGCAATATCCTGCGTCTGTAACGGCAACGAATCCCCAGCTTTTATATTGCTCAACAACTCAAGCTGCGCCACTAATGCACCCGAGAAGCCTTCGACAATAACACCACCATCAATCAAAGGCGGAGACATGCTTTCAACCATACTGCTGCTTGATGTCAAAGATGATAAATTTGCGCTTTCAATAATCATAATCAATTCCCCTGAGATTCAATTAATTATCAAGCATTTCCCATGCCACTTGAGTTATTTCGACCGATTCTGGATGCCCGCTCATCCTGCTCTTGCTGCTCTCGCTTAGCCTCTTGCTTCATCTCTATCACCAAAGCCGAATCGCAAACTTTCTGTAAGCTCTGGGTTTTATGATGCAGTTCTTCCCATATTTTTCTTTTGGCTATTACTTCAGCTTCAATTGATCTCAGCACTTGTTCCTGCCCAATTATTGCCTTATCGAGCTTATCAATAAACGACCTAAACTCCAGAAGCTGTGCAATATTGACGCCCCTACTACCCAACTGGTCAAATCTATCCTGATATTCCTTCCGATAGTTCCTTAATCCTTCAACTTGCACCTGCATGCCCTGGAGTTTTCTCTGAACTGCACCCAGCACTTCCAAAGCGCTCTTTTCCTGAGTCGCTTTAATTTCTACAATCGTTTTAATGCGTTGCGATTTTTTCACTTATGTCCTTTGGTTATCCCGAAGGGGTTTGGATATCAGCCGGTGGCTGCCCTGTTCATGCCCAGTAACATAGCCAGCTCTTGTAAACTCCGATTGATATCAACCGGCTCATCCATGTCCTGCTGCAAAAAATCTAAAATCGCCGGATTTTTTTCAATGGCCTTGTCGATTCTAGGATTCGACCCTGGTTGATAAGCACCGACACTGATTAAATCTCGGTTTTGTTGATAAAGTGAATATAAGCGCCTTAATTCCCGCGCCATTTGCAGATGTCCGGCATCAATAATGTCCGGCATAACCCGACTGATTGACGCCTCTATATCGATGGCCGGAAAATGTCCTGATTCAGCCAAGCTCCTGGATAATATGACGTGCCCATCCAGTACCCCTCGTGCCGCATCGGCAATAGGATCATTAGTATCATCGCCCTCAGCCAGAACAGTATAGAATGCAGTTATAGATCCCCCGCCGTGATCGGCATTACCGGCGCGCTCCACCAAATGCGGCAATTTGGCAAAGACCGAAGGCGGATACCCCTTGGTGGCAGGCGGTTCGTCGATGGCTAAGGCAATTTCACGATGCGCCTGTGCAAATCGCGTTAATGAGTCCATCAACAACAAAACATCAAGCCCCTGATCACGAAAATACTCGGCAATACTGGTTGACAATAACGCCGCGTGAACACGCATCAAAGGAGGGCAATCTGCAGGCGAAACAACCACCACCGCTCTTTTAAGCCCCTCTTCGCCTAAGGTCTTCAGTACGAACTCGTTAACTTCTCGCCCCCGTTCGCCAATCAGGCCGACAACAACAATATCCGCCTTGGTAAATTTGGTCATCATGCCCAATAGCACACTCTTGCCAACACCGGTGCCCGCAAACAAACCCATACGTTGTCCGCGTCCCACGCTGAGTATCGAATTTATAGCCCTAACACCAACATCAAGCGGCTCACGTATGGGCCGTCTCGACAGTGGATTGATCGGCACGCCGTTGAGCGAAATCAGCGCATCCGTTTTAAGCGGACCTTTGTCATCAATCGCATTGCCGGCACCATCCAGCACGCGCCCCAAAAGACCAAAACCCACTCTAGCCAAGCTATTTTTGCCCATGGGAATAACTCGGCAATCCGGCTCAAGCCCATGAACTTCGGCAGTCGGCATCAAAAAAATTCGCGCATCGGAAAAACCCACAACTTCCGCTTCAATCATTCTGCCGCCTTTAGTCTCAATTCGACAGCGCGAACCAATAGCCGCTCGACAGCCCACCGCTTCGAGCGTCAAACCCACCATACGGGAAAGCTTGCCTTCGACAACAAGCTCAGGTACTTCTGCCAATCTTTCAGAATAAGGCTTTAATTTAGCCAACCAAATTTGTGACCGATCCGCCTCCGGAATCACGAACCTTTATCCTCGGCAACGACTCCCTGGGTTGCGCTACCTCCTGCATTCTTGCAATCGTTCTCCCGCTCGCCACCCAGTATGGTTGCTATAACAGCAGCCAATCGATGCTCTACAGTCGCGTCAACATGAGAAATTTCGGTGTCAACTTCGCAACCGCCACGAGTAATTAACGGATCCTCAACTATACCCCAGCTTGGCGACATTTCATCCAGCGCCAATGTAGAACGCACCAACTCGGCATCTTCAGGATGCAATTTCAAACTAATCTTTTGTGACGCCAGCGGCAAAACATTAATTGTTTCCCGAACAACGGCAACGATTTGTCCTGGATCCAACTTGATTTCCCGACGTATCATTTGCGTCGCAATACCTATAGCCAGCTTAACCAGCTCTTTTTCCACTTCTTCATCAAGGCGCTTAAACGGCTCACTTAAAGACTCCAAAAGACCGACCAGCGTTGCCGCCTGGCTTTGCAGCAAATGTAAATTATCTTCGTAGCCTTTTTTTGAACCCTCATCAAAACCTTGCTGAAAACCATGCATTTTACCTTGCGCAAATGCTTCGTCATACGCCTGCTTTTGCATGGCTTCAATTTCATCAACCGTTAAAATCGGTGTCGGCTCATCCTCAAGCTCCACTGTCTCCGACTCCCTGACATCCTCCCCGGAAACATCCGGCATACTCCATAACCTTAACGATTCCAACTCGGCTGCTGTGAATCTGGGCGTTTTAGATGAGTTCATCACCACCTACACCCATTTGTATCTCGCCTGCATCGGCCAGTTTTTTAGCAATGGCCAATATATCTTTCTGCGCCAATTCCACTTCGCTTAACTTGGCGGGCGGTGAAGCTTCCAAGTCATCACGCAGCATTTCTGCCGCCCGTTTGGACATATTACTGAATATTTTTTCCTTAAGCTCACTACCCACACCCCGTAAAGCCAGCAACAGCTGTCCGGTTGAAACTTCGCGCAACAATGTCTGCATACCTCTTTCATCAATAGAGGTAAGATCTTCAAAGGTGAACATTTTCTCCTGAATTTCCTGGGCCAATTCAGACCTGTGTTCGGCAATTCCCGACATTACTAAATCTGCGGCTCCGCCATCCAGGAAATTTAAAATATTTGCCACCGCATCGACACCGCCGATATTCGTCGACTTAACATTATCAGAGCCGGTTAGTTGTTTTTCCATGATTTGATCCAACTCACGCAGGGCCGATGGCTGTATGCCTTTCATCGTTGCAATTCTCATCATCAAATCGGAGCGCATACTTTCGGGCAGAAACATCATCACATCGGCCGCCTGCTCACTTTCCATCAACGACATAATCGTCGCGACAATCTGAGGATGCTCCAACCGAATCATGTCTGCAATCGACCGGGTATCCATCCATTTCAGCTGCTCGATACCTTTAGTATTACCGCCCTGCAAAATTCGATCAAGGATACTGTTCGCTTTATCTGCGCCCAAAGCGCTGATCAACACAGTACGAATATACTCATCGGTATCCATCCCCAAGGCAGTCTGCCTCTTTACCGAGACGATAAACTCCTCAACCACCTCATCCATCATCTCGATGGAAATTTCCCCCACGCTTGCCATGGTGATGCCTAAAATCTGCACTTCCCTGGGAGACATATGCTTTAGAACGAGCGCCGCCCTATCCATTCCCAGCGCCAGCAACAATACCGCGGCACGATCAACTTGGGTTAACTGTTTTTCCGCCTTAGCCATCTTTTTTAATCCACGATTTAATAACCTGCGCGACTACTTTCGAATCGTCATCGACCAATCTCTTCACATATTCCAAGCGATGTTCATAACTCTGGGGCACATCCAGAAGCAGCAAATCCTGCATTTCCATTTCATTGGGCATTGTAAAGCTTACGTTTTTTTGACCGGCCGGTACAGCGACAGGTGCGCCTTGCTCATTAAAGCGAACGGATCCCCCTATTGCAGCTGCCTTTTCTTGTGCCTCAGCCAAAGCCACCGCTTTTTTCTCTTCCATGTCCCGACCGACAAGACTGCGCATGGTAGGTCGCAATACCCCAAAAAGCAGAAATAATACGGCCAACACGGCGGCAACCTGTTTCATAAGATCAAGAAACCAACCTTGCTCCCAAACGGGTATTGCCGGCAATGCCTCAATAAGTTCATCTATTTTGAAAGTCACATTCGTGACTGTAACCTGATCACCCCGACTACTGTCAAAGCCTACCGCCTGCTTAACCAGATCACTAAAACGGTGAATATCTTCCTGAGAATAAGGCTGAGCTTTAACCGCGCCATCGCCTTGAGCAACATGTCGATCGTCAACGACTACGGCCACTGATAATCTGCGCAATGCCCCTGTAGCCAACCGGGTATGGGTAATAGTTTTATCCAGTTCGTAATTCCTGGTTGCATTTTTTGCAACCGACCCGGGCGTGGCAGTCGAACTTGCCGCCGGGGCAGGCACAGCCGGCACATTTGCGTTTGCACCGGCAGCAGCTGGCGCTGCGGGAGCGGGTGCTGACGGATCCGGAGCCGTACCCGCAGGAGTCGGTTGATTTGATAACGCGCCAGGCACACCCTGAGTAGCGGACAACGTACTTTGCTCTTCCGATGTTTGTTCGCTTCTTAAAGCCGGCAAATCAGGATTAAACATTTCCTGAGTTCGGTCAGTCTCGGTAAAATCCACATCCGCTGAAATTTGCACGCGCATCCCGTCGCTTCCCACCAATGGCGACAAAATATTTTCAATTCGCCCCATCAAATGCTCTTCAATATTTTTCTTGTATTCAAATTGCCTGGAGGTCAAATTACCTGCTGCTGATGAGTCATTGCTATTTAACAACTGACCTTTTTGATCGACGACGGTTACTTGCTCAGCCTCCAGTTGAGGCACACTGGAAGCCACTAAATGAATAATTGACTCAACCTGGCCTTTATCGAGCGATCTGCCTTGGTATAAATTGACTATGACGGAAGCACTGGGTTTCTTACGCTCCCGCACAAACACCGACTGAGCAGGGATGGCTAACAATACCCTGGCCGTCTTTACATTCTGGATGGACATAATAGTTCGAGCAATCTCGCCTTCCAAGGCTCTCTGGAAGCGTACCGTTTCGACACTTTTGCTGGCACCGAAGCCCTGATCTTTATCCAGCAACTCATATCCCAGACTATTGCTTTTGGGCAACCCCTGAGCTGCCAATTTGAGCTTTACTGCACTCACCTGATCCATAGGCACCATAATAGCTCCGGAACCGGTTTCGACTTTATACTTAATGTTCTCTTTATTAAGAATTTCAAGAATTTCAGAGACGTCGCTTTCACCGATTTCGGAATACAAGCGCCCGTAAGAGGGCTCCTGAGACCATAGAACAATAGCAACGCCAATAGCGACACTCAAAGCCAGACCCAGCATCAACCCGATCTGACGCGCTATGGTCAGTCCGGCCAAGCCTTTAATAGCGGGATGCGCATCAACGTTGGCCGCAAAAATATGGGACGCTTCACCATCAAGATGACCCTTATTTTTTGCCATCGGATCATGCTGGCGATTTGCTTCAATTAGACTATTACCGCTCTGTTCGCTCATCTTTTAATTACAGTTTGCCGGACTACATTGGCATATTCATGACATCTTGATAGGCTTCAACTAATTTATTTCTGACCTGTAGCATTGCCTGAAATGAAACACTAGCTTTTTGCGAAGCCACCATAACCTCAGCGAGACTTACATTAGTATCGCCTGTCTCAAAAGCCTCCGTCATTTTTCCGGCAGTTTGCTGGGTGTCATTAACAGCGCCTATGGTTTGCTTTAGCATTGCCGCAAAATCAGCGCCACCACCTGCCTCTTGCACTTTACCGCCGCCGGCTTCAAGTGACATTGCCCGCATCTGAGCCAAAACTTGATTTACATTCATCTCACTCATGGGGTTTTCCTCTTACATTCTTAATAATATAGAGTTTAGAGCATTTTTAATGCCACATGTTAGCATGAAATAATAACACCCGAATCTTTCATCCTTGCCATTTTATATCGGAGTGTTCTGGGACTAATGCCCAACTTTTCAGCGGTTATTTTGCGGCTGCCGTTTTCCATCTGTAAGGTCTGTAAAATAATGCTCTCTTCGGCAGAGCGAACCCCTTCGCCCAACCCGCCAATATCCGATTTTTCGTTTTTAATATCAATCGGATACGTATCGTACATCCGCTCTGCGGCCGTAACAGAAGAACTCCTGTTAATCACGTCCATCATCGATCCCGTATCCTCAAACACCAAATCATCAGCCGTAATTGTATCGCCAGTCCGCAAAATAAGCGCTCGCTGCACCACATTATCCAGCTCCCTGACATTACCAGGCCAACTGTAAGCCGACATTTTTTCAGCGGCCTCATGATCAAATTCAGGCAATTTTTTGCCTTCCAGTCTATGGCGCTGCATCAATTCCTGTGCCAGCGGCAAAATATCGCCCGGTCTATTGCGTAACGGGGGAATATTAATAGGAAACACATTGAGACGATAATATAAATCTTCACGAAACCGCCCTTGCTCCATCTGTTCTTTTAACTTCTGATTGGTCGCCGCCAAAATTCTGACATTCAGCTTGATTTTTTTATGACTACCCAAGCGCTCGACTTCCTTTTCTTGCAGTACTCGCAATAATTTCGCCTGCAAACCTAAATCCATTTCGGCTATTTCGTCCAGCAACAACGTACCGCCCTGCGCTTGTTCGAATTTTCCGGGCATGGCCTGAACCGCCCCGGTGTAAGCGCCTTTCTCATACCCGAACAACATCGCTTCCAACATATTTTCAGGAATTGCCGCACAATTTACCGCGATAAATGGTCCTTGATGGTACGTTGAATTCTGATGAATATAGCGGGCAATAACCTCTTTACCGGTTCCGCTTTCACCCTGTAACAACACGGTAACATCGGTTTTGGCGACTTTGGCGGTCAAAACGTAGAGTTTTTTCATGCTTTCGTCTGCCACAACCCGCTCATTATCCGCAGTATTGGCCGCCGTCGGATTGGCTACCACATAATCAGCCACCTTATTTACCAGAGCCTGCGCATCAAATGGCTTGATCAGATAATCGGAAGCACCTGCCTGCATGGCCTCCACTGCCTTGGGAATGGTTCCGAAAGCCGTCATCAGCAGTACCGGCGTTTCCGAATATTTATGCTGCATATTTTTCAACAATTGAAAACCGTCCATAACCGGCATCTGCACATCGCTAACGACCAGCTTAAACCGACCAAGCTCCAGCTTGATTAATGCCTCAGTACCGTTACGAGCCGAAACCACACGATAACCACCTATCTCCAGCGTGTCACAAAGCGCTTCGCATAATGACAGGTCATCCTCAACAACCAACACATCATACTGTTTCATATCTCATCTCCATTTGATGGTGATTTTTGCCGGAAAAACCGCCCGGCAACAAATTATATGACTGGCTTATACAAGGAAGGACTAACGTAAAAACAGTGCCTTGCCCCAGATCCGACTCAACAGATACATGGCCGCCATGCGCTTTCACTACGCTGTCAACGACAGCCAGGCCCAAGCCGGTACCGTGGATCTTGGTGGTGAAAAACGGCTCAAAAACCCGCTGCCCAAGCTCTTTGGCAATGCCCGGACCATCATCCTTAATAACAATCCGCAGCTTATAGTCGTCAAGCTGAACTACTGAAATTTGTATGCACCCAGCCTGACCTACCGCATCAACCGCATTATTTAATAAATTAAGCAGCGCACCGCGCAAGGCATTTTCATTACCCAGCATTGCATCATTTTGCACGTCATTGATAATCTGCAAATCAATCCTGCCGTTACCGGTATATTCTTTAACTGTTTCCCTGAGGTGATTTAATAATTCGGCCAATGAAAAAGTCTCCATCGCCAAGCGTCCGTCTTTGGCAAAAATCAACATGTCGTTAACCTGTCGTTCCAAATATTGCAGACGTTCAAGAATTTTTTGTGAAAACCGCTGCCGCTTTTCATCATCCAGCGCCGGGTTGCTCATTTGCGACGCATAAAGTATTGCCGTCGCCAGCGGCGTTCTGACCTGATGCGCCATACTCGCGACCATTTCTCCCATTGCCGACAACTGCTTCTGCTGATTCAGCATATCTTGCAGGTTTCGCATTTCACTGACATCCGATAACAGAATAATTTGCCCGGTACCCGTGGAATCGCTGCAGGCAACATCTCTACTGACGGTCATATTCACCCGCTTACCATTACTCAATTGACGCTCATGAGGGTTGCCAAAAACGGGAATCAGGCTGCGGGCGACAACGTCAAACCAGTCCAGACCAATCAGCGGTTCGCCTAAAAAATCTGTCGCTACCGCATTGCAATCCACAACTTTCCCATCCACATCCAGCACAATGACCCCGGCAGGAAGCGCCGCCAGTATTTTTTCCAGGCGACTGGCAAGCCTTTCTTTTTCCTCAAGGGTTTTAAGTCGCTCACTATGGGCAAAGGCAAGCTCACCGTGCAGTTTGGCAACCTGCTCTTCCAATCCTTGATATGAAACAGATAAATTCTGGGATAGCTCGTTAAAAATGCGGAATGCATCGGTGAGCTGTTCGGTTTTCTGCTTTTTTTGAGTTTTATGGGTATTCATGTCTGATCGCTCTGGTTTGCTGCAACTTAAACTTACTTTAATAAAAGCAAGCAAAAATCAGACCAAAAATTAATCAGCGTACTTTCAATGCCTTACGGATAAATGACAAAAAAATGACGTTTTATCTTTAACGCTGCAAATCATATTTCCGTAATTTTTCAACCAATGTTGTGCGGCGCATATTCAAGCGTTTAGCGGCATGAGCCACCACTCCGCTGCATTCATTTAACGCCTGACGTATTAAATCGACCTCTAAAACATTCAAATATTCTTTCAAATCGATGCCCTGCTCCGGCAATTGCGCTAAAGAATGCAACGCTCCCTCAAAAGCACCGATGACTTCAATTTGCCCGGACTGATCATCCTCTTCCAGATCAACGGCTTCGATATCATCAATAATTTCTTCAGAAACTTTGTAGTGCTGAAATTTTTCCGGCAAATCAGCCGCATCCACAAGTCCTTTGGGATTAATAATAGCCAACCTTTCAATTAAATTTGCCAATTCCCTGACGTTCCCCGGCCATTCATGTTGCATCAGCACGGCCAATGCCGCATTAGTCAGTCGTACTGAGCCGCGATTGGAGGCCTCCATGCGGGCGATAAGATCATTCACTAACAGAGGGAGATCTTCAGCCCTGTCCTTTAAAGCCGGTATTTCAATAGGGAAAACATTCAAGCGATAAAACAGATCCTCCCGAAACCGGTTTTCTTTAATCTCGTGTTCAAGATACCTGTGCGTTGCAGCAATAACCCGCACATCGCAATGTATGGTTTTGTTACTGCCTACGCGTTCAAAGGTACGCTCCTGCAATACACGCAATAACTTGACCTGCATGGCGAGAGGCATATCGCCGATTTCGTCCAGAAAAAGAGTTCCGCCTTCCGCCATTTCAAAACGGCCTTGCCTGGCGCTTAAAGCGCCGGTAAACGCTCCTTTTTCGTGGCCAAACAGCTCGCTTTCCAGTAATTCACCTGGTATCGCGCCGCAATTTATCGGCACAAACGGCTTGTCTTTTCGGAATGAGGCGTCATGCAAAGCGCGAGCAACCACTTCTTTTCCTGTTCCCGACTCGCCCAGAATTAAAACCGTCGCATCCGATTCTGCAACCTGATCAATCAACTTACGGATACCGACAATAGCCTGACTCTTGCCTTTTAGCCGGTCAACTGAAGATGAGCGACGGTCCGACGCGTCTCGCACCGTAAATGTGGTTTGCGTACCGGATACAGAGAGCTTGTCGAGTATCGGTTTCAAGACCGGATGCGTAGTGGGCCATTCCAGCACATGAAACACACTATTAGTAATTGCGGTCGAAACCTGGAGTGCCGTTCCCTTGTTGATTAATAAAATGACAGGGATTTTATTTGCCCGTTCCACAATATTACTGACCACAGTTGCCTGCTTATCAATACCATCACCGACAAAAATCCCACATAACTGATCAGTTTCGTTAAAACAAGATGCATAATCCGCTGAACCGGCAATTTCTATTTTGTACCCCATAAACTGAAAAACCGTCTCCAGTTGCTGGACTCTTATTCTATTGTCGTCAATTAACAAAATACGCGGTAACGCCATATTTTTACACTCATCAATCACATTGAGGCCATTCAGGTTTAGCCATACACTTTCCGCAACAATAACTGCGGCTCATCACTCGGAACGACCTTAAAAATAATTCTTTTTAATTATTTAGCTATTTGGCAAAGTTAAGCATCGAATCATCATCATGTCAAAATTCTTTTTTATTTCATACTGTTCTAAGAGCTTTTTAATGTGATTTACATAAATAAAACAACCCGCAACCCGTATCCAGGCTTGACAAAAATTTCTCATCATAGACACTAGAGTTGTTTTCACAACCCAAGAGTACACTTTCTTTGAACGATATACCCCTTAGTATGCTGTTTGGCATACTTGCCGCCATGCTTATTCTTTCCGCTTTTTTCTCCGGCTCGGAAACGGCCTTGATGACATTAAACCGTTATCGTTTAAAACATCTGGTTAAACTAAATCATTCCGGTGCCATCAAAGCACATCAATTACTGCAAAGACCGGAGCGCTTGCTCGGCTTAATTTTACTGTGTAATAACTTTGTCAATAATTTCGCTTCATCGATAGCGACTGTCATCGCCATTAAACTCTACGCAGATGAAGAATCCAGTGTCGCTATCGCTGCCGGAATTTTGACTATCGTAATGCTTATTTGCTCGGAAGTAACACCCAAGACACTGGCCGCAATTAAACCCGAGCCGCTTGCCTTCCCGGCCGCCTGGATTTACACCCTCTTACTAAAAATCCTGTATCCCGTAGTTTGGTTCGTCAATTTATTTGTTAATCTGTTACTCCGCATAATCGGTGTCGATGTCAAAAAAAACCGCCATGACGCACTCAATAAAGACGAATTAAAAAGTATTATTAGCGATGCAGAAAGCTTAATGCCTATACGCTACCAAAAAATGCTGATGGGCATACTCGAACTCGAGTCGGCAACTGTTGAAGACATCATGACGCCTCGCAATGAAATTATCGGCATAGACCTTGAATTGCCGATTGAAGGCATCATTGCTCAAATAAAGACCAGTCCGCATACCCGATTACCGGTCTACAAAACCAGCATTGACAGAATTATTGGTTTTATCCATTTAAGAAAAATACTGGTATTGCTTAATCAGCAAGATTTTGACAAACAGACCATCATAAACGCCCTGGATAAACCCTCGTTTATCCCTGAGAGCACCCCGGTACATAACCAAATGCAGCGTTTTAAACATGAAAAAATCCGCATAGGCCTGGTGGTTGATGAATATGGCGACGTGCAAGGACTGGTTACATTGGACGATTTACTACAAGAAATTGTAGGGGAATTGATCACCGATGACGTCGCCGTAAGAGCGCAAAGTGACGGTAGCTATCTGGTTGATGCCAATATTACCATCAGGGAATTAAACCGCGTCACACAATGGGCGCTTCCTACGGAAGGACCAAAGACACTCAACGGGCTTATCATTGAGTTTATGGAAACCATACCCGAAACAGGAACCAGCATCAGATTGCATGACTACTTGCTGGAAATCATAAAACGTGATGAAAACAGCGTTAAACTGGTTAGATTTCTGCCTAAGAAATAAGCCTTATCACCATACCGAATGAGTTATAGGCAAAAAAGGGTAATTTCTTGAACAACTAAAATAATACCGTCTATAATCAGGGTTCGTTTAAAGATGCGCTACCAATTCAATGGCAAAACTCACTGTTTTTTTTAAAGATAAAGCTATCCATTCAGGCCTGTTTGAACACGGTATTGTGCATATCGGACGCGATGAAACCAATGATTTAACCATTGACAGTCTGGCAGTCGCTCCGGCTCACGCCGTCATTATTATTCGTGACGATGACTGCACTATCAAACAGCTCAATGATGAATTCCCGCTAATCATCAACGGTAAAAAAATCAAAGTTTGCAATCTCAATGACAACGATATGATATCAATGGGAAAGCATGACATCATTTTCAATACTGCAGAATTTGTAGAATCCCCCGCATTCAATAGTCTCATCGACGAAGACGTAAAATCGCTTAATCAGGAAATTGACAGTGAATTACATATTCCTGCCGCTAATTTACAAGTTATGACCGGCAGTAATATTGGTAAGATTCTGCAATTAAAAAAATCCATGACGCGACTGGGCCATAACGGCAACGGCGTTATTGCAATATCAAAGAGAAAAGAAGGTTATTTCGTTTCCGTATTGGAAAATAGCGGCACGATAACTGTAAACAATGAGCCCTTAAACGATAAATCATTAAAATTAAACACGAATGATGTGCTGGTTATTGACAACACATCCCTGCAATTCTTTTTGAATTAAATCCATGCATCCAATAGAAAACAACGATAACCGGCATTTTCATCGCATTCTCTACGCGGCCGAAGCTATTTTAAACTGCGAAGAAAAAACGTGGCACTGCGAAATCATCGACCTGTCCTTAAAAGGCTGTTTATTACGTTTTGAGCTTCCCTGGAAAGAAGATCCGGAGAAACTCTACACCCTCATCTTACGATTGTCCGAACAGGTGCAAATAAAAATGGAACTAACTGCAACGCATGTTGTAGGCAATAAAGTGGGCTTTAAATGTGAGCATATCGATATAGACAGTATTTCCGAACTACGTCGATTGGTTGAACTCAACCTTGGCAGCAGTGTTTTACTGGAAAGGGATTTGCTGGCGTTAATCGAATAACATAAATTAGCTGCTTGGCGCTTTACTGATTCAATCAAAGCGCTACCGATATTAAAATAAGGCTTTCTTCCAGATTCTTGCGTCAGCGGGAAACCTTATATCTTCATTAAAACCCTGTATACCATTCCCAATCTTTCTTCCGCACAGCTCGATGCGCTGGATGGCCTCACCGACTTTAGCGGCGCGTCTATATCGATTGCGAGCTCAGACAAACATCATGGTTTTCTGCGCTTATCAAACGGTTTAGCACCCCGGTTTTACCGCCTGAGACCTGAATTGAGGTACAGATTCACCGTATAGTTCCGTTCAGTTATATCCTCATTTATAGCGGCCCGTTTATTTCGACTAAAAGCGGTACTTGCAAGTATCACAAAATATTCACCCTGAAATCCGCTTCAAGCCTTGTAATCCTTTAGCTACAAAATTTTAGCTGATTTTTCCGCATTTAAATATGAACCAAGCAAATTCTAAAAATCAATTGTTTCTATAAAAGAAACTATTAATTAATACTTACTGATATTGTCAACCAATATGTACGTATGTATAGTGTATCCAACGTTGATTACTTCTTACCCACAAAATAACAAAGGAGCTTTAAAATGACTGATTTTCAAAGAGATATTTTAATAGGACTGATGTTTATCGTTGGTATTTTAGGCTTTCTTTCCGGTGAATTCATTGTTTCAACAATCACGTTTGCAACGGCCGCTATATTCAGCAACATAGTTTTGAGTCGCAGATTGCTCGACTAAAGTTTTACCCCTCTTGGTATCCTACCTCAAACAGTATCTCTCCTGTTTGACTTCTCACTCCCGACGCTCACGCATCGGGAGTTTTTTTTGCCTGATTTTTTGCGCTTGCTCTACAAATTAGTCCGCCAAACTCGACTTCACGATAACAAATTTCGAGTTGGATGCGACGACCGAATGCGCCCCAAAAAGACGATCAAGATAGCTACGATAATCCAGATGCCGATTGCCGATCACCCACAACTCGCCGCCTTTGCGCAATACTCTGCGCGACTGTTTGAATAAATTGACTGCAATCTGATCGCCTACCGTATTTTGCTGGTGAAACGGCGGATTGCAAAGAATCAGATCGACTGATGCAGACTCAACCTCCATCAATCCGTCGCCAACACGAAAAGTCGACTCACGCTGCCCTCCAAAAGCACGCTGAAAATTATCCCTGGCCGATGCCACCGCCATAAATGACTCATCGACAAAATGCACGGTCGCCGCAGGACTACGTTCGGCGGCCATTAAACCGACCAGACCGTTGCCGCATCCCAAGTCAATAATGTCGCAGGCATCCTGCCGGGATGGGAGATGCTGGAGAAAAAAGCGCGTACCTATATCAAGACTGTCGCGCGAAAATACATTAGCGTGGTTGCTAATCAGGTACTCGGTATTTTCAAGCCGGTAACAAACCGGGTAAGGACTGGGCGGCACAGCCAGTGCGGCATCAGGCGATGCAAAAATCAGCCGCGCCTTTTTTCTTGCCAGCGAGGTCGTCGTCGGCCCGACCAACCGTTCCAGCAACTTCCAAACCGAGGACGGCAGGGTTTTGATCATACCCGCTACGATAACCCGGGTTGAAGCAGTTAAATGCGGGCGCAAGCGTATCAACTCGTCTTCCAGTAAAGCCAGAGTCTTCGGTACCTTGATCAGCACCCAATCAAATACACCCTCCGGCATTTCAAGACTGTTCAGCAAACTGACGCTGTATTCAGGCAAGCCGTTTGCGGCAAGATTGAGTCGCGTGGCCTGCTGCGACAGATAGGAATCCGATATGGCATAAGGCCGGAAAGCACTCAGTGCTACGGCCAAAGCACCGAAACTGTCATTCACTATCAAAACCCGCGCAGCATCCGGTAGCTTTGGCTGTTCTGCAAGCGTGTCGAGCAGATATTCATCCGCCGCGTCCCAGGCGCGCAGCAACTCTCTCGGTCGTTTTGGCAACCGGTCTAATTCAAATTCACCTTGGGCAACGCTTAAACGAACAGGCATGACTCAAGCGCGAGACATGAATTTTTTTGTTTCGGTATTGATCTTAATCAACTCATCAGTCTCCAGATATTCGGGCACCTGAACCTCCAGCCCGGTGGTCAATCTGGCCGTTTTGGTGCGTCCTGACGCCGTCGCTCCTTTAATAGCCGGAGCCGTCTCCACTATCGCCATCACCACCGAACTCGGCAGTTCAATACCCAGTACAGCATCATCCACCAACAAGGCGACTATGCCTTCAAGCCCTTCAGTCAAATAGTCGATTTGGTCTTCCAAATCATCACTACTCAAAGTGTATTGGGTGTAATCTTCCATATTCATGAAGATATAACTATCTCCATCTACATAAGAAAACTGCACTTTGGCGCGCACCAAATCGGCATCCTTAAAAAAGTCATCCCCCTTTAAAGACTCATCCAGTTTTTGGCCGGTTTTAAGATTGGTAAAACGGATTTTATACAAGGTTGACGCGCCACGGGACGACGGACTTTTAGCGTCGACCTGCTTAACCGCATGCGGTATGCCGTTTATCTCAACCACCATGCCTCTTTTTAAATCACTAGCCTTTGCCACGCCAACTTCCTCTCGATTAAACTTGCCGACGAAACGCAGCAAGGGTTTATATTTAAGTGAGCTAAGCCACCATCAAGCGCCATTATATCGTAAAATCTGCACTTAAAGCCGCCCGCTACGGGAATTTGGCTAGCCGAACGCCGTATGGCATTTATTAACCCGTGATCAATTAAAAACAATGTCAGATAAAAAACCCACCCTCGGCTTTATCGGTATCGGCCTGATGGGCAAGCCGATGACCTTGCGTTTGCTGAATGCAGGCTTTAGCGTCAATGTCTGGAACCGCAGCCCTGAAAAGCTTCAGCCGGTCACTGATTCAGGCGCCAAAGCCTGCTCATCCATTGCCGAATTAGTCCGAGCCTCCGGGGTGATTATCCTGTGTCTGGCCGATACGGCGGCCGTAGACACGATTGTTCGCAATGAGGTTGCGACAAACGGCACTGAAGGCAAGTTGCTGATTGACTTATCCAGCATCCATCCGGAAAACACCCGGCAATTGGCAGTGCTGCTGCATGAAAAATGCGCCATGGGCTGGGTCGATGCGCCGGTTTCCGGCGGCGTTGCCGGTGCAGAACAAGGCAATCTAGCGATTATGGCGGGCGGCAGCGCGAAAAATATCGAGATCGCCCGGCTCGTCCTGGCCCCGCTGTACAAGCAATTAACCCACATGGGCGAAGTGGGCTGCGGCCAGATCACCAAGATCTGCAACCAGATGATTGTCAGCTGCAACGTGCTGGTGATCGCCGAAATGATGGCGCTGGCCAAACAGGCCGGTGTTGATGCAAAGCAAATACCCGCCGCGCTGGCAGGCGGTTTTGCAGATTCCAAGCCCTTGCAAATCTCCGGCGCTGAAATGGCAACCGAAACCTTTGAGCCGGTTAAGTGGCGGGTTAAAACCCTGCTGAAGGATTTGAACATGGCGGTCGATTTGTCCGTTAAACAAGGCAACGCCGTCCCCATGTCCGCCCTGGCCGCGCAGCTGATGCAACTGCACGGCAGCCACGGTTACCTGGAACAAGACCCCGCCACTTTAATCAAACTCTACACAAAAACCGATGCTTAACTTTACCGCCAATCTGAGCCTGCTGTTTACCGAAGTAGCGCTTATCGATCGATTCAAGGCCGCCAAGCAAGCCGGATTTAACGCCGTTGAAATTCAGTTTCCTTATGAGTTAAGTGCAGCCGCCATAAAAGGCAAGCTGGACGAATACGACTTAAATCTGGTTTTGTTTAATGTAGACGCCGCCGATTTGTTGCAAGGCGGCGAAGGGCTTGCCTGCGTACATGAAAAATGCAATCAGTTCAGGCTGGCCGTCGCTCAAACCGTCGAATATGCCGAGCTGTTAAAGCCGCAAGTAATCAATGTCTTGCCGGGGCGCTGCCTGGACAAAAGCCGACTGGAGCACTATCTGGAAACCTTTAAGGAAAACCTGTATTTCGCCGTCGAGGCCTTTTCGCCTTTAGGCATCAAAACAGTGTTTGAAGCGGTCAATACTCACGATATGCCCGGATTTATCGTCCATAGCGGAGCGCAAATGCTCAGCGTGTTAGCCCAGCTTAACCACCCTGAACTGTTTATGCAGTACGATATTTATCATATGCAAATGATGGGCGAAAAGTCTGAGGAATTTATTGCCGAACATGCCGATAAAATCGGCCATATCCAGTTTGCCGATTGTCCCGGCCGGGGACAACCCGGTACCGGGCGAATTGATTTTGACCGCATGTTTTCAGCCATTGAAAAATCGGGCTATTCGGGATGGGTCGGAGCGGAATATAAACCGGTTGGCGCTACGACTGAAAGTCTGGATTGGTTAAGCAAAATCCCCCTGCATCCGTATCAATTTAAAACATAGCAGCACGAAGTCCACGAAGAAAAGCCAAGTTAAACCTTCGTGTCTTCGTGGTTAATTAATCAATCTGGGCTTTACCTTTATTCATTGAATATGCAGTATGACGGTGCGCACACACCCTACACATAACAAAAAAACTAACCTATCAATTTCAAATACTTCTGATACAAACTTTCCTTGTCCTCAACATGCTTGGCATCTTTGTCTATGCAATCAACCGGACAAACTTCCATGCATTGCGGCAGGTCATGATGACCTACGCACTCGGTACATAAGTCAGGATTAATGATATAAATATCCTCGCCTTGAGAAATCGCGCCATTCGGGCACTCCGGCTCGCAGACATCACAATTGATGCATTCATCATTAATAATAAGGGCCATACATACTCCTACACATTACAACACTGATGAGCAATAAATCTTGCTCATCCAAATAAACTCAAACACTTCTTATACAAGCTGCCTTTGACTTTCTGAATACCATCGTTAGGGCAAACCGCTTCACATAAAGGTTCGCCATAACGTTCCTCGCATTCGGTACACAATGCGGGATTTATGACATAAGCATCCTCAGTCTGAGAAATAGCCTCATTCGGACACTCAGGCTCACAGACGCCGCAACGGGCACATTTATCTTCATTAATAACCAGAGCCATACTTTACTCGGATCTGAATTTATTGATTAAACATTGGTGAACAAGATCAGGAACAAAACAGGACACGTCGCCGTTCAGCTGTGCAATTTCACGGATCATGCTCGAAGAAATAAATTCATATTGTTCGGCCGGGGTTAGAAACACAGTCTCCAGTTCCGGCGCCAGACGCCGGTTCATTCCGGCCAACTGAAACTCGTATTCAAAATCGGATACCGCACGCAACCCCCGTAAAATCACATTGGCTCCCTGCTGTTTAGCGCATTCAACCAGCAAATTACCAAAACCGATCACCTCCACATTGGGAAATTCCGAAGTGACCGCCTTAACCAAATCCACTCGTTCTTCCAGTGAAAACAACGGGGTTTTACCCCTGTTAACCGCCACAGCGACAACCACTTTGTGATAAAGCCTGGACGCTCTGGCAATCAGATCCAAATGCCCATTGGTAATAGGATCAAAGGTTCCCGGATAAATTGCAGTGGTTTGCATAGTGTGTGATTTTCAAAAAAAGCGGCAATTCTATACCAAGAGACTGGTTTAAAATACTCATTTAAATAATATAGGGCCGAACTGACAAACTTAAAGAAGAAATAACTACGTGTAATCATAACCTGACATTATTCAATACGCTCGAATAAATGATAGCCGACTTCGCCCGCGCTTTTACTTTTCAGCTGCCGCCAGTTTTCGGGCATTCCGGAAAAATCAAAATGCCGTTCCGTTTCAACATAAATCTTGGCATGTTTAGCCAGCCAGCCGTAAGCTTCCAGCTGCCTACAGGTTTGAATCACCAGAGTCACACAGGGCTGTCCTGCCCTGCGCCTTTCAGGTAAATGCAAATCCGCTCCCGGCGGATTGGTCACACAGGGCTGTCCTGCCCTGCGCCCTTCAGGTAAATGCAAATCCGCTCCCGGCGGATTGGTCCGGCCGAATGGCGGGTCGAGAAACACCACGTCAAAAGCTTGCGCATCCCCGGCCAGATAGCGTAATACATCACTTTGCACCACTTTTATCCGGTCGGTGGCAGACAGCGCAAGCGCATTGTCTTTTAAACAATGGCAGGCCTGGACATTATTTTCTACTTGAATCACTGACTTGGCGCCTCTGGAAGCGGCTTCAAAACCCAAAGCCCCGCTACCCGCATACAAATCCAGACACTGTTTGCCAAAAATTTCATACTGCAACCAGTTGAATAAGGTTTCCCTGACTCTTGCGGGCGTAGGCCTTAAGCCCGGCGCATCGACAAAACTTAACTGCCGACTGCGCCAGTCACCGCCGATAATCCTGAGCTTATTTTTCACTCTTCTTAGCGCTCCCGCCTACGGTGATCGTTTGCATTAACTGCGGATCGACGCGGCGTTTAAAAGCATCTTTTATCGATGCTGCCGTTACCTTCTCAACGTTTTGTTGGAAAGTATCCAGATAATCCAGCGGCATTTCATAAAAACCGATCATGGACACATAACTGGCCAGTTCTTTATTGGTATCAAAACGCATCGCAAAACCGCCGGTAATATTTTTCTTGGCGGCAATCAGCTCAGTCTCCGTTGGCCCTTGCGCAATAAAATCAGCCACCGTTTTATTGAGAACCTCCAGCGCTTGCCCGGTTTGATCATTGCGGGTTTGCAGACTGATCGCAAACGGTCCTTTCCTGAACAAGGGCCCAAAAGAGCTGCTCGCACTATACGCCAGTCCGCGCTTTTCCCTGACTTCATCAAAAAGTTTGGACACCAATGCGCCACCGCCCAGAATATGATTGCCGACGTACAGCATAAAATAATCAGGATCTTTACGGTATGTGCCGGGCATCCCGACCAGAACATGAGTTTGCGAGGAAGGAAATTCAATATGCTGCTTGCCCGCTTTCACCGGCATGACCACTTCCGGCAAAAGCTCCGGCTTTTGACCTGCCGGCAAGCCTGAGACCAACTTCTCGGCGGTTTGTTCCGCCTGCTGCCTGGACAAGTCGCCCACAATCACCACCATCGCATTGGCGGCCACATAATATTTTTGATAAAAACTGCGTAGATCCGCGGCCTCCAAGCCGGATACCGTGGGGATAGAACCGGGAGTCGGATGTCCGTAAGGATGATCGCCGTATAAAGCCTTATAGAAAGCAATGCTGGCTAACTCGGCGGGCGATTCTTCCTGCTGCTTTAAACCGGCCAAAGTCCGGTTTTTTTCCCGTTGAAAATCGGCTTCATTAAAACCCGGACTCGTCAAAATGACTTGCATAGTCTCCAGCGCTTTATCGAATAACGGTTTATCCGTTAAGGTGCGTAGCGAAACGGAAGCCATATCATTGGAAACGCTGGCGCCGAATTGCGCGCCGACACTTTCAAAACGTTGGGCAATCTCATCGGCGTTCCACTTCCCTGCCCCGGTATCGAGCAGCGCAGACGTCAACGCAGACAGGCCGAACCGGCTCCCGTCACGCGCACTGCCTGCGTCGAAAGCAACTTGTATATCCGCCATCGGCAGACCTTCGGTATGCACATAATAAACCCGGCTACCCTGCGGTGTTTGCCAGTGTTCGATTTTTGCAGCGGCCTGCGTTGGATTGCAAAAAGCCGCAAGCCCAGCTATCAACATAAAACTTAACAGATGAATACGCATTATCTAACTCCTTTTTCGGTCTTGGTCTCGGTAATGTGTCCAGTGATAGGCAACGGTTCCAAATAAGCGACATTCAATTTATCTTCAATTAAATATTTACGCGCCACATCACGCACCTGTTCTGCAGTAACCTGATTGACCTTATCGACATATTCATCGACTTTTTTCCAGCCCAGGCCGACTGTTTCCAGCATGCCTAACTGCATGGCCTGATAAAAATTGGAATCGCGTTCATAGACGGCCTTAGCTAAAACCTGAGCCTTAATCCGTTGCAATTCATCATTATCGATCAGCTTGATTTGCAATTTGGCAATCTCTTCCTTTAATGCACTTTCCAAATCCCAAACGCTTTTCCCTTCGGCGGGCGTAGCTTCCAGCGTAAACAATTCCGACAATCTTGAGTGCAAGCCGTAACTTGCCCCGACAGAAACGGCTATTTGCTTACCGCGCACCAATCCCGACTCCAACCTGGCGCTGCTGCCGCCGTCCAGCACACCGGCCAAGACTTCCAGCGCATAGGCTTCCCACTCATTTTGCGCGACTTTTAATGACGGCACTTTATAGCCCATGACCAGATAGGGTAGTTTTGCCGGTAATTTAACCGTCATCTTCCGAACACCCAACTGTTCGACTTCGGTTTGCGGCTTTAGCGCTTTCAGTTCGCTGGGCTTAAGCGGGGCAAAATATTTTTCCGCCAGCGCGAAAACCGCTTTGGGCTGCACATCGCCCACGACCACCAGCGTCGCGTTGTTGGGAGCATACCAACGTTGATACCAAGCCTGAAGATCTTCAACATTATAATTTTCAATATCGGAAGGCCAGCCGATCACAGGATTTCTATACGGACTGTTGGTATGAGCCATCGCCGAAAAATGTTCCTGCATTTTTGCCTGCGGATTATCATCGGTGCGCATCCTTCGCTCTTCGGTCACCACCTGCAGCTCCTTTTTCAACTCATCGGACAGCAGATGCAGATTGCGCATTCTATCGGCTTCCAGTTCAAAACTGACCGCCAGCCTGGACGCTTCCATGGTTTGAAAATAGGCCGTGTAATCCGTGCCGGTAAAAGCGTTCTCCTCGCCGCCGTTTTCGGCGACAATACGGGAAAACTCGCCGGGGGCATGCTTGTCAGTACCTTTAAACATCATGTGCTCAAGCATATGAGAAATGCCGGTCATACCGCCCGACTCATAACTTGAACCCACCTTGTACCAGACTTGGGACACTGCGACCGGAGAGCGGTGATCTTCCTTAACCAGCACCTTTAAACCATTCTCCAGCACATGCTCCGACACTTTAGTCTCGGCGCTGCTTGCAAAAACCGGTAGCCACAATAATGCGGCGCATAGTAATCGATTGTTCATAAACTCCCTCTTAGGTCAATGTTAAGGTATGGATGTAAGTTGTTACTGACTATTAAAACTAAGCTGCCTGTGATGTTTTATACTAAGCAACATTATTTCCTGGCTATCCAGCCAGTACAGCACAAGGTAGTCTTTGCTCAGGTACTGCCGGATACTGGCATCTTCCGGAATTCTGGATTTAATTTTCTGTAACAGCATAGTGCTTTCGACAGAGCCCTGTGGTTCTGCAAGAAAATCTTTGCCTAGCAAAGGAAAGTGTTGCAGATTAGGAATAATGGTATCAAAAAGCTGATCCAGCAACACTTCGAATTGCCGTGGTTGCTCGATTTTTTTAAAAAAGCATTCGATTTCATCAAGGTTACGTTCAAAATTCGCAGTTACCCTTGTCTTGAGCAGTGCCGCCATCGTCACCGGCCATATTTTTCTTGGAGAGCCGATACATCAAGCAATCGATTTGCATCACGATCATTTAGACCTTGCTCTACTTCCTGCATCAGCAACAAATGAATATGTTCCCGTTCAAGCCTATGATAATAATCCAGTTTTTTTGCTGCAACCAGAGCAACGTAGCTTTCGCCATTACGGGTGATAATTTTTTCCGCACCGGCACAAACATTTTCAGCGAGTTCGGTAAACCGTGCTCTGACTTGACCGAAAGGGATAATATCTTCACTGGAGATTGCCATAATAACCGCCTTTAACTAATTTTTTAATGGTTTCATTAATGTATAGCCATGTAAATCGCTTGTCAACGTTTAGAAAAATGGTTTTTGTGTATACTGCATCAACTTTAAAATTTGCGATAATTTCCATTCCACGCAAGATAATAAACTTTCAACCGAACCCAAGGACTACACCATGTCAGACATCAAAACTTATGACATAAAGCCGGAAATAGCAGCTAAAGCGCACATTACCGCTGAGTCATATAAAGCCCTGTATCAGCGTTCCATCGCCGAACCGGAAGCTTTCTGGGCTGAACAGGCGGAACTGTTTCTGGACTGGAGCAAGCCTTGGGATAAAGTCACCGACTGCGATTTCAAGACCGGCCGTATCCGCTGGTTTGAGGGCGGCAAACTCAACGTCAGCGTCAATTGCGTGGATCGTCATCTTGCAACGCGCGGCGATCAAGTCGCCATTATCTGGGAAGGCGACAATCCGGCGCAGGACAAAAAAATCACTTACCGGCAATTGCACGAGCAAATCTGCAAGTTTGCCAATGTCTTAAAAACACATGGCGTCAAAAAAGGCGATCGCGTTTGCATCTACCTGCCGATGATCAGCGAAGCGGCAGCAGTGATGCTGGCCTGTACGCGCATCGGCGCGGTGCATTCGATTGTGTTTGGCGGTTTTTCCGCCGAAGCGTTAAAAGACCGGATTCAGGATGCCGATTGCCGGTTTCTGGTCTGCGCCGATGAAGGTCATCGCGGCGGAAAAACCGTACCTATTAAAGTCAACGCCGATGAAGCCGCTGCGGCCTGTCCCGGCCTTGAAAAAGTCATCGTCATAAAAAACACCGGCAATCCTGTCGACTGGCACGAACAGCGCGATGTCTGGTATCACGAAGCGATGGCTGCCGCTTCCTCCGATTGTCCCGCCGAAGACATGGATGCCGAAGACCCGTTGTTTATCCTGTACACCTCAGGGTCCACCGGCAAACCTAAAGGAGTCTTGCACACGACCGGCGGTTATTTGCTGTACACGGCCATGACCCACAAATATGTGTTCGACTACCACGACGGCGACATTTACTGGTGTACCGCCGATATAGGCTGGGTAACCGGCCATTCCTACATGATCTACGGCCCGTTATGCAACGGCGCGACCACTTTGATATTTGAAGGCGTGCCGACTTATCCCGATGCCGGCCGTTTTTGGCAGGTCATCGACAAACATCAGGTTAATATCTTCTACACCGCGCCGACCGCGATCCGCGCGCTGATGGCGCAAGGCGATGAATTTGTCACCCGCAGCAGCTCGCGCCGCAGTTTAAGAATTCTCGGCAGTGTCGGCGAACCGATTAACCCGGAAGCCTGGGAATGGTACTACCATGTGGTCGGCGACAGCCGCTGCCCGGTCATGGATACCTGGTGGCAAACCGAAACCGGCGGCATCCTGATCACGCCGCTGCCCGGTGCAATAGCTTTAAAACCGGGTTCCGCCACCCTGCCCTTCTTCGGCATTAAACCGGAAATCATGGACAACTCAGGACAAATCAGAGAAGGCGCAGCCGAGGGCATTTTGGTCATCGGCCGGTCCTGGCCGGGACAAGCGCGCACCGTTTATGGCGATCATCAACGTTTTATCGACACCTATTTTAAAAACTACCCCGGCTATTATTTTACCGGCGACGGCGCGCGCCGCGATCTGGACGGCTATTTCTGGATTACCGGACGGGTTGACGATGTGATCAATGTCTCCGGCCATCGCATGGGCACCGCGGAAATCGAAAGCGCCCTGGTGCTGCACGAACATGTCGCCGAAGCGGCGGTGGTCGGCTATCCTCATGACATCAAGGGACAAGGCATCTACGCTTATGTGACCTTGAATGTCGGCATTGAACCTTCCGAACAACTGCGGCAAGAACTGATCGAACTGGTCAGGAAAGAAATCGGCCCCATTGCCCACCCGGATATTATTCAATGGGCGCCGGGCTTGCCCAAAACCCGTTCCGGTAAAATCATGCGCCGTATTTTGCGTAAAGTGGCCTCCAACGAAATCAGCAGCCTGGGCGACACCTCCACTTTGGCCGATCCTGCCGTAGTTGACGATATTATTGCGCATCGGGCTAATAAATAACGGCTGCTACTCAAACCACATAAAAACACCACGAAGACACGAAGAAAACAAACTTCGTGTTTTCGTGGTGTCCCTTAATCATTACATAACACCAGCTAATCAATAATCGGGTATTCCGCTTACAAAAAACGACTAATGGATATTATCTTTAAAGAATACAGCCGAGTAATTTGGCAGAAAAAATGGTTTTTCCTATTGGCTTTATTCGCTGTGGCCTCTGCCGTAACCTTGGATTTATTAGCCCCGGTTTACTATAAAAACATTGCCAACGGATTGGCCGCACCCTATTCGGACGCCACACTGGCATTGTTGCTGGACAATCTGAAACAGGTCGGAATTATCTATGCGGGCATCTGGCTGTCATGGCGGTTGCTTGAAATCGCTATTGTTCCGCTCGATGGCGGCGGCGTTAATCTGCTGGAAAAGCGCTGTTTCGAGGTACTTAAAAAACAAAAATACGTTTTTTTCGAAAACAGTTTTTCCGGCAGCTTAATCAAGCAAGCCAACCGCTTCTCGCGTTCTTTTGAAATTATTATGGACTGGTTTCTGTTCCAGTTTTTTATGAACATTGTAGCGATAGGCATTGCATTTGCCATCTTCTACCGGCAGCAGCCCGAATTCGCCGGTTATTTTCTAATATGGGTCATGCTCTTCGTCACCTGGAATATTGCCTACTCGATATGGAAACTGCGTTTTGATAAAGCCGTAGCCCAGGCTGACTCAACAGTCGGCGGCGTTTATTCGGATGCGGTCAGCAATATCTTTATCGTCAAAAGCTTTGCCATGGAAGCCGTCGAACAGGCGCGCATCAATCAGGCATCGGATTTTGTGTACCGGAAGAAAAAAATCGCCTGGATATTAATGTTTTTTTCCTTTGCCGTGCAAGGCTTGATGACCTTCGGCATTGAATTGCTGTTGGTTTATTTGATGATCCAAAAGTGGAAAACCGGCAATTTTCAGGTCGGCGAGTTTGTTTTGTTTCAGTCGATCATGATCATGCTGATCCAGCGCTTATGGGAATTTGGACGCAATTTCAGGAACTTTTTCTCTGCCCTTGCCGATGCCTCCGAAATGGCCGACGTGTTCAGGCAGGATGATATTGAGGTCGATGCCGCCAATGCCCGACCGCTGACCATTACTCGCGGCGCCATCGACTTTAACAACCTCTGCTTTACCTATAATGAAGAAAACTCAGGTCAAACCCAACTGTTTGAGCACTTCTCCCTGCACATCAAAGCCGGTGAAAAAGTCGCGCTGGTCGGTCAATCCGGCTCCGGAAAATCGTCGTTAACCAAATTGTTATTCCGCTTTCTCGACCCGCAAACAGGCAGCATCAGCTTTGACGGCTTGGACTCAAAAGCCTTTACCTTGAACTCATTGCGGCAACAAATATCCATGGTGCCGCAACAGCCGGATCTGTTTCATCGCTCGATAAGGGACAATATCACGCTGGGCGAAGATATTTCAGAAGCGCGGCTTGTTGATGTCGCCGAAAAATCCCACTGCCTTGAATTTATCAAGGAGTTACCCGACCAATTCGACACCCTGGTCGGCGAGCGCGGCGTCAAGCTTTCCGGCGGCGAAAGACAACGCATCGCCATTGCCCGCGCCTTTCTGGAAGATGCGCCGATTGTGGTGCTGGATGAAGCCACCAGCGCGCTGGATTCACTGACCGAAAAACAGATCCAAACCGCTATTTTCGAGTTGATTAAACATAAAACGACGCTGGTTATTGCCCATCGCCTTTCTACCATTTTAACGATGGATCGCATTATCGTGCTGGAAAAAGGCAAAATCATAGAACAAGGCACTCATCAGCAATTGCTTGCTAAACAAGGCAAATATTACGCCATGTGGCAGCATCAAAGCGGTGATTTTCTGGTTGAGTAGGTAACTGTTTTATACGCGGGCAATTTATTCTGGTTTTATTTTATTTTCCTGTCAAACTACTATATATTGTCCCTTTCTAGCCAAACAAACACTACATATCGATCACCAGCCGATTAAGACTGGTCTTTAACTTTACCTATCCACACACAACCAGGAGAGATCTCTTAATGTCGGCAAAGCTACATATCATCCCAAACACCGTGACCGAAATACCTTTTCAAGAAGCGTCAATGGATATCTGGGACACGAAGTATCGTCTAAAAACCAAAGATGGCGAAGCTATTGACGGTTCCATTGACGAGACCTACCAACGGGTTGCCAAAGCGATTTCCGGAGTGGAAAAAGGCAAAACCAAACAGGAGCAATGCTACAAAGATTTTCTGTGGGCGTTGCGTCAGGGTGCTATTCCAGCCGGACGCATTACATCCAATGCCGGTGCGCTGGAACACAAACCTGCCACGTCGACGATTAACTGCACCGTATCCGGCACCATCGCCGACTCCATGGACGATATTCTGGGCAAGGTGCATGAAGCCGGATTGACCCTAAAAGCCGGGTGCGGTATCGGTTACGAATTCTCGACCTTGCGCCCTAAAAACGCTTATGTCTCCGGCGCAGGCGCTTATACCTCCGGTCCGCTGTCGTTCATGGACATCTATGACAAAATGTGTTTTACGGTATCGTCCGCAGGCGGCAGACGCGGCGCGCAAATGGCGACTTTCGATATCGGCCATCCCGATGTCGTCGAATTTATCCGCGCCAAACGCGAAGACGGACGACTGCGTCAATTTAATCTGTCGCTGCTGATTACGACCGAGTTCGTTGAAGCGGTAAAAAACGACCAGTCCTGGTCGCTGTCATTTCCGGTCACCGAAAAAGAAGTCAAACTCGATAACCTGGACTTGACCGACGACAAACTCATCATCTGGCGCGACCTGCCTTATATAGACGGTTATATCCTTAACGAAGACGGCATGGTCGCCTGCAAAGTAAGCAAAACCATGCCCGCGCGCCGTTTGTGGGACATCATCATGAGTTCGACTTACGACTATGCCGAACCCGGATTCATCCTGATCGACAAGGTTAACGAGATGAACAACAACTGGTTTTGCGAGAAGATTCGTGCGACCAATCCATGTGTAACAGGCGACACCTGGGTTCAAACAGAACAAGGACCAAGACAGGTTAGCGCCATTCTGGGCCAACAAATAAACGTATTGGTTGATGGTCAATTGCACCGATCCGGCGCTGACGGCTTCTTCAAAACCGCAACCAAAGAAGTCGTTAGATTAAGAACCAAAGAAGGTTTTAGCCTGCGTCTGACAGACGATCACCGGGTGCGCAAAATAACCCGTCTGAATCGTTTTAATGTTGAAACTGAATGGTGTGCGGCCGGTCAGCTTCATGCCGGTGACCAGGTGTTACTGAATAACCATCGTAAACATAATCACTGGCAGGGAAAATACAGCGAGAACCAAGGCTATCTAATCGGCTTATTAGTCGGGGACGGCACCCTAAAAAAAGATAAAGCTGTGTTGTCCGTATGGAAAACTGCGCAAGTCATCAACAGCGACATCAATAACTTGAACGCAGGTATTGATGCGATTATGAATAAAGTCATGATCGCCGCAGCAGAATTTAATACCCGTAGTGACTTTAAAGGCTGGTCTGAAATAGCCGGAAGAAACGAATACAGGCTCAGTTTTGCCGAGCTGAAAACGTTGGCTGAAGAACTTGGCATGGCTCCCGGAAATAAATGTATCAGCGCACAAATCGAAACCGCATCCAGCGATTTTTACAAGGGATTTTTACAGGGATTTTTTGACGCAGACGGCTCCGTCCAAGGCAGCCAAAGCAAAGGCGTCAGCGTTCGTCTGGCTCAATCGGATCTTCCCCGCCTGGAAGCCGTACAGCGCATGTTACTTCGCTTGGGTATCAGCTCTACCCTCTACCGCAACCGTCGTCAGGCAGGCATAACCAAATTGCCTGACGGTAAAGGCGGTGTCGCCGATTATCAAATATCTCCCCAGCATGAACTTGTTATCAGCGGCGATAATCTTGCCGTTTATCAAGAATTAATAAACTTTACCGATAGCAGCAAAGCAGCCCAACTTGAAGCCGCGTTAAAAAATTATCGTCGCTCATTAAATCGGGAACGCTTTGTCGCTACAATTGAATCGATCACGCCTGACGGCTGCGAAGATGTATTCGATATACAGGTTCCCGGCATCAACACCTTCGATGCGAATGGCTTGCATGCGCACAATTGCGGCGAACAACCGCTGCCGCCTTATGGCAGCTGCCTGTTAGGCTCAATCAACCTGACCCGCTTCGTTAAAAAACCGTTCACCAGCGACGCGCATTTCGATTGGGACAATTACCGCAAAACCATCAAGATTTTCACCCGCATGCTCGACAACGTCGTTGAAATCAACGGCCTGCCGCTGGCGCAGCAACGCGAAGAAATTCTGACCAAGCGTCGCCACGGCATGGGTTATCTGGGGCTGGGTTCAACCGTCACCATGATGGGCATGAGATACGGCGACGCGCAATCGCTGCAATTTACCGAAGAAGTGACCAAGGTACTGGCCGTGGAAGGCTGGAAAGCCGGACTTGCGCTCGCCAAAGAAAAAGGCTCGGCTCCTATTATGGAGCAGATGTTTACCGTCACCGGCGAGATGCTGCATAAACGCCCGGAAATGATTGCCGATGATTATAAAGTCGGCGACCGTGTGCCCGGAAAGCTGTTGCATACCAAATACAGCCGCTATATGCAGCAACTGGCCCAGGAAGAACCCGAACTGGTCGCCGAGCTGATTGAAACCGGCGCCCGCTTTACCCACCACAGCTCTATCGCACCGACCGGCACTATTTCGCTGTCACTGGCCAACAACGCCAGCAACGGCATAGAACCGAGCTTTGCGCATCATTACTCGCGTAACGTGATTCGCGCCGGTAAAAAATCCAAAGAAAAAATAGACGTGTTTTCTTTTGAACTGCTGGCCTACCGCGAAATGATCAATGCCGATGCCTTGCCTTACAGCGATGATCCTGAACGGAAATTGCCGGATTATTTCATAGCGGCGGATGACGTGACCCCTAAACAGCATGTCGATATTCAGGCGGCCGCGCAAAAGTGGATCGATTCGTCGATCTCGAAAACCGCCAACGTGCCGACCGATTATCCTTATGAAGACTTCAAGTCTATTTACGAGTACGCCTACGACAAAGGCCTGAAAGGCTGCACCACGTTCCGTTTTAATCCCGAAGTGTTTCAGGGCGTATTGGTTAAGGAATCCGACCTGGAAAACACCACCTACCAATTCACACTCGAAGACGGCCACGTCGTGGAATTTAAAGGCAACGAAGACGTGGAGTACGACGGCGAAATCCACAGCGCAGCTAACCTGTTCGATGCCTTGAAAGAAGGCTATTACGGAAAGTTTTAACACCCCCGGGTTGGGGTGACGACAGGAACCCCAACCTACCCACTCGGACAATTAATCTACTCCGTCCTCAATCACCTACCACCAACCGAACAAGATGGACACAATTACACAAAGCAACAACACAACCATACCGGACAAACACTATCTAAGCAGTATATCCGCGTTAAAAAAAGAAATAAAAGCACGCGGACTTTATAAAAAAGATACAAAAATTGTTCTGTCACACCTGTGTTTGCATTTAATTTGCACCGCCGCCGGGATAGTTTTATTTATATTATCCACCCATTTTTTGCTGACTATTTTAGCCACCGTTTTATTGCTGGTCGGTTTGTTAGGCATCGGTACGCACACACATAACTCAGCACACTATGCAAGCACCAACAGCAAGCGACTGGATGATTTTTTAGCTTATTTGGGCAATGTCGTCATATTGGGTTTTTCACTTAATTATTGGCAATATAAACATAATATTGTTCATCATAAAAATCCTAACATCGTTGGCATGGATAATGACTTTGATTTTGCACCCATATTTTCGGTAATCAAAGGCGAAAAAGAAACTACGCCGGGATTGCACGGATTTTATTACCGCTACCTTCAAGGCATTATTTTCCCCATCGCGATTGGCTTTCTTGCGTTCGACATACAGCGCCAGGGATTCGCCTACCTGCTGGGCAAGATGAAAAACGATAAAACCAATATACGATATGGTCTTGATTTGGGCTGCCACTTTATCCATCTTTTTCTATGGATAGGTTTACCCGGTCTCTGGTTTGAAATTTCCGATGTGCTGCTGTTTTACCTATTGAGAAACATGCTTTTATCCTATGCATTGTTCTTTACTCTCGGAGCCTCGCATTTGGTTCCTGAAGCCGTGTTTGCCGCCAACCATCAGAGTTCAGCCGATTTCTTTTTAAAACAAACAGCCACCACTATCAATATCCGCACGAACTGGTACGGCAAATTCCTTATGTCGGGATTGGACTATCAAATCGATCATCATCTGTTCGTCGGGGTGTGTTACACGAAACTACCGGAGTTAAGCAAACTGGTTAAAGAGTATTGCGACTTCAACGGCTATTCCCATAATACGCTCGGCATGTTGTCTGCCTGGCTAAAAGTGATCAGTGTTTTTTACAACCCCAAGCCTGTTATCAATGATCTGGAATTATCAAGGCCGCCCTCAAAAAGCGGGCTTAGCATAGGTTGATGCACAAACCTCAACCTAAGAAAGTTGAATACGATGGCGAGTTCACAGCGCCGCAAACTTGTTTAACGCCTTGAAAGAAGGCCACTATTACAGCAATGATCGAGACTACAGACATGACACATAGAATCACAAAAAAAATCATCAGCTACAAAGTCCTGACCAAAGACGACATCGAACCGGTCAAGCAGGAAGAACAGCCAACGCTGGAAAGCATGAACGAAAACCTCACGCGCCCGGAAGTGCTGCTCGGCTCCACCTACAAAATCAAAACCCCGCAGTCGGAGCATGCGCTGTACATCACCATCAACGACATGATCCTGAACCCCGGAACCCCCCATGAAGAGCGCAGGCCTTACGAAATCTTCATCAATTCCAAAAATATGGAGCATTTCCAGTGGGTATTGGCGCTGACCCGGCTAATCTCGGCGGTGTTCCGCAAAGGCGGCGACGCCTGCTTTTTAGTCGAAGAGATGAAAGCGGTATTCGACCCGCACGGCGGCTACTTCAAAAAAGGCGGCGTATTCATGCCGTCGCTGGTCGCCGAAATCGGCTACGCGATCGAATCGCATTTGAAACACATCGGCATGATCAAGCCTGAAAAAATGACCGATCACCAAAAGAATTTTCTTGATGAAAAGCGTAAGGAGTTTGAGGCGCAGCATGGCGAGTCCGAGGAGGGACAGGCGTTTCCCGAAAAAGCCGTGCTCTGCAACAAATGCAGCACCAAGGCGATGGTGTTGATGGATGGGTGCATGACTTGTTTGAATTGTGGGGAGAGTAAGTGTGGGTAGTTTTCTAACTGCGGTGCCATTTATGGCTCTTGCGATTTCATTAGCGTCGCTTTATTTTTCTAGACGTTCATGGCTGCAATCTAACAGACCTATTGTGACGGCATTTGTTAGTGACCATGGTTCTGGAAACATTTCAACAACATTAAACTTAGTGGTTTCTAACACAGGTAATCGACCAGCCACTAACGTGCGCCTTATCGCAGCAGAAAACGATATTTCAAGATTAATAAAACCAACTGCACAACCAATACGGCAGAAAATGATTCATGATTGCTTTCAAGAAGCCGCAATAATTCCAATTTTACGTAATGGAGAAGAACTTTCGACATGCTTCGGAGCAATAACTACCAGAGATAATAATGAGAGTTGGATGGAGCATGGAGCTCAAATAGAAATTAGAGTTGAATATGGTGATTTAGATGGTCGTTGCTATAAGTCAGAAATGCCTTTGAAAATTTATGCAAGAGAAGGATTTGCTGGTAGTGTTTGGGAAGCCCGCTAGCCCCGTAGGCCGGAATAAGCCGGTTCGAGCGGCAGCGAGAATTGGTGTTTCCGGCAAACACCCCCCAAATTCGCCGGAAACGCCACCTCGCGCTACGCGCTTGGATGGCCTTATTCCGGCCTACGCCTATTCCCGCCGAAAGCTCCGGTACTCGGCGCGGCATACGGGATTAAACTCGTACCACCGGCAAATTTTCTTCGCTCCCTCGCGACGATTCTCTCGTTCCCACGCGCTGCGTGGGAATCCGGTGCTGGACGCGCTGCGTCCTGTATACGCAAGACGCTGGTCGTGACTCGCGGCGCAGCGCGCCGATACTGCATTCCCACGCAGCGCGTGGGAACGAGGTAAACTTAAGGGCAGTCGCGCTACGTGGGAACGAGACAACAAAAAGGGCCGTGCTCTTTTATTTTTGACTTTGACTGCTCGATCCAGGAGCAAAGGTGATACCGGTAGATGGTGATAATTCAACCTCGAACCCAAAAGAAAAAAGAATTTAAAGCTTTTGATATGCCAAAAGTAAAACGATTTAAAGCGTTAAATAGCCCGGAAGCATGGCTCGCGTTACTTAAATTGTCTACGGCCGCTCGACATCCAACTGAAACCGATGCCCTGTAAGCAAGAAACGGATCTATCGGCACTGCCGGGAAGGGGACGCTCAACCGAGGCTATGTCCTTCGAAAGACTCAGGGCGAACGGAACAAGTCTGCTTGGCAATAGAACCGGACTTGGCTGGCTCATGCCATTCGATATGACACGCCTCAAAATGATTGATTTACAATCCTTGGTTAATCTATAGTTTTGTTTTTTATACCTAATTGCAGGAGATCATTCCATGCTCAATACAATCCTCATCTTAGTCGCAATCGCCGTCACCCTCTTTTTTATCGTTGCAGCGATACAGCCATCTGATTTCCGCGTTACCCGAACGGGCACAATATCAGCGCCTGCGTCAGCCGTTTTTGCCCAAGTGAACGATTTGCAGAAATGGGAGGCATGGTCGCCGTGGGCAAAACTCGATCCCGAAGCCAAAAACTCTTTCGAGGGGCCGACATCGGGAACCGGCGCTATGATGAGATGGGTCGGCAACAACAAGGTAGGCCAAGGAAGCATGACAATCATCGAGAGCCGGACGGACGATTTTATTCGCTTCAAACTTGAATTCCTGAAGCCTTTCGCGGCCACTAATACTGCGGAGTTCACCTTCAATTCCGAAGACGATCAGACCACCGTGACATGGACTATGTACGGAAAAAATAACTTCATGGCTAAAGCCATAGGGTTAATCATGAATTGCGAAAAGATGGTCGGCGGCCAGTTCGAAGAGGGTTTGGCGTCATTGAAATCTGTGGTGGAAGAAAATATGTAAGACTTGTTTGAATTGTGGGGAAAGTAAGTGTGGGTGAGTTTGGGTTTGTGCTTCGTAGGATTCGCGTAGCAATTTACCACAGTCACACAACGCAGATAGACAGTCCCGTAGACCGGAATAAGCCGGTTCGAGCGGCAGCGAAAACCGGCGTTTCCGGCAAACACCACCCAAATTCGCCGGAAACGCCACCTCGCGCTACGCGCTTGGATGGTCTTATTCCGGCCTACGCCTACTCCCGCCGAAAGCTCCGGTACTCGGCGCGGCATACGGGATTAAACTCGTACCACCGGCAAATTTTCTTCGCTCCCACGCGACGATTCTCTCGTTCCCACGTAGCGCGTGGGAACGAGGTATTAATGTCGCGGGCGCGGCCCGCTCCTACAATGTCATTGTTAAGCGGTGATATCGAAGCGTAGAAACGAAACAATCCATCTCACAGATTCCAGCTCTTCAATTACAACTGGCGCATAAACGCCACGAGGTCTTGTTTCTCCTGAGGATTCAGCTTGAGTTGCAGAACGATATTGAAGAACTCGACTGTATCCTCCAGCGTCAGCGCACGGCCGTCATGTAAATAAGGCGGCGAATCCTTGATTCCCCGCAAAGTGAAGGTCTTGATCGGCCCATCGCCCGGCTCGTCTTTCAGGAAGCGCTCAAGATGGAGATCATGCATTTGATGATCAAGATAAGTCGGCGGAACGTGACAGTTCGAGCATTGCCCTTTACCGAAGAAGACTTTTTCGCCGCGTGCCTCACTTTCGGTCGCTTTGGCGGGATCGAGCCTGCCGGTGGACGGATCGAGCTTGGGCGCCGGAGGAAAGTCGAGCATATTCTGCAATTGCGCCATGTGACTGACCGGGATGCGGTCCAGGATGTTCATGCCTTTCTTCATCGCATGAATCGGATCGCCGTTAAAATAGGCGGTGCGTTGCTCAAACTCGGTGAAGTCTTCAACGGAGCGAAGACTGCGCTTGGAACCGTGAATCTGCTGGTTGAACATGCCTCTAAGACTGGTGGTATCGAGCCGGAAGCGTCGTTCCTGAGGCCGAATGTCGGGGCTCAAGTGGAACTGTCCGGTGGTATGGCCGTTAACATGGCAATCAAGACAAGTGACCCCGAGGCTCGGTTCGCGGGTCTTGCGGTCATCGGTCGGATTGAACTCCTCTTGCGGGAACGGTGTTACAAGCATCCTGAGGCCGTCGAGTTGCACGGGCGTCAGGATGTCCTTGAACAACCGGTAGTAGTTGTTTATGGAGACAACCTCGCCGCGCGACACGTCGCCCAGCTCGGGCCGGTTGTTCAGGAATATCGCCGGTGGGAACTCCGGCAGGAAGGCTTCGGGTAGGTCAAAATCCACGTCAAAACGTTCGAGCCGCGGGAACATGTCGATCTGCATTTTGGGGAAGACTTGCCCGCCGTTCGCATGCAACGGGTGAGGCAGCGAAGGATAAGGGAATATTCCCTGATTCTTTATTTGTTCCGGGCCGGTCTCGGCAAGTTTCTCCCAGGTCATTCCGGAGGCCAATCGGGCCGTGGGACCTACTGCCAGTGGCTTGCCTCGGGACATTTTGGACTCCGGGTCGGTCTTGACCGTCAGGTTATAGCGCTGCTCCAACAATTTTTTTTGCGCATCCATGGCCTGAGCTTTACCGGCAATCTCTTTTTTCATGCTGTCTTCGGGTTTTTGATAAGGCTGATCCGCGCCCAAGGGGTCTCGAAAGAAATCGAAGCCCGATACCTTGCCCTCCTTCGGCTGGTCCTTCAAAACCGGCGATGAGGACAAGGCTTTGGGCGCAGTGAAGAGGTCTGAACGATCATGGTCGGTCTTCTTTTGCTCGGGCCTGTCGCTACGAACCGTTTTCGGCGTTTGCGCATCGGCGACGGCATCGCTAGCGCGTTTAGAACTGTCGGCCGGTGTCTGGGCAAACGCGACTGTGCAACTGCCTAGAAGCATTCCGGACACGACTATCCGCTTAAAATAAGCGGATAGCTTAGTCAATCGGTTACCGGTCATGGTCATCTCCTTAATATGGTTAAGCTAACTTTTCGAAATCGCCGCGCAGAACCTTTAGGCTATATTTTTCGCGGTCAATTTCGCCCTGTGTCCGTATCCCGAGCCTGCGGAATACCGAGATTGGCGGGCACCAGCCCTGCAAAGCATGCTGCAACAAGAAGGCCGCGACGCCGGTGGATAACCACATCCACTTGCGGCTGTGCAGTCTCGACAACACAAGGCTCAGTAAAGCCACGGTTGACGCATTAGTTTCCAACGCCCGCTCGATATCCCATTCCCTGTCCAGCTCATCAATACGTTGCGTTATCTCTTCCGGGCTTGCACCGGTATAGTGCTGTATTGTCCAATCGATATCAGCATCAATGCGCTTGTTAATTTCGGGAGAGGTATGTAGCCGGACCCGGTCCGTTTCATGAGATAGTGGCGGTAGTGGCATAATTGTTCTCCTCTTCTATTAGCTATGGCACTAGATAGTTGCGATATAGCTATTTCAAACGCTCAGCATTTTTATCCGCAACTCCGGGAAGCGATGTGGTAGGCCTTGGGAATTTCCCTTTCAATGCATCGACGCCCATCTGGGGCTTGGCCAAAGAATTTAATTCAGTACGCTTATGGCGCAGCTCGCTGGTCCTAATATTCAGCCGCTGATCTCGTTGCTCGACCAAACCGGGCAAGGCCTCGCCGTCGTGGTTAAATGACCATTCCAGACTGGGTTCGCCCAAGGGTATTTTGTCGCCGGTTTTTCCAAACGGCTCTGAACTCCAGACATGCCAAGTTTTACCGTAGCTGTTCATTTTGCCCTTCATTAGTTCCTTTTCCGCCATTCCCGGTATGCCCGGCGCAATAAGAAGGCCGGACAGAATCTCGTAATTATGCGGATGCCAGTATTTTTTCTCTTGCTCGGGCAAAGGCTCGAATAATGCTTCCGAGATAATGTATTCAATACCGATCAGGTTTGCCTGCCGGGTATTGCCGTCGAACAGCGCACATTGAGCAAAGTCTTCGTTCACTTGATGACAAAAATGATGTGCCTCCATTTGATGGTTCGGGTCTTCTTTACTGGCATGAAAACCATCCAGGTAAATATCCAGGGATTTCAGCGGAGAGTTACCTTGTAACATGGCTGCTCCGACCTCAAGCATCTGGGTTTTGGCGGTTTTTTCCTGGCCTTGCGGCTGAAGCGAAGATTCGACACTTGAATCGCAGGATGTCAACATGCCTAAAAATATCAGGCTAAGGCTAAAGCATGAAACAAGATTCAGGAGGTATTCAATGGGATCAGGTTGATGATTCATCACATTCTCCTAAAGACAGGATGACCAAAAATCAAGCTTGGGATGAACTGTTAAATTTTGAAATGACTTTAGACGGATAACCAGCCAAAGTATGTACGTTAGAGCACACAGAAAGTTAAATTTTTCGTTAAAATCAACAAGTAGGATGTAGAAGATGAACATGCCGGAAAACACGGGCGGCGTTCTGAAAGATGTGTTGACTTACAATGCGGACAAATTTTTAGGAATTTTTCTTTGCTCCTGCCTCGTTCCCACGCAGCGCGCGGGAACGAGGCAATTGCCGGGTAGCCGATGTAATGAAAATAACTGAAGAGAAACCAACAAGTTTCCTGATTAGCAAGATGCTTCAGCTAGCGCCAAAAAGCTCGTCATTCTGGCAGGGATGCCGGAATCCAGTCACATGGATGTGAGACTATGGCTTGGCATCAAGCCTAAATCAGGCCACAGCGGTATCGGAAAGTTACCATCCCTGGCTCTGGATACTGGC
>NZ_JAUXVR010000022.1 GCF_030680395.1 Methylobacter sp. | reverse complement strand
GGGGAGCCTATCTACGAACAAGCTCAGAGCTTAAGGCCGGATCGGCTTCCCCAGAAAATCACTTATCACTATAAACTTTTTTGTGTCACATAATCCTGTGTTTTAGAGATGTATTTAATATACAAGGCCGGAATAAGCCTGTCCGCGCGTTAAGCGCAGGACTGGTGTTTCCGGCGCTCCGATGCCGGAAACACCCACCCTGGCTGACGCCGGGCAGGCTTATTCCGGCCTACATCCGAGTCATTCAGGCATTCATTCCAAATGGTGATCTTGAACAGACTTGTTGTATAACGTGAGCGCCGGAGCCTCGGAACGATGTGTTTTAACTATTTTCGTGCTTTTCGTGGACAACGTTTTTTTTATCATGTCCGTGCGTAACATCAGTGAATAATTTAAACAGGGCGTTTTGCGATGTGCAGCAGCGAGCATTAGCGAGGGCGAGTCACACCGATACAAGTCACAACCAGCGCTGCAAGCGGTGCAGCCAGTTCGCGCCGCTGTTGCCGTTGACAGGTAAATGCGGCAACGCCTCTTCGAGCAACCGGCCCAGCAGGTCATGGTCGATATCGGCTTGTAATTCGTGAGGGTTGCCGGGTTTGCCGGTGGCTTCCAGCTTCAATTCGCCATGCTGTTTTTGCATTGAAAAACCATTGCCGCAAACACGGCAATGTACGGTATCGCCGATTTTATGGTGTTTATGCACTACCACGACCGGCCCGCACATCGGGCAATTGTGCATTGGAATGCCGGCATCGCTGTGACCGATAATATCGTCCAGTTCGCCCGACTTGGCCTGGGCGATGAAGTTCAGGCCGAAACTACGGTCGAACTGGGTATCCAGGTTTATGGCGAGTTGTTCAATAGCCGCTTCCAGCGCCATGCCTTTACGATAGGGACGGGTGCTGGTCATTGCATCGAAAGCGTCGGCCAGTCCGACGATTTTGGCGGCGTTCGACATGGAACTGCCGTTCAGCCCGGCCGGATAACCCCGGCCGTCGATGCGCTCATGATGACCCAGCACCGCCTCCATCGCCAGCGGCGCCAACGGATGGCCCTGCAAAACCTGGGCGCCCAAATCGGGATGGGTTTTCATCACCGCATATTCGTTGTCGCTGAGTTTGCCCTTGTTGTTCAAAATGCTGTCCGGTACGCCCACCTTGCCCAGATCGTGCATAAAACCGCCCAGACCGGCAATCACGGCTTGTTGCTTGGAAAAACCGCAGGCCAGCGCCAACCGGACCGAAAACTGCGATACCCGCCACAAATGGCCGCCGGTGTAGGGATCGCGCGCTTCGACCAAAAACGCCATGCTGTAGAGGGTATGCAGTAAATCCTGGGTATGGGCTTTGGTTAGGGAATGTTTCATTTCGTTCTCCTGGGTTTATAGGGCTGATCATCGTGGCGATTAATATTTGCCACTAATTTTAAGTCGGAAAAGAAACGGAATTCCTTACAATGGCTAAAGGCTAAAGGCGGCCATGATGAAGCTTGGTTTTTCTCGTTCCCACGCAGCGCGTGGGAACGAGGGGAGCTTTCGAATCAAGCCGGACGGGACCTGTTGCTCCGTTCGAAGCGTCCCGCCTGTTCAGAACGTTGCAAATTAGACCTTCCAGATTAAAAACCTGGAAGGTCTGCATATTGGCATGTTTATCGCCTAACACCTAACGCCAGGTAAGGGGCTGTCGGAATGACAAAGCCCGCAGATACTTATGTATAACGATGAGCGCGCTACGTGGGAATGCAGTCAAGGCCTGTCCTGAGCTGTGTCGAAGGGCGCGCTATGCCGTTAGTCAACCTCTGTTTTATTTGTGCAAATTTGTGGCTAATTAAGGTTTTTAGGTTGATAGCCATGTTCCAGGCACTTCAAATCTAAAAAAGTTTTTGTAAGGAATACGGATAGTCTTCGACTGATGAGGTAGGAAGGCTTTATGGCATATGCCGCTAAAACTCTCCTGACATTCATTAATCACTTTTGGAGCATTCAGTATGAACAAAAAAACCTTATCTTTGACTTTGGGCGGAGCGCTTGCATCTTCTTTATTAAGCATGGCGCCGGCCATCCAGGCCGGTGAAAACCCGTTTTCGATGTCCAATATCAACACCGCGCAACAACTGGCGGCAGCCGACGAAAAAATGAACGAAGGCGGTTGCAGCGGTAAATTGAAAGAAGGCAAGTGCGGCGAAGGCAAATGTGGCGCCAACAAAAATAAAATGAAAGAGGGCGGCTGTAGCGGTGCGGCACAACCGGAAGAAAAAATGAAAGAAGGGGGATGCAGCGGCAAGATGAAAGAAGGCGGTTGCAGCGGCAAAATGTAGTAGCCAAAGGCCGCCAGTAACTCACGGGCGGCATTTAGAGTTGTCCGGAAAAATCTTCCGTCAAAACTTAAGGTCATCCGTTGTAGGGCTTGCCGTGCGCGCCTTGGGAGCTAAGGCGCGCACGGCAAGCCCTACATGCTCATGACAAACTTATCAAGATGGTTATAAATCGATAATTGGCTAAAAAACATGATGAAAACTTTTGCAGTTAACGGGGCAGGGCTGGGACTGCGACGGGAGCTTTTACCGTCGCTGGAACCGGATAACGTTCCCGAGGTGATTAATTTTTTTGAAGTGTCGCCGGAAAACTGGATAGACATAGGCGGCAGATTGGGCAAGATTTTCCGCGCTTATACGGAACGCCATGTCTTCGTGGCGCATGGTCTTTCGCTATCGCTGGGCGGCCCGGCGCCGTTGGACATAGCCTTTTTACGGCGTATGAAAGCGTTTCTCGACGAGCACAATTTCGCGCTTTATACCGAACACTTAAGTTTTTGCAGCGATGATCGTCATCACTACGATCTTTATCCTATTCCGTTTACCGAAGAAGCGGTGCGTCACGTTGCCGAACGGATTCGTATCGCTCAAGACATCCTTGAACGCCCGATTGCACTGGAAAACGCCTCTTACTACGTCAAGCCGCCGTTTGCGGAAATGGACGAATTGACGTTTATCAATGCGGTGTTGACGGAAGCCGATTGCGATTTTCATCTGGACGTGAACAACATTTATGTCAACAGCTTTAATCACAACTACGATGCCGCTACGTTTTTGCATGGCTTGTGCGGGGATCGGATTGTTTACGGGCATGTTGCGGGGCATGATTGGGACAAATCGGGGATGATTATCGACACGCACGGGCAAGCCGCGTGCGATCCCGTTTGGCTGTTATTGGAACTGGCTTACCAGACTTTCGGCGTGTTTCCGACCTTATTGGAGAGGGACTCTAATATACCGCCGTTAGCCGATTTGTTGGTGGAGGTCGGGCATATTGCCGACTTGCAGCGCCGTTTCGGCAATCGCTCCGGCATTGCGCCTTGTACCTCCGAGCGGATACCTCCTGTGCCGGCGCAAGTCGAGGGAGCAAGCGCATGAATGCCGAGATCATTCCCGCGTTTCAAGTTTTACAGCGGCAATTTTTGGCGCATTTGCGCGACCCCAAACAACAGCCTTTACCGGCAGGTTTTGCCCGGCAAGACGTCGGCGTCTATGTTGATTTGTTGTACAACAAATTCAATGACAGCCTGGAAACGTGTTTCCCCGTCACTCACTCGATTTTGGGTGAAACGGCTTGGCAGAAGTTACTTAAGACGTTTATTGCCCGGCATCGTTGCCTGTCGCCTTATTACCGGCAAATTCCCGACGAGTTTGTACTGTATCTGCAAAACGAAAGTCAGGCCGCTGACAATCCGCCGTTTCTGGCCGAACTGGCGCATTTTGAATGGATGGAACTGATTCTGTCGATTGCAGAAGCCGAACCGGTCGCGACTGAAACGCTATCTGATGAGCAATTAATGGATGCGCCGTTGGTATTTACGCCGGTCATGAGGTTGCTGCATTACGTTTGGCCGGTGCAGCAAATCAGCCGGACCTATCAACCTGATGAGCCGCCATCTGCTTCCACGCACATTCTCGGTTTCCGCGATTCCACCGACCGGGTGCAGTTTATCGCCCTCAACCCGGCGACCGCCGGTCTGGTGCTGCGCCTGCAAAAACGCAATACGGCAACGCAAGTGCTGCAAGAGTTAGGCAAGGATTTAACGGCTTCGGAACTGTCGAATTTGCTGCTGTTCGGTAAAAGCATTCTGGCCGATTTGCATCGGCAGGGCGCGATTATCGGCATTCATTCCCATTAACCTTAAGCCGGACAAGCCGAAACCGAAATTAAAAGCTTTTATTCACCACGAACGACTTGTATGGACAGATATTCGCTCCTCGGTAATTGCTCCTGCATTACTCTACCTCCTGTATCCATACAGTCGTGCAATATCTGCATTCACCCCATCCCTGTGGCTTAGCAACGCAGGGAGCAGTTGCCGAGACACAGGCCGATAGGCAGACCTTCCAGGTTTTTAAAACCTGGAAGGTCTAATTTGGGCGAGAAGGGTCGATGTAACCCGTTGTTCATTCGTGGCTCAACTGCGTTTTCCATGATTAACTATTTTATAGAGTACATACGCTATGAACTATCATTCTTTACCCGGCCATGACTGCGCTATCTGCGCCGTTTCTTCTGCAATCAGTCGAGTCCGCGCCTGTCCCGGCAAGCTGTCTCAGTGGTTCGACAGCAACGCGCAAGGCATGGCGCCGCTATTTCCAAGATTACTGCTGGCTTATGAATTCGGCGAGGCCGGGCTGGAAAAACTTAACGGCGACAACTGGTTTGCCGACTTGACCTTTCCGTTTCCAATTAGTCTACTGCCTGCCGACGTCAGTTGGACATTGGCTACCGGCCTGGAAATTATTGCGCCGGTGGCGCTGGTCTTAGGTTTTGCTACCCGGTTTTTCAGTCTGGCATTAATGCTGTTGACCGTGGTGGCGATTGCTGCCGTACACTGGCCCGCCGAATGGCATAGCCTTGCCGAACTGTGGAAAGGCTATGCCATCACCGATCAGGGGTACGGCAATTACAAACTGCCATTGATGTATTTGCTGATGCTGTGCTCGCTGCTGCTGAGCGGCAGCGGCCGGTTAAGTGTTGATTTCCGGCTTAAGTCCTTGTCAATCGCCGACAAAATCATTCACAATCAAACTAAGTGTAAGGGGGAAATATGCACAAAAAACACCTGATCTGGCTGCTGCCGATAGCGGTAGCCGTCTTCTTTCTATTCGACGGCCCGCAACTGTTAAGCCTGGACAACATACGCGAGCACCGGCAGGCATTGACGGATTTTACCGACCGGCATTACCTGCTGATGCTGCTCGCTTGCGGCATCGGTTACAGCCTGTCCACCGCGTTAAGTCTGCCGGGCGGTACGGTGTTGTCATTGTTGTTGGGTTTGCTGTTCGGGCGCTGGATGGGCACCTTGTTGATCCTGATTTCCGCGACAGTGGGGGCAACGGCGCTGTTCTGGATGGCGCGTTACCTGTTGGCGGACTGGGCCGAACAGCGTTTGCGCAGTAACACGCTTGCTAAAAAACTGCTGGACGGCTTTCAGGCCGATGCCTTTAGTTACCTGCTGTTTCTGCGGCTGGTGCCTGCGTTTCCGTTCTGGCTGGTGAATCTAGCTCCGGCGTTTACACCGGTATCGTTGCGGATTTATGTGATGACCACGTTTATCGGCATCATGCCCGGCAGTTTCGTGTTCGCCAATCTGGGGCAGTCCCTGGGCAGTATCCAGCGTCTGGATCAATTGCTGTCGACGCAAACTTTGTTGGCTTTTAGCCTGCTGGGCGTATTGTCATTATTGCCTGTAGGGCTGAAACGCTTGCAGGCCAAACAAGTGAACGGAGCATAGGCATGAGAGGATTACCGGCCGTATTATTGACGGTTTTAGTTATGCAGGACTTGGCTGCCGAACCTACATTGCCGCTGGGTGAGTTCAGCCGCAATCGGCTCGACGGCTGGGAACGTAAAGATTTTAAAGGCGAGACCCGTTACCGCTTGCAAACCGTGGATGGCGTCGTGGTGTTGCAAGCCGAGAGTCATGCATCAGGCTCCGGGTTGTTCAAGGAACAGCGCATCGATCTCGAACAAACGCCGTTCCTGAATTGGTCATGGCGCATTGCCGACCGCTTGAGCGGGTTGAATGAACAAAGCAAGCCCGGCGACGATTACGCCGCCCGTATTTATGTGGTAGTCAAAGGCGGTCTGGCGTTTTGGCAGACCAAAGCGATTAATTATGTCTGGGCAGGCAACACCGGCAAAGACACCGTCTGGCCCAACGCTTTTGCCGGCGATCATGCGATGATGATAGCTGTGCGCGGCCCCGAGGCGGCGCTGAACGTCTGGCACAGCGAAAAGCGCAATGTCCGCGCCGACCTGCAAAAACTGTTCGGCGAAGACTTGAACGCTATCGATGCGGTGGCGCTGATGACCGATACCGACAACAGCGGCGGCCGCGTTTCGGCCTATTATGGCGACATTTGGTTTTCCAAGGATTAATAACAATGCACGATACCCAACCGCTACTGGCAGATAGCGATTTTCCTGCCATTTTCCGCAAACCGCTGGAAATCCTGCAAGTCAATCTCGGCTATTTGTGCAATCTGAGTTGTACGCATTGCCATGTCAACGCCGGGCCAAAACGCACCGAGCTGATGAGTTTGGCAACGCTGGAGCAAGTGCTGGCAGTTGCCGAAGCCGCGAATATTCATACCCTGGATTTAACCGGAGGCGCCCCGGAAATGCATCCGCATTTTCAGTATCTGGTGACCAAAGCGCGAAGTCGGGGCATCAACGTCATTGATCGCTGCAATCTGACCATATTGGAGGATAAGCGCTATGCCGGATTGGCGGAGTTTTTGGCCGAGCAGCAGGTGGAAATCGTCGCGTCTTTGCCGTGTTATCTTGAAGAAAACGTCGATAAACAGCGCGGTAAAGGCGTGTTCAAGGACAGCCTGGCGGCATTGCAACGCTTGAACCGATTAGGTTACGGACAGAAACTGCAACTTAACCTGGTTTACAACCCGCAGGATGCGGTATTGCCGCCGGACCAACAAAACCTGGAACAGGCCTATAAACAGCATTTGCAGCAACATTACGGCATCGTATTCAATCGCCTGTATGTGATGGCCAACATGCCGATCCAGCGTTTCGGCAGCATGCTGGTCAGTCAGGGCCGCTTTGACGCTTACCTGGAATTATTGCGCGGCAGTTTTAAAAAGGACAATCTCGACCATCTGATGTGCCTGAATACAGTGAGCGTCGATTGGCAGGGCAGTGTTTACGATTGCGACTTTAACCAGATGCTGGAGATGCCGCTCGGCGCGGCGGCAGGGCGTATTCATATCGGCGATGTGTTGCCGCAGATACTCAACGGTGCAAGCATCGCCACCGCCGCGCATTGTTACGGTTGCACGGCGGGGCAGGGCAGTAGCTGCGGCGGTGCATTGGAGACAAGTCGGTCATGAAATGTTTTTGGTTTTACTCGCCACGAAGACACGAAGAGCACGAAGGAAAGCATAAGCTTCGTGTCTTCGTGTCTTCGTGTCTTCGTGGTGAATAATTAATTCATGGCAGGCCTGCGCGATGTGCAAGTCTGGCTCTGCGCGGCCTCTATCTTGCCCTGAATCACCCCGGCCAGGTATTGCGCATCCTCGGCGATCCCCAGAAAGCGGCCGGAACCCCAGGTGTTGAGCCAGGGCAAACCGATGAAATAGAGCCCCTCTTCGTTGGTTATTCCGCGCTGGAATTGCGGATGACCCTGGGCATCGAAAGCCGGTAGCTCTATCCAGCTGTAATCCGGGCGGAAACCGATCGCCCACACGATGGAGGTGATGCCCGCGGCATCCGCATCTACAGTCAATGGATCGAATTCGGGTTCCCAGACTTTCCTGAACGCCGGTTCCTCCGGCGCATCGATACCGTTCTCCGCAATATAGCGGTCAATATCCTTGCGTATACGCACATACACGTCGTCGGCCTCGTCGAGGTTTTGGGTTAAATCAGTTTTGAATTCCAGCGTGGCGCCTTGGATATTGGCCATGCTGCCATACAGATTGACGCCTTCCAGCGCAAACTTGCGCAAATCGATTTCATGGCCGCCGTCACGCCCGGTCAGATAGTGGTTGGTCTTGTGGCGAACCGCATCGCCCAGTGGATGATTATCAAAAGTCAGCTTGTAAAAGCCCAGATCGTACAGCCATTCCGTCGTTTCCCGGCCGCGATACAGGCGCGGCGAACGGGGGGCGTTGCCGACTGCCAAATGCACTTTACGACCCGCCAAATGCAGGTCTTCCATCAGCTGTACGCCGGATTGCCCGGTACCCACGACCAGCACCTCACCGGCAGGAAGGGATTGCGGATTGCGGTATTGCACGGAATGGATCTGGGTAATGTGGGCGGGAAGATTTTTGGCATAATCCGGAATAATCGGAATATCGTAGCCGCCCGTTGCCACGACCAAGTGATCGGCGGTGAACTCGCCGGCGCTCGTCGTCACTTCAAGCCAGCCCTGTTTGCCCCGGCGGACGCGAGTCACGGCCACGCCTTCGTTCAGCGGTGCGTTGATCTTTTCGGCAAAAGCCTCGACATACTCGACAATCTGGTCCTTAAGCATGAAGCCTTGCGGATCGTCGCCTTGATACGGAAAATCCGGCAGGCGGCATTGCCAGTTCGGGGTCACCAGGCAAAAGCTGTCCCAGCGGTCGTTGCGCCAGGAATGGGCGATCCGGTTTTTTTCAAAGACGATGTGGCTGATATTCAGTTTTTGCAGGTAATAGCTGACCGACAAACCGGCCTGGCCGCCGCCGACGATGATGACTTGATAATGGGGGTGTGGATTATTTTGTTGATTATTCATGGGGTTCTCTCTTTGTTGTTGTGTGGCGGTTTGTGATTTCTGAGTGCCGGGTCTCGGAAGCTCACCCTGTTTTTGCTCGCATTCCCACGCGCTTGCGCTTATCGTTATACACATCTCGACGTAGGCCGGAATAAGGCCGCCCAAGCGTAGCGCGAGGTGGCGTTTCCGGCTTGCCGCACAGTTTCGCCGGAAACACCCGCCCTTGCTTACGCCGGGCGGGCTTATTCCGGCCTACGTCCGAGGCGGTTATTCCAGCGTCTATGGCGAAATCACGATCTTTGCTCTCGTTCCCACGCGCTACGTGGGAATGCAGTCAAGGCGCGCTGCGCCGCGAGTCACGGTCAATGTCTTGTGCGCATACGGGATGCAGCGCGTCCAGCGCCGCGTCACTGGCATTAAGTTAAGAAATTACGCTGGTTCCCACGCTCCAGCTTCACGAGACGGGAAGCTGGAGCTTCCTCCACTGAATTCCCAAGCTGGAGCTTGGGAACCAGCGCAAACCCTCTTTTTCTGGAGATGGCTTTACCATCAGCTCGGTTTTGGATGGACTTACCCGATAAACGCTTCCACCAAAACCTTCGGGTTTTCAGTGTCCGAAAATCGCGAAGCGATAGTTTCAATTTCGGCCAGCTGAGTCATTGCGCTGGAGCAGGTGTAACCGTATTTCTGGCGAACCCGCTCGCTGGCGATTTGCAGAGCTGCCCGGCTACGGGCGAGAAAATCCTCCAGCTCGTAGGTTTCGCCCGGATTGAAAAAATCCTTGATCACCTGCGATGGTGAATAACAAAGGGTGGCGGATTGGTCCGGCCAGCGGACGCGAAAACGCATTTCAGGCATGGGTAATTCCTCTTACCGTAAAAGTTGCAAAGCGGTTAGCTTAGGTAGGGTACGCTGTGCGTACCTTTGTAATCTTCATAAAAATCAATGTGGAAGGTACGCGCAGCGTACCCTACGCTCCCTGCTTGAGTTTTGGGCCGCAACCGGTCAACGGTTCTGCATGCAAATCCCATAACAGTTGCTCGCTGTCGGCATCGGCAAGACGAAGGCGGCCGGACGCATCGGTTTCGCCGATCACCGCGCAACTAATGCCGCGCCGGGAGAAATGCCCGATTATGGCTTCGGTATGTTCATCTTCCGCGCTCAGCACAAAGCCGTAACTGGGAAAACAGCACAGCCAGCGCTCTAACGGAATATCCGGCGGGCGCGGTATAGCGGTCACGTCGATCACGCCGCCCAAGCCGGAACACTCCAACAGCATCAGCACCGTGCCGATCATGCCGGCCATGCTGATGTCCTTCGCGGCTCCGCACAGCCCGGCTTCGGCGAGCTGCGGCAATAGTTCCAAATCCTCGCGCAATCGTTCGGGCGGCGAACCGGTACTCGCATCCCACCAAGCATGGGGTTCGCGAAAATGCCCTCGCAAATCGATCGCCGCCAGCAGCTTTTGCCCGGCTTTTGCCGCAAAACTGCTGAGCAATTTATTGGCGCGGCCGAGAATCGCCACCGATAGTTGCGGCCGATCGTTGCGAAGATTGCTGTGCCCGCCGGCGATGGGTACGCGATAAATTTCGGAGGCGGCGGTCATGCCTTCCAGCACCGGCCGGGCTTGCTCTGAGCCGTCGCTCCAGATCGCATCGACCACGGCAATCGGCCTGCCGCCCATTGCGTAAATGTCGCTGACGTTGACCATCACGCCGCAGTAACCGGCAAACCAAGGCTGGGCGGCGACAAACTCGTTCAGGAAACCTTCGGCCGCGAACAGTAAAAAACCGTCCCGGTCGCGAATGGCAGCGCAGTCGTCGCCCAGCGCGATTGCGCCGTTCTCCTGAAACGGCATGCGCTTGGCGAGCATGTCCGTTACCGCGGCAATGTCGCGCTTGTGCGCCAAGCCGAGGCTTTGTCTTATGCTCTGAGTCAGCCGGGCTAAATCGCTCATGCCGCAACCCTGCCTGTTGCAATAAAACCGGTCGCGCCGTCGGCATAAGGTGGATACCAATCCAAATCGGCTTGCATTAAATGATGCGGCCTGCCGTGCAGCTCGATTTCCTGTAGCGAGCGCCAGTGCAGGCGACGAAACAACGGTACATTGCGGCTTTGCACCTGCGCCAAAAAAGTGTGACAGTCCTGGGCATGGGCGCTGGTGACCGCGAGACGAATCAGCGCCGCGCCCAGGTTGCCCTGTTTACGGTAGTCGGCCGCGACCGCCAACCGCGAGCCCCACCAGATGCCTGATTCGGCTTGGTGAATGCGGACGGTGCCGACCACTTCATCGGGCAGGCCGCCGACGCAGGCAATCGCGACAATCGGCGTGGCAACCCGGTCGATGTCATCAATATCATCGCCATGGAAAACACCTTGTTCCTCGCAAAACACCGCCTGCCGTAAGCGCAGCATTTGCTCGCGTTCCCAGTCCTGAGTCACCCATTTGACCAGGTACTCGTTGGGCACAAAATGATTGATAGCTTCGTTCAGCATGTCAGGCCTCATAACTGGAAAGGGCCGAGCAAGCGCCGCATTTGGCGCAGCCTGCTTTCATGTCGGCGGCGCGGAGCCCGGCTTGTTTCAACATAGCGCCCAACGGTTGCAAAATATCCTGCATGAAGCGCGGATCGGGCGAGGGATGATCAGCCAGCGGTGTGCCGGTAATCGGTATGAAAGGTACGACGAACGGATAAACGCCTTTGCCGATCAATTGCTCGCAAACGGACAGGACCGCTTCCGCGGTATCGCCGAGTCCGGCCAAAATGTAAGTGCTGACTTCGCCCCGCCCGAACACCGCGACCGCCGCATCGAAAGCGTCCATATAACGTTCCAGCGGCACACTGGCCTTGCCTGGCATGATGCGGTTACGGACTGCCGGGGTGACGGCTTCCAGATGCATGCCCAGGCTGTCGATGCCTGCATCTTTCATACGTTTGAACCAAATATCATCGTCCGGCGGTTCGCATTGGCCTTGAATCGGCAGATCGACGGCGGCTTTCACCGCGACGGCGCTTTCGCACAGAATCGCAGCGCCGCGATCGGTCAGGTTCGGCGTACCCGTGGTGATGACCATGTGCTTGACGCCGTCCAGCTCTACCGCGGCACGGGCGACTTCGGCCAATTGCTCCGGGGTTTTGCGAAGGATGGTAAGACCGGCTTTCAGCGATTGCTCAATCGCGCAAAACTGGCAGGATTTTTTGCGATTGCTGTAGCGGATGCAGGATTGCAGTACCGTCGTAGCCAGCACGTCCGCCGCATGCAGCGTGGCGATATGGGAGTAGGGCACGCCGTCCTCAGTTTTTAAACCGTAAAAGCGCGGCTGGCGGGGGAATGCAATCGAATCGATTGCGCGGCCATCGCGGCGAATGATACTGATGCCGTGTTCATCCGGACGGCTGGCGATAAACGGTGAGTTGATCGCTCCGGCTATGGCGATCGGCACCATGATGGTCTTGCCGCCCAGGGTAACGGCTTTGTGGTCGGACGGACCGGCACCGCCGCGGCGAACGGCCATGCCTGATTCGGCGTCCTCCAGCCGCAATCCCAACGATTGCAGTTCGGTGATTAGCTGTGCTTCGGTTCTATTCATGGCTGGGTTGCTCGCTGCTGTGGGGGATTGGAAAAGGAGCCGGTATCGACTCATCGCTAAACATCGGCGCCGTCGGCCGGTCGTTGATCCTCAGGCTTAACAGTTCGGGACGGGTGTAATGGCCGACCGAATCCATCATGCGTTTGCGTTTGGTGATCAGCGACATATCCAGGTCGGCGATGACCATGCCTTCGCCGGAGCGCAAGGGTTCGGCCAGATGCTGGCCTTCGGGCGAGATGATCGCGGTGCAACAGCCGCCGCGCAGGGCTTTTTGCAAATCGGGATCTGGCGTCACCGATTCTATCTGCTCGTCGCTTAACCAGCCGGTCGCGTTGATCACGAAGCAGCCGGATTCCAACGCGTGGTGGCGGATCGTGACTTCGATCTGCTCGGCGAAAATCGGCCCGACCAAGGAGCCGGGAAACTGGCTGCAATGGATTTCCTCATGTTGCGCCATCAATGCGTAGCGGGCCAGCGGGTTGTAATGTTCCCAGCAGGCCAATGCGCCGATGCGGCCGATGCCGGTCTCGACCACTTTAAGGCCGGACGCGTCGCCTTGGCCCCAGATCATCCGTTCATGATAAGTCGGGGTGATTTTGCGGCGTTTTAATATCAGGTTGCCGCACTCGTCGAAAATCAGTTGGGTGTTGTAAAGGCTGCCGTGGTCGCGCTCATTGACGCCCAGCACCACGACTACGCCCAGCGCACGGGCTTGGGCGGCAACCGCATCGGTGACCGGTCCCGGCACGGTCGGTGCATGTTCGTAGAGTTTTAGATGCTCGCGGCCAGCGGCGACCGGCGGAAGCACGAACGAAAAATACGGGTAGTAAGGCACAAAAGTTTCCGGGAATACCACCAGCTGAGCGCCTTCTTTGGCCGCATCGCTGATGGCCTGGCACACTTTGTCGATAGTGCCGGTGGCCGAATCGAACACCGGTGAAATCTGTACTGCTGCCGCTCTGGCGATTTTTTTCGATGTCACAATCTGTACTCCTATTCTGAAAAAGCTGTTAAGCCACGGATTGCACGGATGAACAACGGTAATGTTTTACCCGTGTCTATCTATGTAAACCGGTGGCTAATTAAAAAAATGATTTACATCGTCCAGGTGTCCAGAATGAAAGCATTCTCGCGACGATGGATCAGCACGATGTCCAATACATCCAGCGGACTGACCGGACGGATGCCTTCGATCAGGCTGGGTTCGCCGTGTCCGTACAAGGCTTGCAGCGCGAACCGGCAGGCATAGACTTTGCCGCCTTCGGCCATGAACTTGTTGATTTGGGTGGTGTAGTTTTGGTGCCCCGGAAAAGCCTCGTCGCCCAAGCGCGGAAAGCCGCGCTGAATGCCCAGCGTCACGCCCGGTCCGTACAACAGGATCGAGGTTTCAAAGCCTTTGCGTTGCAAACGGGTCGCCTGCAACAGATTCACGAAACCGATGGAACCTTCAAAGGCGACGGTGTGGAATTTCACCAAGGCTTTCTCGCCCGGTTCTGCTTTGACGTCCTCGAATACTTTTTCTTCGTAATCCACAAAAAAATCGCCGTTGACGTGGGCCGGTTTTTGAACTGCTGGCATGGAATGCTCCTTGTTATGAGTAAAAAACCCTGCACCAATGGCGCGGTGCAGGGAGGGTTACGGCTGTCAATCAATGAGGGGGATTGACGGAAGATAGTTTACGAGCGAGGCAGTATTACTGACAGATTCAGGAAAAAATGATTTTTAGGGTACAGATCTCGGTTTAAGCTATCTGTTCTGCTTAATGAAGCGGATAACTGTTATGGATAAACCGGATTTATCGTTCTTGCGTTTTAATACTTGCTCCGTTCCCACGCGCTGCGAGGGAATGCAGTTAAAGGCGCGCTGCGCCGCGAGCCACAGTTAGCGGATAGAAGTACACATCGTATAAATACAGGACGCAGCGCGTCCGGCATTGCATTCCCACGCAGCGCGTGGGAACGAGGGATATGAGAGGGGCTGGAGCGATACAATATGAAAAAATTAAATAACTAAGCGGTACAGTTATGCTAAATTTGCCGGACAGACAACCGCATAAATTTAAACCCCATGAAACATCTTTATGAAACCGTAGCAGAAAATATCCTCGCCCATATCGAACAGGGCGTTTACCGCTCCGGCGAGCGCTTGCCCGGCATACGCCGTTTAAGTCAACAATTGAACGTAAGCGTATCGACCGCGCTTGAAGCCTACCGGCTGTTGGAAGACCAAGGCCGAATCCAGGCTAGAGCACGTTCGGGCTACTATGTCAGCACTGTTCACCGGCTACCGATCACCGAACCCGATATTTCCGAACCGTCAGCGATGCCTTCCCGAGTGACAGGCCAATCCCTGACACGGCAGATTCTGCTGGCCGCTAAAGATCCTTACCAGATCAATCTGGGATCTTCGGTACCCGCCCCGGCATTTTTACCGACACGGATTCTGCAACAAGCCACCCAAAAAGTGGTGCGCCTGTTTGAAAAACGCTGTTTCGACACCGACGAATTGCTGGGCAATCAGGAGCTTCGCCGCCAGATCGCCAAGCGCATGGTCGAGTTGAATTGTGCGGTCAGTCCCGATGATATAGTCATCACCCATGGCGCCAGGGATGCGGTCCGGCTCGCGTTGATGGCGGTCTGCAAGCCGGGCGATGTGATCGCTATCGAATCGCCGACATTTTACGGTTTGTTGCAGGTCATTGAATCCTGCGGCATGGAAGCGCTGGAAATCCCGACTCATCCGCGCGAGGGCGTTTCCCTGGAAGCGCTGCAACTGGCTATCGAACAGTGGCCGATCAAAGCCTGCCTGCTGATTTCCAACTACAACAACCCGCTTGGTTCCTGCATGTCGGACGATAGAAAGAAAACCCTGGTCGCGATGTTGGAAAAAAACGGCATCCCGCTGGTCGAGGACGATGTCTATGGCGATTTGGGCTTCGGATTAAAACGGCCATCGGTCGCCAAGGCCTGGAGCCAACAAGGCGAGGTGCTGTATTGCTCGTCCTTTGCCAAAACCTTGTCGCCGGGCTTGCGCGTCGGCTGGCTGGTTCCGGGCCGTCACATGAAAAAAGTGGAGAACCTCAAATACATGCTGCACCAAGCCACTCCGACGCTAAATCAACTGGTCATTGCCCATTTGCTGGAGCAGGGCGGTTACGACCGCTATCTGCGGCAAGTCCGGCAGGAATATGCCCAGAGCGTGACGCGCATGGTGAAGGCGGTGAGTCTGTTTTTTCCTGCGGGCACTAAGGTGACTCAGCCGGAGGGCGGTTTCGCGTTGTGGGTCGAGCTGCCGGAACATGTCGATGCGATGGAGCTGCATCGCTGCGCGAGTCTGGAAGGTATCATCATCGCGCCGGGGCCGTTGTTTTCGGCTACGCAAAAGAAATACGGTAATTTCATCCGGCTCAGCTGCGCGGTTCCCTGGAATGATAGGCTGGAACGGGCGTTGAAAAAGCTGGGGGATATGGCTGGGGAATTAATGGCGGGTTAAATAATCAGTAGCTCAGTCTGCATAACCATTACGCCATAACTCATATTCGCTAATATCAATATCATCGTTCCAACTTACCGCATAACCACCTTGCTCGACTTTAACGCTTTTAAAAAAAGCGGCATTTTTTAACGCGGCAAACATGGTTTTGTTTAATAGCGGCTTTACATCGTAGCGACGTTTTTCGTGGGTCGTAAATTCAACTAATAATTGGTAATCGTCCATTGGCTGGACAGCGAGAATTTTAGGATAGTTCATAATAATTACTCCAGCGGCGGCAGTTTATGGAACTGTTGTTCCGTCCACATGACCATCAATTCGGTTTGATAGCGTGTCGCCCATTCAATAACCATCTTCGTGCTAGTTCCCAAGCTCCCGCTTGGGAATTCAGTACGGGAAGCTCTAGCTTCCCGGCTCGCAAAGCTAAAGCTTTGCTCACTGGGTTCCCAAGCGGGAGCTTGGGAACCAGCGTAACTTTTGAGGCTCACCGCAACCTACGGCCTGTTGTTAAAACGTGCCTGGCATTTTCTGAATCGGAATTGAACATCCCGAGAATTCGCTTGCATTTGACCAGCGATGTTTTTCTGAATGAATTTCTTGATGAAATTCAAGAGAGAATGAATGCTTGTCCATATTGGCAAAAAAAGTTTGTACATGTTCGTACTCACTGTCTGATTTCAAGATTTCAAAAACCAATTTCTTTGTTTCTGCACTGACTCGACAGCCAAAAGTTATCGACTTTATGGATTTCTTGTTGATTCGAAAAAGGTTGACATTAGGTTTGTCTCTGTTATCTGCATTGATGAGAGGATTGAAGTATCTCCACTCATTTTCATATCTCCACTCAGGGCTCTTTTGAAGATAAATGCAATGGGTGTCTTCGCAAATTTCCTCAAATGTGCAAACAGGTCTTTCATTGGTATAGATGACTCTCTCTCTGCTTCTCCCGCAATAAAGTGTGGGTGAAACTCTATTGCAAAGCCGGTATGCTTGTCGCAATAGTGTGCCCACATAAGCAGGTTTCGTCTGGGGTCATCTTCGTAACCTAAAAATAATGCTGGGTTTGGGTTTGTATCATACGATGCACTTAGGGATAACACTCCATGCTCGCTGGCATATTTCTCAATAATGCTTCGGTGCTCTTCGATTTGATGAAATCGCTCTGTGGAGAAGTCCAAGTCAGCTTGCGAATATTCCAATTCGGTGCTGCCTCTTTCGATCCAATCTCTTGTGAAGTGAGTAACGCAAGGATTTAGCTCGAATGGATCGTTAAAGTCAGCTGGTTGAGTGAATCGAATCATCCCCTTCTTAAGGATGTCCGTTCTTTCTTTTGTGACAAATTTAAAGAATGAACTCGGCTTTTTCATTTTGCGGATTCTTTTGCATCAAGTGGGCGTAGTACGTCATAGTGCCGGCCGTCGAGTTTATCTATTTTTTGATAAAAAGCACATCACCAAGACAATCCTGAAACACCGCATCGTAAGTCACAATACATAGCTTCTCGTACTTGGCTTGGGCGATCAACAATCGATCGAACGGGTCTTTATGATGATCGCCCAGTTCGAGAACCATTTGGGCATGGTAAGGCGTGATATTCAGCCATTGAAAACCTTGCGCTTCAATATCTTCGGCGATATGTTCCGAGGGCAAGGGCATTTTACCCAAACCGTTTTTGATTGCCATTTCCCAGACCGTAACCGAACTGACCAATGCGCCTTCAGCCTGAATACGTTCGATGATCGGGCGGTGCTTGATTTCGCCCATCAGCCAGTCGTAAACAATACAAGTATCAAGCAGCAGGCGCATTGTTGCTGTCGTTGAATAGTTGTTCTACTTCGGCGTTGGTCTCGGCGGAATTCCAGTCCGCCGAATAAGCGGCACGGCCTTTCCAGGCACCGGGAGGGGCGACTTTGTTGGCCGTATATTTGACAAGTTTGGCGACGGGTACGCCGTTACGGGCGATCACGACTTCCTCATCTCTCTCGGCGGCAACAATGAGGCTGGATAAGTTGTTTTTGGCTTCGAGTATGTTGACTTGCATGGAGAATACCTGGGCTAAGTTGGCTAATGTTAGCCAACTTAATTGGATTGGCCTTTATTGTCAAGAGAGCGCCTCTTCCAATCAAGGCTAGCTCATTAAAAACAAATCGGCGGTGGAGAAAGTCAGGGTTAAGTCAATCCGGCGAGCTAAGCAGTTGCCGAACTTGTTCATGCAGTTCCGGGAAATCGGCGTGGATGGTTTCCCCAAAACCAATTCAAAGTCTACTTTATCCTGTCCGCCACCCTGCGGGTGAGTGAAAAGGTTAAGTCAACAGCATTGTTTTTGATGCCCAGTCTCCGGTGTAAAACGCTATTCCCGGACAGTCTCCTAAGCCGCATCGGGAACTATCCGGTTACGGCGCAACACCTCCAGGTAAACATCCGGCTCGGGGCGGATACGGTAGTTATCGGTCTCATGCGTCCAGATGACCTTGCCGTTGTTGCCGGTAATGATGACGGTCGGCAGTACGGTTTCGCTGTCGTAGCCCATCATCTGCATGCCCATCGGCAAGCCGTGAGCTTGCGCTATGCCCAATGCGCGGGCGGCGGCGTTGCCCTCGTCGGTTATGAAATCGAATTCCACGCCGAATTTTTTCGCCAAAGCCTCGGTATTGCTGTGCGGCTGCGGGGAAATCAGCGCAATCCGGACGCCGAGAGCACTGATGTCTCTATACCGGCTCGCCAGTTCCTTGATCTGGGCCATGCACAAAGGGCACCAGTTGCCGCGGAAGAAAATCAGGATGGCCGGTTTGTCGGTTAACTGTGCCGAGGTTACGGTTGCACCACTGGCGTTCCTGACAGTAAAGCCGGGCAAAGTAGAGCCAATCTTGAGCTTTGCGCTGGGTTGGCGTCCGCCATAGGTTGAAAACCAGTAGGCATACAGTAAAAAACCGAACCATCCGGCCAGCGCCAATGCCGGGGCGATGGCACTTGCGCCTTGACCATACCAGGCCCAAACGGCAAGGCCTACGCCGACTGCGCCCAGGAAATTAATAAACGGAAAATGGGCGCTGGTGCGCGCCACGTTTTTGAACAGCATCAGCCGGGTAATCACCATCAACAGCGGCCCGGCAGTCAGTATTGCGCCGCTCCAGGCGATTGGGTTCCCGCCCTGGTACAGCATCCATCCGGCATAACCGGCAATAGCCATCATCAGCGTCATGTAATTGCTGATAAATATCGATTTAAGTAGATTCATCATCGGTTCCTTATGTCGGTTATGCGGTGCTGTAGGCGCGGATAAATCCGCACCTACAAACGCTCAAGTTATTACGAGTCAATTATCCTGACGCCTGACTCATCGCGCGAATAGCATCGGTGGTGACGGCTTGTCCGCCGACGCCCCATTGGCCCGAAGCGACATCCTCGATGATCACCCAAGTGACCGGCCTTAAGCCTTCGCCTTCTACGGATACGATCGCATCGGTGACCTTGCTGATGATTTCCTGTTTTTGTTGTAGCGATAAATAACCGCTGATACCTTTGATTTGTACGAGTGGCATGGTGTTTCTCCTGTCAAAATGATTGTGTTGTTAAACGCGGATTTTTACTGGCCGCAGGATGAGCCGGAACTGGTTTGACGGCATGATCCTGTGGCCTGTTCAAGGAATTCCTGCTGCGTCACCGGCAAGGAAAACATCGGCCAGTTGTTCTCGACGGAAATACGGTACTGTTCGAGACTGATGGTCGCGCCGGCATCGGTGATGCCGAACACCCGATAGCCCTTGTCGTAGGCGGAACGCATCGTAGACTCGATGCAGATATTGGTCAGCTGTCCCGCAAGCGCTATGGTGGTGATGCCATGGGCGCGCAGCACGAAATCGAGGTTGGTTCCGGCGAACGCATCGATGCTGGATTTTCCGTCGATCACAATGTCGCTGTCCCGGCGGGCAATGACCGGTGCGATTTCGGCGCCCCAAGTCTCCTTGATCAAAGCGCCTGCATCTTTCACCGTTGCCATGATGCCGTAAGGCGCATGGCCCATCTCCCTGTAATCCGGGGAGAATTGGATGGGCGTATGCACGATCAGCATGCCTTGTTCCCGTGCACCCTTGATCAGTTGGTTAAGGTTAGCTATGACATTGTGTTTTTCGAGCACGGGTTTCAGCAGGGGATACAGCTTGCCGCCCTCGCTGAGAAAGTCGTTCTGTAGTTCCAACAGGACGACTGCGGTCTGTTTTGCATTCATAGGGGGTTCCTTCAATTGAGTTGGTTGCTGGTTGCGATCAAGCGCACTGCTTGTTGCACTGGGTCGGGGCATTCCATTCCTCGGCTTTGAATTGACTGTCCAGCGGCGCATGAATAATATGATTGGCGTAGTTGCTGAGGGTTTTCATCGTTACGCCCAGCACTACTTCCAGCACCTGCGACCGACTGTATCCTGCGGCGATAAAATTATCCAAGGCTATGCCGGTTACCTTACCGCGCTGTTCGACCACGGCGCGAGTAAAGGTTGCCAAGGCATCCAGTTTTTTGTCCGGCAACGGCTGTTGTTCACGCAGTGCATCGACAATAGCGGCATCGGCCTTGGCTTTATGTTTGGCCAGCATTGAATGGACGGCTACGCAGTAAATGCAATGGTTTTCGACACTGGCGGCAAGCAGTACGACTTGTTGCTCGACCGGAGTCAGCGAGGTTTTGTCGAGGATGACGCCCAGGTTAAGATAGGCTTGCAATACCGCCGGCGATTCGGCGAGGCCGCCCAGCAAGTTCGGCAAAAAGCCGAATTTTTGCTGGGCGCCGTCAAGCAGCGGCTGGGCAGCAAGAGGCGCATTTTGGATGGAATAAATATTAAATTGGGACATACTGTCTCTCCTGTTTTTTTGATTAATCTGAATAGGTTTTGCTATGCAAGGGCTTGGGCTAAATGTTCATTTCACGATCTCCGCAATGAAAAATTTTGACGGGGATAGGTTAAGCAATTCGGCTTGCCGAACCCATGCCCGTGACTCCGGGATTGTTGTCCGATTGTCCGGGAGATCGATGTGGATGCTTTAACTGCGCTGGTCAACGCGCTGAACTTGCGCGCCAAACTGGTTTATTCGGGCGGCGTTTGCGGACGCTGGCTGATGGATCACAATTCCGATACTTCGGTTTGGTTTCATTTGCTCAGCAAGGGCGAAGGCTGGGTGCATTCACCGAGCCGGGAAACGCCGCTGGCGCTGGAAAGCGGCGATTTGATTTTGTTCCTGCCGCATGCGCCAAAGCACTTTTTGTCCTACAGCGCCGAGCATTTGCCCTGCGACGCTGCCGACACCCAGTTGACCGGTTGGGCGGGGGGCGAATCGGGATTTGTCTGCGGCGAAATCGAGCTGGCTGCGCCCCGATCGTTATTGTGGCAGGCGCTGCCCGCCGAGATTGTGATCAAAAAAAATCAAGCTGGCGATATACTGGCCAAGCTGATTGAGCTTGTTATCAGCGAGGCTTCCGGTCAGCGTTTTGGCAGCGACTCGGTGGTGGAACGGTTATGCGACAGCCTGTTTGTGTTGGTGATTCGTTACTGTATTGAGGAAAATTTGGTCGGGGAGGGTGTGTTTGCGGCCATGCAGGACAGACGGCTGGCAACCGTGTTGGGCTTGATTCATCAGCAGCCTTGGCAACCTTGGACGGTTGCCGAACTGTGTTCCAAAGCGGGATTGTCCAAAACCGTGTTATCGGAGAAATTTGCCGCGCTGATCGGCAGTTCGCCGATTGAATACCTTAGCGCCTGGCGCTTGCAGATTGCGGCAGGCTGGCTGATGGAGCCGGGCATGAGCGTAGAGCGGGTGGCCGAGCGTTGCGGATACGATTCGGTACCGGCATTCAGCAAGGCGTTCAAGCGTTACTTCGGCAACTCGCCGGGTGCGTTTCGGCGTGGGCGTGGTGCAAACGAAACATAGGGCAGGCATTTTACGATTGCAAGCAACATTAAAGCCCTCCCCAATTTTTTAGCGTACGCTCAACGTATGTTCCTTCCACCCCGCAGCTTGCCAACGTTGCAATGCACCCAGCAGTCCCGGCTTGCTGCTTTGTTGTTGTATCGTTGCAGTATCCAGGTCCAGCACTTCAAAACTACGTTTATATTTACCTTCGCTACGTGCTTCACGGGCGATTAACATTTGCTTGTCGCCGGGAATCCAGCCGGCGAATTCGATATAACCGAGTTCCGGGCTACTCGCACTTGGCGGTAAAATATGCAACACCCAGCCTTGCGCCGTTTTGCGGAACAGCCATATTTCCCGCCAAGCTTCCATCGGTTGCACGGCCAATGCCAGCGCATTCTGTTCGCGATTGATGCTGATGGAGTTGTCCCACACGACGCTATAAGTGCAACGTCTTAACAGCTCTTGCTTGCCATCAACCAGTGCCACACAGGTTTCGCCGGGTTGCCCGCTAGTAGTTACGACGTTTAAACTTTTACCTGAATTACTCGCTACGGGCAATGCTGCCCAGCGGCTGGCGCTCGCACGCATCAGGCTATCGTTGTATGCGCTTAAATCACCATCGGGCAGTTCTTGGGCGTTTACACCGGCCAGTTCAGTCAACGCGTAATTCATGGTCGCGATCGCATTTTCGCCATTGCGGGTTTGCTGGTAAGCTAAGCGACTCCGCACACTGGCGCGGCGCATGAAGACGCGATTTTTTAAGTAGCCGGGCAAGTCCTGATGTTCCACTTTATCAAGGATAACGGCGTATTGTTCATTTAGCTGGTAACGGTCACGCGGCCCTAAATCCGGATCGACACATTCGGCACGGGTGAGGGCTAATGCGGCTTGTGCGCGTTGGATTGGGGTGGCAACACCCGCCAACACATAACGATAAGCTTCGCCGTCATAACACATCACCATCTGCCCATCGCGTTCATAACTGATGAATTTGATGCCGTAACGCGCAGCCACTTCCAAATGCGACGATAAGGCGATAGCCGCATTTTTGCTAACGCCGGTTCCGGCTGAAGCGCGTTGGGCGAGACGTTCCGCCATGCTGCCTAATGCGTCAAATACCTCGCTGCCTGTTGCGCCGCGTAATGCTTCGGCAGGCGCGGCTTTTAGAAAAGCTGCGGCGTAACCGAATCCCAACGCTTCAGCGCCTGGGGTGTCGCGTATAAAACGTAATACGGATAACAAATCAGCAGCTTCGTTAGCGTCCAAGGCGGTACGGCGAATTTGATTGGCGCGCACAAAGCCGCCACGTTCGCGGTGGTAGTCGTACACTTGTAAATAATCCATCCGTTGCCCGCGTATTTCCACTAATTCGCCTTGCCACAGTACTGCTTGTTGCTGCGCGGAATCACGCGGGGCGGCGCGTAATGCCGTTGAATCCTGAACAATCATCCCCATTTCTGTCGGGCCGGCGAATGCCGAGCCGGTTAAACACAGGGCAAGCAATAGACGAGATACAAAAATAGACATTGTATTCATGATTATTCCGCTCCTGCTGTTTCATTGGCACGCGCAGCATTTACTGGCGAAGTACCCAATAAATTGGCACCGATAAAACCGCCAGCGGCAGGAGGCGAGGCGATAATCACCTGTACTTTATCGGAGAGTTTATCCGCCAATGTTTTTTGAATCAGCAGCGGATGTTTGGTCACCAACGCACCTTCACGTTCCATTTGTTCGGCGTTGGTTTTGCCCATGTGTTCTGCACGATACACTTCGGCATCGGCCAGTTTTTGCCGCGCGTCGGCTTCACCTTCCGCCTCGATGCGGCGTGCTTGCGCGCTGCCTTCCGCAACGCGAATACGGGCGACTTTGTCGGCTTCCGCTTCTAATTGGCGTTGTTGAATTTGCTTTTCTTTGAAAGGCAACACATGCTTCATCGCTTCTTCTTGGGCTTTGGCGGCAATGACTTGTTCGCTCGCCGCCGCCTGTGCTTCGGTTTCGCGACGCGCTTTTTCGGCTTCGGCTTCCAAGGCTGATTGCTTAACCTGTTTTTCTTTGAGTTCCAAGGTGTAACGCATCTTCTGAGTCGCTAATTCTTCGGCTAACAAACCTTCCATCCCGCGCCGATATTGTGCGGGTAAATCAATGTTGCCGAGTTGTACATAACGCAACACAATGCCGTCTCCGGCTAAACTCGCGCCCACTTCCTTTTCAATCAGTTGTTGGATTTCCACACGTTTGACCGAGAAAATTTCGCGCATCGTATAGTTGGCAAAAACTTTATAAATGACGCCTTGTACCGCAGATTCGACCAGTCCTTTGCTGATGTCGTCGGGGCCGGTTTTAGCCAGCGCAGTGATTTTAAGCGGATCCAAAGCATAACGAACCGACAAATCAACCCCAAACGACAAACCTTCGCTGGATTGCAGCGGCGCACTGCCTGTTGCACTCTGAATGTCACCCGGGTGATAAAGCTGATCGCGCAGTGAATACACCTGCATCTGATACAGCCCAGGAATCACCAATACATTGCCGTTCCGCCATTCGCTCACGCTGCCGGTGAACTGATTAATTCGTGCTCCCACTGAACCTTGAGGAACGTTTTGAAAAGGCGGATGTTGGTAAATTCCATAACCCAGGGCGCCTAACAAACCCACCGTAATTAAAGTTTTGCTGATGACTACGCATTGTCGCGGTGCGCCAGTGTCGGCAAAGATTTTATCGGCGGATTGAGCAAACAGATTCCGAATGCCGTGGACGATGTTTTTAACGCGATTCAACATGATGATTCTCCTTAACTGAGGGTTAATTTGCGCCTGCGTTATGCCGTGCGCTGGAAGACATTCTTCGTGTTTAGCCGGGAAGGTTCAATGCAGCCGCTCACCCAGTTATTTCACAGTAGTGAAGGACTATTCCGGGTGCGGAAGAAAAACTCACAACGTTTTTTGGCGGAAGGGTTGATAATTGCGAGCATACATAAAACCGCAGAGCATAAAACCATGAAGAACATGAAAACGAGGTAAAAACTTCGTGTCGGTTATGGTTTATTAATCCTAAGGGAACTACTCACCCCATCTTGCTGTGGTTGTGGACAGTAACGTTGTAGGAGCGGGCCATGTCCGCGATATTGTGGCAACGATTGATAACATGCTCACTCTGGCCGCGGGCATGGCCCGCTCCTACAGCATTGGTCGTAATTCAATGGACAAGAGGCGAGTAATTAGATTGGCTTGATGCATATGGGATCTGTCCCTACAAGTTTGAGAATTAACCTGGAGAAACAATGACCAAAGTAGCGGTAATCGAAGACGATCGCCCCACCAGCAACCAATTTGCAGGTTGGATTAAAGCGGCGACAGCAGAAATGAACGACGTGCAGATCGATCAATGGTTTACCCGTGACGATGCGCAAGCGGCCATTGCCCGCGAAGCTTACGATATTGTGGTGTTGGATATTGAGCTGGGGCGGGAGCGTCACGCAGGCGTAGCCATCATTAACGAGATCAATAAACTACAGCAAGGCACGCCCGTTCTGGTCGTCTCCGCCATGCCCGCCGCCATTTATCGCAGCATTATGAAGGCACTCGACGCGTGGGATTATTTGCAAAAAACCACCTTTGAAGAGAACGATTTCATCGAAACTTTCCTCGACATGTTGCGCGTGGCTAAAAGCCGCCAAGCGCAAGCGGCGAAACCGGAACCGGTCCCCGCACAGGAATTAACGCTTGATCCGCTGTGGCAACTCAGCCCGTTATGGCGCGGAGAACGCATCAATTTGCCGCTCACCGCCCAACGCATTCTCGCCACTCTTTACCAACATCGCGGCGAAGTGGTGTCCTATAACGACTTGTTCGAGGTAGTGAAAAGCGGGCGTAATCGCGACAATGTGCGTAAACACGTCAGCACCCTACGTGAAGCGTTTCGCGAACTTGACCCTGATTTTGACTGCATCGAAAACGTGCCGATGCGCGGTTTTCGTTGGGTATCGAGATGAAAGTCGTGTTGCCGGCGCTGGCTGAACTCGCGGCTCCCCGTTTAGGCTTAGCCGCATTTCACAATCGTTTGGTGTTACGCGCCACCTTTGTGTTGCTGATGCTCGCAACACTCGCGCTGGCTATCGTGTTGCTCCATGAAGAAAAACAGCGCAGTTATCAAAACTACCAAAGTAGTTTTAGCAAAACTCAAGCGGAAATCATGGCGAAACTGCGCCATCCATCCGGCCAATTAGCCCTGTTAAATCCCAGTGTCAGCAATTTTTCCACGCCGCTGCATCCGTTGATGTTGCCGTACGGTTCATTGGATTTCGACGATCAATATAAAGCGCAACAAGCGGTTGAAATGTCCGGCTGTAGCGTGGTGTACCCCAATGGCAGCTTGATTTGCGTCGCCATTGGCAATAATCCCTATGCCGGTGGCTTCATTTATTTGGTGGGCAGTTTTCCGAGCACCGAACTGGTGAGTAGAAAACCCGGCCTGTTGCAACTGGATGCCGTCCACCGTGCGCGGGTCAATTTACAAATGCGCGGCAAACAGTGGCTGTGGATTGCACCCTTTGAAGCGCAAAATGCACCGGAAGCGGCCAGCCAACAAGGACGACTGACCGGCTTTGTCGAAACTGGCGAGTTACTCAGAAGCGATGCCAAGCCGGTGCGCGATTTTCGCGGTTGGTTATGGCAAAGCCCGCACTGTGCGGGTGCCGTCAGCGATACCCCAAACTGCCCAAGGCTCGCCTATTTTTCCATACGCTTGCCCGTTGAACCCTTGCGCGATGCACTTTTTCAAGGCCATCGCCCGGTTTGGCCGCCCGCTGATTTGGAAAATATCCGCCTCAGCATGCAAATGCTGGCTCCGCAAAATAGCCAACCCTTGTTTGATAGCAATGCTCAAAACGCATTGCCGCCTTTTTCATTAAACGACTTGCAAACCATCTTGCAGCCCGGTGAGACTTTATCGGTGCGCAAGCTGGGGCAAACGACTCAAGCGCTGTTAACCATCAAGGGCAAGCAAGCCATTGAAACATCGTCGCCTTGGCTCACTCGCTTAATTCATCGTTTACCGATTCAAGACGTTCCCGAAAAGCTTGAGCTGTACGACATCATTACCACCGCCGCAGGCCGTTATGAAATGCGATTAACCGGCCAACTGCGTAGCCTTGATCGCGGTTTAAGCATTGCCGCAACACGAACCTCCTGGTTTGTTGCGGCAATGCTGGCAGCGATTGTTTTGGCGTGGCTGGTGATTGAATTCAGCTTCGTGCGCCGCGTGGCGGTTCTCACCAAACGTGCGGCAACGGTGTCGCACACCATGCAAGACGGGCAGTTTGAACAACAGTTCAAGCAACTGGATTTTGCCGACCTACGCGGCCGTGATGAATTGGGGATTTTGGCAGGCAGTTTGGCGGATCTATTACAGCGCGTTAAAAACGACATACAGCGCGAACACATCCGTACTCAACAAGAACGCGAAATGTGGCATGCCGTCGGACATGAAATCATGTCGCCCCTGCAATCGCTGATGGTATTGCATGGCTCATCCGACGACGCCAGTCATCGTTATGTCCAACGCATGCAACAAGCCGTGCGCGTGTTATACGGCAGCGCTTCGCCCAGCGAAGCCTTGGAAGCCGTAACCTTGCATATCGATACGCTGGACATTAACCAGTTTTTACAAAACGTCGCCGACAATGCCCATTTTGCAGGCGTGCTAAACGTGCAGTTTCAAGCGGACTCGCTGCCGAACACCCAAGTACGTGCGGACGAATTTTCTCTCGAAGATGTCATCACGCATATCCTGCGTAATGCCGATCGTCATCGCATTCCAGGCACCGTCATTCACATCAACCTTAGCGTCATTGACAACACCGCGCACATCGGCATTCACAACCAAGGCCAGTCCATCAGCCCCGCGTTGTTGGATAAATTATTCGAGTACGGTATCTCAGATACGGAGGCATTTAATAGCAGCGAGCGACGAGGACAAGGATTATTTGTTGCGCGAACTTATATGGCAAAAATGGGCGGAACCATCCGAGTCGAAAATCAAAATGATGGGGTGAGTTTTGTGTTGACTTTACAGTGTGTGGTGTAGCGTCCCGTCAAAGTTAATGGTCTGGATGAGCAGCTGACTGACCGATAACGACCCTTACCGGCCATTCACAACAATTATTAAATTGAGTACTAATGTAAAACTACTGATTTATCCAGTTGATTTTTAACTATAAAGTTTGGAATAGCCTCACATATGCATTCCCACTTCAGAAGTTAATTTTACTTTGGGCTAAATTATTCACACCTAATTGCTCAAGCCTGTCAAATGTTAAAAACTCAATTTGATCTTTATGTAAACGATTTTCGTTAAATACCATTGGGACTGTATTTGAAAACACGACATACCCTTTAAGAGCGAATTCAGAATTTATTTCAGTAAACTTAGCCACATTATCCATATTGTCATTTAACACATCTAGTCTGCAAACATGCTTAAGCAATCGATCTTTTTTCCCTTTTTCATCTTGTTGTCCTTTAAAGTCATGCAGTTGGCGTGCAATCTCTCCTTTAGTTTTTGCAAAATCTAGGTTCTTACATTCAATAACGGCAACCATTTGTAATTTTTTATTCCAAGCAAGAACATCTATGTCTCCCCAATCTTCAAGTTTTTTATTGAGGACTTCAGTGAGCTTAATTTCCTCCTTAACAGTCCAACCAAGTTCTTGAAGCCTATTTGCAACTTGCGTATTAAACGCTAAACCATTAGTTTTTCGAGCTCTACCAATCCATTTTTTCATCAACTTACTGGAAAAGTGATTCTCATCTAATGCGGCATTATGGCAACTTCTTGCTAAATACATAAAAGCATTGCGTATATGCTGCGGAGAAATTAAAAAACTTGTGTCATCAAATTGGACAAGAGGTCGCATAATTAATGAAAATCTTCTTCTAAATTTCCATGGTTGCCAGTCAACATTTTTAAAAGGAGAAGGTATATCACTCCATGAGGCTCTTGGGTAAATAACTAGCTCTTGAATAATTCTTTCTACAACTCCGATGATTTTTGCGTCAAACATCCCTAATAAATTGTCATATGAAAGCTTATAAACAAGCTCATTTTTCTCTAAACCATAATCTTCCAGTGTATCAATAAATAACCTAACATTATCAAAGGTAAATCCAAACTCATTTAGCCAAGCATCGGTAAAGTCATCTTCAAAAAGATTATTTACAGATTCAACGGGTTTTGATTCGTTTAAGTGTTCTGCATATTTTTCAACACTTGCAGATAATGCAGACTTATTAATTTTATCAGCATAGGATTCAAGGACGGTGTCATTGAAATCATAATTAAACATAACATCACCAAAAGTAGATATAACTAACTTCGGATCAATCGCATCGTAGTTAATTGCTTCTGAAAGTCCTCCAAGATGGTGCATCAAAGAGGCTAAACAAATCAATTCTTGAATGTCTAACACTCCTGCTTCTTTACCACCAGTTAATGGACATTCACAAATTGCCATTTCTATTACCAGCCTTGATGATAAAGAAGCTCCATTCAACAGCCCAATTCTATTGTTTACTACAGAATAAAGATTTCCCTTGTCCTCATGTAAAGCTAAGTTCGCTTTAAATGTTCTTTTCCATCTTGCTTTTTGATGGTCGGAATGTTCCATATTAACAAGAAGCTTATAAATCAATAACTCTCTATCAAGAGCCTGAAGTTTTTTCTTAATAATCTCCCAGACACCACCAACTAAATCATTAAGATATTTCTTACATTCATTTTTCCCTTCTATTAAATTACCTTGCCTTCTATCTCTACAATTCCATCCCAAATTTAATTTTATATTGTTTCCATCCGTTTGTTCTATATAGATAGGCTCTTGCCTGTCTAATATAAAATATTCTCTATATTTTTTTGCCACAAATAAATGGATGTGTCTTGCAGAATGGCTTCCAATTATCTCATTAATAATCTCGTTATAATTTATAATTTTATTAAAATCACATATATAGCTAACAAGTGATAGAACAAGTGCTTGCTCTGAAAAGTTATCTTCCAGCCTTAAGCCATCAATAAACTCAGATCCAAATGTTGAATATAAAACAGGACTGACAAATTCATTTGAAAAACAAGACAAAACTTCTTCTGGTTTTGGGCGATCTCTAACACTGTGAATATCCTCTGGAAAATTAAAAGATAGATTCCATACTTGAAGTTTATCTGGAATCAAAAAACCAGCATTTCTAACGACAGTAATTATTTTCTGTATCCATGAAAGAGCTGCTTCAAAACACTGGAATTGCAACGAAAAATCATAATTCGGAATAATCTTTTGTTCTATCCATAATTCACAATCAGCATCAATATAAACACATTGCAGAATGTTTTGATCTATGTGTTCTGGACAATAAATGTCATATCTTTCATTTTTTTCAAAAAATGAATCGATGAAGCCTCTAATAACTTTGACAGCACCAATTTGATGGTGATAAACCTGTAATTTCTCTGAATCTTTAAGAACCTGTCTTCTTAGCTCAACTTGGCAATTAAGAGGGATAGAAATTATAATATTAGAAGGGTCACTACCCGATTCTTGAAATGATTCGTGAGGCACAAGGCAATAATCATTTTCTTTAGCATAGGCATATAAATTCAAAAAACCATTAGGGTTCATTAACCGAACCCCCATAGTAGTTAATTGCTCTAATGATTCAACAATTCTCCATATTTTATGTGGATTGCAATCTGGATCATTGCTTATAGTATCTAAGTCATGCGAATTAATTACCTCAAGCATCCATTGACTATCACTTTTAAAATCCAGGCTTAAACCTAAGCCTTTACCATAACCGCATGGAACAAGTATCGTGCAGCCTTTATGCCCGCCTTTCTTATCTATTACATGAGATTTTGCTTTAGAAATTGAATCTACAATGTATTTAGATAAATGTTCTTTAGGTATAGTAAAACCGTTAAACCAGTCGCTACCTAATGATCTAAGACTTTCACCTAAAAAAATAAAATGGAGAAAATAGCCTTTATCAAAATCTACGAGAAATTCAAAGTATCTCCAGTCATCAATCCCTTTTATTTTAAAAAAGTTAATAGGTATGTGTTCAAATTTTCTTAACAGGTTTGTTTCATGTATTTTCTTTGCCTGATAATTAAAAAAGAGATCATCTAACATTTCATCTGAATAATTCTCCCTAACAAAATTAATGATCTGTCTTTTTATGCAAACTAAAATTGAAGATGGTGAGATTAATGAACAAATATTTCCATCGACAAAAAACGGAGATGCTTCCAAATCAGACTCACCAAATTCTTGCATATAAAGTTCTGATTGATCATTGATGTCTATATGTGGCAAAAACTTAGATTCATCAAAATCATGTAATTTAACCTTATAAATTAGTTCGTTTAAATCAGATAATTCATCATAATTTATCTCTGTAAGAGGGTATCCAGCACCTATTTCATTAATATTGAGCCCAATTCTTGTTATGATAAAATCCGATGCTTTAAGTACTGCTCGCAGCCTATTTTTTATAAAAATATGTTTTTCATTGTTCGGGGCTGCATTTATAAAGTCTAAAAATATCTGAGCTTCGTAAATACCGCCCTCCCAAAGCCCTGTACTTACCTTATATTGATTCCCTTCAAACCACACTGTTGAAATAAATACGTCCTCAGCAGGGTCTTCCATACATACAAAACCTAAGTCATCTAATTTTTTAAATATAAATTTAATCAAATTTAGATCTGGTTTTTTATCTCCATTACAAAAAGAAAGGCATATTACAATTGCCTTTTCAAGCCTATACTGACTGGATTGAAAACTAGGGTTTAGCAAAAGGGAGGAGAAAACAGAAGCGGTATCTATTTTCGAATACTCTTTAAGAATTTCGCTAAAAGTAGTCTTTATGGACTGATCGTTTTCATTATTGCGTCTGACCAAGCTTTCAAGCATGAACTTCTCATCAAGTTGTAACTCACCAGATTTTTTACAACTCTTACTTCTGGCTTTGACTTTAGACTTTTTCTTAGCTTTAGCATTTCTCTTGAGTAGTTTTCTATTTTTAGTAATTTGTTTTTGTCTCGCTGAATTTTTAGTCATTCTTAATCGTATATTTCATATCCACTATTTAAATTATTAATTAAAGACAACACGATAATGTATGCTAAATCGATGTGCTATACATAGAAAAGTATATCGTTCGAGTCTTGTTTGACATACTAACGGACAGACCGAAATTACTTACTGCTAAGAAGTGAAAGTTTAGTAACTCGAACAATTCATATTCAGAAAAGCCTAACCGATGCACTTCTAACCATCAATGCATCTTATCAACATTCATGTTATTAAAATTTCATTCCTAAGGTGAGCGCCAACTTTTGGCCGATTGCTGCCAGTCTCGCGGAAGTCAACTATCGACCCAAATAGGCATTCAGAAGAATGGGTTCCAACCAACCATTTACTTTCCAAACACTTTAACAATCTCGGTCAAAATCAATTTCCGTTCTTCGGCAGTGAGCGGCGGAAATTCCTTGGGATCAGAAGTTTTCGGCGGCATTTGCCGGTAGCGGACTTTTGTCAGCAAACTGCTTTCTTCAAGGCCTGAAAGATTGAGTTTGCCGGAATCGATCAAGGCCTTTAGATTGACTTGGGGCTGGTCGTCTGCCATTTCGGCGTGACACGCGCCGCACTTGGTTTTTAACAGCTGACTTATTGGCGCGAACTTTTGCACCATGGCTTCGGTAACTTTGAAGGTGTCGGCATTGGCGGCAATGAAATCGATTTTGTTTACCCGCTCGCCAAGGCTTAAGCGAAGAATGGCTCCATTTTTGTCGTCCATAATGATAATCGAGCCATCGTTCCATTCCAGTAATCCAGTGGGCGCACCCAGTGGGTTGAGGTTATTGGCACTACTCCAATTTGAAATTACCTCGATCAGCGGCGCGTTCTTATCGGGCTTGCCGGTTGCGTCCACGGGTAAAGCCACTAATCTATGGCCATAAGCCGCATAGCCATGCAGACCGATTAATAGCGTATCTGCCAGCATCGGCAGTTTTTTCGACGAGGGATAAATCATGCCCAGCGGGGCGCTATGTCCGGGCAGAGCACGATAGGCCGGGATAAAAGATGAGTTTTCGCATTCCTCTTTTCCGGTTTTAAACTCGGCAAACGATACGACTTTATCGCCATCGTTATAGCAATAGGGCCAGCCGTAATGTTGAGCCTTATTGTCCGGCGATAATTGCAAGATATTGATTTCCTCAGCAGGCAGTTCGCTATCGGGCAAGTCGATGGCATTTTCGCCTTGCACCACCAAGCCGCTTGGATGAACGGTTAATGCCATCGAGTTTCTCAAGCCGTTGGCGAAGGTTATGCCGGAGTCGGCAATCAGGTTCATTTGAGCATCTAAAGAATAACGCCGCACCGAGGACAAAGGCAGCTCGCCGGAGTTTTCAGCGCAAATTTCTTTGCCGTTTTGAGCGGTCGATTTGTGTTTAACGCAAGAATCGGTTTGGGAACCCACATTGACATAAATAAACCGATAATCCGGGCTAAACGAAAAACTGGTCATCGGATGGGCATAGTCTTCAATCGCCATCAGATTTTGAGAGAATTTTCGCACTTGATCGAAATCGTTAATAAAAACCTCAAGTTCAGGGTCGGTTTTAAGTTCGCCGCTGTCGCCCCGTTGCAGTTTGAATTTCATGATGCCAGTTGGCAAGCCTATATAAACCATGCCGTTAGGCGCAACGGCGATTCCGGCCGGGTTGGGCAAGTTATTTTTGGAAAATAGATTGGTAACTTTGATCGATTGGCTTTCATTCGGGCTAAGCTCTTCCATTTTCTTGGAAAATTCAATGGCCCATACCGTACCGTTTTTAGCGCCCCAGCCCAACATATCCGTAACCAGCAGGGTCTTGTCATCGAACTGGGCGGCATATCGGGGTTGTTTAAGATGATGGCTTTTTGCAGCGACCAAACCGACACAAGTACCCTGGATGCTGGTAATCGGGATTTGCGAGAAGCCGTCGCAGTTTTTATTGATCAGTGCGGTGTTATAACTTGATGTCGCGGCAAGCGGGGATAATTCTGCGGCTAAAACGCTATGGGGTAGGGGAGTTAGCAGCAGGATTAACAGGGAAATTTCTTTTATCACCCCCTGGCGTCTCCTATTTAGAAACGCCATAATTCGGGACATGAAAATTGGTTTGTATGGTGCGCTGAAAAAAGATAAGTGGAGCATTGCAATTCGTCCGGAAATAAGCTCTTGCGTAATTGTATTATTTCCGGAGAGTATGCCATATGTGGAGTTGGGCTATTCCAAAATACTTTTTTACTAAAGTTTCGGTTTACGACTGGACATCTGATGGATAGGCTTCTTAATCATAGGTCTTGCGCTCTTCGGACTTTACATTGCTTCGCCACGCACGAATTAAACTATTCAGATCGCCATTAGGACTATTGGCGTAAGTGCCATGGTCTTTATTCCCAATAAAATGATGAGAATATTTCAGCTCGGAGTAAAACGGTTTCCGTGGTGATGGTGTTCCGTCGCTGTATGTACTTTCGCCCGCAATTATTAAATCAGCAAAACCATCGCTAATATTTTTACTCATGCTGATCGTCAGTTTTATATCCTCAAAGACAACACCTTTTGTCGTCGTGGGTTTTCCATCCCTGCAATTGGCGTTGCCTTTAATGCGCGTTCGATAAGACATGGTCAAACCCTGAGAAAAAAGCGCACCTATTTCATTGCCGCGCTTAACGTAGAGATGACGAGTATGGCCTATCGTTTCAGCTCCGCAATAAGGATCGTCCTGATCCCCTTTGAACACATCTATAGCAAACGCCCTGACTCCCGGCGCAAGGTCGTAGCGAGCCGTATCAATGCGCAGATGGTCTTTGCCTGCATCGATAACAGGAGCGAAGGCATTTCCTTGAGCCTCATTGTAGCGCGCCAACAATTGATTTTTTTTGTTATCAACCATGCCGATTAACAGTTCCGGATTACCCTCAGCATGAGATGACCCTATAAGAAAGGCCGAAAGAGTAATGGATTCATCATAAGGCCAAATTCTGCAAGCAGTCATTAAAACTAAGCTTTTGCCTTGCTCATTACGATAAGTTAAACCGTCAAGATTGTAGAGTTTGCCTAGATTACGCAGCACATCGTCGCTACAGCGTTGGCTTTCCGGCTTTTGTGCGGACTGAGCATAAACCAACGGGCTAAATCCCAATGCTATCAAGGCGGCGATATAAATTTTGGTTTTAATTATGATGGGTATAGCCATTTTTTATTCCTAAGTTTAAATATGGGTGAAAAAATCAGAATTCCTATGCTGGATAACATGGCAAACAGGCATAGTAATGCCTATTGCTGCTCACTGAGGGATCAAAATTTTGACATTTAGGCGCTTTCAGCCGAACAGACGCAAAAAGCTGCACCAAATAAGGAGATACATTTTGTTATTGAAGATAAGGGTAGCGGCGTTTCCGAGAATGGCATTACCAAACTAGCCCAGCGCAAACAGGGCATCAGTGAGAATCCGGTACTTTAATGGTATCAATACTCTTTCGGGATTTAATAACAGATAGTCAGCTACCGCTATTATGTCAAAACACCCTCTTGCCGACAATCTGCACGGTAGTATTGGTATCTTATTTCAGTATTAAGCAACCCCGTGGCTATTTGTGAGGTCAAACAACTGGTTTTATGCTTGAGTCAACTTTGGAAAATACCACGTCGCAATCCCATACAAACAAACCGCCAGAAAGATCAACACGGTAAAGCCGAACTGCATCGCAATCAGGGTTGCCAGTATGGGCAGATGACTTCCCGATCCCGCTTCGATGCCCAGCTTGCTTTTCCATAGCCATAGCTGAAACGCTATCAATAACAGGCTGGCGAGTGTCGCTTGCACTAACGCAACGATTAATAATAAATAGCCGCGTTCCAGCAAAAAGCTTCCGCCGGTCGCAGCCGGATGCTTGCGATAACAGAATACCTGTATCGGCTGCAAGACTGACAATTGTGGTGTTGGTCATGTACTGTAGCTAAGTTATCAATGTTGTTAGGCGGCGGTTATTGTTCGGCCTAACTTGCTGATCAAAGACGCGCCGATTGGCGCGTCTTTGAGTTTATCTTTTTTCAGGTTCCGGGGCGTTATTGAACTTAAGCGCGCATCGACAGAGGCATTGGATGCCGCGTAATTTTGCCGCTTGCTTGGGTTGGGATGCTCAAAAACAAGCTTTCGCAAAAATAGCGGTACTATCAACTCATATCGCGTCACATAACGTCATTATCTCAAGTCCATAATGCCATCTGGCATATTTTATTCGTGAGCGATGGATTTATCGGTAAAAAGATAATCCTTCAATTCTTTATCAAAGCGCGGATCTTGACGCCGAATCCATTCGAGAATCATTGCCGCATGCTCTTTCTCTTCATCCCGGTTATGGGCGAGGATGGCTTTCAATTCAGCATTCTTACACGCATCGACCCGCTGGTTATACCAATCCACAGCCTCCAATTCCTCCATTAACGAAGTAATCGCTCTGTGCATGTCTCGTGTTGAATCCGTAAGTTCATTGATGGGTTCGTGATAACCTTCATTTGCCATATCTATTTCCTCTTGCGATAAGTTCGATTTTTCGTTTGGCGCAGTAATCAATGCTTGCCTGGCTTTAGTCTAACACTGAGGCGCTCGACAGCAACAGTTTGATGCCATGAACGTTCCGCCGGCTTTTTCAGCGATGGCGCTCATGCTCGCCCCCTCCCGACCCTATGTTGCCTGGCGCCGCCCCCCATATCCGTCGTCCGCAGAGTCTTGCGCACAACGCCGGAATGCCGATAGGTGTCGCTGCTGCGATGCATCCCGAAGATTGCGGAATACCGTGAGAATATCCGGGTGCTTTGTCGCTTGAAGCAGCCGCTCGTAGATTTCAGCATTGGCGATCTCTGCGGCAACGCCCGCTTCGCAGGCGGCTTGCAGACTGGCGTACCGTTCGACCTTTCCCCGCCAGGGATTCTCGGGTACGGGCAGGCCGTAGCGCGCAAACAGCACGCAAAGTGCGTCGATATGCCGCCCTTAGGCTTCGCGGATATGGCTGAACGGCGGCACTTCGCCGAAGTCGGCAAGCACCTGATCGTAGGTCGTGAAGGATCGGTACTCGTCGTCGAGCGCCTCGTGGAGGGCGCGGTTTTCAGTGTCGGTCAGATTGTTCATGTCTTAGCCTCCAAAGTAAAATTGATTTTATTTACTGATCTGATGTTACGCACAGATAGTTTTTGTCCTGTTTGTCGCGCTGCATGGATGTAGTGTGTACTCAACTCGCGGCGCAGCGCGCCTTTAACTGCATTCCCACGCAGCGCGTGGGAACGAGAAAAAAACCTTTCCTCAGGTCAAGTCTCCCGCGTTGCCGCCACGACTACAAACGCACATTGCCCCCGCCCTGCTTGTAGCGATTCAATCTCTCTTGTCTCGGGCAGGGGGTGTGCGAGTGTCTGGCCCCAGGCGTCAATCGAGAAGCCGGTGTCCAGCAGAAGCCGCGCCACCTCGTCAGCCGAATAGAACGTGGCTTCGCGGTAAAACACGCTCTCGGCCTGATGCGCCAGATAATCTTGTCCCAAGGCGCTCTGCCGGTCTATGAAGCCGATCACCAAACGACCGCCGGGCTTGAGTACTCTGCGCGCCTCGGCAAGCATCCGAGCCGGCGAATCCACGAAGCAGAGGGTGGTCACCACCAACGCGTAGTCAAAGGAGCCGGCTTCGAAAGGCAGCTTTTCGGCCACGCCTTCCACGACCTCGATGCCTCGAGCCGCAGCGTGAACAAGCATTGCCGGGGAGGGATCCAGGCCAACCTGCACGCCCAGCGGCGCAGCGAAGCGGCCGCTGCCAACCCCGATCTCGATCCCGTATTCATCCCAAGGCACGAACGGGCGCAAGGCCAGCAGTTCCGAAATATAGGCGGCCTGGTGTTTTTCGAACCACGCCTCATAGCGTTGATGGTGTGTCTCGAAAGGGGCGGCTCTAGGCATGGGACAGCACCTGTTGAAAATGACCATCCTCGATTCTACTCATGACCATACCCGTGTTTACCCTGCCGTCTTTCGCGGCCCCCATGTCCACAGCGTCCGGTAGAACCTTGTGCGCAACGCTGGAATGCCGGCAGATGGCGTTGCTGCGACGCCTCGTGGAGATTGCGGAATACGGTGAGGATATCCTGGCGAGCTGTCGCTTGCAGCAGCCGCTCATAGATTTCAGCATTGGCGATCTCGGCGGCGACGCCCGCTTCGCAAGCTTCTTGCAGACTGGCGTACCGATCAACCTTTCCCGGCCAAGGGATTTCGGGTACGGGCAGACCGTAGCGCGCATCCAGTCCGAACAAGGCCACCGGCATCACCGCCTCAATCACGCGCAACAGCATGATGTCCCGGCGAGGCTAATTTTCAGCAGTTCCGCATCGATTTTGTCGAAATAAAACTTATACAGCATGGTCTGATCCTTTGTTAAGGCTTTAAACGGAACTGTTCCGGTATCTGCCCCAATATCGAAATGCGATCCCCACGGCGGCGGCAATGGCAGCAATTCCGGCCAGCCAAGCCGTTGAGCTTCCGGGATGCTCGCTAAAAGTCGCCAGTTGATAAAACAGCGTCGCGGTCAAATAAGCCAGGCCCGTGGCCCAGAGCACCATGAATGCGGACCAGCCCCGGCCGGATTCCCGGTAAGCTGCGGCCGACGTGGCGATGCAGGGAAAATAAAGCAGGATGAACAGCAAATAAGCAAAAGCGCCGATTTGCCCCTGAAAATGCGCATGCAGCGCGGCGACAAACGGATCCTGGCCGACCGTCTGGTTGGCGGGGACGATGCCGAACATTTTTTTCAGCCCCGTTGGAATGGTCATAAAAGCCCGTTTGACCGCATCGCCCAAATCGAGGGCTTGATCCTGTTTAGCGGATGCCGCATATCCGGTTTCAGCGTAGATCGTTTTCAGCGTACTGATTACGACGACTTTATGCAGAATGCCGGTAAACAGCGCGACCGTCGCGGGCCAATTGTCCTCCCTGATGCCCAGCGGTGCCAGCGCCGGTGTCACCGCTCGACCGGCCGCGCTGAGCACCGAATGTTCGATATTGTTCGCTTTAAATGAGCCGTCCGTCCCCAGCGAACTGAGGATATTCAACAGCACGACCATCGTGATAATGATTTTCCCGACCCGCAGCACAAAGGCTTTAACCCGGGTCCAGCTGTTAATCAGTACATTTTTCAGCTTCGGGACATGATAGTTGGGGATTTCCATCATCACCAGAGAGAATTCCTCCTTCAGAAACGTGTTCTTCAGCAGCAAGGCGGTCAGGACGGCGAAGACGACGCCTATTGTATAAAGCGAGAATACGACCATCCCACCGTTGTCCGGAAAAAAAGCCGCGGCAAACAGCGTGAATACCGCAAGGCGGGCGCCGCAGGTCATGAACGGGTTCAACAGAATGCTCAGCAGGCGGTCGCGCGGACGCTCCAGGGTGCGGGTCGCCATCATCGCCGGTACGTTGCAGCCGAAGCCCAGAATCATCGGCACAAAGGCTTTGCCGGGAAGACCCAACACACGCATGAACCGATCCATCGCAAAGGTCGCGCGGGCCATATAGCCTGACTCCTCCAATACCGAAATAAACAGATACAGAAAGCCTAGAATCGGGACAAACGCGAGCACTTCCCGAATGCCGTTGCCGACGCCTTGGGCAATCAGCATGACCAGCCATTGCGGGCTGTCCAGCAGTGCCAGGAAATGCGCCATACCGTCGACAAAAAATGCCTGAGCGAGGTCGTTAAAGAACGGCTTGAAGGCGCGTCCGAGCTTAATCGTGAAGGTGAACATCAAATACATTACCCCAAAAAAAATCGGGATGCCTAAAAAGCGGTTCAACATCACGTTGTCGATGTTATCGGACAGCTTGCGGCCCAATTCGGATTGCCGCGTTAGCGTCTCCTGCACCAGAAGATCGATAAAACCGTAGCGGCTGTCCGCAATCAACAGATCCGCCTCATCGCCGGTTTGGTCTTCAATCTCCCGGCGCAGTTGATCCGCGGTTCCGGTCAGCAAGGGATCGGCATGGCTGAGGGCGAAACCGTCCCGTTCCAGCAATTTGACTGCGAACCAGCGCGCATCGCCGAATCGGTTGCCCAATTGTTGTTCGGCCAGAGAAGTCAACCGATCCAGCGCCGCCTGAACGGCCGACGGATAGTCGATAGAGAAATTCGACAGCGTTTTATTCTCCGCCAGACGGTTAATCGTCGATTTCAGCGCCCTGACATCATCGGCACGGGTTGCGATCAACGAAACCAGCGGGCAATCGAGGCGGCGGGCAATTTCGTCGCTGTCGATTTTGATGTCGCGTCCTGTCGCATCGTCCATGTTATTCAGCACCACCAGTATCGGCAGCCGCATTTCCAGCAGTTGTGTTGTCAGGTACAGATTATGTTCGAGGTGCGAGGTGTCGACGATATTGACGATCAGATCCGCCTGCTGCGAAAGGATATAATCCCGGGCGATTTTTTCATCCAGAGCCGTGGCCGACTCGTTCACGTCCAGCGCATAGATACCGGGCAAGTCGACAACTTTGACGGTCTTGTCGCCGTAACGGTAAAAGCCGGTTTTACGCTCGACGGTAACGCCCGCCCAATTGCCGACATGTTGCCGGGCGCCGGTCAGGCCGTTAAACAGCGTGGTTTTTCCGCAGTTGGGATTGCCGATGACGGCAACGGTATATTCCTGCTGCTGCGGGCCAAGCTTCGGTTCTGGTGTGATATTGTCCAGGCGTTCAATTTTTAATTTTGCCACCTCTTCTTTGCGCAGGCTGAGATCGGTGCCGCGCACCCGGATTTCAACCGGATCGCCTAAAGGCGCGATACGCACAATCTTGAATTCAGTGCCGGGCGTCAAGCCCATCGTCAGCAATTTCTGCCGGTAAGGCAGGAAGCTTTTGTCGTAATCCGCGACGCGTCCGCAATCGCCGACTTTCATATCACGTAAATTGATAAACATTTGCAGTTATCCTGATTTAGTGTGTCAAAAAGGCAGTTGATGCCAGAGACATAACATTACCCATTAAAAACATTAGTATATTCTAATGTAGAAATAATTCCCCTGGTATTCCATTTCCCGCAGTTTTCCACTATCCAGTAACTGTTAAACGGCGCTCCAGTCCTGACCGGTTTTGCCCAGCAGCTTTACAACGGCGTCCTTGCGCATCGGGTGCACGGAGGTGATCGCCAGCAGATCCTCGGAAAAATTGCCGCTCGAAGCGAAGGCATTGCCTTCATAGCCGGTGAGCAGTTCAACATCCGGCATGACCCGGCTTACGGTATGGTAGATCCGGTTGACAGTCTCCGCGCCGGGCGCGCGAACGCTGCTGTCGGCGGTGGGTCGTGTCGGCGTGGCTTTTGTCGGACCCACTTGGCAATACAGACAGGAATAGGAGCAGTGTTTCGGCGGAATATTGTTGATACTTAGGCTGCGCGGTACGGGGCCAAATACAAGCATAGGCTCATCCCCGTTCTGTTTTATACCTTACAATTTGGGAAAACACCAAGCCGCAACCCCATACAAACAAACCGCCAGAAAGATCAACACGGTAAAGCCGAACTGCATCGCAATCAGGGTTGCCAGTATCGCGCTGATGACCGAGGCGCAGCCGTTAATGCCCCAGGCCCAGGGGATCAACGCCGGCGTGGTCTGGCTGATTTTAGCCAGCGCCATGGGGAACGGCATGCCCATGCAAAAACCCAGCGGCGCTATCAAAATTATTGAAAACAGGTAGCGGCTCAGGCTACCTATTTTCAATAAAAAATCGGTGATCGATTCAAAGCCCAAACTGTAACTGATGCTAAGCAATGCAATGGCCGCCATCGGCAGCATAAACGCCAATTTTTCAGTGCTGTGTGACAGCTTTGTCGAAAAATAACTGCCTATTCCGGCAGATAGCAAAAATGTACTCAGCACTACGGTAATGGCATAAAGCGGATGATGCAGAATCAGGATAAATTTCTGGATAAAGGCGATTTCAATAAACAAAAATGCCAAACCCAAACTGAAAAAATATACCAGCATGCTCAGATGATTTCCCGATCCCGGTTCGATGCCCAGCTTGCTTTTCCAAAGCCGCAACGGCAACGCTATCAATAACAGACTGGCGAGTATCGCTTGCACTAAGGCCGCGATTAATAATAAATAACCGCTTTCCAGCAAGAAGCTTCCGCCGGTACCCAATAAAGACAAAATCTCGGGCAGGGTTCGCCATTTAAAAAAATGAAACAGGTAGGGCTTATCGTCTGTCGCAGCTTCGATATTGAATTTATAAGCATCAATAAACGCCCGGCTCTGATCGCCCAATAAAGCCACAGTCGCCTCGTACAGGTAAGGCTGCTGCTGGATATTAAAACGATTGACTTCCGACTCCGATATGCCGGGATAGTAAACCAAATCAAAACTGCGTTCGTTGCAGAACTGTTTTAACCGGCTGATTTCTTCGGCGGCTAGTGCGCCGTTTTTTATTATTAAGGTGCTGGTTTGCCAGCCGCGTATCATGATTATTTGTTGGCCGGGTTGCCGGACGCCGGCATCTTTAAGGGCGTTAATGATTGTAGCCAGCAGTTTGGGTTCATCGCGCGGCGGAATTTTAATCCAGCGGGTAATGCTGAGATAACCGTCCGGACTGACATGGCGCAGGTATTCGCGTATGGCCTGTTCGGTATACAGATAGTTTTCAGCCATTGAATACAGACCCGCCGCCGATGCGCCAAACGCATCCAGCAATGAAATATTGACCAGGTCATAGGTTTTGTCGGTTGCTGCAAGGTAGCCGCGTGCTTCATCAACATGGACATTAACATGGGCGCTTGAATAAAGATAACCGGCAAAATCGGCATATTTCCGCTGCACTAAATCGATGATTTGCGGGTTCAGTTCAACGGCGTCGATGTGTTTAATGGCGCGATAGTTGGCCTGCAAAATATCGCTGCCGGTTCCGGCTCCGAGAATCAGGATGTCGGAGTGTTGTTTTAGATGATAGGGCAGGGCCGATGTGGTTTGATCCAGATAGCCGAGCGTTTCGGGGTTGCCGTTATAGCGGGTGATTGCGGTCATATTGTCCGCATCGGTAAATACGGCAAGCTGCTCCGGCGGCTCTGTCGTAGCATTAAGGCTTAAGCCGGGCGCATGACGCAACGGGGTAATATCGCTCTTGACTACACTGATCAACCCCAGCGGACTGGAATACCGGTCTATGATTTTCGTGCCCGGCACTTGCAGTAACTGGTTCAGGCTTTTATACGGCGAAACTTTCAGCGTCATCCAGCCGGGCGGGATGATAATAACCGCCAGCCCGATGATAACGGATGCGAGAGTCCAGTGTTTTGAGGCGTCAAAATAGCTCGACACCAACAGGGCTGCGACTATTCCCGACAGCATTAATACGGTCAATACCTTTTCTGGAAACACGATGGTCAGCAGCAAAATAACGCCGACACTGCCCAAGCCCGCGCCCAACAGGTCGGCCGCATAGATCGAAGCTACCTGGTTTTTATAGCGGTAAAGAGACAAACCGACGACATTGGCCGCAAAAAAGAAAGGCAATGCCAGCATCAGGTAGATACCGCACAAATACAGCAACTGCACGGACGTCCATAGCATTTCTGACGGATTAAAAGGAACCTGCTGGGCCAGCAAAAAACAGATGGCCGCAAAAAGGCTGAACAACAACATATTGGCCATTATCACCGACGGGAACAGCTGCACCAGCCGGTCGCGGTTCAACGCCAGGAACACGCCGCTGACGCCATAGCCCAATAGCGCCAGACTGATTATCATGTAAGCGAAATGATGCCACTGAATAATCGAAAACAGGCGCATCAATAAAACTTCGTAAGCCAGGGCGGAGGCCGAGATAATAGCGACCGCAATCAGCAGGGATAAATGCGGCTTCATCGGCATTCTCCCGTCAATGCTTGCCGGTGAGCGGCACGAAACTGACCGGCAGAATTTGGCGAGTGGTGACTTTTTCATTAGCATCTTTAGTCACCAAAACCAGGTACTGCGTCATAAATTGAGCGCCGACCGGAATGATCATGCGGCCGCCGGGTTTTAGCTGTTTAATCAGCGGCGGCGGTATATGGCTGGCAACGGCGGTGACGACAATGCCGTCAAAAGGCGCGGCTTCTTCCCAACCGTAATAACCATCGCCGCTTCGGGTATGAACGGCGTCATAACCGGTGCGTTTAAGGTTTTCTGCTGCCTGTTTAGCCAGCGGTTCAATAATTTCTATGGTGTATACGCTATCGGCAAGTTCGGCGAGAATGGCCGCTTGATAACCGGAACCGGTGCCGACTTCCAGAACCCGGTCGGTTTTTTTCAGTTGAAGCAGGTCGGTCATGATCGCGACGATAAACGGCTGGGAAATAGTCTGTCCGTAACCGATAGGGAGCGGACTGTTTGTGTAAGCATGGGGACGCTCAGTATCGCGGACAAATTCGTGCCTCGGCACCTTGAGCAGAGTATCGAGAACCCGTTCATCAAGCGATTCCTGATTCAGGAAGCCGCGAGCCGTCATTATTTCGGCCTTGATAACGTTTACCAAGGCATAGCGTTGTCGGGAGAAATCATTTTCAGCGATGACATGGGTGGAAAACAACAGCAAAATAATGCCGATGACCACAAGCCAAAAAATTAGATGTTTCACTCTTCTCATATTCACAACCTCCTGATTTTACCGCGCAAGAATCGGCTGTAGAATTTGGAGTGTAAACCAATGAAAAGTTGTTTGTCTGTAGGTCTTTTCTACAATTGTCAGCCGGTCAGGATAGGTTTATGGTGGATAAGCGGATGCGATTTTGTAGGTGGGGATTCGCCAGTTCCCCCGCAGCACGTCACTGCCATTCAGTTAAGTGATGTAAGAGTGGGCCGCGTCCGCGGTATTTTATTTGGGCAGCGATTGCAGAATTACAGCTGCTTCATCGCGGGCATGGCCCACTCCTACGGCGTCATTGTGCTTAACTGAATGGCAGTGACGTAGCACGTGGGAACGGGTGAAAGCGCAAAGCCAGCTTTGCAAGTTTCCAAGTAACGACAAGTTTAACCATGAGGTGATTCATGAATTCAATTAAGCAGCCTGCTTTTATCCGCCTGATGTATTTGGTTTTCATCATCTTTTTTACGACAGTCGTTTTGGCTGAAGGAGAGAAAAATATGACCTTGACCCTCAAGTCGCCGGATTTTGTCCATCAGGGAGAAATTCCCAAAGTGTTTACCTGTGACGGCAAAGACAGTTCGCCTGCTTTAAGCTGGTCGGGACTTCCGCAAAATACCAAAAGTCTGGTGTTGATCGTTGACGATCCCGATGCGCCTGACCCCGCCAAACCCAAAATGACCTGGGTGCATTGGCTGCTTTACAACATTCCGCCGGCTGTTGCAGAGTTACCGCGAGCCGTTACTGCCGCCGACTTGCCCGCAGGGACTCAACAAGGCAAAAACGATTGGAAACGAACGGGTTATGGCGGTCCGTGTCCGCCTGTCGGCAGGCATCGGTATTTTCATAAACTCTACGCACTGGACATTGAATTGCCTGATTTGCATGAGCCCAATAAGGCCAAGCTGGAGGCGGCAATGGCTGGGCATATTATGGGACAGGCTGAATTGATTGGAACTTATCAGCGTTAGCGGCCAAAATGGCGCAGAGAGGATAGGGTGGGTAATAGCGTTTTGCCCGCGCTATCCGGCTATGTCGGTTTTTTTGATATTCGTCATAACGGAATACATTTTTCCATTTTCTTACCGGGTCCTGTTTCCAGAACTTTCGGAAGATTACGGGCGATTGCCGCAATCAGGCCGTGGATATCCTCAAAAGACAGATGCCGCGTTAAAGTGAAGCGGATACCCGATTTTCGCCGGGATACTGCCGGATAAACAGCGTGATTAGTGTAAAACCCCTCATCAAGCAGAGATTTGACCATATCGCCGGCAATATCAGGAAGTCCTAACTTGATATAAAAAATCGGCGACTGAGAACTGCATCCTACAGGTATTTCGTATACTTGAAGCAGCCGGTTACAGAGCGCAATGCGATCTTGCAGTTCCTGTTGCAGGCAATCAATCTCCGGTGAAAGATGGATGCGAGCCGAAGCAAGCGCTGCGCCTAGCATGGGAGGTTGGATAGGGCCTGAAAAAATCATCGGCCCTCCGCAGTTTTTAACGTGTCGATGCATCTGCGCATTCGGAAAAATAAGCGCTCCGCCGCCGGCAGCGTAGGCCTTGCATAAGGATGTCGCAACAACCATCCGTTCTTGAATGGGTAGGCAATCGAGAACATAACCCCTGCCATGCTTGCCGATCCAACTCATGCCGTGCGCATCGTCAAAGTACAGATGCAGTTGTTCGTAGCGGTTTAATAACGTGCCTAATTCTTTAACCGGAGCCAGATCTCCAAACATGCTGTAAATACCGTCAGTCAGGTACCAGATATGGCGGTACCGCTTGCCAAGAGCGATGATTCGTTCCTCAAGCAACTCCAGGTTGCAGTGAAGCAGCGTTTCGACCGGAACCCCTTCCGCCTGTAGCAACTTTGCAGCTGTTTGCATGCTGTTGTGAGCCATCTGGTCGATGATAATTGCATCGCCTTTTTGGATAAGCACCGGCAAGGCGGCGATATGCCCTAATGTCGTGGTTGGGGTCGCCAGAACATGACCCCCGAATAATTCTTCAAGTTGCGCTTCCAGTTCCATGTAAGGCGTTGCCGACATATAGGCTCTTGAGATAGCGAACTGGGTGCCGTAGCGGGTCACGGCATCGATAGTTCCGCGCTTGAGACGGAAATCCTGCTCTAATCCCAGGTAACTGCAAAGAGCAAAATTCAGTACATGCCTGCCGTTTAAACAAATGGTGCGTCCATTGAAAGCTTCGTCTTCAGTTGTGCGTTGCGCCAGTCCATGGCTCAAGCCCATATCGACTATCCGATCAATAGAGGTTAACCAGTTTGATTGAATTTCCATAGATATTCCTGATTGAATTAAATGACCATTTCCCCTTTAGGTAAAAGTCGAAATGAGGGATAGAAACAGCAATAGTGTACAAACAATATAACTGATGCAGCTTAACCTTGACTTAATGCTTGATGCATACAAACAACTGTGGGAAGGCTACCGGTTCAGCGCTTGGCTGTCACTAATGAAACCGTCAAGCTAAAATGCGGTAAGGTGTAGGAAGATCGTCGACAGGCAATCCGCTTTGCTGTCGATAAACGGTCCCGTGCGGGAGAATTATAGACGGGCTCCCGCAGCGCGATACGCAAAGCCTCTTAATACCACACAGAAATCAATTTTCGGCACTCGGCTCTCCATTTACATTCCCTTTCTTCGCAAAGCATATCAATTTCAGAACGAAAGCAGGAACTATGACCGGTAGCGCTCTGAATTGCGCCTATCAGTTCTATTTCTGAAAGAATATCCTCCGGGTTTTGAATGCCGATAAACCCTGCTAACTGTTGCAAGCCTAAAATCGTCATCGGCCCGTCTTCTTCCAAAATCGACATATAGAGAGCTATCAGCATGTTGTAATAATCTACTTCAGCGGTTAACCAGTCGTTTAATTCTTTGCCGGGCTCGAATTTTCTCGCCAGTGCGATGTAATAAGCCGCTTCTGAAACCCAACGATGCCGATTGAGAGGCTTTGCGGCATGGCTTAGCATTGCCTGGCTTTTGTTTTAACGCATATTTTGCAATGCCTCAATGCGCTCTTCCAACGGCGGGTGGCTCATAAACAATTTTTGTGCGGTACTACTGCCGTTAATGCCGAAAGCCGCCAATTGTCCGGGCAGGTCTTGCGGCTCATATTCACGTTGCAAGGCACGCAGAGCACCGATCATTTTTTCCCGTCCGGCCAGATTGGCGCCGCCTGCATCTGCTTTAAATTCCCGATAACGAGAGAACCACATGACCAGCATGGTGGCCAGAAACCCCAAGGCAATTTGCGCCACCATCTGGGCGATAAAATAGCCCATGCCATGCCCCCGTTCGTTTTGAAGAATAACGCGGTCAACCACATGGCCGATGATGCTGGCAAAAAAGTAGACAAAGGTGTTAACCACGCCCTGCATCAAAGCCATTGTTACCATGTCTCCATTGGCGACATGGGTGATTTCATGACCGAGGACGGCTTCAATTTCATCTTTATTCATGTGTTGCAGTAAACCGGTGCTGACCGCTACCAAGGCACTGTTTCTGTTCATTCCGGTAGCAAAGGCGTTGGCCTCGGGAGCCTGAAAAATGCCTACTTCCGGCATGCCGATGCCAGCTTTTTGAGCGTGTTTGGCTACCATAGCATTCAACCATTGTTCGGTCTGGTTTTGCGGTTGTTCGATCACTTGAACGCCCATCGCTTGTTTTGCAGTCCACTTTGACATGACCAGTGAAATGAACGAGCCGGTCATGCCAATGATCGCCGATACCACCAGCAGTGCGTTAAGGTCAATATCGATCCCTTGCGCGTCTAAAGTCCCGGTTAAGCCAAAAAAACTAAAGACAATACTGATCACAACCATTATTGCGACATTGGTCGCCAGAAAAAGAAGAATTCGCATCATTGTTAAGCCTGCTATATCAAGTGAAGTGTCGGGTGACTAAATAAAGTAGCTTGGAACTACGCTTTTGGAATGGTAATGGTCAGCACACCGTTGCGGTATTCGGTTTTCATTTTGGCCGCGTCGGCAGGTCCGGGCAAGGTTAATGCGCGTTGAAATTGTCCGACGAAACGTTCCCGATACCGGTATTGGCCGTTTTTATCATCAGTTTCATCCTTTGCCTGTTCTGTTTTAATTGAGATACGCAAAACCTGATCTTCCAGTTTTACGTCTATTGACGATTGATCGGCACCGGGCGCATTGACAGTCACAATGTAGTAATCGGGTTTTTCCTGTAAATCCACGTCAGGCATTTTGCTTAAACTGCCTGAAGGCGTTTTCATATGAAAACGTGAAAATGAGTCATCGAACATCTGTTCCATTTCGCTTTGCATGTGCTGTATTTCCGTATAAGGATCCCATGTGCGGTTCTTAAAGAAGTCATCATCCGATTTGAGAGGATTTGGTTTGGGGAGATTCGATGTTTTTGTTTGAGCCTCCCCGGTCTGACTATAGAACCCACTCAGCTGATTAAGCCGGTCATTCAGCCGAAACATCGTATAAGCCTGTATTCCCAGAATAATCACTAATACCGCAGCTATAGCGGCAATGGTTTCATTTTTCATGTACTTTTCTCCGGAGCAAATCGCCGATTCGGCAAGCGTCGACATTCGTGGCGATGCCGGAATAACCTGTTTTTGCTTGCCGCTCAAACAGTTTATTCCTGGCGGCGCGGACTAATGGATTTCGATGCTTTTACGTTTGCTTTTTTCGGTTTTTGGAATGTTTATTGTCAGTATTCCATCTTTAAACGAGGCTTTTGCCTGATCACCATCGACATTGTCGGGTAAAGACAAGGTGCGCTGAAACTCGCCGCGTGATATTTCGCGGCGAAAAAACTTGCCTTTTTCCTCTTCCTTTTTTTCTTCTTTGGTGCAAGAACGAATGGTAACGGTCTGGTTGGTAATTGAGACATCCAGATCTTCTTTCTTAACGCCCGGCAATGCAGCCTGAACTTCTATGGCATTATCGTGGTCGATAATATCGACTCTTGGGACGTTCATTTCCGATAGGGTAGACACATTCCAATCCATCAAGCGGGGCCATCTGCGCGAGAGAAAATCATCAAAAAAGTGATCAAACTCATCAAATGACATCAAACCGCCGGCCGATGATTTGGACATTAATTCGGAACCTTGTTTTGTTTTTTCTACGTCTTGATTGGACATGAATTTCTCCGGCAATAGGTTTAAGTTATTAAAAATGCTAGCCTAACAGGGCATCAGGGCTTATAGCGGGCTGTATCGTTACAGCAAAAATTCCTGTTCGGCTTCAAACCAGTCTTCAAGCTCGTAACCTGGCGCAAATCCTCTACTTTCAGCCTTGTAATAGGCGAGTTCAGCAACTTTGGCATCACGATCGGGAAGGCATATCGTTGAGCAGTCTTCTTCAGGATTTGAAATTTCTTCTTTAGCTTTTTTAGCGGTTTTAGCCATTTTTCACCTCATTATGCTCATTGTGATGGTTAAGGGTTGCTCTTTAAGTTGTATATAAAACAAACAACCTCACTATTATTCTAAATAGAAAAACGAGAAAAAATATTGGTGTAAATACCTAGTAATTCATTTAACAATATAATTTTATTGATAATCTAAAAAAATCAGCTGAGCATCAAGCTGGTGCGTTCTTGTAAATGTGGTTTAATTACCCAAACCATTTTTAGTGTAAATTCGATCAGAGGAAAAGATGTTAAAGAAATATTGTGCGGCGGTCTTTTTAACGATTATTTTGGGGGGCGCGCAGGTTTATGCAGATCAATCCAAAGCTGCAATTGCCAGTGCTCATCCCTTGGCAACCGCTGCCGGTTTTGAAATCCTGGATAAAGGCGGTAATGTTTTCGATGCGGCGGTGGCCGTTAGCGCAACATTGGCGGTTGTCGAACCCTCCGGCTCAGGACTGGGCGGCGGCGGTTACTGGTTGCTGCACAGGGAGCAGGACGGCTTTGAAACCATGATCGATGGGCGCGAAAAAGCGCCGTTAGCGGCTCATCAGGCGATGTATCTGGATAGAGCGGGCAAGGTGATTCCCCGCTTGTCGCTTGATGGCGCGTTAGCCGCCGCTATTCCCGGCCTGCCTGCGGCTCTGGTGCATCTGTCGGAAAAATACGGGCGCTTGCCGCTGGCGGAAAGCCTGAAACCGGCAATCAGGGCAGCCAAAACCGGGTTTGCAATCGGCGAAAGATACCGGAAGCTGCTTAAGTTCAGGGCTGAGGTGATAAAAAAACATCCACAGACCGCGCGGATATTTCTGCCTGGCGATAATATTCCCAAAGCCTACTCAATACTCAGGCAACCGGATTTGGCTAATACCTTAAAGCAGCTGGCCGAGTCGGGCCGGGAGGGGTTTTATGGCGGCGAGATAGCCGATAAGCTGGTGGCGGGTGTCAACAAGGCGGGCGGCATCTGGACAAAACAGGATCTTGCCGCGTATCAGGTTGTAGAGCGGGAGCCGGTAAAGGGCAGTTATCGCGGTATAAAAATCACCAGCGCCGCGCCGTCGTCGTCCGGCGGCATTGTGCTGATTGAATCGCTGAATATTCTGTCCGGCTATGATTTAAAACAGATTGATGAACTGACTCGAAAGCATCTTATCGTCGAGGCCATGCGTCGCGCTTATCATGACCGAACCTTGTATATGGGGGACTCGGACTTTATCGATATACCGGTCAGGCGCTTGTTGAATGATGATTATGCGGCCGGATTGCGTAGCAGTTTGCGGTCCGACAAGGCATTGCCCAGTGCGATGCTGTCGGGCGAAATTCAACCGCAACCCGAAGGCATTAATACCACTCATTTTTCGATTATTGACGAAGACGGCAATCGGGTTGCGGCAACGCTCAGCATTAATTTTCCATTTGGTGCGGGCTTGGTAGCGGATGGGACCGGCGTATTGCTGAACGATCAAATGGATGATTTTACCGGCCTGCCGGGTGCGATGAACGGTTACGGGTTGGTAGGCGGTGTCGCCAATGCGATCGCGCCGGGCAAACGTATGCTATCCAGCATGGCGCCCACTTTTCTTGATGATGGCTATAACGTTGCGGCGTTGGGAACGCCCGGCGGCAGCCGTATTATTTCGATGGTGCTGCTGGCCGCGCTGGATTTCGCCAAAGGCCATGAGCCGGACTCATGGGTGCAAGTGCCTCGTTTTCATCATCAATTTATGCCGGATGTGGTTGAATATGAAAAAGGCGCAATGACGGCCAATGAGCTTATCGGTCTGGCGGCAATGGGACACCAGCTGAAAGAAGCGCGTTACAGCTATGGCGATATGCAGGCTGTGCAGTGGAATAAAACCACGCATCAATTGACCGCGGCTAGCGATCGTCGCGGCGAAGGACGAGCTGTTGTTGGGGATTAAGGGACGGAAATTGTGCTGGATCCCAAGCTCCAGCTTGGCATTCAGGGTAATACGGGTTTTTACTGGAGTTCCAATATTATGAATACTGACACAATTCAAATATGGCACGGCAATATTGCCGCCGATAACGCGCATTACCAAAACTACTGGCGGGTTCTCGATGCAGCCGAACACGCTCATGCCGAAAAAATAAAAAATGACTTATTGCATAAACGCTATGTAGAAGTGCATGGACGTTTAAGAAATATATTAGCCCAAACGCTTAATCAGCCGCCGGAACAGATAAACATAAAAAAAACCGAACATGGCAAACCCTATCTTGCCGATATGCCTGAGCTGGTGTTCAATCTGTCCCATTCGGCAAGTGTTATGGTGATTGCGCTAGGCTGGAACTGTCAGCTAGGCGTGGATATAGAATGTTGCAAACCGAGAACCAGTCTGGCTGGGCTGGTCGATAAATGTTTTGCCGAAGAAGAAATCGCCTACTGGCACAAGCTGCCGGAAGCTCAAAAAACACCCGAGTTTTACCGCTTTTGGACGCGCAAAGAAGCTTTCGTCAAAGCGACGGGACGCGGCATTGGCTTGGGGTTGAATCGCTGTGTTATTAATCCTCAAAATCAGTCTGAGTTTTTAAGGGTTCCTGCCGACTACGGACAGGCGTCAACGTGGCATGTGCAGGATATAACTTTGGGGCAGGATGTTTGCAGCGCGTTGGTGACCGATAAGGGTATTGTTGAAATCAGGCTTATAGAGCTGGCGGTATCGACTTAAAAAACAGTAGTTCAACGTCATAAAAGGGTTTTCCGGCTACATTCGGCTTTTGCAACTTAATGTATTCGCCGGGTTTTTGTATGGCAGCGATACAGCCATCTATAGATGGCTCGCCGCATAACCGGAGGCTGATGTTACAAGACCATCGACTAATGCACGGGCGAGGGTTGTTGTTTTCATGGTTTTCTCTAAAAAAATACATGAACGGGTCAGCTCATGACATTTGAATTCCAATGGTGGCTAACGGCAATGGCCGCGATGGACAATACTGCAAGCTGCCAGACATAGTTATCGAAATAAGCCACACAAACGGCTATAAGGCCTAGAAACAGTCCTGCAAAAATACAGCGCCAGCCTCTTGGTATACCGTCCAGATAAGTCGTCAATGCCAGTATTAACAGCACTATCAAACCGGCTTCTTCATGGAAGATTCTTCCTGAACTGTGGTAGGCATAAACGATAATGGCCGCACACAAGCCGCCGGCCCAATGCAGCAGTCGACTGATAAACGCCTTGAAATTATCGCCATGCTGTTTGAATTGATAATAGCCGGGAGCGATAGCGATAAAGGTAAACACGAATATCATCGCAAACCAATAATCGTGGCTTGTATGCCGATAGGTATGGCCAAGGTAGGCCCCGAGCAGCGACAAAAGTAAACGTAACGTAAAAAGATTATGAGTTGATAGCAGGTTTTGCTTGTTCATGAGCTGTCCTCAAGATGATAGATAATTAATAGTAGTTGCTGGTTCCGGAGCTTGGGAGCTAACGACACTCTTTAGCGAAAAATCGGCGAAATTTATACGCTTTAGGCAGATAGACCAGGCTTAACAGCAGCAATGCCAATAAGGCCGGTTGCCGGCGAATATCGGCCTGCACAACTTTTGCAGTTGCCAGTTTCGGGTTTTGTAATGCCCGGCTCAGGTTTTGCAGGTCGGTTAAGCGGGCGTAACTTAAGCTGGATTCTGCGCCCAGTTTTTTCAAATAGGTTTCGTGCAAGGCGGTTAAATGCTCGTTGCCGGTGGCGGCTTCGCTGCCGAATGGGGCATTGCGCGCGTTGTAGCCTTTGATTTGCGACGGGTCCAGATTCGACTGCCCGAATGAAGAACGGTGCGGTACATCGTCCTGGGCATAAAACCCGGTTTGTTTGCCTTGACTGTCGAACTTGGGGATAGGCACAGCCTGCAAGCCGCCGACGCCGATAATCATGCCTTTTGCTTGGCTCTTTACCGTGGAAAAATCGGCTTGGTAATTGGGATTAACAGGCGGGGCTTCCTGGCCGTCGGTAATGAAGATCACCGAACTGTCGCTTTTTTGCAGCATTTCCAGTGTGCTCAGCAAGCCTTTGGCAATATTGCTGTCCGCCGCCCAGGCCATGCGCCAGTCGATCTTGCTGATGGCGGTATCGATTTCAGTGTAAGCCGAACAAACTTCCAGCGGTTCGAATAACAGGGTTGAACGCCTTTCGGTGAACAGGCCCAGGCCGACTTTGGATTCGCAAGGCAGTTTTTGCAATAATTCGCGCAAGGTTTGTTTGACAAAATTCAGGCGGCTGACGGCTTGGTTGTCTTGTTGGTAGTCGGTTGCATTCATGCTGCGGGTAATGTCGATAATAAAGGTGTAGTTATAGGTTGGCATTTTTTGTTGCTTACTGGGGTATATGAACAGTACCAGCATGGCGATCAGCGCCGACAGTAAACACCCGATTCGATAATCTTTTAATGTGTGCTTCATTGTTTCCTCATTTCTCATTCCCACGCGCCGCGTGGGAATGCAGTGCTGGACGCGCTGCGTCTCGTATTACGCTGGTTCCCAAGCTCCTGCTTGGGAATCCAGATGCGAAGCTCCAGCTTCGCGAGACGGGAAGCTGGAGCTTCCCCCACTGAATCCCCAAGCAGGAGCTTGGGAACTAGCGCAATGTGTGGTTCATTGTTTTCTTGTTCTATTGGCTGCATGCCGATATGCAGACCTTCCAGGTTTTAAAAACCTGGAAGGTCTAACTCGCAATGTTCTCAGCAGGCGGGAAGGCGTTTTTTTCCGCGTTCCCACGCGCTGCGTCACTGACATTAAGTTAAGCGTTGTAGGAGCGGGCCGCGCCCGCGATGAAAGTGCTACAATTCTGCAATCGCTGCTCGAATGTCGCGGGCGCGGCCCGCTCCTACGGTGTCTTCGCGGTAAAAATATCTAAACTCAAGGCAAACCACGCGGAAACCCCGGCACTGTCGTCCACAACTGCGATTTCTGGTTCTTGGGTTCGTCGTCCGGCATGTCGACCCTGTCCATTTCCGGCAATAGGCGCATGGCGACTTCAAGGTTGTATTTGGCATCCCAGTCGCCGCTGTTTAAGGCCAAAGACTGCCGGTAGGCCTGTTTCGCCAGTCCTGCCAAGGGCATGGCTTCATTGATATTCATGGCTTTTGCCTGCTGTATGGCTTGTTCCAGGTACAGGTTGCCGAGGTTATAACGGACTTTGGCCTGGAAGTTCCGGTCGCCTTTGTCCATAATCAGGCTCAGGGTCGATAAGGTCTCGTCGTAGCGGTGTTTTTGCTTGAAATAAAAGGCCCGCGCCAGTCTCAGTTCCGGCTTGCCGCTGATCACTTTATTAACGACCACATCCTTGCCCGAAATCAATTGCCGGATTAAGTCATTGTCTTTGTGAATGCCGTACAACATAGCGGCGCTGTAAACGAAAGCCGCTAAACCGGCCGCTAACGCGGCCCACAGCATGATATGCCTGATTGTTCTTATCATCGTTTGACCTCAAAAAATTTAACGCCCAGCAGAACCAGCAGCAAGAAGGCCGCTACGCTGTAGCAAGCTGCCGACAAGTCCTGTTTGGGGATGCGTTCGACATAGTGCATCGGCAGGTTCTCCAGCCGGTTGATGTCGGCAATCGCCTGTTTTAACGCGTCCGGGCTTTCCGCTTCATAAGCCTGATAAGGGCTGCCCAGCCCCAGAAAAAACTTGTGCAGGTACAGTTCGGGCATGGCTTGGGCGTTGTCGTCCCGGCTGTCTTCAGGTTGGTCGAAAATGCCTGGGCTGCCCGCCGTGCGCAGGAAAATCCAGTACAAGCGGACTTGCTGTTGTTTAAACCAAAGCCGTAATTTTTGTTCGCTGTCGTGATCGATCGCCGCCGCCCCGTCCGAAACCAGCAGCACGATACGCGAGCCGGTAACGGGTTGTTGTTCGAAAAACGAGATGGCCATGCCCAAGCCTTTGCTGACATGGGTAAAACCCAGCGCCGGTGTCGCGGTCGCCGCAATCGCCGCCTGCACAGCGTTTTTGTTTTCGGTCAGCGGCATCACGAATAGCGGCGAGGTGCTGTATGCCGCGACCCCGATCAAATCGGTTTGCCGTTGTTCGACAAAAACGGTCAATAAGCGCCGCGCCGCCGTGGCTTTGGATTCGTCGGAGCCGTTCGGCGCGCGTCCGGCAAAGGTGTTATCCATGCTGCTGCTGCGATCCAGCAGTAACACGATATGCGCGCCGTGGCCGATACGCTCCCGGCTTTGTTCGGTGCGGTGCAGGCCCGCGATGCCCAGCACTAATCCGGCGATGGCAGCCATTGCGCACAGCCGCAAACAGCAGACAATAAAAACCGACAGCGTGTCCGCAGGTATCAACGCCGACCACGGGGCAGGGCTTGAACGCATGCCGCTATTGAACAGCGGCAACAGGGTGAGCAGCAGGCCGGTCAAAGCCCACGGGGTATTAACCGCTAAATTCATCGGCTGCCCCGTTCGATTTTGCGGCATTGCTCGCAGAGGTTTTTTAGCTGTTGCAAATCCTGCGCGACAACAATCATGCCGTCGGAAAAAAAGTAACGATTGGAGTAGTTGAAAAACCAAAGCAATTGGGCGTTTATTTGCAGATACTGCGGGTTGCGCCGGTAAAATTCGCCCAGCCGGTTAAGGAACAGCGGCTGTCCGTTGAGACTGTTCAGGGCGTGATGAACAACGGTCAAGGCTTGCTCCATGTCGGCTTTAGACAATCCCGCCAGTTTGCGCAACGCCCGCTTGAACACGGTGCGTCGCAGCATGTTGGGATAACAGCCGTATAAATAACCCAAGTAGACCGCTATCAGTACGGCAACGCTCAGGCTGGCCGCCAAGCCGTACAAGGCCTGGGTGTCCGTCAATAACGGCGGCGGGCTGTCGGGGCGCATGTATTCGCCCTGTTCGCTTTGGCGTACCATCAACTCCCTGAGCGGGGACAGGGTAAAAGTCCAGGCGGGAACGTTTTGGCCGATGCTTTTTTCGCCCTGGCTGAGCTGCACGGTAAAGCCGGGCAGGGTCAACGATTTAACCTCCAGCGGCGCGTAAAAAACCTGGTAGAGAAAGTCGATTTCATAGCGCTGTCCGCTTTGTTTAACCGTGACCTGATTCAGGTTCAGCCAGCGGTTGATTTGTCCTTTGACCGGCAAGCTGCCGGGTTGCAAACTGATGCCCGAACGGGTTTCGATCACGATGTGCTGGGGAATTTCATCGCCGTTAACGTAACCGAAGGGGCGGGGCGTTTCGACCTTAAAGTAACTGACCGGCTCATCAATCTGACCGGAACAGCCCAGCAGCGACAACGCCATGATTAACAGAATTCTCATGCGACCCTCTGCTGCAAATGACGATTAACGGTTTGGGTGTTGTAGCGTTCGGTAATAAATAAGGGCTCGCTGCCAAAGGCCCTGAAGCTATGTTTCAGGTCGTTTTGGCGTTGCCGGTAGGCGGCCATTATTTTTTGCCGTAAGGCCGGACGCATGAACAGCGTGCGGATCGCATGGTTTTCCATGTCCTGAAACGAAATAAGGCCCCAGTTGGGCAAGGCTGCGTATTCGTGCTGATTCCACAACACCAAGGGGATCACGTCGTGAGCCTGTAGCGAACCTAATACGGCGCGCAACTGCGGCAGCGGAAAATGGCAGTCGGATAGCAAAAATACCAGCGAGCGCTCGGCAGGCAGAAAGGCTACCGCATTTTGCAGTCCGTTTGCGCTGCCGCTAAAGTTAAGGCGTTCCAGTTGTGTTGCCAGTGCCGATACCCGTCCCAAGTGTTGACCGGCGGGAAGCAGCCAGCGATGCTCGATACGCTCGGTGCAGCCGATAAAGCCGAATTTGTCGCCGTAACCGAAGGCCGAATGGGCTGCGGTCAGTAAAAAACGGAGCAGGGTTTGTTGTTTGTCGGCATAGCCCATTGACGCCGACATATCGGCAATCAGATAGACGTTGACGCTGCTTTGCTGTTGATAGACGCGCACCCGGTACGAAGAAAACGGATCGAGTACGCTGGCGCGCAAGTCTATGCGTCTGGGGTCGGGGCTGGCGATAAGCGGTTCGTGGCGCTTGAACAGCTGTCCGGCGCCGATCATTTGTCCGGGATGCGCTCCGGGATAAACGGAACTTGATTGCCAGGGTAAGCGATAATGTAGCGTTTCGGTCATGGGTTTTTACGGTATTTTTCTTGTTTTATGCGTCAAGGTGAATGCTATTAAGTTTGTCTCTAGGCGGGGCGGGGTTTGAAACCCCGTTCCCAACGTTTTGTCCTCGTTCTCACGCGCTGCGCGGGAATGCCGTCAAGGCGCAGCCACCTGGTTCAAAATCCCCTCGATCAATTCGGGCAACAGCTGTTCTTTCCTGTAGGCAACCATCGGGTTTAAAAACAGCCGGTGCGTCATGCAGACCGGAAAAACCGCTTGCAGGTCTTCCGGCAAGACATGATCCCTGTGTTCCAGCCAAGCGCGGGTTTTGGCGGCGCGGATCAAGTAACTCATGCCGCGTGGACTGGCTCCGGCCATTAACAATTGCGGCATTTCGACATCGGTCAATTGAACGCCGTATTGGTGCGGCTGATGCGTGGCTTTCCATAAGCTCAGTGCGTAGGCATGGAGTTTGGGGCTGGTCTGTATGCGTTGCTGCACCGTTTGCGCCAGCTCATTGAGCCGGTAGTAAATGCCGCTGTTAGCGACGCCGGTGATAAGCCGGTCGGTATCGTGAAAACGGGGATTGAACATCAGCTCATCCAGCTCAGTATCCCCTCTGGGCATATCGATATTGATTTCCATCATAAAGCGGTCTTTGGCGGCGGCGGGCAACTCGAAGGTTTCTTCCTTCTCGACGCGGTTGCGGTCGGCAAAAACCTGGATGTGCGGGAAATGATAGTCGCGGTTAAAAGCGTTGATGCTGCGCTCGGCCATCGCTCTTAACAGCAAGGCATGGACTTGCGGACGGGCGCGGTTGATTTCGTTGAAGAAGAAGGTGGCGAGTGTGTCGCCGTGTTTAAGCAAAGGTCCCGGATCGACGCACGGACGGCCTTGGTCGTTTAAGTAAGTGTAATAGATCAAGTCGGCCGGCATCAGGTCGATAGTGCCTTCAATCCGTTGGTAATCGCCGCCCAAGCCTTGGGCAACCGCTCTTAGCAGCGTGGTTTTGCCGACGCCGACATTACCTTCCAGCAAGACATGGCCTCTGGCGAAAACCGCCAGGATGATATGCCTGACCGCAGGCTGTAGACCGATAACGGTTTGGTTGATTTGTCGTTCAAACTGTAACGCTTGCTCGCGCCAGTCGGTAAGTTGGATGTCTGTGTTCATTGGCTTTATAAAAAATCTGGATTCATCTATGCGGCGAGCCCCTCGTTCCCACGTAGCGCGCTCGTCGTTATACACATCTCGACGTAGGCCGGAATAAGCCTGTCCGCGCGTTAAGCGCAGGACTGGTGTTTCCGGCGCTCCGATGCCGGAAACACCCACCCTGGCTGACGCCGGGCGGTCTTATTCCGGCCTACATCCTGCGTTGCTCTACCTCCTGCATCCATGCAGTCGTAGCTTATCGTCTCGCGAAGCTGGAGCTTCGTCCTCTGGGTTCCCAAGCTGGAGCATAAAAAAGGGCATAAGATACAAACAGACTGACAAGGGGAAGAAAGCTGCAATGTATCCATGCCCAAAACAAATCATTACTCGATATCATCCAAGTCATAAACAAACTTGCCGGTCTTGGCTGAATTTTCCTGACGTTTTTTATTACGTTCTTCCATTTCTATAACCGATTGGGCTTGCTTGTTGAGTTCATTGACATCGTGTTTCGGATCATACTTGCTGCCAGCCACTTTTTCCGGGTAACCCGGCTTGGGTTCCCAGCAAACGCCCGGTTCGCTGCAATTTTGGCCGTCGTATGCGATAGCCGAATAGGACAGCGCCGCCAACACGACGCCTGCATTAATTAAAAGCATTTTTTTCATGGGTTTTTCCTCTCTATTTTTTTAACCATTTGGCTTTTTTCGGATCGCCTTTGTAGATGTCCCGTATCCAGGACATAATCAACAGCATTTCATCGGTCGATAGATTGACGTATTGCGGCCCCATCATGCCGTTGGCGCCGCCGAACAGCACTTCGAACAAACCCTGATCGGTCGCAGCCGATGGATAGGTCCAGTAATCGTCCGCCAGTCCCGGTCCTAATTTACCTTCGGCTTCGTGACCATGACAGCCGGAGCAGGCGGGCATAAACAGATCGTGGCCTTTTTGTACGGCTTCTTTATCACCGTTGTAGGGGTTCTTGCCTGTCTCCTTAAATTGATTGAAAACAGCTTCGTTGCCGCCCGATTTGGCGACGCTCATATCCAGCGGTGCACCGGTAATGGTATTGCGAAAGGTTATTTCCGCTAAAGCCGCCGTGCTGATCAGCGCAAGGCTGACAGCCGATGCAACAAATAATTTTTTCCTGTTCATGTTAAAACCTATATCTTTATGATTTTTAAGATGCATCGGGTTCAGCAACCAAAGGGATGCCTTCCTCTTCCAGCAGCTCGGTTATTTCATCCCGATTGTCTTCAATAACCTTGTTCAACTCAGCCAGTAAGGTCGGATCGTTTTTTCGAACGCCCATCGAGGTACTGAAGTGAAAGTCGACTTTTTGTCCGTCTGCGTGAACGTTGTCGTCAGGAACCATCGTCATCACTAACGGTATGCTCGATGCTTTAACATAACGCGCGGCAGAAGGCCCCCAAAGAGCGGCAATCCCGGCATGACCCGATGAAATTTCAGAAACCAGTTTCGAGGTTTCGTATTTAATGTACTGGTTGCGTCTGGATTTAAAGCCCACCAGCTCCTGGGAATAATTGAACATATCGTTGTAACGCCCGATAGCCCGCATCATCACTTCCGGCGGTGTGCCGGGCACGAAAGCGATGCGCTGCGCCTTGCGTAATGCTTCGCTATCCCAATTTTCCAGATCCAGGTTATCGGCTTCGCGCGAGATGAAGACGTAGCCGGAACGGTAATAAGGCTGGGTGGTTAGAACGCGGGGATCGCCCTTATCAACGCCCATTGCCACATCGCAGAGTCCTTTATCCAGCGTGTCGCGTATGTAGTAGCGCGGGTCGGTCCAGCCAAGGTATTCGACTTTTCTATTCAGCGCTTTGCCGACCAGTTCCGCCAGTTTGTTCTCGAAGCCTTCGCCTGCCTTATTGGAATAAGGCATTTCGTTTTCCGCCGCGCAAACCTTTAGCGGTTTGTTTTGTTCGGCCATGGCTTGGGGTATTGCTAAGCCGCACCCCAAACATAAAGCCGTTATGAAAAACTTGTTTATCTGCATATTTACTCTCATTAATGCTGGTTTAATGTAGCTACTTCGCTAGTTCCCAAGCTCCAGCTCTCGTCGTTATACACATCTCGACGTAGGCCGGAATAAGCCTGTCCGCGCGTTAAGCGCAGGACTGGTGTTTCCGGCGCTCCGATTGCCGGAAACATCCGCCCTTGCTGACGTCGGGCGGACTTATTCCGGCCTACATCCAGGGCCGCCATTTCAGCTTTCATGCCTAAATGACGGTCTTGAACAGACTTGCGTATAACGACGAGAGCTCCAGCTTGGGAACCAGCACAACTTAATAGCCCAATGCAAAGACCATCACGCCACCGCCTTGTTGCGTGTAGTGGGCCAGTTCTTTAAACGCACCGACTGCACCCAAACCTGCGGTAGGGTCCTGCAAGTCGAACACTAAACCGACACCGGGCCAGCCGCCGACACCGTAGTAAATCGCCACATATTGCTTGCCTTTGTGTCCAAAGGTGATCGGGTGGCCGATAACGCCGGAGGGCAGTTTGAATTTCCATAATTCTTTACCGTTCCGGGAATCCAGCGCTTTGATGTGACCGTCCAAGGTACCGTAGAAAACCAGGTCGCCCGCTGTTGCGGTGGTGCCGCCCCAGACTGCAAACTTTTCCTTGATTTCCCATTCGAATTTACCGGTCACGGAATTCATCGCTTTAACTTGTCCCAAGGTGCCTTTAGGTCCCGGATACATGTTCAGCGTCGCGCCGACAAAGAACTGGCCAGCGCGGTAAGGCAGCATGAACGGTTCCCAGTCCATGCAGATATGGTTGGTGCCCATGAAGAACAGTTTTTTGTTCGGATCGTACGATTCGATGCCCTGGTTGTGATAACCCATCGCGGACGGGCAAATGCCTTTGGCTTCGTGATCCATGTGCGTCGAAAATTCAGGATCGCGAACCGGCAGGCCGGTTTTTAAATCGACTTTTTTAACCCAGTTGACGGTATCGTCGATTTTAAAGGCGTTGACCAGATCGCCGTTTTCACGGTTCAGGGTATAAACCAGGCCGTTGCGGTCGGGGTGGGTCAGCAGTTTGGTCATTTTGCCGTCAACCAGCTGCTCCGATAAGCCCATGTAGTTGACGCCGGCGTAGTCCCATTCGTCATGCGGCGTTTTTTGATAACCGAATTTCGCTTCGCCGGTATTGATGTCGCGGCCCCAGATGGTCATCGTCCATTTGTTGTCGCCCGGACGCATGGTTTCATTCCACGGTGCGGGGTTGCCAGAGCCGTAATAGAGCATGTCCAGATCGGGATCGAACGCATACCAGCCCCAGTTGGTGCCGCCGCCGATTTTCCAGGCGTCGCCTTCCCAGGTTTTAAGACCCAGTCCGAATTGGCCGTAATGCGGGTTGGCGCTGTTAAAATCCTTGGCCAGTTTGATGTCTTCATCGGGACCGGTCGCATAAACGCGCCAGGCCTGTTTGCCGTCTTTGATGTTATAGGCGGTGGCATAGCCTCTTACGCCCAGTTCCGCGCCTGAGCTGCCGACAATGACTTTATCTTTAGCCACAAAAGGCGCGACGGTCAGCGTGGAGCCCATCGCAATATCGGAATTCTCCATTTTCCACAACACTTCGCCGGTCTTCGCGTTTAAGGCAACGATATGGCCGTCCAGTTGATTCTGGAAAATAGTCGCCGGATAACCGTCACCGGCGGGTGCGTAAGCCAAGCCTCTGTTTACCACGTCGCAACAGGCGACTGCACGGGCAGCGGGGTTTTGCTTGGGCTTGTGTTCCCACAGAATTTTGCCGGGCTCGTCCAGGTCGATGGCAAAAATATTATTAGGGAAGGGCGTATGCACATACATAATGCCGTCAATGACCAGCGGTCCGCCTTCATGGCCGTTCAGCACGCCCGTGGAAAACGACCAGACCGGCTGTAGATGCTGGACGTTGTGCGCGTTAATCTGGGTCATGTCGCTAAAGTGGCTGGCACTGTAGTCTTTGGTCTGCATGACCCAGTTAGTATCTTCTTTCGACAGTCTATCCAGGGCCTTGTTGGCCTGTGTCGGCATGGAAACCGTCAATAGAGCACCGCTACAGACAGCTGATGCGACAGCGGCGCGGGTGAATTTGGAAATCCGCATAGTTCCTCCAGGGGTTATGATTGTTGTACTTATAAAGCCAAGCCTGTGCGTATCAATAAAGGGTAAGTAAGACAACCAGCTTTCTTGATCAAAACGTTTGCAATGCCTCATTGAGATGCAGGGCTGAGCAGGCGGTCATAGTACGGGAGCGGTTGCTTGCAGCGTTACGGAATAAGCCCTGAAATCGGCGGGAAAAATCCCGGAATAAACCAAGAAAACTTCCTGTATCGTTGGGCGGAATAAAACAGGAAAAGCTCCTATCGATTTAGCGTTTATAAACAGGCATGATGGCTGTTTTGACACGTTAAGGAGTAAGGTAGTGGCGGGTAAGATTAGTGTGTTATTGGTGGATGATCACGCCGTGGTTAGGTCGGGATACAAAGCTTATCTTTCCTTATCCGATAAAATCGGACAGATTTATGAGGCGGATCGCGGCGAGACAGCGTGCCAAATGTATAACCGGTATCAGCCGGACATTGTGGTGACGGATTTATCGATGCCGGGCATCGGCGGTTTTGAGAGTATCAGGAGACTGCTCAATCGTGATCCGCACTGTAAAATTCTGGTATTCAGCATTCATAATGAACTGGTCTATGTGACGAGGGCGCTTGCGGCCGGAGCCAAGGGCTATATCACCAAAAGCAGCGTGCCTGAAACGCTGGTTACTGCGGTGTATAAAATTGCCCAAGGCGGGACTTATGTCGATCCTGATATTGCCCAGCAACTGGCTGTTTCTATGGCTGGCGAACAGGACGAGGCGGAAAAAATCAAGCTGCTTTCCCCTAGAGAGTTCGATGTGTTCTGTTTATTGGCGAATGGTTATACCGTTAGAAAGGCGGCGGAAAAACTGTGTTTGAGTTACAAAACGGTATGCAACCACGGTACTGTCATCAAGGAAAAAATGGGTGCGGAAACGTTGGCCGAGTTGACTTTGTTGGCAAGTCGGCAGGGGCTTATTGAAGTGCATGAACATTAATCATGATAATAGGCAAAAGGCAAAAGGCAAAAGGCGAAGGGCGAAGGGCGAAGGGCGAAGGGCGAAAACATCTTTCGTCATTTGCCTTTCGCCTTTTGCCTATAATATCTTTATTTTTCCAGCTTTTGCTTTAGTCCCATCAAACCGTTTTTAAAGAACGCATTCATCGCTTTAACTGCCGCTGCATCATTCAAGCTTTCAGGCGGGGTATTGCCGCTATCGCCACGGTAGAAACGGCTTTTTAGCGTAACCACGCTGGTATTCGTATCAGTTCCGGCTGTTACCTGGAGGTTGGTGGTGTATGAGCCGACCGGAAATGCCGTTACGTTTTCGGTTTTAAGACGGTAATTGTATTCATGATCTTTATCGCTGTAAAAATCCAGACTCTCTACCAGTTGTCCGTCATTTTGCAGGGTAACGGTTCTGGTGCCGTCGGAGGCGTTTTTTCCATCGCCTGAACTGGCTTTGACATCAGGGTGCCAGTTTGCAATGGCGTCAAATTGCTTGATTGCATTCCAGACCTCATCGACAGGGGCATTAATAGTGATGCTTTCTTTGGCTTTTTGCGGAGTGGGTCCGTGAGCCAGAGAGGTCACGGGGAATAACAGGAAACTCAGTAACAGGTAAGGTAAACGGGTCATGTCATTAATGCCATTAATTAAAATGGCTTATTATTCATAAATCCGGGCAAAAGGTATTGAGTGATTTTCCTGATAATGGCAGGGAAATTTTCTTTTTTAAGTCGGCAATAAAAAGGGCGGGTTAATGGCGCCCGCCCTTGTTTGTATTTGGAAACGCCTGATGACTTAAGCGTTTCCGGTTGAACAGTATCAGATAAAGTTTATTTAAGCACTTCCAGTTGCACTCTGCGGTTGTTGGAGCGACCTTCTTCGGTCTCATTGGTGTCGATAGGTTGGGTTAAACCGTATCCACGGGCAGTCAATGTTCCGCCGTTTTGGATATTGCGATGTAAATAGTTTTTAACGGCCAGTGCCCTGCGCTCTGATAATCTCTGGTTGTAATTTACTGTGCCGGTGCTGCTGGTGTGGCCTTGTACTTCAATGTTTACACCGGGATTTTGTTGGATGACGGTAACGGCATTGTCGAGTTCACGGTAATACTGAGGTTTAATGTTGCTTTTGTCGTTGTCGAACTTAATATCGACAATCCAGCAGCCGAATGCGTTAACGTGGGCTCCTTTTAAGGTATTAAGGCATTTATCATTGCAATTATTGACGCCGTCGGCATCATCATCTTGGGTTGAGCAGTCGGCAACCGGCGGCGTGCCGGCTTTTAAGAATATGCTTTGCACAAATTTAGTCATGCCGTCGGTGCTGGAAATCCGTTCGGCAGTGGTGCCAAAGCCGCAACCGCCAAAGTCGGAAAGTCGACTTAATTGGTTTTGTCCGTATTTGTCCTGTTCATTGCCTACCCAGACGGTATAAACGCATAGTTTGTCGCCATACCGTTGTCTTAATGATTTAACGGCTGGGACAGGGTCGTTATCTACCCCTCCATCGCTGAGGATCAGCACAGCGATATTGCCCGTCGTGGCTGATAAGTCTTCGGTTGTTTCTTCAATTCCGCTATCCATCGGTGTCCCGCCGCTTGCGCAAGTCAGTGTATCTATGCCGCTACCGAAAGGTGCTTTTGAGTGGAGGATCGGAGGCATGTTAAGCCGGGTGAATTTCCAGTCCAGACAAGGACCGAAACCGAAACTGCGGATGCTGGAAGTCAGCTTCAGATCGGGAATGGTCAGGTTTATCCTGTTCAGGATTTCTTTTTCAACGGATAATTTTGTAGGGGAGGGTTGAGCCGGGTAGCCGGTACCCAGATAATTTTCTGCCATTGATGATGAAGAATCATTGATGACAAAGAAGTTATCGGCTTTTTGTATATAGTATCCTGAAGAGACCAAGCTGTTTAGGTCTTGAGGATGAAAGCTTTCGAAAGTGCTTACCGGCTGCGAGGCGCAACCCGACATAAGGACGCTTGTAATAGCTGCTGTAATGATAAGTGCTTTTTTCATGAAATATCTCCTTGTAACCAAATCGTTTAAGATGACGTAATGTTATATAGTAACCATCGGCATTGATCCTAATATTGTCTTGAATAGATAAGCCTAAAGTAATCAGTTGGGACGGTAGTAACAGCCACAGGGTATAAGAAACAAGCTGTTCATGAAATCAGTGCTAACACCTAGCGGAAGAACTTATAGCTGAATGTCGGTTAATGCTTGCTAACTTTTAACAACAGTTGATTTTTGATGACGGTATGGGTCGATAGTACCGAGGATAATTTATCTTTAACCCTCGGCATGAAATAATGCGGGCTTTTCAATTAAAGTAAAAGGGAGTTACATTGATGTCCAAATTATTTATTCTAGCTTTTTTGTTGTCGCTTTGTCCCGGCGTACAAGCTCAGCAGCAGCCATCGCAGGATGATGTTCGGCAGTCTGCAATGCAAGGCAATGCAGAGGCTCAAGCCAAGCTGGGGGCGATGTATTTATTAGGCCGTAATGGTGTTGAAACGGATGAGCAAAAAGCAGCGGAGTGGATGCTAAAATCGGCAAATCAGGGCTTTATTGAAGCCGAAGTGATCATGGCTGCATTGTATGACCGCGGCATGGGTGTGAAAAACGATGTTAAAATAGCGACAGCATGGTACGAAAAAGCCGCAGCTCAAGGACATGGTCCTTCACTGGCTATTTTAGGCAAAAATGCCGCCGCCAAGGGAGCGGTGGCTTTTAATTATCAAGCGATGCGTTTAAGCGCTTCCAAGCAAATCCCGACAGAGTACGCTAACAAAATCTTACTAACGAAATAATATCAAATGAGTATAAAAACACGTTTTGCCCCGAGTCCAACGGGTTATCTGCATGTAGGCGGCGCGCGCACTGCCTTGTTTTCCTGGCTTTACGCGCGCAAGCATGGCGGAAAGTTTATTTTAAGGATCGAAGATACCGATCTGGAGCGATCCACGCAGGAATCGGTCGATGCCATTTTGGAAGGTATGACCTGGTTAGGCCTGGAATATGATGAAGGGCCTTTTTATCAGACCCATCATTTCGATCGGTATAAGGAGATTATTCAGCAGTTGCTGGATCAGGGCGACGCCTATTATTGCTATTGTAGTAAAGAAGAGCTGGAACAGTTGCGTACCGAGCAAATGGCTAATAAGGAAAAGCCGCGCTATAACGGCAAGTGCAGGGATTTGGCGGGGCCTAAAAATGATCGGGAAGCGGTCATCCGCTTTAAAAATCCGATTGACGGCGTAGTAACAATTCCCGACTTGATTAAAGGCGATATTGTTGTTGCCAATAAAGAGCTGGATGATTTGATTATCGCCAGAGGAGACGGCACGCCTACCTATAATTTGACGGTGGTGGTTGACGATATGGATATGAAGGTCACGCACGTCATACGCGGCGATGATCATATTAATAACACGCCAAGGCAGATGAATATTCTTAAGGCTTTGGGTGCGGAACTACCCAAATACGCGCATTTACCGATGATTTTGGGGTCTGATGGCGCCAGATTGTCTAAGCGCCACGGTGCTGTCAGTGTGATGCAGTTTCGTGACGACGGCTACTTGCCTGATGCTTTGTTGAATTATCTGGTGCGTCTGGGTTGGTCGCATGGGGATCAGGAGATTTTTTCGATTGATGAAATGGTCGAGCATTTTGCGTTGGAAAATGTCAATGTGTCTGCATCTACATTCAATACCGAAAAGCTGTTATGGCTGAATCATCATTACATTATGAATAGCGATCCGGCTCATGTGGCGCGTCATTTAAGCTGGCACATGGGCGAACTGGGCATCGATCCTTCCGAAGGACCCAGTCTTGTCGATATGGTCAAGGCACAACGGGAACGCTGCAAAACACTGGTTGAAATAGCGGCTGCCAGCGTTTATTTCTATAAGGATTTCGATGTGTACGATGAAAAGGCGGCTAAAAAGAATTTCACTCCAGGTTCGGACGAGGTTTTGGCGCAGTTGCGTGATGAATTTGCAGCTGTGACAGAATGGCAGGGCGAGGCGCTGCACCAGATTGTGGTGAATCTTGCCGAAGCCATGGGCCTGGGTCTGGGTAAAGTAGCTCAGCCTTTGCGCGTCGCAGTTTGCGGCTCAGCGGTTTCACCGGCAATCGATATAACCTTGTCGTTGTTGGGCAAGGGAAAAACCTTGGCCAGAATACAGCGAGCCATAAATCATATAAAAAACTTAAATTAATATTGGACAGAATAAGTAATTACTGTACAATGCCGGTTCTCAACTTAGGGGCCATAGCTCAATTGGGAGAGCGCAACACTGGCAGTGTTGAGGTCAGCGGTTCGATCCCGCTTGGCTCCACCAAAAAGTTGGTAAATCAGTTCTAGTCCCCATCGTCTAGTGGCCTAGGACACCGCCCTTTCACGGCGGTAACGGGGGTTCGAACCCCCCTGGGGACGCCATATATTAAGGCCTATATGTATAGGCCTTTTTTTACGAAGTTGTCTTTTTATAGTTTTTAGGACATAAAAAGCAGCAATATGATTTACAGTTAAGTGTAGGCTGACTAAACCAGTTTTAGTCCCCATCGTCTAGTGGCCTAGGACACCGCCCTTTCACGGCGGTAACGGGGGTTCGAACCCCCCTGGGGACGCCATTAATAAAAGGGTTATCAGAAATGATAACCCTTTTTTATGCCTGTCAGTTTTGTTTTGGCGTCAGGTATGACGGAATAATCTTTATCAAAAACAGTAATTATTCTATAAAATAGAATTTTCCCAATCATTGCTGTTTCTTATATGCATACGCGTACATTAAACCTTCTGAAGCACGAGCACGACTTCTCCGTCACTAGCAAGAAAGGGGAGCGGCGAACCAAGCAGGTTCTTGTCCTTACCTTTTTAACTATGCTGCTGGAAATAGCGGCAGGCATTCTGTTTGGATCGATGGCGCTGCTTGCCGATGGCTGGCATATGGGGACGCATGTTGCCGCTTTCATGATCGCCATCATTGCTTATCGCTATTCCCGCGTTCATGCGCATGACCAGACCTTTGCGTTTAGCTCTGGAAAAGTGGGTGTTTTAGGGGGATATACCAGTTCTGTTGTGTTGGGCGTTGTAGCCTTGATAATGTTGATCGAGTCGGGACAGCGCATAGTTCATCCGCATATAATTCATTTTAATGAGGCTATCGCCGTTGCTGGTTTCGGCCTGTTTATTAATTTGATTTGCGCGCTTCTGCTTAAGGATCACCACGACCATGATCACGCTCATGGCCACAGTCATGATCATAATCTCAAAGCGGCATATCTGCATGTTCTTGCCGATGCGTTGACTTCAGTGCTGGCCATTATCGCGCTGGTATTAGGCAAATATTATGGCTGGAGCTGGTTGGATCCGGTTATGGGCATTGTTGGTGCGTTGATTATTGTGCAATGGTCCTATTCTTTGATGAGAGAGACCAGTCCGGTTTTACTGGATGAAAGCATCGCGTTGAAATATAAATTGGCTATCAAGGAAAAAATAGAAAGTGACGCCGACAATCGTATTTCAGACTTGCATATCTGGCGGGTAAGTCCCGGACATTTTGCAATAATCATTTCTATAGTGTCGCATGATCCCCAAGCACCGGAATATTACAAGGAGTTATTAAAGGAGTTTCGCGGAGGTGTTAACAAGCTGTCCCATATTACCGTTGAGGTAAATCGATGCGCTGGGGATTTCTGTATCAAACAAAACTGAAAATATTTATTTTGGATAAAGCTTAAGTTTCCCGGTCACTGCTCCGATGTTGTTCTACCTCCCCGTCCGTGGGGTCGTACCTGCGCCATAAGTCATATGGTGGTGAGATATTAGGGGAATTCTATCCATACTATAGTCTCGTCGCGCGCATGCTACTTACCGGTATCCATGCAAGCAAAGCTAAAGCTGTCTGCCACCGGTTCGATTTGAAAAATCCTGTTAGGCATATGGGTGTTATAGCTTTTTTCTTTCCCTGCCTGATTGCGTTCACGCAATTTAAAAGAATTGCAATCAGCTATCAAATACGTGCCAAAAGGTGTTTCAATCGCATCTTGTACCCATTTGACCGGGTAATAACGACTTGTGCCGGGAACTCTTTTTTGAAGAATAAAGTTTTTATCAAACAACAATACTTCGCCTTTACGCGAATTCGATAGCATATAACCCATGGAATGAGGGCGAATGTGGTGGGCGCCGTTTAAGTCCCTGATTACAATTTCATGCTTTAATGTATCTCTGTCAATTCTGACGACTATCCCTTGATAAAATAAAATAGTCAGAATTTTTGTCGGGTCATAAGGATCGACGATGGCGGAGTTGAGATGAGTCGTTTGTAACCGGCCGGGATAATTTTTAAGTCGGTGATCCTGTTGCTTATCGATTACTCGCGTACCGCCACCGTGAGCTTGGTCGTAACCCTGCTCTGTGCCCCACCAAGACCAGATGAGATTGCCGTCTAAATCAAACTCCAATAACGCATCGATGCCGCTGGCTGTGACCAATAAACCCTTATCGGTTCGACGCAATGAGCGAACCTGCGTGAGTAATGGGCTGCGTATTTCCAGGTCGATTTCGCCTTTATCATTGAGTCTGGCAATATGTTCGTCACCAGCAACGCCGTCCTTGCAACACGGTAATCCGGTAATAAAATACAGTCCTTCGCCGGCAACATATTGCATGCCAAAAGGTTTGACCGGATGATAACTGCCCAGTGATTTAATGCCTCCCAGCTCGCCGTTATGCTCAAACAGTTCAATTTTGCCTCCGGGAGAGCCGCTAAAGACATCATTAGAGCGATCCGCACCTTTAATTATTCTGTTTAATCGAAACTTTACATAGTCCCAGTTAGTTTGAGGATAAGAAACAACGAACTTCATCGTATTATTCATTAAATGATCTTCCGGTTATAATTTTCCGATTATCCAGTAAGGGAGCTTGAAGGTCAATGAAGCGAAAAATAATGCTAGCGCATTATCAGTCATATTTGTGATAAAACGGCGGCTTTCTAATCTTACCCGGTTGATCTGGTGTGGCTCGAATCCCTCATTTTTTTCTTTTGATATAAAACGCAATCCGGTTAAAAAAAACGAATGGTTATGAAAATACCAATACAAAAAGGGTGCGCTTATTGCCTGATTAGCGCTGCGCTGTTAAGTTGCACTACCATGCCCAGCGTTAAGCCTCAGGCTGCCGCGAAGGCCAAAAATATCATCATGATTATTGGCGATGGTATGGGGCCGCAACAAGTCGGATTATTATTGTCTTATGCCAGACAGGCCCAGCGCGGCGTTATCGTCAACCGTACTACCTCGTTAGACCGTATGATGGAACAGGGTCGGCTGGGTATTTCCATGACCTATACCGGCGACACGCTGGTGACAGATTCTGCCGCATCCGCAACGCAATTGGCAACCGGAAAGTTTGCCTGTGCGGAAATGCTGGGTCTGGATAAAGACGGCAATCCTCAGGAAAACATTATCGAAAAAGCCAGGCGTCTGGGCAAATCAACCGGCCTGGTTTCAGATACGCGTATTACGCATGCAACCCCAGCCGCCTTTGCCGCACACCAGACGCACCGCAGCCAGGAAAACAGCATTCCGGAAGATTTGCTGGCAACTGGAGCCGATGTGATGTTCTCGGGCGGTTTAAGTTATTGGCTGCCCGAGCAGGCCGGTGATAAAAATTCCGAGCTGCATCAACAATTGGTACGGTTGACGGACAATAGCGTTGGGATTAAATCATCGCGCAAGGACGCCAAAAACCTGTTAACCGTCGCGCAACAAAAAGGTTACATGCTGGCGTTTAACAAGGTGCAACTGGACCAAGCCACCGGTAAAACGTTGGGCTTGTTTGCTGAGTCAGGCATGGCAAACGGTATTGTTGAAACTCAAAACCGTGGCGATGCGCGGCATGTTCAACCGACGTTAAAAGAAATGTCCGTACAGGCGCTGGAGATTCTTGACCGTAACGAGCAGGGATTTTTCTTGATGATTGAATCCGGGCAAATCGATTGGGCCGCGCATCGCAATGACACCGGACTGCTGCTACATGAAATGCTGCGTTTTAATGACACCTTGAATGCCGTGCTGGATTGGGCGGAAAACCGGCAGGACACATTGATTATAGTGACCGCCGATCATGAAACAGGCGGTTTCGGCTTTAGCTATTCCGGTGTGAACATCCCCAAGCCGTATAGTCTGCCGGGAGCCGCATTTGCTGACGGGACATTATTCCAGCCCAACTTTAATTTCGGCAACCCCGAAGTATTGGATAAAATTTATGCACAACAACTGAGTTATCACGATATTTTCAGCTTGTTTGATAAGCTGCCTAAAGATCAGCAAACACCGTTAAAACTCACTGAACTGGTTAACCGTTACACGGAATTTAAGATTACCGAAGCGCAATCGGTAAAAATTCTGGCAACAGAAGCCAATCCGTTTTACCGGGCAGGGCATATCTCGCTGGGCGAGAAAACTGTGCCTAAAATAGAAGTCAACGGCGCGTTTTTTGTGTATCAAAAAGAAAATCGAGAAAACTTGTTGGCGCAGGCTGTAGCCGTCAGCCAGCAGGTAGTCTGGGCGACCGGAACCCATACCAGTACGCCGGTGTTCGTTTTTGTAAAAGGTGAGGAGCAAGCCATGCGGCCCTTTGCCAAAATTCTGCATCCAACCCGGTTGGGCCAGTTGATGATTGATGCCTTGCGGTAAATGAACGCATTATTGCTGTGTCATCAAATTTTAACGTGGCCAGCTCAGAATAGCCCTTGAATCATTTATCAAGGGTTAATCGCCATGAACAAATTCGCATTGAACAATCTCAATATAATGACCGTATCATTGGCCATGTCTGTTTTGGGTTTGCTGGTAACCTGGGCTGTTGAACTATTGGTTAAGGCATTGTTTTGCTTGGGGTAGGGTGCGCATCGCGCACCTTTCGACTATTCAGTAACTTGATTTTTACTTTCACGCTTGTTGATATACATGGCTTGGTCGGCATGTCGTAACAATGCTTCCGCCGTGTCGCCGTGTTGTGGATAGGTGGCAATGCCGATACTGATATTGGTGGTGACTGCGTTGCCGCGGTAGTTAAAACTGCTTGCAACCAATGTATCTTTGATGCGCTTTGTCACCAGTTCAGCCGCTTCTACTGCGGTGTTCGGCAGTAATACGGTGAATTCATCGCCTCCATAGCGGGCAGCGGAATCGCAGCCCCTTAAGCAGTGGCGAAAATTATCGGCGATGGATTGCAATAGCAGGTTGCCGGCTTCATGACCGTATTTGTCATTGACGACTTTTAAGTTATCGCAATCTCCCAGTAATAAGCTGAAAGTGGCTCCTCCGCGCCGAGCTTGTTGCAATTGTTTGTCCAATAGATCCATGAATGCCCGGCGGTTGTAGAGACTGGTTAATTCATCGGTTTGAGCGGTGGTTTTGATTCGGCTGAAAGCATGGTAAATATCGCTGGACAACATGGTGGTGACATAACCCACCAGTAGCATAGGAAACAGCCAAGCCAGCAGGACGCTGCTTTGAGTCAGTGAAAATATCTCGTCGGTGGGCGTATCGCTTTTGCCCAGATACAGATAACAAGCGCCGATTAATGCCACTTCCAATAATGTAGTTAGCCTGCCCAAGGCCAGGGCGCTAGTGATGATGGGCAGAAAGTACAAGTTAAGCAACAGGCTGTCCTGGCGTCCGGTGTGCCAAACGAACCAGGTGACTAACAAGATCATGACCCAGGTTTCCAAAGCCAGTTTCCAAACGTTGGCTTTGGCAAAAAAGTTGAGGTAATGGAATGTCATGACGAAGCCGGCGAAAGCGCAGAGGCCGCCTAATAAAAAAATTTTAACATTTTCGTCGACTTGGCCTACCACCAGGTAGAACATCATCAATACCAGCAGTAACCACTGGATTTCCGCAACGGTGCGGGTAAAACCGCTCAGAGCGTCAGGTTCTTGATTGAGACGAAAAAAAGGTTCCTTGGTCATGGCGAATTTTCCAGGTTGATAATGTTGGGCAGTGGAACATAAATAGGATAAATCAATTTTTTATCTTAACACAATTGCTGTGCGACAGCCCTGTGGGTGCGTTGTTAATGGGTAAGTGCCTCCTGCTGTTGATCAGATAATTATTTCGATTGGGTTAAAACGGCATACCCGAGTGGCATGCTATCTTAACCGCCATAACTTATAGCCAGCCTTTTCGTTTAAAAAACCAATAAGGCGCAATCCCCGACAGCAGCATTAAGCACAGTGCGCCGGGATAACCCAGTTGTAAATTGAGTTCCGGCATGTGTTGGAAGTTCATACCGTAAATGCTGGCCACCAAGGTGGGAGGCAGGAATACCACGGCAGCAATGGAAAAAATTTTAATAATCTTGTTTTGAGTAATGTTGATAAAGCCTTGGGTCGAGTCCATCAGGAAATTGATTTTATCGAACAGGAAAGTGGTATGCGACATCAACGTATCCACGTCGCGCATGATCTCCCGCGCCGTTTCCTGCAACTCGGGGTGATTACGTAAATGCCGTTGCAGAAAAGAGATGGAGCGTTGCGTATCCATCAGGCATAGTCGAATCTTACCGTTGCTGTCTTCCAGTTTGGCCAGTTGATCAATGGCATTTTCAAGATCCGAGTCTATTTCTTCCAGCACCAGATAACTGACATCTTCCAGTTTGCGATGGATATCCTCCAGCGCATCGGCGAGATTTTCCACTTTTTGCTCGAACATAATCACCAGCAATTCCTGCGGTGAATGCGCTTCTATCTGTCCGTGCCGGGCACGCATACGTAATAGGCGAAAATCCGCCAATGCGCCGTCACGCAAGGTAATTAAGCGGTCATTTTGCAGAATGAAAGCGACGGTCGCCGTACTGTGCCGGCCCTCGCTTTGCGCAAGAAACAAAGAGCGTACATGAACGCCGGTGTTATCGGTAAAGTAACGCGCCGAAGACTCGATTTCCTCCACATCATCGGATTCGGGCAGTGCCGTGTGTAAAAATGTTTGCAGTTGCGCACGCTCGCTGTCGCTGGCATCGTGGGCATCGATCCAGGAAGCTTTAGCAATGGCCTGTTTGAGTTGATCTTCAGGCGGCGTTTGTTCTTTGAGCCGCCCCCGGTCAATAGTAAATAGTCTTAACATGAATGTATCCCCGTTGTTTTATTATTCAGGCACGTTGTCCGGGCGAATCAGCGTGACTAGTTTAGCGCTGCCTTCTGCCAGTTCTGTCCAGTCGCCTTCAAAAGCAAGTCGGGCTAAAGCGGCGGTAGGCAGGCATTTTCCTTTAGCCGATAAAGGAACCGAATGGGGAATTAATTTTAATAATAAATCTTCCAAGCCGGGATTATGTCCGACCAACAGCACTCGCCGTCCATGACAGCCGGTTTTTAATACAGTCAGTAACGTTAATGCGTCTGCTTCATAAATGCGTAGGTCACAGACGATAGCCGACTCATCTATATCTAACTGTCGGCAAACCCGTTGCGCTGTTTCCAGCGCGCGCGTCGCCGGAGAGCTGAGTATGATGTCGGGTTTCAAATGCTGCTCACGCAGCCAACGTCCTACTTGTTTGGCCGCGCGTCGACCGCGTTTTTTTAAGGGACGGGAAAAATCATCCATATCAACAGCCCAATCTGACTTGGCATGTCGTAATAATAAAAGTTCGTGAGTCATAAAATATTTTTGTCAATGAAGGGTTATTTTTCGACACGTATATACTTGTAATACTATAACAGCTAATTTTTACAATTCTATTAAAACATAAAGTAAAAAAACACCTGAAACCTAGGAAATGCAAGGCATCCGGCGTGTTAGTGGTCAGGGCTGATTGGTGGTATTACTTATTGATTGAAGAGGTTGACTTCTCTATCCTAGAGATGGTTATGCAATATCAACTGATTTTCAAGTTAATCAATGAGCGATAAAACTGAGGTGTGTGATGTCAATAAAAGAAGATTTTGAAAGTGTATTAAAAAAATTACAAACAGAACGCGATGAAATCAATTTAAAACTGCATCTGGCTTCCATGGAAGCCAGACAAGAATTTGAAGAAGCCGAAAAAGAATGGAGTCGATTAAAAGTCAAAGCCGCAGAAATAGGGGATGAGTCGGTGGAAACTTCCGAAGAGTTTATAGCCAATGCCAAAATAGTCGGTGAAGAACTTAAAGATACCTACCACAGAATTGCCAAGCGTTTGACTCATTAGACTTTATCTTTTATCAGCGCATAGAAAATCATAAGCTTATACACTTTCTTGTATTCTCTGGGTTAATGAGAGGGCGGGGCATCAAACTCATAGTTTATTTTGGCTGCTAATAAAACAGGGCTATGGGAAATTCCTGCTAACATGCTTTCAGCAAGGAGAATATTATGAATATTTCACGTTGGGTACTACTGGCCGCCATCACCGCCCTGATCGCGGCGTTTTTTATTTTTGGTCTGCAAAACTATTTAACACTGGAAACACTCAAGGCGCAGCAAGCGTCTATCGACACTTATCGCAGTAACCATCCCGGTGCGGCAATGGCTGTTTACGCGCTGATCTATATCGCAGTGACCGGTTTATCATTGCCGGGGGCTGCAGTCCTGACTTTGGCCGGCGGTGCTGTGTTCGGTTTGCTGTGGGGCACGTTGATTGTCTCGTTTGCCTCGACCATCGGCGCCACACTGGCTTTTCTGGCGGCCCGTTTTTTGTTTCGGGATGCGGTTAAAGCCCGTTTCGGCGATCGTCTGGATATTATCAATAAAGGTGTAGACAAAGATGGCGCGCTGTATCTTTTTACGTTGAGATTGGTGCCGATTTTCCCTTTCTTTGTTATCAACCTGGCTATGGGCTTAACAAACCTGAAAACCCAAACTTTTTATTGGGTCAGTCAGATCGGCATGCTGGCCGGTACGTTGGTTTATGTGAATGCAGGAACTCAGCTGGGTAAGCTGGATTCATTGTCGGATATTTTGTCTCCCGGATTGATCGGCTCTTTTGCCTTATTGGGCATTTTTCCGTTGCTGACCCATAAAATCGTCGAAGCCATTAAGGCCAATAAAGTTTATGCACAATGGATTAAACCGTCGCGCTTTGATAGTAATATCGTGGTGATAGGTGCAGGGTCGGGCGGCTTGGTCACCGCTTATATCGCGGCTGCCGTCAAAGCCAAAGTCACCTTGATTGAAAAACATAAAATGGGCGGCGATTGCCTGAACACCGGCTGCGTTCCGTCTAAAGCCTTAATCCGATCCTCCAGGTTGCTGGCCCAGATGCGCCGATCCGCCGATTTCGGTATCAAAAAAGCCGGTGCCGAAGTGGATTTTGCCGACATCATGAACCGGGTGCAGACGGTTATTCTTACCGTTGAGCCGCATGATTCCGTGCAACGTTACACAGACCTTGGTGTGGACGTTATCGAAGGCGAAGCAAAGATCATTTCACCTTGGGAAGTTCAGGTGACAACAGCCGGAGCAACCCGCATTATCACCACGCGCTCCATCGTTGTTGCCGCCGGTTCGCGTCCGTTTGTGCCGCCGATTCCCGGCATTGAGGACATCGGCTATCTTACCTCCGATACCGTTTGGGCGTTGCGCGACCTGCCCAAGCGGCTGGTCGTACTTGGCGGCGGGCCTATCGGTTGCGAATTGGCTCAATGTTTTGCCCGTTTAGGCAGTCAGGTGACCCAAGTCGAAATGTTACCGCGCTTACTAGTCAGGGAAGACGCCGAAGTCTCGGAAGCCGTCATGGATAAGTTCCGCCTGGAAGGTATTAATGTACTGGTTGGGCATACTGCCAAAAAATTTATTATCGAAAATGATGAAAAAATCCTGCTTGTCGAGCATGATGGTAAAGAGCTGCATATTCCCTTCGATCAGATACTGTTGGCTATCGGCCGGGTTGCCAATACCCAAGGGTATGGCCTTGAACAGCTGGGTGTTGAAACCTCGCCCGGCCGCACCATTGAAATTAATGAATTTCAACAGACCAATTACCCGAACATTTTTGCCTGCGGCGATGTATCCGGCCCGTTTCAGTTTACTCATGTTGCTGCCCATCAAGCGTGGTATGCGGCGGTGAATGCGCTGTTCGGCAGTTTGATAAAATTCCGTACCGATTACTCGGTGATTCCATGGGCTACCTTTACCGATCCTGAAGTTGCGCGGGTCGGCCTTAATGAGCAGGATGCCTTAGCAAAGGGTATTGCCTGTGAAGTCAGTACTTATCATATTAACGATCTTGATCGGGCTATTGCAGACGGGGTGGCGCACGGCTTCGTTAAAGTATTAACTTCGCCGGGAAAAGACCGGATTCTCGGCGTGACCATTGTTGGCGAACAGGCTGGCGATTTGATCGCCGAGTTCGTGCTGGCAATGAAGCACAATATCGGCCTGAATAAGTTGCTCGGTACAATTCATATTTATCCAACCTTATCCGAGGCCAATAAATATGTAGCCGGAGTCTGGAAGCGTAACCATACCCCGAAAGGCTTGTTGTGGTGCGTCGCCCGTTATCACGATTGGCGCAGAGGGTGACGCCGAAATGTCGGTAGATTCAATCAATAAAATGCAAGCGAATTTATTCGCCACGAAAGATACCAAGAAAAAGTAAATCGCATCACTCCCTCTCCGTTCGCTGGTTAGTAATGACACTGTAGGAGCGGGCCGTACCCGCGATATTTGGGCTGCGCTTGCAGAGTTGTAGCTCTTTCGTCACGGGCATGGCCCGTTCCTACAGCGCTTACCGAATGGTAGCGTCGCTCCGCCATGAGAATGATAAAAAACTTCGTGTTCCTGGTGCCTTCTTTGTTTTATGTTTATCAGCTCACTCTACATTTAACAGCTTGATATTAATCAACGCGACTTTTGTCTATAATCGAGAGAAATTTTAAGCCCGCGCGGAGCAACGAAAATAGAACGTTGTTATTTTCAGCATTAGTGACAGGTTCCAATTAACAGGAGTAACAATTTGAACCCAAAGAACAAGATTTTATTTGCAGGCGATCCGCATGGAGATTTCAGACCACTGATAGCGGCAGTACATGAATATAAACCCGAAGCCGTTGTTTTGCTCGGAGATTACGACCTGGAAATGCCATTGGAAAGTTGTTTGCAGGAAATTATCGGTTTAACCCAAATCTGGTGGATTGCGGGTAATCATGATTTTGAAACGCCATGCAAATATAAAAATCTGTTTCATTCGGCTCTGGCTGATAACGGTTTACACTTGAAAGTGACGGAAGTAGCGGGATTAAGAATTGCCGGTTTAGGCGGTATTTTTCTTGGCCGGGTCTGGTATCCGCCGCAGCAGCCTAAATGGCGGGACAAACAGCATTATCTGCATAATCAACCTATCAATCTAAGGCATACAGCCCTGTCATTAAAATACAAGGGGGCGATTTGGCATGATGAGTTTGAGGCATTAAAGGCGCTGAAAGCGGATATTTTGGTGACCCATGAAGCGCCGGGATCTCATCGGCATGGGTTTGATGTGATTGGTGAACTGGCTGCCGCGATGGGAGTGAAAAATATCTTTCATGGCCATTTGCACGAAAATTATATTGGCATTGTTAAAAACAATATCAGGGTAGTCGGCGTGGCGAACAGGGCTGTTAGCGATTTGGTGGGTAATACGTTAAGGGATGGATGTTAAATCACTATCAAATTAGATTAAGCACGGAACGCTGGTAAATATGCGATTAAAGGTTTTTTTATTCACCACGAAGACACGAAGAAATAAAACTTCGTGTCTTCGTGGTGATAATCTTTTGATTTTTTGTATTTGTTTATTCCCGCTTTAGGATAATCGCTGGGTTTACGCTATCGTTTCAACCCAGCTTACAATTTGTCGCTCTACGCTTGACTGCTTAAATAATCCTCATAGTTGCCGCTGAAATCAACAATGCCGGTCGGGGTTAACTCGATAATCCGCGTTGCCAGTGATGACACAAACTCGCGGTCATGACTGACGAATATCAAGGTGCCGGGATAATTTTCCAGCGCGGTATTCAGCGATTCTATTGACTCCATGTCCAAATGGTTGGTCGGCTCATCCAACACCATGATGTTGTTTTTTTGCAGGATCAGCTTGCCGAACAGCATGCGGCCTTGTTCTCCGCCGGAGATGACTTTAACGGATTTGTTGATGTCGTCTGCGCTGAATAATAATCGTCCCAAGGTGCCGCGTATGGCTTGGTCGTCGTCCGATTCCTTGCGCCATTGACTCATCCATTCTATCAGGGTCAGGTTTTCGGCGAAGTCTTCGGCATGATCCTGAGCAAAATACCCAACTTCCGAGTTTTCCGACCATTTAACCTCGCCGATATCAGGCGTTAAATCGCCGACCAAGGTGCGCAGCAGGGTTGTTTTGCCGATACCGTTAGGGCCAATAACGGCAATGCGCTCGCCGACCGGAATCATCAAGTTCAAGTTTGCGAACAGAGGTTGTTCGCCATAACCTTTGCTTAAGTTGTCGACTTCCAGTGCTAAGCGGTGCAGTTTTTTAGTCTGATCAAAGCGGAGAAATGGATTAACCCGACTTGAGGGTTTAACTTCATCCAGTTTGATTTTATCCAGTTGTTTGGCGCGCGAGGTAGCCTGTTTGGCCTTGGATGCATTCGCCGAGAAGCGTCTAACGAAGGTTTGCAGTTCGGCAATCTGGACTTTTTTCTTGGCGTTTCCAGCAAGTAAGCGTTCTCTAACCTCGGTAACTGCTACCATGTAATCGTCATAATTGCCGGGATAAACACGTAACTCGCCATAATCCATATCGGCCACGTGGGTGCAGACACTGTTTAAAAAGTGGCGATCATGCGAGATGATAACCATGGTGCAATCGCGTTGGTTCAATATGTCTTCAAGCCAGCGTATGGTGTTGATGTCCAGGTTGTTGGTCGGCTCATCAAGCAGCATGATGTCAGGATTTGAAAATAAAGCCTGTGCGAGCAAGACTCTCAGCTTCCAGCCCGGCGCTACCGAGCTCATCAGGCCGTTATGCTGTTCCAGCGGAATGTCCAGACCCAGTAATAATTCACTGGCCCTGGATTCGGCGGTATAGCCGTTGAATTCGGCGAACACCGACTCAAGTTCGGCGGCGTGCATGTAGTCGTCTTCGGTAGCTTCCATGTTGGCGTAGATGGCGTCGCGCTCGGACATGGCCGCCCACATCTCGGCGTGGCCCATCAGCACCACGTCCAGCACGCGCTGGTCTTCATAAGCGAATTGATCCTGGCGCAAGTTACCCAAGCGTTCATTGGGGCTGATGCTGACGTTGCCCGCCGACGGCTCCAAATCGCCGCTCAATATTTTCATGAAGGTTGATTTGCCGCAGCCGTTCGCGCCGATCAGGCCGTAACGGTTGCCGTCGCCGAATTTGACTGAGACGTTTTCAAACAGGGGTTTAGCCCCGAACTGCATGGTGATGTTAGCTGTAGAAATCAAGTTTTTGTTCCGAAGATTAAAGTAAAAGATTGTTGAGTTACAAAGAGATTAATTCACCACGAAGGCACTAAGAGCACGAAGTTTTATGTTCTTCGTGCCTTCGTGGTGAAAGTTTTTAATTAACCCATGTTTCAGGCACTATATTAGCCGTATTTTGATCGTCGCTGACCCAAATCTGTCCGTCCTGGATGCTGATTTGTAACTGCATGGTGCGCTTTACCATCGGTGCGAGTTGATCGGTTGCTTCTTTGGGTAAATTAATAACCGTCAGGTTTTTAAAGCGTTCCAGCTTGGGTTGAATCTGGTTCCACCAGATATTGTTGCGTCCGCCGTAGGTGTAGATGATAACTTTATCGGCACGATTGGAGGCTTTGCGGATACGTTTGTCATCGGGCATGCCGACATCAATCCACAGCTCAATGTCGTCGGTCAGGCTTTTTTGCCAGAGCTCGGGTTCATCATCGGTACTCAGACCTTTAGTGAATTGCAGGTGTTCATGGGCATTGATTACAAAAGCCAGCAGACGCGTCATCATGCGCTCTTCGGTTTCCGAAGGGTGCAGGGCAATGGTCAGGTGATGCGATTGATAATAGCCTCTGTCCATGTCTGAAATCTGACAGTCGGCTTTATAGATGGTTGACTTAAGCGCCATTGAGCGATTTTTTACGGCTTTGAAAAATAAAGCCGTATTCTAACAGATTTTAGCCTTCGAGTGTTCTACAGTAACAGCTTATCGTCTATGGCTATAAAACGGCCGGCCGAATTAACCAGCGAGGGCGCGGTCAATGCCGGTACGCCGTATACTTCTGTCGTTACGCCGTAAACGTTTCGAGCCTTGTCCAATAACAGGTCGAAGTCGCCGTCGCCGGATAACAAAACAATCACATCGACCTTGGTGGCATAGTCGATTACATCCAGCGTGATACCCACGTCCCAATCGCCTTTCGCGGAACCGTCGCTACGCTGGATGTAAGGCTTTAGCTTGACTTCAAAGCCGATATTCCTGAGTACCTGTTGAAATCCCTGCTGCTTGCTGTCGCCCTTGTCGATCGCATAAGCAAACGCCGCGACCACTTCTCTGCCTGCGGCCGCCTGCGCCCAGAATGCAGTGTAGTTAAAATGCCGCCGGTAACTTTGCTTGGTGGTGTAATAGATGTTCTGCACATCGACAAAGATGGCGACTTTTTCCATGTCGTTATTTGATGAATGAGCAGCAATAATCGCTAGGGCTTTTAACTTTCATGGTGAATGCCGCATTGGCGGGCACGTTGAAAGATTCGCCGCCTTTGATGCTTTGCCATTCAGCGCCGGGCAATAAAACATCCAGTTCGCCGTCGATGATTTCCATGAGTTCAGGATCGGCGGTGTTAAAAGTGTATTCGCCGGGTAACATGAAGCCCAAGGTTTTTGACGAGCCGTCAGCGAACTTGATAGTCCGGCTGCTGACATTGCCGCCGAAGTAAACATTGGCTTTTTTGACGATGGTTACGTTATTGAATTCTGACATGGGTTTCCTTTATGGGGGAATAGGTAATAAGGCGCGCAATGATACCAGATTGTCTTGGTTTAACGCAGTTTGCGGATCACAAAAAGACGAGGTGCCGAGTCTTTATGGTCGGTGCTGTAAAGAGTGCTGACTTCAAATTGCCGGGTATCCAGTTGCTCGCACCAGTTTTTAACCTGACCGGTTTCCAGATCGCCGCCTTGGTGACCGGGATAGGCGAGCAGGGTGATGATGCCGTTGACGGCTAAAATCCGGGCGGCGACAGTCAAGGCGGTCAATGTGGAATCGGTTAGCGTAATGACTGTTTTATCACCGCCCGGCAAATAGCCCAGATTAAACATGATTGCGCGGACTTTGCCGTGGTGATACGCGGGAATTCTTTCGTCCATGTCGGCATGGCTGGCATGGATCAAGGTCAGGCATTCCGGTGAGTGTGCTTGCCGGAATTTCTCAAGAGTCGAGTGGATGGCCGCCTGTTGTATATCAAAGCCGTAAACATGGCCGGATGGACCGACTTGTTCGGCGAGGAATACGGTATCGTGACCGTTGCCTACCGTCGCATCGATGGCAATATCGCCGGGGCGGAGAATGTTCAGGATCAGGTCATGAGCTGCGTTAACCAGTGAAATGCGTTTCATAATGACGTTGGATATTGCTGGAATGGGCTAGGGGAGCGCCGTTTAATAAAGTATCGGCGAAATGTCGGCTGTACCAAGGTATCTGTAAACTGCCTTTTGCGCCAAAGCCGTTAAAAATGGCGAGCTGCTTGTGTTGCGGATGCAGGCCGATAAAGGGTTGTCTGTCCTGAGTGCAAGGCCGGATATTGGCTTGGTGGTTGATCAGCGTTGCCTGAGTCAAACCGGGTGAGACTTGGCTGAGCGCATTTAGCAAGTCATTTTTGCCCTGTTCGGTGGCTTGGGTGTCCAGATTTTCCCGATCAAACGTTGCGCCGGTACGGATTCGATGGTCGTTTAAAGGGATCAACCAGTTGCCGTAATTGAGGATTTTATCGGGTAATTCGGTTTGGTGTTCCAGCGTCAGGATTTCGCCTTTGACCGGTTGAAAAGGCAGCCAGTAAAACCAGGGGTTTTGCGTTGCCTGATAGCCTTCGCAGAAAATAATCTGCTTGGTGGCGATGTTCTGCCAGCGTAAAGACGGTTGCAGCTGTATGTCCCGGTAATCGAAACCAGCCTGCCGGTAGCTATTTTTGGCAATGAAAAACGCTTTCAGGCAACTTAATAGCGGCCGAGTTAATAAATAACCGGTCTGTCTTTGTTCCAGAAAACCGAAGGGTGTTGCAAGATTGTCGATGGTTTTGCCCTGTGGCTGTATGTCGCCGAGGTAGGCTTGATAGTCAGGGGTGTTAAGGCGTTTATGGGCGTTTGTAAATTCGCTGTCGCTACGGAAAATCCGCAGCATCGGTTTTTCATTATAAAAGTCTTGCTGGAAAAAATCGGCTAACTGTGAATAACAGTGTTTTGCCATGGGCAACAGCGCATCGACATCGGCGGATTTTACAAAGCGCATGCCGGTGATCGGGTTGATCAGTCCTGCTGCAACCTGTGAGGCATTTTCCCGGCCGTTATCGACAATGACGACTTTGCTGCCGCGTTGTATGAGTTCCCATGCCAGCAGGCTGCCCGCTAGTCCCTGGCCGATGATTAGAAAGTCGATCATAATTTATAGTTCACCACGAAGACACGAAGGACGCGAAGAAAAACAAGGTACGCTGGTTCCCAAGCTGGAGCTTGGGAACCAGCGTATTTCTTATCTTAATGCGGTAACGCCGGAGCGTGGAAACGATAAAGAAAAACTTCGTGTCCTTCGTGCCTTCGTGGTGAATTTTTATGTTTTGATGGCGATTAATGTTTATTTGGCTGTCAATGCCACACCGTTAAAACAAATCCCATCCCAGCCGTATTGCATGAAATTCCTGATGTTCTGGTGGCCTGTGCCGTGCGGGTCATTTAAAACATCCAGCCGGTAATAATCGCCAAACAGGTTTAACGTCTGCTGCTGGTCGAGTCGATTGAGTTGGGCAAAGGCGAAAATCTTGCAGGAGCCTTCGTTAGTACCGGCCTGATTGACTAACATCTGCTCATTCAGGCCGTTGCTAAATTCGGTGGCTTGGTAATGGTAGTTTTCAGTAATAACCGCGATAGTCTCATCAAAACTGACCGGGCTGTTATTTGTTACTTTTTCAATAAACGATGCGAGCGACATGTGTAAGTTCAAGGTAAACAGGGGTTAACGAAGCAATCCGGAAATACTTTTAAATTCAGGATGAGTGGAATCTTTGACCCATTCGAACAAGACCGATTCATAATTGGTAATGGTCGCGCCTTGTTGTTGCATGCGTTGCAAGGCATAGAATTTATGTTCCGCCTTGCGCGAACAGATGGCGTCTTCGACGACATGCACCTGATAGCCGAAATGCATCAATTCCAACGCGGTCTGCAATACGCAAACATGCGCTTCCTGGCCGACCAGTATGATTTGCTTGCGATCAGTGCTGGCTACGGTGTCGGTAAAACCATCAGCGGCACAGCAGGAAAAACCGGTCTTGTCGAAAATCAGGGTGTCTTCCGATAATATATCGGTGATAGTCGTATCGGTAGAGCCCAAGCCTTTCGGATATTGCTCGGTTAATAATACCGGGATGCTTAACAGTCCGGCGCCTTCAACCAGACTGCGGGCGTTGGTCGTCATCAATTCCGATTCAGCCTCCGGCATGGCGGCGGATAATTTTGCCTGCAAATCGACGACGATCAGCAGGCTGTTTTTTATAGACAGGAGGTTAGGGTGTGTGGTCATTTTAATTTGCAGGAAAGGGTTAGGGGAAGAAGGCGAAAGGCAAAAGGCTAAAGGCTAAAGGCTAAAGGCTAAAGGCTAAAGGCTAAAGGCTAAAGGCTAAAAAACACATCCTTCGCCTTTTACCTTGCGCCTTTAGCCCTTTTTCAAAATCCGTCCTTTTTCACGTTGCCAATCGCGGTCTTTTGAGGTTGCGCGCTTGTCGTGTAATTGCTTGCCTTTTGCCAGACCGATTTCCAGTTTGGCTCTACCGTTTTTCCAGTACATCTTCAATGGAATCAAGGTGTAACCTTTGCGTTCGACCGAACCGATCAGTTTGTTGAGTTCGTGCCGGTGCAGCAACAGTTTTTTGGCGCGGATAGAGTCGGGATTAACATGGGTCGATGCGGATAACAACGGTGAAATATGCGCGCCCGACAACCAGGCTTCGCCGCGTCTGATCACCACATAACTCTCTTTGAGTTGGATGCGTCCATCCCTCAGGCTTTTAACTTCCCAGCCTTCCAAAACAACCCCCGCTTCAAACCGTTCCTCAATCGAATACTCAAAAGTAGCCTGACGATTAACGGCAATGGTGGCATTTTGCTGCTTGGTGTTTTTCTTGGACTTTTTATCGGCCATAAGTGCGGGTTAGGATTTTTAAACTGACGTAAAGGAATAATTTTGCTATTTTACTCGATATTACTAACTGATGTTATGCAATAAGCGGAAAAGTTCACCACAAAACAAACATCCGTGGTGATTTTATAATTATTGAGTTTTTACAGGCACACAAATGACGGATACAAAAAAATCACAACATGGTGAATGGTCATCGCGTTTCGCATTTATTCTGGCTGCGACAGGTTCCGCAGTCGGTCTGGGTAATATCTGGAAGTTTCCCTATATTACCGGAGAAAATGGCGGCGGGGCATTTGTCATAATCTATCTGTTGTGCGTGTTGCTGATCGGCATCCCCATTATGATGGCGGAAACCATGTTGGGGCGTCGCAGCAGGCAAAACCCCATTAGCACCATGATAACCTTGGCCGATGAAGCCGGAGCGGATAAAAACTGGCATTATTTAGGCTGGATGGGCGTCGCTGCCGGTTTCTTAATACTCTCTTATTACAGCGTTATTGCGGGCTGGGCTTCGGCTTACGTGTTAAAGGCCTTGACCGGCAGCTTTTTCGGCGCCGATGCATCTGCGATAAAAGCGATTTTTGACGATTTTGTTGCCAGTCCGGTGAAATTGCTTTTTTGGCATAGCCTGTTCATGTTGGCGACCATGCTGATTGTGGTTCGCGGCGTTAATACCGGCCTGGAGAAAGCAGTTCGTTTTTTAATGCCCAGCCTGTTTGTGCTGCTGATTCTAATGGTGGCTTATGCAATGACCACCGACAGCTATGATCAGGGCGTCAAATTCTTGTTCACGCCTGATTTCAGCAAGCTGACCGGCAACGGCGTATTGACCGCCATGGGGCACGCTTTTTTTACCCTGAGTTTAGGCATGGGCGCCATCATGGTTTACGGTTCTTATTTGCCGAAAGATGTGTCGATTTCAAAAACCGTATTTTTGATTGCAGGCACCGATACCGTGGTTGCCTTATTGGCCGGTGTTGCCATCTTCCCGATTGTTTTTGCCAGTGGGCTGGAACCTGCAGCCGGTCCGGGACTTATCTTTCAAACCTTGCCGATAGCGTTTGGCAACATGACCGGCGGCTGGTTTTTCGGGGTTTTGTTTTTTGTAATGCTGGTTTTTGCGGCGTTGTCTTCCTCCATTTCATTGATTGAACCGGCTGTAGCGTGGCTGGTTGAAAATAAAGACATGAGCAGGGAACAAGCCTGTATCTGGTCGGGTTCGATAACCTGGCTGCTGGGACTTGGCACCATTTTTTCATTTAACGTTTGGTCCGAGTTCAAGATTTTCGACAGAACCATTTTTCAATTGCTGGATTATTTGACCGCCAATTTGATGTTGCCTATCGGCGGTTTTTGCATTGCAGTGTTCGCCGGTTGGATCATGAAGCAGCAACACACCGAGCATGAGCTGGATATGCCTAACGCGCTCAGCTATCAAACGTGGCAGATATTAACTCGCTACGTGGCCCCAGCCGCCGTGTTTCTGGTATTCCTGCACGTGGTCGGAGTTCTTTAAAATATGACCGTCGTTCAAAAAAGCGCCCTGGTCAAATTTTCAGCGCAGCAGATGTTTGATTTGGTTAACGACATTGAAGCTTACCCGAAGTTTTTGCCCTGGTGTAGCGGCAGCCGAATCATCAAGCGCGAAGATGATATTGTTGAAGCCGAGTTATTGATTTCCAAAGGCGGCTTTAAAAAGTCCTTTTCGACCAGGAACAAGATCGATAGCGGACGCAGTATGACGCTCTCCTTGTTGAACGGCCCGTTTTCCTCCTTGGAAGGAAAGTGGGAGTTTATACCGTTGCGCGAGGATGCCAGCAAGATTTCCCTGGATCTGGAGTTTGAAATGTCAGGCAAACTGGCAAGCCTGGCGTTCGGCGCAGTCTTCAACCAGATCTGCAACACCATGGTGAGTTCGTTTACCGCACGGGCCAAAGCTGTTTATGATTAATGTCGAAGTGGCTTACGCCAAACCCGAGCAACAGGTAATAGTCACAGTGGCAATGGAGGAGGGCGCGACCGTTGAAGCTGCGATAAAAGCCTCCGGCTTGCTGGAGCTTTTTCCTGAGATTGTTTTGTCCGAGCTTAATGCGGGGATTTTCGGCGTAGCCTGCAAGCTGGATCAGCCTGTTAGAGAGGGCGATAGGATAGAGATTTATCGGCCTTTGGTTCATGATCCTAAAGAGGCTCGGCGGCAGCGGGCTTTGAAGGGGATTTGATGCGTTGATGTAATCTGCTATTCTATTTGTATGAAAGTAAATGAAATTTTAATCATGTTGAAGAGAGATGGCTGGTATCTTGCCGCAACGCGAGGGAGTCATCGTCAATTCAAGCATTCAATTAAAAGTGGTCGTGTAACCGTCCCGGGAAAACCTAGCGATGATTTAGCGCACGGCACTTTAAATAGCATACTCAAACAAGCAAAACTAAAGGAGTAACCTATGCGTTATGCAATCGTTGTCGAAAAAGCGGAAAACAACTACTCAGCCTATGTACCCGATTTACCAGGCTGTGTTGCTACTGGCTCTACTGTAGAGGAAACTGAGCGTGAAATTCGTGAGGCAATCGAGTTTCATATCGAAGGGCTTATTGAAGATGGTTTGCCGGTGCCACAACCAGAAAGTATTGTTCAATACATTGAAATCGCTGCTTAAGTTGTCATTCATATAGAGTGCAAGCTCCGCCGGGTTAGCGATAGCGTAACTCGATATTTTGCGCAAATGCCTCGGGTTACGGCTGTCACATAACCCGCCCTTGGCTGAGGTACGAAGCGCATCAATCACGAAAAATGCGCTTCACTTTGTTCAGCACATTCTACGCACTCCATTCCTTATTCCTCTGCGAATTCATTCCCTTGCATGAATTAACCTCGAAGCACATAATCCGTGAACGAAATGGCGAAACCATTCCGACACTATCTGAGCCTAGGCTTAATTCCAGCCGTATGCAACAAATACTTCCGGGACGCTCAGCCAGTGTCGAATGCGCTTTTGCAAATCGTGCGATGCGTTAATCCATTCGACGCGCGTAATCAGAATAAACTTCTACAAGTTTCCTGTCCAGGCAGGCAAGGAGAGAAAAATGATTACACCAGAATACGATTTGGCTGTGGTAGGTGGCGGAGTTGCGGGCTTGTATTGCGGAATGCATGCCGCACCTGACTGGCGTGTCGCCCTATTCGAAGGCAGTCATCGCCTCGGAGGCAAACTGGAAACCGTTTCCATGCTTGGCTTCGATGCGGAATACGGGGCAATGCGTTTTGACCCGATCCGACAGTCCCGCATCGGCGAACTCATCAATGAACTGGGTATCGAAACCTTGCCTTTCCCGGAATATTCAAGTCCCCCTGATCAGCAACACAATTTGAACTACCGGCTGGATGCAGACGAGCAGGGCCTGACGACTTTAGAGCTCTACAAGCTTGCGATACAGAGGGTACTGGGGCTGTCGGAAGCGGAAATGCTGGCCCTGAGCGAACAGCAGCTCGAGTCGATCAGGCGGGAAAGCGTATTTTTCGGCCAGCCTTTATGGGAGCAAGGTTTGTGGAATACGCTGGGGCGGGTTATCAGCCACAATGCCTTGCGCTACATTGTTATGGAAGGCAGTTTTTTTCATTTCATTCACGAGAATCCGAATGCCGCAACCTGGATGATTACCTGGGTCAAGATGCTGCAAATGAGCCCAAATCTCAGGACGATCCGGCACGGCATGCAGTCGCTAGCCGATGCAATGCAGGAGCGCCTGCAACAGCGGGGTGCGGAAATTCACCGCGCTCAGGTGCTCACTTCCCTGGAACGCTATGATCGGGAACGAGTACTGCTGCATTTTTCCGAAGGACAGTCCTGCATTGCTAAACACGTCATTCTGGCGCTGCCCGAACATTGCCTGGTTCGCATCAACGGACTTCCGCCGGGAATTCGGTCGATGTTCGGATCGGTGCTGGACATCCCCTTGCTTAAATGTTTTTTCGTGGTCGAAGATCCGTGGTGGGACGAGGATATTCCTCATCTGGACATGCCGAATCTGCCTGCCCGTGAAGTGCACTATCAAAAGCGGGATGGCAAAGGCCTGGTCATGGTCTACGCCGACCGGCCGTACCTGAATTTCTGGAGCCAATATTTGCGCAAGGGTTATGAGACGCGGGCGGAGATTAATGGCGATCAGGGCTTGCCGCTGGCCTTCGCCCGTTTCATGGGCATCGATCCTAAGCGCATTGTCAGCTACGGCGTCCGTCATTGGGGAACCGAACCCTACGGCGCCGCCTGCCATCTATGGAAGCCCGGGATCAAACTCTGGACGGTGCAGGAAAAGGTATCGGCGTTTTCGCTGGAGCGCAACGGCCCCGCGAACGTGCATATTTGCGGCGAAGCCTTTTCGGATTATCAAGGCTTTATCGAGGGAGCGTTGCGTACGGCTAACGATGTGATGGGGAGATTGTAGGGTGCGCAGTGCGCACCCTTTAAGGCTAGAGCGGCAGTTGATCTGTTGGTGATCCCGGCGCCGGTTTTGCATCCGCTTTGTCACTCTTAGGCGAATCATCAGTGCTGTCATAGCCAAACAGGCCGGTGATCATTTCCCATAGGGTTCTTTCAAGATCACGTTTGGGTACTTCTATAGTGGTTTCTTCCGATGTTTTAATAACGGGAACAGCACTGGGTTTGAAATCACCTTGCACGCCGATCAGTTGATCATTATCAAAAAATAATGAAATTCTTTTTTGCTCCCTGTCTCCCCCTTCAATTTGTGCCGAATAGAGGTAGTCCCAGCGTTTTTGATGGAAAAAATCAACCAGCATCGGTGAGCCCATGATGTAAAGCACCTGGCGTTTGTTCATACTGGGTCTGAGTTGGTCAATCATGGATTGATCGACGATATTGCCTTGCTGGACATCGACGGTGTAGACGCCGGGCAGATTGTTCAGAATGGTGGAGCAGGAGCTGAGCGACAGACTTGCTACGACTGCAAAAGTGCAGGAAATACGATTCCACGGGTGGAGGAGGTGGAGCAATTGCCGAGAGCAATTACTAAATAGGTTTAAAGCAGAAAACGGCTTTCTCATTTAAGGCTGCGGATGAGTTGAAAATGCAAAATCATACAGGATGTTAAGGGATTATCCTATAAAACTGTCATGCCCATACCGTCAAAAAAAGGCTACAATGCACGTAATTCTATATAAGACTGCCTACACAAAGGTATAAACGGAGATTAATATTGGATACTCATGATTTAAGGAGTGCAGGCCTGAAGGTGACTTTACCTCGGGTCAAGATTCTGCAAATTTTAGAAAATCAGGTTAATGATCGTCATTTAACCGCCGAACAAGTTTATAAAATTCTGCTGAGTGAAGATGAAGAAATCGGTTTGGCTACGGTTTATCGTGTTTTAACTCAATTTGAAGCGGCCGGACTGGTGAGTCGACATCACTTTGAAGGCGGTAATTCTGTCTTTGAACTTGATAAAGGCACTCATCATGATCACATACTGTGTATGAAGTGCGGCAAAGTGGATGAATTTACCGATGAGGTTATTGAGGCCCGGCAAAAAGAAATCGCTGCAAAACTGGGCTATGAGTTGACCGATCACGGCCTTTATTTATACGGTTTTTGCGCTCAGTGCAGGAAATCCTGATTTTTTTATTTTAAATTGTAGGCTTCATGTTTAAACCTCTCATTTTTTATATCGGCTTGCGTTATACGCGGGCCAAACGCCGAACCCAGTTCATTTCTTTTATTACCTTAACTTCCGTGCTGGGCATAGCCTTGGGCGTCACTGCGTTGATTGCCGTGTTGTCGGTGATGAATGGCTTTGAAGCCGAATTACGCGAACGGATTCTCGGCATGACTTCACATGCAACCGCCACCGGAAAATATGGCCAGTTGGATAATTGGCAGGAACTGGAGCGGAAATTAAAAAACTATCCGCATGTAGAGGGCACCGCGCCTTTTATTAATGGACAAGTGATGATTAACGCCGACCGGCGCGTCAGCGGCACCATGCTGACCGGGATTCTGCCGGAATACGAGTCCAGGGTATCGGAAGTCGCCGACAAAATGAAAGAGGGCAAATTGTCCGATCTGGTTCCAGGCGAATACGGCATTGTTTTAGGGGTAGAGCTGGCCAATTATCTGGGCGTTTTCATGGGCGATAAAATCACCGTTATCAGTCCGCAAATTAACTCCACTCCGGCCGGTATTGTGCCTCGCATGCGGCGGTTTACCGTAGTCGGTATTTTTAAGGTAGGCATGTATGAATATGATCGCAATATGGCGCTGATTCATCTTGATGACGCGGCCAAGTTGTTTCGTTTAGAGAGCTCTGTTTCAGGTCTTAGAATCAAGCTGGATGATTTGTTTAATGCGCCGAAAATAACCCACGCTCTTTCAAACGCTTTGTATGACGATTATCAGGTTAGCGACTGGACGTTGGCGCACAGCAATTTCTTTCGGGCGATACAGACGGAAAAACGGGTGATGTTTATTATCTTGTTGCTGATTGTGGCGGTGGCGGCTTTTAATATCGTCTCTACGTTGGTGATGGTGGTTACCGATAAGCGCGGCGACATTGCTATTTTAAAAACCCAGGGACTCACATCAAGGTCGGTGATGGGAATTTTTATGGTGTTGGGGGCGGTCATCGGCGTAGTCGGCACCGCACTCGGAACCGTAGGCGGGGTGTTGCTGGCGTTGAATGTTGAAACCATCGTGCCGGCGATTGAAAAACTATTTAAGGTTCAGTTTATGGCCGCCGATGTGTATTACATCAGCGAACTGCCTTCCAAACTGGTCTGGACTGATGTGTATGCGATAGCGGGTATGGCCTTTTTACTGTCATTATTGGCGACTATTTATCCTGCCTGGCAGGCAGCCAAAGTAAATCCAGCGGAAGTTTTAAGATATGAATAATACCAACATACTGCAATGCCAACAGTTGACAATGCGCTATGACCAGGGCGGGCTGGATGTTGACGTTTTAAAAGGAGTTGATTTAAGTATCGGTGTCGGTGAACGTGTCGCCATTATGGGCGCATCGGGTTCAGGCAAAAGCACTTTGCTGCATCTGCTGGGCGGGCTTGAAAAACCCACCGGCGGTAAGGTGGTTTTGGACGGTGTTAATCTTAATGAAGTCGGCGCAGGTCAACTGGCTAAGTTGAGGAACAAATCGCTGGGATTTATCTATCAGTCGCATCATCTGCTGGGCGAGTTTACCGTACTGGAAAATGTGGCGATGCCTTTGTTGATTGCCGGATTGTCGGTAAAACTGGCGAGTATCCGTGCGATAGAGTTATTGAAGCGGGTAGGGCTGGGGCATCGTATCGAACACAAGCCCGGAGAATTGTCCGGCGGGGAACGGCAACGTGCCGCAGTAGCCAGGGCGTTAATCAATAAGCCCGGTGTAGTTCTGGCCGATGAACCTACCGGGAACTTGGATAGCAAAACGGCCGATCAGGTTTACCAGTTAATGCTGGAATTAAATCAGGAGCTGAACGTCAGCTTTTTGGTGGTGACTCATGATCATGAGCTGGCTGCAAGAATGGGTAAGGTTTTGCACATGGAAGATGGGCTGATTTTAGGCTAGGGGAAAAATAAAGCCGCCGGCACCTGCATTCATGCAGCCGTTGGCGGCTTGCCTTAATTAGTCTGCTTCGCTTTTTATGTCTTCAATCTGCGTGTCTTGTACAGCAGCAAGCCTTTTTTCTTTTCTTTCGGCCCATTTTTTGGTCACATGCTGTTGCCAGTAATATTGAATGCCGAAGTAACCAACGGCGGACGAGACTATACCCATAACAAAACAACCAGTCAGAAACGGTTGCCAGACATCGCCAAGTCCCGAGAACATGCCGCTTATTGAAAATTCGGATTCATCGGCGACGGCCGGCTGATTCATAAACCAGAGTCCGACTTTGTAAGCAAAATAAAACAGCGGCGGCATGGTGATGGGGTTGGTTATCCAGACCAGTCCTACTGAAATGGGCATATTAGCCCTAAAATAAATGGCGCCTGCAGCAGCAATGACCATTTGCCCCGGGGTCGGAATCCAGGCGCAAAAAAGACCCACGGCAAAAGCCATAGAGACAGAGCGTCGGTTTAAATGCCAGAGGTTAGGCTCGTGCAGTTTATCGCCAAGAAATTGCAGACTCTTGTGTCGTTTGATCACTTCAGGATCGGGTATGAACTTGTGGATCAGTTTTTGTATAAGTTCTTTTGGCATCGTTATTTCTTGTTCAAAGTTACATTTTTACAGTTTATCAGGTTTTTGTTAGCCTAAAAAACACCAAGGTGCTAAATGGTTGTTTCTGCCCTGTCATTTTTAGCCGGGCTGTTGTTGGTTCAGCAGTTGACGGTATTACCGGATATTAAATGCTTGATAGTCGGCGGCATAGCAGCCTGCATTATTGCATGGTTGCGTTATTGGCGGTGTCTGTTTTTTGTAGCCGGCGTTCTGTGGGCGGTAGTGTTTGCAATGCACCGCTTGTCCGACAGGTTGCCTGAACAACTGGAAGGTACAGAAATTCAGGTAACCGGCACCATAGCCGACTTGCCGGAGCAGGATGAAAAGCGCGCCCGCTTCGACTTTATCACCAGGGATGGTGTGTATGCCGCTAACTTGCCGGGAGCAGGTGCGGCGGCGATCAGCCCCGCGTCTGACCGGCAATTACCCGCTAAACTGAGATTAAGCTGGTATTACCCGGACCAATCCATCAAGGCAGGTCAGCAGTGGGTTTTTACCGTTAAGCTGAAGCGTGTCCACGGCAATATGAATCCCGGCGGCTTTGATTATGAACGCTGGCTGTTTACCGAAGGGGTAGGCGCGACAGGCTATGTGCGGCCAAGTCCAAAGCCGGTTTTGCTGGGACGCGATTCAGTCTGGAGTAGTATTTCCGTCTGGCGGCAAAGTATCACCGATCAGCTTTCAAGCACATTGGGCAGCAGTTCAAGTCTGGCGCTGATAAAGGCGCTGACTATCGGTGACGGCAACAGCGTCACTCAACAGCAATGGGAGGTTTTTCGTAAAACCGGAACAACTCATCTGGTGGTGATTTCCGGATCGCATATCGGCCTTATTGCCGGACTGGTTTATTTTCTGGTACTGAAATTATGGGCACGGACAGGATTGCTCGCCTGGTCGCCGCAAAAGGTTGCGGCAGTGGCGGCAGTGCTGGTTGCGGTTTTTTACTCCGGGCTTGCCGGGTTTTCCGTGCCTACTCAGCGCTCCGTGGTCATGTTGTCTATTGTTATGGCGGCCATTATTCTGCAACGCAACAGTCGCCCTTTTAATACCTTGTCCATCGCCATGTTTGCGGTGTTGATTGTGGACCCGTTAGCCGTTTTATCGGCGGGATTCTGGCTGTCATTTCTTGCCGTGGCTGTGATTGTTTATGCCGTTTCCGGGCGCTTGGGCCAGCTTGGGCCTATTTGGGGGGCAATAAAAATAAACTGGGCCACTTCGGTGGGTTTATCGCCTCTGCTATTACTGTTTTTTCAACAGGTTTCATTGATTGCGCCGTTGGCTAATTTGATCGCCGTGCCGGTCATCAGTCTGCTGGTTGTACCGTTATCGCTGCTGGCTGTTCTCATTATGTTTATCTCGCCGACATTGGCGAGTGAATTGTTCTATTTGATAGATTATGTATTGCAAGGTTTATGGTGGCTGTTGGATCATCTGGCAGAAATTCCCATGGCGTCGGTAAATCATGCATTGCCCTCGTATTGGGCATTGCTTTTCGCCGTGCCGGGTATTTTATTGCTGCTTGCTCCCGTCGGTATTCCAGCGCGGTGGTTGAGTCTGGTGATGTTTTTGCCGCTGGTGTTTACCGATACAAAACAACCTGAAACAGGTGACATCAACATGACCCTGCTGGATGTCGGGCAAGGCTTATCGGCTGTCGTACAAACTACTCATCATCTTCTGGTTTACGATACCGGCGCGAAATTTTCTGAGCAAAGTGATATGGGGAAAAGTGTGCTGTTGCCTTTTTTGCACTCGCAAGGTATTGCTAAAGTCGACACTTTAGTTATCAGCCATGGCGATAACGACCATATCGGCGGCGCTGTATCGCTAATGCGCGGTATTGATACAAAACAAGTGCTGACCAGTGTGCCTCAGCTGTTAAGCGAATATGCGCCAATCGCGTGTAAAGCCGGACAATCGTGGTTATGGGATGAGGTCAAGTTCACTGTGCTGAGTCCACAGCAAGCGTTTGTGTCGGAAAACGACAATTCCTGCGTGCTGAAAATCCAATCGAAACACGGCACGGTATTGTTGACCGGCGACATAGAAGCTGCGGCAGAATCCTGGCTGGTTGAGACCTACGACGAGGCTTTAAAGGCCGATGTATTGGTTGCTCCGCATCACGGCAGCAAGACTTCATCGACAGTCGGTTTTTTGCAAGTCATTCAGCCTGACTACGTGTTGATTCCGGCGGGTTACCGGAATCAATTCGGTCATCCGCATAGGGATGTTTTGGCGCGCTATCGGCAAGCCAATGCTAAATGGCTGAATAGTGCCGACAGCGGGGCTATTGTTGCTAATGTGAAAAGCAATGTATTGGTAGTGCAGGGGATGCGTGAGACGGAAAGTAAATATTGGAATATTAAATGATATTTACCTATGACTTTACTCTGTAATTAAATAGGACTAAAATAGTCCTTAATTATTAGGGGCAAGATATGTTACGGCTAAGTAAGTTAACTGATTATGCGACGGTCATTTTAAGTTTTATGGCCCGAGAAAAGACGCAGGTGCACGCGGCTATGGAAATATCGACGGTGACAGGTATTGCCCTGCCTACAGTCAGTAAAATACTTAAGCTGCTGGTTAACGCGGACGTGTTGGTTTCTACGCGTGGTGCCAAAGGTGGTTATGTTTTAGCCAGAATACCGGAAGAAATCAGCGTTGCAGCGGTTATCTGCGCACTGGAAGGACCGATTGCCCTCACCGAATGCAGTATTTCCCATCAGGGCTGCGAGCAGGCTTCGGGCTGTGATATTTTGGGAAACTGGAGTTTGATTAACCAGACCATTCATAACGCATTAGAGTCGGTGACTTTAGCCGATTTAATCAGACCCGTTGTTGTGCCGGAAGAAGTGTTGATTCCGGTCTCCAGTTTATATAGGTAGAAAATTTTATGTCAGCAAGCGAACAAGAAATCAAGAATCTGATCGGTAAGGAATACAAGCAAGGCTTTGTGACTGTATTGGAAACCGATACTTTCCCGCCCGGACTGGATGAAGCGGTTATTCACAGGTTATCGAAAGTCAAGAATGAGCCTGAGTTTATGCTGGAATACCGACTGAAAGCGTTTCGTCATTGGCAGACCATGAAGACGCCTAAATGGGCGTTCGTCAAGTTCGATCCTATCGATTATCAGACGATCAGTTACTATTCTGCGCCTAAACGCAAGGAAGACGGCCCCAAAAGTCTGGATGAAATCGATCCTCAGATATTGGAAGCCTACAAAAAGTTAGGTATTCCTTTGGATGAACAGGAGCGTTTGGCCGGTGTTGCGGTCGATGCGGTTTTCGACAGCGTGTCGGTAGCGACTACCTTTAAAGGCAAGCTGAAAGATGCTGGCGTTATTTTCTGCCCGATTTCAGAAGCCTTGCGCGATCATCCCGAACTGATCAAGCAATATCTGGGCTCGGTTGTGCCGCATACGGACAATTATTTTGCCGCTTTAAATGCAGCCGTATTTACTGACGGGTCATTTGTCTATATTCCCAAAGGCGTACGTTGCCCGATGGAATTATCGACCTATTTCAGGATCAACGCCGCCAATACCGGACAGTTTGAGCGGACTTTAATTATTGCCGACGAAGGCAGTCATGTCAGTTATCTGGAAGGCTGCACCGCACCGATGCGCGATGAAAACCAGCTGCATGCGGCGGTGGTTGAGTTAGTCGCGATGAAAGATGCGGTGATTAAATACTCGACCGTGCAAAACTGGTATCCGGGCGATAAAAACGGTTTGGGCGGTATTTATAACTTTGTCACCAAACGTGCCGATTGTCGCGGCGAGAATTCCAAAGTGTCGTGGACGCAGGTGGAAACCGGTTCGGCCATTACCTGGAAATACCCAAGCTGCATCCTGACCGGCGATAATTCCACCGGCGAGTTTTATTCGGTGGCGCTGACCAATAATTATCAGCAGGCCGATACCGGAACCAAGATGATCCATATCGGCAAAAACACCAGCAGCACCATTATTTCCAAAGGTATTTCGGCAGGTAAAGCGCAGAATACTTATCGGGGTTTGGTCAAGGTGTTAAAAAGCGCTGAAAATGCCCGTAACTATACCCAGTGCGATTCGCTGTTAATCGGCGATAAATGCGGCGCGCATACCTTTCCTTATGTCGAAGTCAAGCAGCCCTCGGCCCAGGTCGAACATGAAGCGACGACGTCCAAGATCAGCGAAGACCAGTTGTTCTTCTGCCAGCAACGCGGACTGTCGGCGGAAGATGCGGTGTCGATGATCGTCAACGGTTTTTGTAAGGAAGTGTTCAGGGAATTGCCGATGGAGTTTGCGGTGGAGGCTCAGGCGTTGTTGGGTTTGAGTTTGGAAGGGTCTGTTGGGTAGTCTGCCTATTCAAGTAAGTGCGCAGGAGTCGTCATACCCGCCGGGAAGCGGGTATCCAGTGCCATGGATGGCTAACTTAAAGACATCCATGTAGCCTGGATTCCGGCAATCCCTGCCGGAATGACGGGCTTACGCAAACTTGTGGATAATGATGATGGAATTAAAAAGACAAGGCATTGTTGATGTTGCCCTTCGAGATGGTGAAAATGTTTTAGAGGATTATGCCTTGGTTCAGCTAATCAATTCAGATCAAAGTCCAGTTATGACAATCGAAGATGCAAAGAAATACTATGCGAGTTTGGATAAGGCAAAATGGAAGTCGGATTGATGGCTAAATATGAAATGATTATTTACTGGAGCGAAGAAGATCAGACTTATATCGCCGAAGTGCCTGAATTAGCCGGTTGTATGGCCGATGGGAGCTGTTATCAAGAAGCGGTTAGCAATGCTGAACGGGTTATTGCTGAATGGATAGATACAGCTGTAGAGCTAGGTCGGTATATTCCCGAGCCTAAAGGTCGGTTGTATGCTTAGGCTATATCGGTATTGTTGTTCGATTGCTCGTAAGCATCCTTTGGTCGTAGTAATTTGCACGATGTTGATTGTTTTCAGTTTTTATTTCGCTAAATTTCATAATGGCTTCTCAGATACCAAAGGCGATTGGGGGACTTTTGGCGATTATGTTGGTGGGATACTCAATCCTGTTATTGCTGCATTTGCATTTTATTTGATAGCAGAGACTTATAAGTTACAAATCAAGGCTTATGATTTACAAAAAACGGAGTTAGAAGAAACAAGGAAACTGTTAAAAGTATCAACGGATGCACAAAATGACCAAGTAAAATTAGCTGCACTGACTGCGCTTTTTAATTCGAATCTAACGAGAATTGGATTGCTTAAGTCTGAGAGAATCGAATTATTGAATGGAATACCTGCCTATCTTAGGCCTCAAGCTACTGACACCAGATCAAATGAAGATTTGACAGATTTTGATGCGGGGGGAGAGCAAGTCTTTTTAAAGGAATCTATCCATATAATAAAGAAAGTTCGTGAGATTAACGGTGAAATTCAAAGCTTGACTAATAAGAATAATGAATTAGAACAACAGATAGTGGATTTTTTGAAAGAAAAATGAATTTATATAAGACAGAGTTTTAAATTCTTATTAATCCATGAATAACAAATACACAGCATTAATAAAACAAGACGCTGATTGGTGGCTAGGATGGATTGAGAAAATCCCTGGTGTTAATTGCCAGGCAGCTACTCATGATGAATTGGTTGAAAGTTTAAGAGTCACTTTGCAAGAAGCTTTGACTTTTTATTCATGAACAAAAAATAAATAAAGTTTGTAAAAATCCGGGTGTAAAACCCGTTAAATAGCACAGGTAAAACAACATGCTCAGCATAAAAAATCTTCACGTCAGCGTTGGCGATAAGCCCATTCTTAAAGGCATTAACCTTGAGATTAAAGCCGGTGAAATCCACGCGATTATGGGGCCGAACGGCTCCGGTAAAAGCACCTTGTCGCATGTGTTGTCAGGCAAGGGCGGTTACACCGTAACCGAAGGCTCGGCGACTTATCAGGGCAAAGATTTACTGGAGATGGCGCCTGAAATCAGGGCGCGTGAAGGTTTATTTTTGGCGTTCCAGTATCCGGTGGAAATTCCTGGCGTCAGTAATATCTATTTATTGAAAGCGGCGCTGAATTCTATACGCAAACATAATGGTCAGCCTGAAGTCGATGCGATGGATTTTTTAACGTTGGTTAAAGAAAAAGTGCGTTTGCTGGAAATGGATGAGAAGTTTCTTTACCGCGCGGTTAACGAAGGCTTCTCCGGCGGCGAAAAGAAACGTAATGAAATCCTGCAAATGGCTATTTTGGAACCCAAGTTGTGCATTATGGATGAAACCGATTCAGGCCTGGACATCGACGCTTTAAAAATCGTATCGGAAGGCGTGAATTCATTACGCTCACCGGAGCGGTCATTTGTGATGGTGACGCATTACCAACGTTTGCTGGATTATATTAAACCGGATTTTGTCCATGTTTTGGCGAACGGCCAGATTGTTAAATCAGGCGGTCCTGAGCTGGCATTGGAGCTGGAAGAAAAAGGTTACAGTTGGGTCGAAAACAATCAGGCGGCGGCATAAATGAATACGGCAACAGCAAGCCGTTATGCGGCTGAATACCCAACGATAGCATCTGCCTTGCCGGGGCAAACATTGCCCTGGTTGAAAGCGTTAAGAGCTGAAGCATTGATCGCATTCTCAGCGCATGGCTTTCCATCGCCGCGTGAAGAAGAATGGCGTTACACCAATGTGTCCGGCATTGAGAAGAAACTGTTTGCACCGTCGGTAGATTTAACCGGCAGTGATGTTGATGCCGATTGGCTGAAATCGTATCGGTTGGAAGATGCCTGGGTTTTGGTTTTAGTGAATGGCCATTTCTCGGCAGAGCTTTCGGTTTTAGACGGCCTGCCCGAAGCCGTTTCAGTAATGAGCATGGCTGATGCATTGGCAAAGCAGCCGGACAAAGTGGAAAAATATCTGGGCGCAGCTGCCGATCAATCGGAGCACAGCTTTATCGCTTTCAATACCGCATGGTTTACCGACGGTTTGTTTGTGCATGTACCGGCCAAGCTGGTTTTAGACAAACCGATACAGTTGTTGCATATTGTGACCGGCAGCGATGCAATGGCTACGACCCGCAATATCATTATTGCCGACGAAATGGCCGAAGCTAAGGTAATAGAGACTTATGTCGGTATAGATAATGCCTATTTAACGTCCGCAGTCACCGAGGTTTTTGTCGGGCAGAATGCCGATGTGACGCTGTATAAAATGCAAAGCGAGTCTGACAAAGCCTACCATTTTGGCGGCAGCTATATTAAACAGGCTCGTGATGCGCGCTTTACGCATCACAATTTCGCCTTTGGCGGCTTGCTGGCGCGTAGCGATATTCATGCCGATCTGGATCACGCGTCAGAGTGCGAACTGAACGGTTTGTACTTGGGCGTCAAGCGTCAGCATATCGACAACCATACCCGCATCAATCACTTGAAACCTTATGCCATCAGCCGCGAGCTGTACAAAGGTGTGCTGGATGACAGGGCCAGAGGCGTGTTTCAAGGGCGAGTAATTGTGGCTATTGATGCGCAGAAAACCGATTCGCAAATGAACAACCGCAACCTGCTGTTATCGGATGATGCCGAAGCGGATACCAAACCGCAGCTGGAAATTTATGCCGATGACGTCAAATGCGGGCATGGCGTGACGGTGGGGCAGTTGGATGAAAAATCCATTTTTTACCTGCAATCACGCTGCGTTGATGAAGAAACGGCGCGCAACATGCTGACCTTTGCATTTGCTAACGAAATGGTCGATAAGATCAAGATTAGAAGCTTGCACGACAAAGTTTTAGAGCAGGTATTGGCGCGCTTCCCGCAAGAAGGCGTCAACAAGGAATGGCTATAAAATATCGGCAATGTCGATGGTGATCTGGTCTAGCTGAGACAAAGTAATGCTGTCGCCGACCCGCAACGTGGTTTTCTCGCCGTAACAATCACCATGCGGTTGGCGATAGACTTCAACGCAAGAGTCGTTCAAGTTCATCAGCCAGTATTCGGGAATGTTATGGTTGGCGTATAGACGCAGTTTCTGGTTTTGGTCGAAGCTAAGCGAGCTATCAGCGACTTCGATCAATAACAAGACATCATCGGCATTAGGGTGACGGGAACAATAGAAATCTTCATTGGGCTTTAACAGCATGAAATCCGGCTCAGGCTCGGAAAGATCGCCGAGTTGTAAGGGGTTTTGGACACTGACTATAGCTTTGCCGAAAACTAAAGTTGATAGGAAGTGGGTTAAACGTATTACATGACCTGAGTGATTAGAGCCAATAGGTGCCATTTCCAAGATTTCTCCATCGATAAGTTCAAGACGGCTATCAGGCGGAAAAATATTAGCTTCACCTAATTTTTGCCATTCCTTGATGTCGGTCAGATGTTTTCGTACAGTCGCAGTTGCTATAGTCATTTTCTTAATGAGAGTCAGATAAGAAGAATGGCTCGAATATAATAGGTTGTAATTAAAGAATCAATGTTATCGGAATAAATATGACAAACTTTCCCGTAGAAAAAATCCGCGCCGATTTCCCCATATTGGCTGAACTTATACGCAACAAGCCGCTGGTTTATCTGGATAACGCGGCCTCTTGCCAAAAGCCCCAGGCGGTTATCGACAGCATCGTGCATTTATATAGTCATGATTATGCCAACGTGCATCGTGGCGTACATACCTTAAGCGTGCGATCTACCGATAAGTTTGAAGGCGCGCGCACCAAAGTTAAAGACTTTATTAATGCAGCCAGCGAAAAAGAGATTATTTTTGTCAGAGGCGCTACAGAAGCGATTAATCTGGTCGCGCAGACTTACGGCAAAGCTAATATCAAAGCCGGTGATGAGATTTTAATCACCGCCATGGAACATCATTCCAATATTGTGCCTTGGCAAATGCTCTGCGAGCAAACCGGCGCAATCTTAAAAGTTGCACCGATTAATCTGCAAGGCGAATTGATTTATGACGAGTTTGAAAAGCTGATCAGCGACAAAACCAAGCTGGTGTCAGTCGTGCATATGTCCAACGCTTTGGGCACCATTAACCCGGTTAAAGACATTATTGCCGCGGCGCATGCCAAAAATATTCCGGTACTTCTAGATGGTGCGCAGGCTATTCCGCATATGGCAGTAGACGTGCAGGACCTGGATTGCGACTTTTACGTGTTCTCAGGCCATAAACTTTATGCACCTTCAGGCATAGGTGTACTCTACGGCAAACAGGCGTTGCTGGAAGCCATGCCCCCGTATCAGGGCGGCGGCGATATGATCCGCAAAGTCACCTTTGAAGAAACCGAATATAATGTGCTGCCTTACAAGTTTGAAGCAGGCACGCCTAACATTGCCGATGTGGTTGGTTTGGGGGCGGCAATCGATTATCTGAATGCAATCGGCATGGATAAGATCGCCGCCTATGAAGCCGAGTTGCTTGATTACGCCACTGAAAAAGCCCAACAAATTAAAGGGCTACGGATTATCGGCGAGGCCGGGCATAAGGGCGCGATATTGGCTTTTGTGCTGGATAGAATTCATCCGCACGATATTGGCACCATGCTGGACAGCTTGGGCATTGCCATCAGGGCAGGGCACCATTGCGCGATGCCGGTCATGGACTTTTTTGAAGTCCCTGCGACGGCAAGAGCGTCATTTGCAATGTATAACACCAAAGAAGAAATTGATGTTTTAATGAAAGGTATACAATCCTTGATCGAGGTATTTGGCTAATGTTTGATGATTTACGCGACCTCTATCAAGAGGTGATTTTCGACCACAACCGCAACCCGCGCAATTTTCGGGTCATGGACAACGCCGACCGGAAAGTGGAAGGCTTTAATCCGTTGTGCGGCGACCGTTTGACCTTATATTTGAAAATGGACGGCAATACGATTACCGATGCCAGTTTTCAGGGCTCAGGTTGTGCCATTTCGACGGCGTCTGTTTCGTTGATGACCGAGATAGTCAAAGGCAAGACCGAGCAGGAAGCCGAAGACTTGTTTAAAAAGTTCCATGAAATGACCACAGGCAAAGATGAACAGATTAATCTTGAAGCGGTCGGCAAATTGGCTGTATTGGCCGGTGTGCGTGAATATCCGGCGCGAGTTAAATGTGCGACATTGGCTTGGCATACGCTGGATGCGGCATTGAAAAACGAACAGAAATCCATTTCTACAGAATAATTCACCACGAAGACACGAAGGACACGAAGTTTTTACAGCACTTTCATATTGTATGAGTTATATCGTTGGTGGATGCGCGCTGCTTATCCACCCTACAAGCGCGACACCTGTTCAGGGTTGAAGTAGGGTGGATAAGTGCAACGCATCCACCGATGATTAACCAGAAATGAAAACGCTGTAACTCGATGTTCTTCGTGGCTAATTCAAGCCATGACCACGAAAATAACGCAGCAATACTCTGGACAGTTGGCCGTACTTTACCAAGGGCAGGACGATAGCCTACCGTTCCGGCAGCTTGCGGAAAGGTTAGGCGTTCCTTTGTATGAGTCGCTGAATAGCGACAGCCCGGAACAATTCTTTTTAACTTGGCGTGACGGCTGCTTAAAATTACTCGACAGAGAGCTGCTTAAAAAAGGCGGCTTAGCCGTCGATATTGAGCCGCGCAATGGCGAGCAGCGGTCGTGGCCTGCGCCCAAAGACGGCGCTTTGGCTCAGGCGCTCGGGCGAAAAACCAAGACCGTCGTCGATGCCACTACCGGCTGGGGCCAGGACAGCCTGCATATTTTTCGCATGGGCTACGAGCTGCTGTGCATCGAACGTTCGCCTGTCATGGCGGAATTGCTGGCCGACGGCTTTGCCCGATTGACGCAACAAGACTGGATGCAGCGGCTTAATCTTGAACCTCCCCGATTGCTACAGGGTAATGCCATCCATCTGTTAGCCGATTTGGAAAGCCCGCCTGATTGCATTTATCTTGATCCCATGTTCCCGCCCAAACGCAAAAAGTCCGCCTTAGCCAAAAAATCAATGATGGTGTTGCGCGATTTGCTGGGCGACGATCAGGATAAGGAGCAGCTTTTTGAAGCCGCTTTAAATGCAGCCGGAAAGCGGGTTGTGGTAAAAAGTCCCGATTACGCAGAACCTTTGGGTGGCAAGCCTAGTCAAACTTTTCAGGGTAAGTTGCTGCGATATGATGTTTATTTGAAAGGCTAAAGGTACAAGGCGAAAGGCACAAGGTTCATGTGGAGCTTTAGTAAGTCGCCAGTTTTTAAACACAACGGTAATGGGTAAAAAATGTCAGACTGGATAGATGCAGTAGATGAAAATGCTTTAGCAAACGGCGAGAACATCGTCATAGATGTCGATGGGACGGATGTCGCCATCTTTAAAATCGACGGCAAATTTTATGCGATTGAAGATGTTTGTACCCACGACGGGGCCGAAATCGCCAGCGGCAGGCTGGAAGGCGACGAGATTATCTGCCCCCGCCACGGCGCGCGTTTTTGCGTGAAAACCGGGGAAGTAAAATCCCCGCCCGCCTATGAAAACATCGACTGCTTTCCGGTCAGAATCGAAAATGGCAAGGTGCAGGTCAGAGACAATCGTTGGGATTAATGCTGTTCCGTGCCCATGACTGCCGACTGTAAAATTGTTAACTTTAAGCTCCCCGTCCGTTAGTTCGGCACGGGGAGCTTAAATCAACAATGCCGCACATCAAAACCGTCGAGCGGTAGCCTTCACTCACGCTATCGTTACTAAATCAGCGGTAACAAAGCCGAATCAGGACGCGAGCCCTGATCCCCAGCTTTCTAAGCTCAAAGGGCATAGTCATATCGTCCTGTTCAATGCCGTTAATCCTGTCGTTGACCTCGTCACATGCGGTCAAGATGGTGATGGGGAAACAGATTTTACGGTTGCGAGATCGACCCAGTGCCAGTCTATTGACATCCGGCAATCCTAAATCAAGCACGATCAAGCCGAACCCTTGTGCTTGCAGTCAACACTCAGCATAAGTTCCCTTGGTTTGTACAGGCCACTGAATAACCGCTATCGCCCGGCGTATTAATCCATCCGCCAAAACTGCGTCGTCTTTCGGCAATAAAATATTCATAAAGCTGGAATAGCTGTCATGAAAGGTTGGTGAAAGGGAAAAAGGCTAGAGTTAGAGCTTGAAAATTAACTGAAGCGTTCCCTTGTTGCTTTTTTCTTCATTGTGCAAACGAAATATTACTTATGTGTCGGCTCTATTTCACATAACACCTAAGACATTGACATCGATAAAGTTAATACCATGAAAACGCAAGTAACAGAAATACAGATGAATTCAAGCCCTAAAATTGATAATAGCCTGTTTGCTTATCTGAAATACGATTTACCAGCCGGTATCGCCGTTTTTCTGATAGCCATACCGTTGTCATTAGGCATCGCATTGGCATCGGGTGCGCCGCTGTTTTCAGGCTTGATAGCAGGCATTATCAGCGGAATTATAGTGGCGCCGTTAAGCGGTTCTTCGCTGGGCATCAGCGGCGCAACCGCAGGTATTGCGGTCATTGTCTGGTCGGCCATCGACAAGCTGGGCTTCAACGGCTTTTTACTCGCCCTGGTCGTGGCGGGCGTTTTCCAAATTATCATGGGGCTGTCCAAAGCCGGGGTTATTGCCTATTACTTTCCGTCATCCGTCATTAATGGCATGTTGTCGGGTATGGGCTTCATTCTTTTTCTGAAACAGCTTCCCCATGCGATGGGTTACGACCGGGATTACGAAGGCGATACCTCGTTTTTTCAGGCCGATAGCTACTCGTCTTTTACTGAACTGGGGCATATGCTGGATTTCAGCTCGCCTACGGCAGTTATGATCGCGCTGATGTCATTGGCGATTCTTATCTTGTGGGAACAGCCGTTCATGAAAAAATACCGGTTTTTCCAGTTGTTTCAGGGCGTTTTAATCGCGATTTTAGCAGGTACGCTAATCAATCAGGGTCTGCAAAACTTTTATCCTGAACTGGCGTTGGGCGGCAATCATTTGGTTATGATTCCTGTGCTAAAAAACACCGGCGATTTATTGAATCAACTCCATTACCCGGATTTTTCCCAGTTCAATAATCCGGCCATTTACCTGACCGCGTTAACATTGGCTGTCGTAGCGAGCTTAAAGACCCTGCTCTCTGTGGAGGCGGTCGATAAAATGGATCCCTATAAAAGAGTGACATCCACCAACAGGGAATTGATGGCTCAGGGCGTCGGCAATATTTGTAGCGGTTTGATCGGCGGCCTGCCGTTGGCGCAAGTCGTTGTGCGCAGCTCTATCGGCATTCAGTCCGGGGCAAAAACCAAAGCGGCAGGGATTATATGCGGGCTGCTATTGCTGTTTGCGGTCATCTTTATTCCAACACTGATCAACAAAATCCCTTTAGCCAGTTTGGCCAGCGTGTTACTGGTGGTCGGTTATAAATTGATCAGGCCGAAAACTTTTACCCTGATGTACCAAGCGGGCATGTACCATTTCATCCCGTTCTGCGTCACCATCCTGGGCATGATTTTTACCGATCTGCTGTTCGGTCTTATTATTGGGCTGATCGCCGCGTTATTTTCGATATTGCTGGAAAATTATAAAAGCCCTTTTTATTTTACCGAGTCGCACATCGGCAATAAAACCATACTCAGGTTATCCGAGCATATCTCTTTTCTGAATAAAGCTAATATTCAACAAACCCTCGAACAGTTACCTGATTATTCGGAAGTCGTGATTGATGCAACCCGCTCAAAATACATCGATTACGATGTCTTCGAAATTATTGAAAACTTCAAAATAGAAGCGCAACGAAAACATATCAAACTGACCATTGAAAACCTGCGCGGTTTTGGCGTGCTCGACCCGGTTGAGAATGCCAGGGCGCCAACCTACGATACTCAAAAATCGCTAACTCCCGCTAAAGTGCTGGCGTTGCTGAAAGAAGGCAATGAGCGCTTTGTTAATAACCTGAAATCCAACCGGAATCTGTTGGAGCAAATCAACGATACCCGGCAAGGGCAATTCCCGATTGCGATTATTCTTAGCTGCATGGATTCGCGCACCTCGGTCGAATTGATTTTCGATCAGGGTTTAGGCGATGTGTTCAGCGCGCGGGTCGCCGGCAATGTCATCAATGACGACATTCTGGGTAGCATGGAATACGCCTGCAAGCTGGCAGGCTCAAAGTTGATCGTGGTGCTGGGCCATTCGCATTGCGGCGCAGTCAAAGGCGCTTGCGATAATGTAGAGCTGGATCATTTAAGCGGGCTATTGCACAAAATAAAACCGGCTGTGGATGCCGTGCATGCCGAAGAGTCTGTAAAAATCACTGCCAGTAATGGCGAACTCGTGCAAAAAGTAGCCGATAAAAATGTGCAACTGACCGTCGAGCAAATCAAAAGCAAGAGTCCCTTACTGGACGCCATGTTAAAAAGCGGTGACATCGATATAGTCGGCGGGATGTACGACATTGAAACCGGAAAAGTGAAATTCTATGCGGATGTGTAACAGCTATTAATAGCTGATTTTGTTGAGACTATTATTTTGGGAGCAAGCTATGATTCCATTAGTTAACCGAAAAATACTGAGCTATTTCATCCTGATCGGACTTGTTATCACTCTATATGATGTGATGTTGCACTCATTGTTCATAGTCATGCATTTTACTTTCGAGTGGTTCGAGTTTGCTCTTGAACAAATCATCGAGCATGTTTTTCATACCACCCGCCAACAAAGCCAGGTTATCGTTTTTTATCTGCTCTGTTTTATGGCGCTTTGTGTGCTCTATCGCCTATGGCGAGCGCTGCCGGGCCTTTATAACCGGTTTAAAACACAACTTCTCGTCGCCCGCTTGCAATATAAGTCATACATTACCGGTTGCTGGAGAGAACTGTCTTCAATGCAAAAAATAAAATGGCTTACCTCTTTTACGGTGAGCGTATCCTGCCTGGTCTTTTTTGCTTTCAGTTAACAGCCAAGTTAGGATGACATCAGGAATCCCAACAAAAAATAAAATAAAATGAAATTAATCGCCGCCTATCCGGCCGGTATTGTCTGCCATCTACTTTGGCTTTTTCCCTGAAGGTAATTTTTTATTAAAACAATGTATCGACTATCCCTTATTTTATTATTTTTTGTCTCTCTTCCCGCCCAGGCCGCTGAACTGGCCCCGACGCTCGGACAGACCAACTCGATAATCGGCATTATTTGTCTGGCGATGTTTGTTATTTCTTACGGCTTCGTCATGACCGAAGAGTTTACCGGCTTAAGAAAGTCCAAGCCGGTGATCATGGCATCGGGGATTATCTGGATATTGGCCGCTTATCTGGCGATACAAAACGGCTATGGCCGGGAAGAGATCAGAGGGAGGCTGATGCATGATCTAATGAATTATGCGGAACTGTTGTTGTTTTTGCTGGTATCGATGACCTATACCAACGCGATGACAGAAAGGAACGTCTTCGAAGTATTGCGCAGCTGGTTAAGCACCAAGCAATTCAGCTATCGGCAACTGTTCTGGATTACCGGCGTGATAGCCTTTTTCCTGTCTTCATTTGCCAACAACATGACCACGGCCTTATTAGTCGGTGCGGTGGTGATGGCGTTCGCCGATAAAGATGCAAAAAGTTTTGTTAATCTCAGTTTCATCAATATTGTCGTGGCGGCCAATGCGGGCGGGGCATTCAGTCCCTTTGGCGATATCACCACGCTGATGGTCTGGCAATCGGGCCATGTCCCTTTCATCGAATTTTTCCAGCTGTTTATCCCTGCTTTGCTGAATTTCGCCATACCTGCGCTATGTATGCAGTTTTTTGTACCCAACACTCTGCCCCCCGTTAATAAGCAAGAAGAAAAGGTCCGCCTTAAGACGGGCGCCAAACGAATCACGGCTTTCTTTATCCTGACGATTATTTTTGCGATTCTCGGCGAACAGTATTTATTTATCCCGCCGTTTATGGGCATGATGGTCGGGCTGTCGTTTTTAATGATGTTGAGTTACCACTTTTCAATATCGAACGCATTTGAAGGCCATTACGACATTTTTAATTGCGTACGCGATTCGGAGTGGGACACCTTGCTGTTTTTTTTCGGCGTGGTTTTCGCGGTCGGCGGACTACAATTCATCGGTTACCTCGACCTGCTATCGCATACGCTGTACGTTGATATGGGCCCGACCCAGGCCAATATCACCTTAGGCATTTTATCTTCGGTTATTGATAACATCCCGGTGATGTTTTCAGTGCTCAGCATGCACCCTGAAATGAATACCGCGCAATGGCAGTTGATTACCTTGACCACCGGTGTCGGCGGTTCGTTGCTGTCGGTCGGATCGGCTGCCGGCGTTGCTTTAATGGGTCAAGGCAAAGGGCTTTATACGTTCGTGGGGCATCTCAAATGGATGCCCGTTATCTTGCTGGGTTATATCGTCAGCATTTATGTTCATTTAATGATCAATGGCTAAAAATACTCGCCATCTTTGAATCCTGGAAAAAGTAGTCGAGCTACAGATAAACACGGATTTAAGTAGATAAGCAACGAATGACATCAATTCTTTGTATCGCCTTTTTGATAAGCAGAAACCTCGCTTAACATCATGCTTTATTAGCGTTTATCTGTGCAAATCTGTGGCTAACCAAGTTTTTTAGGTTGAATAATTTTTTATGCTCCACGGCTATGTTCTCGCATAGCCTTTTTTAATTCATAGGATTGAAATGCTCTTTTTATCAAAAAAACAGGACTGGCTCGGCAACATCCGAGGCGATATATTGTCCGGCTTGGTCGTTGCCCTTGCGCTGATTCCCGAAGCCATTGCTTTTTCCATCATTGCCGGAGTCGATCCCAAAGTCGGCCTCTACGCCTCGTTCTGCATCGCAGTCGTTACCGCATTTGTCGGCGGCAGGCCGGGCATGATTTCGGCGGCGACAGGAGCCATGGCATTGCTGATGGTGACACTGGTCAAGGATCATGGTTTGCAATATTTACTGGCGGCGACATTGTTGACCGGCGTTTTGCAAATCATCGCCGGTTACCTGAAGCTCGGCAGCCTGATGAGTTTCGTGTCGCGTTCGGTAGTCACCGGTTTCGTCAATGCCTTGGCGATATTGATTTTTATGGCGCAGTTGCCGGAATTGACTAATGTGACTTGGCATGTTTACGCAATGACCGCAGGCGGACTGGGGATTATTTATCTGTTTCCGTATATTCCGGTGATTGGTAAATCCCTGCCTTCGCCGCTGGTTTGCATTGTCGCGTTGACTTGCATCGCCATTTATTTGAATCTGGACATCCGCACCGTCGGCGATATGGGCGAGCTGCCCGACACACTGCCGATTTTCCTCTGGCCCGAAGTGCCGTTGACGCTGGAAACCTTGCAGATCATTTTGCCTTATTCGGTTCCATTAGCCGTAGTCGGTTTGCTGGAATCGATGATGACCGCAACCATCATCGATGATTTGACGGATACCTCCAGCGACAAAAACCGCGAATGCAAAGGCCAGGGCCTTGCCAATATCGGCGCAGGCTTGCTCGGCGGCATGGCCGGTTGCGCGATGATCGGTCAGTCCGTTATCAATATCAAATCCGGCGGGCGCGGACGCTTGTCCACCTTAATCGCCGGCAGCTTTCTGCTGATCATGGTGGTGTTTCTGGATGAATGGATTTCCAGGATACCGATGGCCGCGCTGGTCTCGGTGATGATTATGGTGTCGATCGGCACGTTCAGCTGGAGCTCTATCGTCAACCTGAAACAGCACCCGCTGTCCACCAATGCGGTGATGCTGTCGACCGTGATTGTCGTGGTCTTGACGCATAATTTGGCGTTCGGCGTTTTCGTCGGCGTGCTGCTGGCGTCGTTGTTCTTCGCCAACAAAATCAGCCATTTCATGTATGTCGAGTCGGATCTGGACGAAGCGAACAGCAGCCGGACTTATCGTGTCATCGGTCAAATCTTCTTTAATTCGACGGGTAAGTTCATTGAGGCTTTCGATTTCAAGGAAGCTGTCGATAAAGTGGTGATCGATTTACACCGCGCCCATTTCTGGGACATCACCTCGGTGACTGCCTTGGACAAGGCCGTCATCAAGTTCCGCCGCGAAGGCGCGGACGTGGAGTTGATCGGCATGAACGAAGCCACCGCCACCATCGTCGACCGCTTCGGCATACACGATAAACCCGAAGAAATTGAAAAAGTCATGGGAGGTCATTAATGACGACTAATACGAATAGAGTTCTGGCCTGCATCGACGGCTCGTCGCTGACAGAAGCGGTCTGCGATTATGCCGCCTGGATAGCGCAACGCGTCGATGCGCCATTAAAGCTGTTGCATAACATCGATCACCATCCCGAAACCGCCGTAACCTTGGATTTGTCCGGCAGCATCGGTTTAGGCAGTCAGGAGCATTTGCTTGAAGAACTGACCGCCGTCGAACAGCAGCGCAGCAAACTAAGGCTACAGCAAGGCAAGTTCCTGCTACAAGCCGCCAAAGAGCGGGTTATTCAGGCCGGTATTGCCAACCCCGATACCAATCAGCGCCACGGCAGCCTGGTTGAATCGCTGATAGAGCTTGAGGAAAGCATCCGTGTCCTAGTCATCGGCATCCGGGGAAAAGTGCATGAAAACCAGCCTGACAAGATAGGCGCAAAACTTGAGTCCATCATCCGCTCATTGCATAAGCCTATTCTGGTGGTCAACGACGCGTTCAAAGCCCCCCAGCGCATCATGATTGCCTTTGACGGCAGCAAGGCGACAGAAAAAGCCATCGACATGGTTGCCATCAGCCCGCTTTATAAAGGCCTCACTTGCCATCTGGTTAACGTCAGCAAAGATGACGCAGCGACCGAACAATTGCTTGACGCGGCTGTCAGCAAACTGAAAAATGCCGGCGGCATTGAAGTGACCACGAAAAAATTACAAGGCAAGCCCGACCAAGCGCTTTGTGAATATCAGGACAAACATGATATCGATATGATCGTGATGGGCGCATTCAGCCACACCCGTCTTCATGACCTGCTGCTGGGCAGCTTTACCACCAAGATGCTGCTAAATGCCAAAAAACCGCTGCTGTTGCTGAGATAAGCGGCTGTAAGGGAGCGGCGCCGGTTCTTCTGACGAGGTTTCAGAAACAGAAGCTTTGGACAGTGGTAACATCAGTTGATAATCACAATGAGGTCATTAATGATGAACAAAAAGAATTCTTCACCAAGCCGTTCTTGGCATGCGCTTTCCCCCGATGCAATTTACGAGGCTTTGGTCGGCACTGAACAGGGCTTAAGCCCGCAGGAGGCAAAGCTACGGCTGGCGCAATACGGCTTAAACAGGCTGACACCGGCCGTCAGCCGCGGATCTTTCAAACGCTTTATCAGCCAATTCCACAATGTACTCATTTATGTATTGCTGGTTGCCGCCGGTGTAACGGCGGCCATTGAACATTGGGTCGACAGCGGCATCATCGTCGGCGTGGTGTTGATCAATGCGTTGATCGGTTTCATTCAGGAAGGCAAGGCGGAAAAAGCTTTGGATGCGATACGCAATATGCTGACGCACCAGGCCATGGTGCGGCGCGAGGGCAAGAATTTCCTGATACCCGCCGAGCAACTGGTTCCTGGCGACATCGTTTCCCTGGAAAGCGGCGACAAGGTGCCGGCTGATTTGCGCCTTTTACAGGTTAAAAATTTGCGTGCCGATGAATCCATGCTCACCGGGGAATCTTTACCCGTCGAAAAAAACACGGAGGCTGTCGGCGCCAATGTCCCACTGGGAGATCGTTTCTGCCTCGCTTACTCGGGCACCTTGATTACTTACGGCACTGCGCTTGGCATGGTGGTGTCCACCGGCGATGAAACCGAAATCGGCCGCATCAGCTCCATGCTGCGCACAGTTCCGCAATTAGCCACGCCGCTGCTGCGGCAGATTGCACGCTTCAGTCAGTGGCTGACCTTTGCTATTGTGGTGCTGGCCTCGGCTACCTTCGCCTATGGCTGGGCTATGCAGCACTCGTCTTTGACAGACTTGTTCATGTCGGCGGTAGGGCTTGCGGTGGCCGCCATTCCGGAAGGCTTGCCGGCGGTTATGACCATTACCCTGGCTATCGGCGTACAACGCATGGCCGAGCGCAATGCCATTATCCGGCGCTTGCCGGCCGTCGAAACCTTGGGCTCGGTCACCGTCATTTGTTCCGATAAAACCGGCACCCTGACCTGCAACGAAATGACCGTTAAATCGGTGTTCGTTAATAACAAGCTTTTTGCTGTGGAAGGTGTCGGTTATAGCCCCGAAGGCGGTTTTAAACTGGCGGACGAAATCACGCCGGTAGAAGATCACCCTGATTTGCATGAGCTGCTCCGCGCTGCCGTGCTGTGTAATAACGCAAGACTGGAGCAAAAATCCATAAACTGGATTGTACACGGCGACCCTACCGAGGGCGCATTGGTTACCCTGGCGCACAAAGCCGGGATAAGCCCTGATTTGCTGAATCAGGAAATGCCGCGTACCGACGTTATCCCGTTCGAATCGGAGCATCGCTATATGGCGACACTGCACCACGACCATAGCGGCCATGCCTTTGTCTTTATCAAAGGCGCGCCAGAACGGGTGCTTGGCATGTGCGACCGGCAACGCATCGATGGCGAAGATGTGCCGATTCATGTTGATCATTGGCGTCAGATGATGGATGAAATCGCAGGCGATGGTCAGCGCCTGCTGGCAATTGCGTTCAAGGCCGTACCTTCCTCGCAAAATCAAATCAGCTTTGCCGATGCTGAAACCGGGCTGACCTTATTGGGCATTGTCGGCATGATCGACCCGCCGCGTCCCGAAGCCGTTAAAGCCGTGCTCAAGTGTCAGAACGCAGGGATCAGGGTCAAAATGATTACCGGCGACCATGCGGCGACCGCTGTAGCGATTGCCACACAGCTCAATATCGGCGACGGTTCGGTGCTGAGCGGGGAACAGCTGGACCGGATGACCGATAGCGAACTGACGGCAGCCATTCGCGATGTCGATGTTTTTGCCCGTACCAGTCCGGAAAACAAACTGCGTTTGGTGACTGCTCTGCAAGCGGACGGGCATGTGGTGGCGATGACTGGCGATGGTGTTAATGATGCGCCGGCGCTAAAACGCGCCGATGTGGGCGTGGCGATGGGTCAAAAGGGCACCGAGGTCGCCAAGGAAACCAGCGAAATGGTGTTGGCGGATGATAATTTCGCGTCGATAGCCCATGCTGTTGAAGAGGGGCGCGGCATTTACGACAACCTGCTTAAGTCGATTATTTTTATCTTGCCTACCGGGGGCGGCGAAGCGTTAATGATCGTCGCGGCCATCGTCATGGGCGAAACATTGCCTATCACTCCGGTGCAAATATTATGGGTGAACATGATTACTGCCGTGACCTTGTCGCTAACGCTGGCCTTTGAGCCGCCGGAACGCAATATTATGAGCCGCATGCCCAGAAAGCCTGACGAGCCGTTACTCTCCAGGTTTATGGTTTGGCGCATTGTATTTGTGTCGCTGATTATGGTTACCGGCACTTTCGGCTTGTTTCTCTGGGAGCGGTCATTGGGAGCTTCGATTGAACAGGCGCGAACGATTACTGTGGATACGCTGGTGATGTTTGAAATATTTTATGTCTTCAACAGCCGTTACCTGCACCATTCCGTGCTCAATCTGCACGGCCTGTTCGGTAACTGGCTGATGTGGCTGGCTGTCCTGATGCTGCTTGTATTTCAATTCGCTTTCACCTATTGGCCGCCTATGCAAGCGTTATTCGGCACGGTTGATATAGACGCGCATGCCTGGCAAATGATTGTCGCCGTCGCCTCCAGTGTGTTTATACTGGTTGAAATAGAAAAGTTTTTTATGCGCTTGTTTCAGCCCAAAGCAGTGGCCGCGAATAGCAAGAAATGAATAAGGGGCATTTTTCGAGGCACCCTTAATTTTAAAACAATTAATTATAGGAACATGCATGATTGTATGTATAGAAGTGACGCTATGAAAATGCTCGTTTTTTCTTTTATGGTAGGTATTGTTTTGCTCTATTTTTTGAATATAGCATTATTAAAAACCCCTATACTCGATCTTCATTGGTCAATCCATGCAGGCTTAAGGTTTTTGATAGGGTTTATTGTACTAGGCGTTAGTTTTTTTTATGCGCATGCAGTTGAATTTAAAAAAGCTGTGTATATAACAGCTTGTATTGTAACAGTAGATTACCTCTATGATTACTATGCACAAGCCTATAGGTTTAATTTTGAAATAATATTACACGGAATTTTTATGATGATATGGGGAGCGATTTTGGGTTATCTGACAGCAAAATATATAAAAGAGCGATTAATGCGTAATTAAGTTAGTGGCATTAATATTTTATAGTCGGCATTTTAGCGGTCATTCCGGTCGTTATTGTCATGCAGGTCCTGGTGTTTTTGGAAACCATCCTCAGAGACTTTTTTATTTATATTTACGGCTATTCCAACAATGTTTTTATAACCGTCCTGGCATTCATGTTGTCTTTTATCGCTATTGCCTACACCGGTTATCGGGTTACTGTATCTGAAAAAATGTGGGTGCTGCATCAGGTTGAACTATTGATTAACCGGATTCCAATGATCAGGACGGTTTACCGGGTCAGCAAAAAACTGGTCAACCTGCTCGGCAGCCGGGAAAAAAGCGTCGCTAAAGAAATTGTTCTTATCGAATACCCCAAAGAAGGCTTATGGGTGCCGGCTTATGTCACCAATAAAGTAGGCGAAATGCTGGTTGTCTATGTGCCTACTTCGCCAAACCCCACTTCCGGATTTACCATTATTGTGCACCAATCAAAGGTCGTAAAATCGAACATGGATATTGAAGCCGTTACCAG
>NZ_JAUXVR010000021.1 GCF_030680395.1 Methylobacter sp. | reverse complement strand
GTCCAGCGCCTGGATGACGTCCTTATCCTGAACACCGGCGGCGGCTTTTAACAGAATGCGAGCTCGCGTTTGGCTGCGAGCGGCGCTTTTACCTTGATGAACAAAGGCTTCCAACTGAAGTTTTTCTTCGTCGGTCAAATTCACTTTATATTTAATGGCTGGCATGACTAAACCTCACTACACCAAAGCCAATAGCTATATCATAAATTATCACTTCAATATGACTGACTACTAGTGGGTTTGTATAATAGCCAACCGTCCTGATCTAAACCCTAGTGAACCGATGTTTGCCAAACTTAAGGCGGCGTTGTACAAGGGAAATGAACGAAGTAACGACGAACTCTGGTGGACTATCGGCCAGAGCATTGATTATTGCCACACTGATGAATGCCTGACTTATTTTAAAAACTTTGGACTTGCTTCTGACTAAGGAAAAAAAGCTATAGTCTGGATAAACCCCCGCTCAAAAGCTGATTCAATGTGCGTAAATGCGACTGTTGAGCATACAGCAACTTCCATTCAATTAAAGAACGAACATAGGAGGGTAACTCGATATCATGCAGTGCTTGTTTATACTTTTCTGCACCCCTTTGTTCTTCTTTCTGTAAAGTCTTTAGTATTGCTCTTTTGCCCAGCAAATTAGCACCCTTCAGAACTATTGTCGTCCATGTGATCCAGGCTGCCGAGATATCGCGGGGAGTACCGCCGAGTTGACAAATTTGTGCTTGTAACCTGGAAACCACATCTTTATGTGCCTTATAAATCAGCATTAAATATTTGGCTTCGCCTGGTTCCGTATTTTCTCTAAATTCATTCAAAACTTGTTGATAAGTTTCGGTTGCTGCTAATTCATCTTTCAGCAATTTGTTTAGTGTTTCAAGGTCGTGCATAACAAACCAAAACTCCACTGTAATTATCTTTTGACAGATCAAATAACTTAATCAAGTTTAGGCGCATCATTCGAGAATGATGCGCCTCCGTTCCTTTGTAAACCTGTTAGACTGTCTTTTCCTCGGTTGAGGAAATATCCTCTGCGTGAGCAAGCTTGAAGATTTCTTTTACCTTGTCGATCGCTTCACTGCTTTTCGTATGGACAGAAATCAAGGCATTTCCGCCGATGATTTTCCCTTCATAGCGTTTGGCTTCATACTCTGGCATACCCAGCCCGATTAAACCGCCGGCCAAGCCTCCTGTAGCAGCGCCTACTGCCGCACCACTTAATGCTCCCACAATGGGGCCCGCAGCAATTAATGGACCGACGCCTGGAATAGCCAGAGCGCCAATCCCGGCTAACAATCCAACTACTGCGCCAACCCCTAAACCTGTTGTTCCACCGATAGCGGCTCCTTCCGGCGCTTTGGTGTGTTTTTCATAAGCAAAATCCTTGGTGGTGGATTTGTCGGGAAACAAGACAGAGATATCATTGTTAGAAAACCCCGCCAGCTTCAGGTTAGTAATAATAACTTCTGTTTGCTCAATATTTTTGGCGATACAAAAAACTGCTTTAGTCATGATATTCTCCAGGGCCGTTAAGGCGCTTTATTTTCAAGTTGGTTGTTTACCTGCACTACGCCACGGATTTTCTTGGCGATTTTTTGCAGTTTTATACTTTCAGCTTCATTTGCAACGGGGCCGCGTAAAGTCACTACGCCATTACGGGTGATGATTTTTGCGTTCTGCGCATCGACTGATAGGGATTTATCTCTGACCACAGCTTGACGTATCTTAGCTGTGATTTTGATATCTTTTTTGGTTTCCTTTTGGTCTTCCGGGGTTAACGTCGTGTTGCTCTTGTCGCGAACATTGCGCTCGGTATTTTCCAATTCCGAGTTAGCTGCGATATGGAGTACGGTATTTTGTTCGGCTTGAACAGGAACGGTCATCATGAGTAGACTGCCCGTTAAAGTAAAAATGGTTAGTGATAATCGTGTAGACATAGTGTTCTCTTTAATAATACCTGTTTCAATTGGACGGCATTCATGCCGCACAGAAGTTGATGGTTGTTTATTGAGCGGGTTTCAGGACGGCTCTTCAAATTCGACATTCTTTAGCTTACCGAGATAATTGCGTCACTTAGTCTTCACAAGCTGGCATTCAGCTGTTCAACTGCAGCTGTGTGATTTTCGCGTATTTTGGGGCTTCTGAGATGAGGTTTGCTTCCGCCTAGGACTAGGTTTAGTTGCCTTTTTTAATGTCCTGTTTGATATCACCAAAATTACCCTGAGCTTTACCAATATTCTTTTGGATATTTCCCTCTACCTGCATTTTTTTGTCGTCCAGTATCACGCCGGTTGCCTCTTTGACTTTACCTTCGGCTTCATCGACTCGACCTTCTACTTGATCTTTGTTCATAGGTGGTGTTGCCTCTTGACTTTCTGCGGCGTAAACGCCAAATGAGCAGACTGTTAAAATGATAACCGCTCCTAAACCTGTGAGTTTCATGTTTGTGAATTTCATGTTCATTGCCTGTAAAAAGTATGGGGGAGTAGTTCGTTGCTGTTGTGCAGGTACTCGGTTCAGTTGCTATTCTTAATATCTTCTTTAAGATCACCAAAGCCCGCTCTAACCTTGCCGGCATTCTTTTGGAGATTGCCTTTCAGCTCCAACTCATCGTTGTCGAGTATCTTACCGGTAGCTTCCTTAATTTTGCCTTTGGCTTCTTCTGTTCGACCTTTTATTTGATCTTTGTTCATGTGCCTCTCCTGATAATTATTTAGCCATAACTCGATAGTCATAGCCAATGCGGGGAAAGATGTTTCCCACCACCGTGTAAAAGATACAGATAAAATGAAAGGCAGTCAGTGCGCTAGCAAACATAGGCGGAAAAACGGGATCAAGTCTTTATTTTTTAATCTTTAATTCGAATAACCAAAAAGGCTAAAAAGCAACTTTTGTTGCCCGACAGAGCTATGAGATAGTCAGTAATATCATGATTTCCAGAACAGTAGGGTATGCCAGTCCTTATGATATACCTCCAATCAATTGATTTTTTTGAGTACCTTTTTATGGCTATTAAAGCGTCAAGTATGGCTGGGGGCACAATCTTTCGGTGATGATGAAGACGACTACGATGTGGCGGTGGATCAGTGTGGGCTACTACCCCATGTGGTTTTTTAACGGCAACCGCCCAGCGGTGGAGTTCGACATAGATATTGACGCGTTCGGCGGAGGCTGGTCTGGTGGGTCGCTGTGGGGTGTGATCAACAATGGTTTTAAAATAATCGGCATCAATAGCAGCTGGGAAATGGATGGCTATGATCCAGCGCGCTGGGTCTTCGCGGGTGGCACGGAAAGGGTCAACCTCATCAAGCACGGCTTGGCGAATTTTCACTAGATTAAAAAGATACCGTAAAGCCGCTGGTTATCAATGTCGCACTTTTTAGGAATGTCGGCATCCGACACAATAGGCGACCGGTTAGTCGCCCATTGCCCCTTTATGACGGATTCAGGCGCTTACAATTCAAATTCAGCAGGATCAATCCCCAGTTCCTTGGCGATTCTGGTAGCCACCTTTTTTTCAGAATAGTCAAAGTTTCCGTCTGAAGATGCAATGCCGATAATCATGCGAACCAACAGACGCGAGGCTTGGGCATTTGATTTCATCTTGCCTAATGCTTCATAAGCTTTGGCTTCGCCGATATCCTTATCGAATTCAAGCTGGCCTACAAAGTCCTGAAAAGCCTTAATAACATCGCTGGTGGTAAAAATCGACAGCGCATCATGGCTTTCGATGAATTTGATCATTTTTTGCTTTTCTTCCGAACTGACGCTGCCGTCGGCCATAGCAACCAATGCGGAACCTGCCATCGCGGCATTCAGAAAATCCTTGTTCTTGAATTTTAAAGCCTCCGTTTTTAACTCGTTGGCTTTACTTTTTAACTGACTTAGAAAATTATCGAAACTCATTGTGCTCTCCTGATATTAAATGTTGTGGTGTAATTTTTACTTGCTGCCCGCGACATAGTTTAGCCCCCATCCGTAAGCGCGATCCATTTGTTGCTGACCTGAAAAATAATCGACCAGCTTGGTAATCTGAAGCTGTCCGTTAATATTTTCAAGCATCGCAATGGCGCACAGAAACTGGTCATTGCGGTAACTGTCAAGGCGTATTTCTATGTCGGGCTGATTTTTGGTTTTAATGGTGATGACGGCGTCAACATGCGACCAGTTCGGTACGCCTTCATAAATAAAGGTATAAATCAAAATACGCCTAAAGTCCTGCAAGTGTTTGCTGTTGATGCGTAGCGTTTCGCCGCCTACCGAACTGCCGCTGCGATCATCATGATCCAGTTCAATAAAGGGAAACTGGTGCAAATTGCCAAAATGACCGCCCAGCGCCTGTACCCCGCCAATCTGGCCCTGCTCGAACTCCCAGAGACAGCCCAGATCCAGGTCGATACCACCGGCGGATGAGGATTGACGGAAATGGCCTACCGATTTAACGGGCGTTGCGTTCCAATTCAAGTTAATCAGTATTTCGCCTGCATCGCCGGTATTTTTTTCCAGTGAAACGGATTGGCCTTTCTTCTCCAGCGTAATTTTACTCAAATTAACTTTCCCGGCCGGTGCTTGCGCCGGCGCAGGTGCAGGCTCAGGGCTTGCTTCCCCTTCGCCGATGTCCACGCCGTAAAACTCGGCTAAAGGCTGTAGTCCGCCGATAAAGCCTTGCCCAACGGCGCGAAATTTCCACTTATCCTGGTGTCGGTAAAGTTCGGCAACAATCAATGCCGATTCCTGATTGTGCTGCGTATCGAGCGAGAAACAGGCCATTTCAATGCCGGTCAAAAAATCCTTGACCAAAACGGTAACATTTTTAAGCAGGCTAAAATTTTGTCCTTTTGCTTGTCCACCGGAAAGGGTCATCGCCAAGGCAATCTTCTGAATGTCATGACCGGTGCGCTCAAGGTGAAGGGTAAATCGTCCCTGATCCGGCTCAAGCAAAATACCCCGCTCGGTTCGGGCGGGTTGATTAAAAAAAATGAAGTCATTATCCGTTGATACTTTGCCCTGGCCGTTAAGCAAAAAAGCGCTGACATCAACAGTTACGCCCGGCGAACCCTGCCCGTGACTGATCGAAACATGAAGCGCCGTCGTCGATAACGGACAGTTTTGCCCTGCAACCAAATCAATACGATTACTCATTCCGGTACCCTTTTTTATTTTTATTTATTTAACGGACAGCTCAGTATACTCCGGCAAAGCAATTGATTCCCTGTCGCCATAGTGTAGCTGCCTGTCTATAATCCCCTGCCCCCATTGTTTGTGCGTCGCCACTTCGCACATCGCGTCGTGCATCCTGAACACCGCAGGCGACGATCTTCGGATCAAGGCGAGCGCCATTTCGTAGTCCCCGCTATCGACACTGTACATCGCTTCAATGATCGGTACCTGGGTAGGATGAATCGCTGTTTTACCGGTCAAGCCATGCGCCAGATCCAGTCGAATCTCTTTTTGCAGGGTGACGGTATCATCCAGATATTCGAATACCGGCGCTGCCAATGAGAAGCCGTAAGGCTTAAACACCGTAGCCAGCTGCGCTATAACATGACCCAGCGGTGTTTCATACAAGGTCATATTCCTTGGCCGCCTGACACCTAAAAGGTTCATCAAGTCGTTGCCGCCAATCCGAAGCATTAATATCCGCGCAAAAATATCGTTCTGTAACAAGCCCTGACGCAAGTCATTCATCGCGCCAACATCAAAAACATCTTTGGTTTCCAGCGTCGGCATGACCTTAAATGATGTGCCCTGTAATTGATCGAAATAAGCGTGAAACACCTCTTCGTTAAATTTCGGCAACACAAAGCCGTCGACTTTTTCAATATCGGGTAGATCCAGCAGCCGGGCCAGGATTTCCGGATTTCTGGCGCGGATAAAACGGAGCCGGGTCGGCGTGTCTCTAAAGCCCTGCAAGCAAAGTCCCAAATGACGCAGACTGCTGTCTACCTCGCTATGAGACACAGCGTCTTCGGTACAAAAAATCATCGAACGCAAGGCTTCCAATTTTTCGCCATTGGCGCAGTCCATAAGGTCTCGGCGATGCGCGGGCATATACAGTGAAGCACCTAAACACCACGGTGAAAAAGATTTTGGCGGTGTATTCATAATTGGATCTCTTTAATTAACGCCACCGCCCGGTACGGCAGGTTGGTGACAATATCTATCGGAATAGACCGGGATTCGGCCAGCCAGCGCAAATGCCGGGTGGCCTCGCAATCCAAATCCTGTAACAACAACACCCGCGCTTCGCGGCGCAATAAAACCCGCGTCGCTTCACCGATACCGGGCTTAACGTAATTGTACTGTTTAACGCCGTAACGCTCGGCAATCCAGTTTAATAGTCCTTGGGAAACACTTTGTAATTGTAGCGGGTCATGAGAGCCTGTTTTGAAACCGCACTCGTATTCTTGCCACGCATGTTCAACGCAAGCCAGCATGGTGTCAATGAAATAGCGGGATAAATCGTGTCGCTCGAACTGCCGGTAATAAACGCAACCATGAAAATCGGTAGCGGCGGCTGTCTGCGGATCGTAAACCGAACGACTGACCAATCCGGATACGGTGGAATTCAAGATGCACGAAGGGATCAGATAATCCTCCGAACAAGCGGCAACCGCCGCGTTGCCTGATAAATCGGTCAGCACATACAGTTCAGCCGGAATTGTCACGCCATCGGTGACGGCAAAAGTCTGTAGGCTGGCGGCCAACTGCCGCGCAATAACGCCCTTCCCGGTCCAACCATCGACAAAAACCAACGATTCCGGCGCATGATTTTGCAAAATAGTGCGCAAGGCATTTTGATCGATGCCGACATCCCGCAGTATGGAAATGGAATAATGACTCGCCTCGGTGTTGAAATGGCGTTTGAGCACATGCTTGAGCAGTACGCCGACCGGCGTTCCGGCTCTGGCCAGTGAAACCAGGGTAATACCGTGCGGACGGGTGGCTAAGATGCGCTCCGACAAGACCAGCAAATGTCCGGCCATACGCTGCTGGTTTAAGTCCATCGCCTGATAAAACAGCGGCAAATAATGTTCCGGCGGCAAAGACTCATGCGTCAGCATCTGGGAATAATGTTTCTTGCCGGATTGAATCAAGGCTTCCTTGATATGAACCGGCGTGTCCTGCATCGTCATCGGTTTTAGCAGGAACTGTACATCGTCTAAGCTGTAACTGCCGCTGAAAGGAGCTGTCATTTATGTTGTGTAATTATTCAGTTGTTAGAAAAATGGAACGCTGATGCCAAAAGTAGGCGCCTACATTCCATTTTATTTGCCGGCTTGCTGTCGCCCGCACCCAAGGTTCTCCCCTCGTTCCCACGCGCCGCGTGGGAACGCAGTGCCGGACGCGCCGCGTCCCGTAGTTGTACGCTGTTGCAGTCGTCGGCAACTGCTCCTGCCTTGCTCTACCACCTGCATCCATGCAAGTAGCAGCTTCGCGAGACGGGAAGCTGGAGCTTCCCGCACCGAATTCCCAAGCTGGAGTTTGGGAACTAGCACAACGTCGTGTTCTTCGTGTCTTCGTGGTGAAAAGCTTTTTCCTTGCACTATTCGAGGTATTTTTATATGACTCGAGTAGCATCATTTATAGTGTTTCAACACAAGCCAGCGTTTGAAACAGCTGGGTATTTTTGGGAATTAACGCATAATCGCACAGCGCCATAAACGCCGCGTCGGTCTTGCTGTCGCCCGCGCCAAAGGTTAATAATTGGGGATGCTGCTGTCTGTAACCTTCCAGCAGGTAACTCACCGCGCTTTCCTTGTTGATGATTTTCGGTAGCAGCGCGAGGTTGTTGCCGTTCAAATGCCAATACAGACTGCCGTCGACAACGTGCGGATGCGACTTGATAAGCTCATCCAGCAACGTTTTTAATATCGCTTCGGTGCCGTCGCTGTGTTTGATCACGCCGTACCAGGTTATACCGAAATCGTCGACCAGCCGGGGCTTAAAACCGGGCAGGCGTTTTGCATAAAGCTCAACTTCCGCCCATACCTCCAGCAATTTTTCATGATACGCGGGCAAAGTTTGCATGATGTTATCCATCCACACCTTATCTACCGTGCGCTGTTTATTCAAAATCACCGCGCCGTGGTTCAATACCACTTCTTCCTGAAACGGCAGGTTGACGCGCTCAAAGGCGTGAACATCGCGTGCCGTTACCGGTACGATTTTGAAACCTTTGGATAACCAGTGCCACAACCATTGCTGCTTTTGCGTGGCGAACGAATTGGCCGAGCCGTCGGGCAAAAAAGCCCGCACTTGCAACCTGTTATCATCGACACCCGGAGCGCATTTCCTCAGGGTCTGGAACAGCGTGTCATCAAGATCTAAAAAAATGTAGCTTTGCATGGTTTGGGGTGTCTGGTTGAAGTTCGAATCTTGCGCTAATGGCTTGCCATGCGTGCAGCCGATCATTTAATGCGTCGCACAGCGGCGTTTCATGGCAAAGAATAATGTCACCGTAATCGTCCGGGTTCATGTTGTAAATAAAGTTGGGGATGCCGTCGTCATAGTTGTCTTCAAATCGGCATACCAAGCCAATATCGTTGCCTTGATGGATCGGCGAGCGCGTGGTGCTTTGCACCTTGACTTTAAAGCCTTGGCTTTCCAATTCCCTCCCCAGCAGATAGGCGGGAGCGTTGCATTCGCCTGTGCCTAAGACCAGAATCGGGTTCTCACCGCGGTTAAAACTGCTCCTATATAACTGCTCGACCACATCACTTTCCAAGCTGATCGGCGCATCCAAACCCAACCGGCCCGGCCAGGCCAATAGCTCTTTCTTACAGGCGCCATTGCCCGACACATTAACGGTGATACTGTCGATGGCGGTGTTTTGACTGTCCTCAAAACGCAAATGTCCCTGCCTGAAACAGACCCATTCCACCGCCACACCGGCTTGATCTTCCAAAGCGGCGCGGTCATCGGGATGGGCAAAATTGACCAGACTGACGATAAACACTTTACGCAATCCGGGATTAACCTGTTGATAGGCTTTAATCAGGCGTAAAAAAGTTTTGCCGGTACTGATTTCGTCGTCGATTAGCACCAGCGTTTCGGCCGTTAAAAACTGATCCCGGTGATTCGGTTGCTCAGGATAATACAAAAAAAAGTCAGTAGCATGACTATGCGCTTCTTCAAACTCAAGCCGTTCGATGCCATCCAGATGATAACGGGTCGTCTGAATAAACAAGGCTTGCTCGGCGCCTTCGCCGCAGGCTGCTTCAAATACGCCGTAGCCTAGACCGGTTGCGGTTTCCGCCATGCCGATCCACACTGATCCGGCGCCTACACCGTGTTTTAGCACCGCCCTTGCCAAGGCGCGGTAAGACCAGCTCATCAGCTTAGGCGATACCGGATAATGCTTGCCCAACACCTTGCTGACCAACAAAAACTTACGTTTGCTGCTGACTCTGGCAGCAAAACCCAGCAATCGGTTAAGCGGGATGTGTCCGGGTTCCAGATCAAGATGCAGCGTTCCGGTGTCTAAGGTTACGGTTACTGTTTTTGGCATTTCAGAATTCAAGTGTTGGTCCCCATGCTGCCTTGAGAGTGACTCAAATTGGCAATGCTGTTCATCATTTTCATTTTGTCGTAGACGCCCTGTGTTGGAGCTATCCAAACCATGCCGGGACCGGTAAACGTTTGCAATAAACCTTCCCCGCTGGTCACCGATTGAAATAATGACTTGCCCGATTTTTCTGCATGAAAGCTGACACTGGCAGTTCTTACAAAAGCAAAATTATCGTCGACAGACAGCTTTTCTCCGGCGGCCAAATCATACATCAGCAGCTCGGAAACCGGCACGGGCGAGTTAAGAACAACGACACCCGAACCTTTGACCTGCGTCTGAAAAAAGCCCTCGCCACCAAACAAGGCACTAGAGACATTCTGCTGCATTTTCGGACTCACCTCTAAACTGGCGGAGGCGCAATGAAACACACCTTTATCGAATATCAGCGCATCATTGTCGATATTGACCAATAAATAATGACCGAAACCCGGTTCCAAATAAATCTCGCCGGTACCTTTAATCCGTGACTGGAATAAAGTCTCTCCGGTCATGAATTTACGCATCAAACCTTTGGCGATTCCTCCGTGAGTGCTCGATTCCAGTTGCAGCGCGCCTTTCATAAAATACAACGCGCCCGGCTCGATCAGCAGTTCGCTTCTATCCAGCTTCACCCGAATCATTTTTAAATGGATATCGGCTTGATTGGCGAAAAATACTTTTTCCGCGACATCCAAATCGTCGGAGCCTTTCAGCGTTTTGTACTGCACCACCTCCAATACCGCGCCCGGTATGCTTTCGCTTTCTACAACTTCAAAAGGATCGATGTCAGTCATGGTTATTGCCCTTTATTAATCTGCCGCTCACAACAAACCGCCGCCCATCACCACCGGCGTATTAATCTCGGTTACCCGAAGCCCGTAACGAATGGTCGGCGTCTGGAATAGTTCACCTTTAACACCCTGCAAGGCAATATGCGCAAGGTTCGCACCGGATAAACACGCCATGCCGAAACCGCCCGAAGGACGTGGGTTGATTTCCAATAAACGTACGCCGTACACGCCTTCCTTGAACTGGATATTGAACAAACCGTTGAGCCGGTAGTGTGCGGTTAATCTTGCCACCATGCCGTCAATCTCGGCATTGTTGTCGATGGTTTGCCCGCCGCCTATCTGTTGCGATTTTTTGCGTTGTACCGCGCACAGCAATTCGCCGTGCCGCCCGGCGCAATCGACGCTCCATTCAGAACCGTCCAGATGCTCCATGACCAGCAGAGTGGCAAACTCGGGGGTGTTGGCCATACCGGCGCGCAATTCTTGCAACGGAATCTGGTATTCAATGCCTTTAAGTAATTGGGTGATGCTGTCGCGCTGGGTATCCAAAATCCGAAAGCCCAGGCCGAACACCGAAACCGCCGGTTTAACGCACAATCTTTGATGAGTTGCCGACAACTCAGTAACTGCGTTATCAAACGCAGCACGGTCACTGACGGCGATAAAATCCATGGTCTGTGCAACTTCCGCACTCAACGCGGTATAAAAATCGGCCTTGTCATGCAATAAGGTCAGCGTGTCGACATCGGCAACCGACACCACCTGTACGCCAATCGCCTGAAAAAATTCATGGTGTTTACTGATAAACGCCGCTTCTTTGCCGGGCCAAAATAACTGGACATTATGCTGCCGACAAAAATCCACGCACCATTCAAGATACTCTTGCTCAGTGAGTCCGGCAGGTTCGAGGTAACTCTCATCCGCAGCCAGAAAGGCGACTGCATGGGCATCGGTATGAGTGCAAATCAGGGTGATTTCGCCAACCGGAACCGACTGGCGAAGATTTCTAAATACGGCGTGTATGGTCGAAAATGTTTTGTTAAACCAAATTCTCATTGATGCCTACAAATGAATGATAATTTGCGGCAGCAACGCGTCAATGGTTCGACCTACGCCATTTTCGCCTATCGCATGCATTTTCCATTCGCCGCCATGCCGGTACACTTTCGCCATAATCTGCGCAGTATGAGAGCCTTGCGAACTCAAGGTGTAACGGGCAACCTCCGCATTATTGCTGCTGTCGACTATGCGGCAATACGCATTTTCAACTTCATCAAACGTCTGGCCGGAAAAAGAGTTGACGGTAAATACCAGCGATTTAACATTGGCAGGCACTTTATCCAAATCAACCTTGATTTGCTCATCGTCGCCGTCACCGGCCCCGGAACGATTGTCGCCGGTATGCACGATACTGCCGTCGCGGCTTTTCAGCTGTCCAAAATAAATGGTGTCGACAACCTTGTTTTGATCGTCAAACAAGACGCACGAAGCATCCAAATCAATGGAGTCGCTGCTGCCGCCGCCGAACAAGCCTTTCAACTTACTGACGGAGACTTTTTTGGCGTCCCAGCCCAGCCCCATAACGACCTTGCTCAGCGCACCGCCGGATTCTTTGGACAAAGAAATTTTTTGCCCTTTCTGTAGATTAATCGCCATAAATATTACCTCAATAGATGAACTGCGCTGCCGTTAAGAACAGGGGTTGCAACCCCGTGATCGTCAGCATTGTTTTTGATAGACCGGGTTGTCAGGAATAATTGATTTTTTGCAGGAGGGGCTTTTAGGAGTAACGCCGTTGACTTAAAAGCATGCGCTCTTTCTCCCTCTGGCGAGGGTTTTGCACTGCTTAAGTCAACAGTACTGAAAGTTAGCCCCTCCTATAAATCGCAATTAGACATTAACCCCGAAAGAAGCGGCCAAAGGTCCAAGTCCGCCTGCAAAACCCTGGCCGACGGCTTTAAACTTCCAGTCTGCGCCGACGCGGTAGATTTCGCCGAAAATCATGGCTGTCTCAATTGATGCATCTTCGCTCAAATCGTAACGGGCAATTTCTGCGCCGCCGTCTTCGTTGGTAATACGAATATAAGCATGATTGACTTGACCGAAATTCTGCTTACGCGCTTCGGCTTCATGAATAGTCACGGCAAACACGATTTTGTCCAGATCACCGGGCACTTTGGACAATTCAACCTTGACGGTTTCATCATCGCCGTCGCCTGCGCCGGTGGTGTTGTCGCCCATGTGCTGTACCGCGCCATCGCCGACTACTTTATTGTTGTAAAAACAAAAATCGCTGTCTGAGCGGACTTTACCGTCCATTTTAACCAGAAAGGCGCTGGCATCTAAATCAAACGCTGCGCCATCGGTTGCACGGGCGTCCCAGCCTAATCCCACCGCTATTTTATTCAGTCCCGGGGATTCTTTGCTGAGATTAACGTTACCGCCTTTCGTAAGTGATACTGCCATGATTCTCTCCTGATTGTTATTGAAGTTTATAGTGGATTATCATCGTTAAAGCCGCACAGCGACTCATGGAAGTTTTTTATCCCCGCTGGAATTAATCCGGTATTGACGCTCTAAAGCAGCAAATCCGCCTGACTCCCCCTGATCTACGGCTTTAAATTCCCATAATATGTCGACAGATGCCGGTCGCCATGATAACCGCTAATAAACGGCTTGCATAGTAAGCCATGTATTCCATAGAAGCGTATTTATTCGATGTGCGTGCGGCCTGATGGGCAGTTTGCCGAGGCGAAGCTTTCCCTCCGAACCGCAACCCTGTCGGCATCCATTAAAGCAGTGTAGGGGTTTACAAAAAGTCCATTCCATATTGTAAGAGGAGTGAATATGCCTTGGATCCGGCAAATGGCGCAAACGAGCTATAGTTTCGCCCGCCGGGACCGATTGTTTTGCGTAGCGTTTTCCTCACAACAGCGCCTTGATCTCCGGCACACAGGAGCCGCAGTTGGTTCCGGCTTTAAGACAACGACCGACTTCCTGATGGGTTTTGAGGCCTTTTTCCCTGATCGCGGCTTGGATGGTAAGTTCCCCGACATTGAAGCAGGCGCAAACGATAGTACCGACATCGGCGACACCCAACGGCGGCCTGCCGGTCAATAACGCCATGCGTTCCGCTTTTTCCAGCTGTGTTTTTGCAAACAAGCCGGTCAACCAGTTACGCTCCGAAAGCGCAGACTCGGTGGCGATAGAAACGATGCTTTCCAGCCGATTGTTCACAATGCGCGCGGCCCGGTAATTACCTCGACCGGAATCTTGATACTCCTGCCACTGGGGAGTTCCGCCATCGCTGTTACAGAGATTTTTTTGCGCCCATTCCCGCCAGTTTTCAGGCAAAGTTATCCCGGCCAGTTCATAACGATAATACTGTTCGCCTTTAATTTTTACCCAATACTCCGGTTCATTAATATTCAACTCGCAGCGAGACAGGATAAACCCTTGCCAAGCGGATTGATAAGCGTTGATGCGGACCGGCGTATGCTTGCTTTCCGGTTGGTTGGAAATCGGGTCGACCACGGCATTGACTAACGCGCCCATCCGTCCTCGACCTGCGTATTGTTCAGTCCAGTGCATCGGAACGAAGAGGCTGCCCGGAAGCTGGCTGTCGGTGATTTGCACCCGTGCGATCATTGATCCCCAAAAGCTTTCAATGGTTGCCAGACTGTTTGCAACTAGCCCATAGCGCTCCGCATCAACCGGATGCACCTCGACAAAAGGCTCGATTTTGTGCTGATTTAACTTCGCGGCAATAGCCGTGCGCGTCATGGTATGCCACTGGTCGCGCAAACGGCCGGTATTTAAAATCAGCGGGTAAGCCTGATCCGGCTGATTAACCGGTAAGCGCGGCGTAACCGCAATAAACTTGGCTTTGCCCGATTCGGTAAAAAACTGTCCGTCTTCAAACAGTCTGGCCCTGCCCTGCGGATAAGCCTGATTAACCGGCCATTGAATCGGCTGCAAACGATCGTAATCATGCCGGGACATATCCGCAAATGCCGATATGTCAAAATCGCGCAGGCCGTTATTTTCAAAACCGGACAGCTGGGCGTGTTCGCGAAAAATCTCCACCGGGCTTTGGTAATGAAACGCCTGTTCAAACCCCATCCGCCTTGCCACTTGGGTGATAATCCACCAATCGGGTTTGGCGCTGTCCGCCGGTTTAAATAACGCCCGCTGCCGTGAAATACGCCGTTCGGAATTGGTGACCGTGCCGTCTTTTTCGCTCCAGCCTTGCGCCGGTAACAGCACATGCGCCAGCGCGGTGGTATCGGTGTCGGCGATGCAATCGGACACCACCACAAACTCGCAGCCCTGCAAGGCTTGTTTGACTTTGTCGGCATTAGGCAAGCTGACCACGGGGTTGGTGCCCATTATCCACACGGCTTTGACCTTGCCCTCATAGATGGCGTCGAATAATTCCACGGCCGGATAACCCGGCTTTTGGGCAATGTTTGAGGTATTCCAAAACCGTGCGACCCGCTCTATATCGTCGGCGTTCGAAAAATCCATGTGCGCGGCCAGTTGATGCGACAAGCCGCCGACTTCGCGCCCACCCATCGCATTGGGCTGTCCGGTCAGAGAAAACGGCCCCACCCCCAGCTTGCCGATGCTGCCGGTCGCCAAATGGCAATTGATAATGGCATTGACCTTGTCGGTGCCGGATGACGATTGATTGATGCCCTGGCTATACAGGCTCATGACTTTTTTATGCCCGGCAAACCATTGATAAAAACGGTGCAGGTCGTCCTTGTCTAAGCAGCAAGTCTTTGCAACCTGCTTAATATCGATAGCGGCAGTATTCAGGGCGTCAACAAAGCCTTCGGTATGCGCTTCAATGTAAGCAACATCCAGTGCGTTTTGTTCGTTCAAAAAATGCAGCAGGCCGTTAAACAAGGCGGCGTCAGTGCCGCTCGCCAACGCTAAATGCAAATCGGCGATGTCGCAACTGCCGGTGCGGCGCGGGTCGATCACCACGACTTTTAACGCCGGATTGGCTTCCTTGGCTGCGCGTATCCGCTGAAAACTGACCGGATGACACCACGCCGCATTCGAACCAATCAGTATTATCATATCGGCCTGTTCGAAATCCTCATAACAACCCGGCACGGTATCGGAGCCGAATGCGCGTTTATGCCCGGCGACCGAAGACGACATGCACAAGCGACTGTTGGTATCCATATTACCGCTGCCGATAAAGCCTTTCATCAGCTTGTTGGCGACATAATAATCTTCGGTCAACAATTGCCCGGAGCCGTAAATCGCCACCGCATCCGCGCCGTATTTATTGATAACACTGATAAAGGAATCGGCAACCAGATCCAGCGCTTCCGTCCAGCTGGTTTCGCGCCCGTAGACTTTCGGCTGCAACAGCCTGCCTTTAAGTTCGATGGTTTCGCCGAGCGTCGAACCTTTGGAGCAAAGCCGCCCGAAATTAGCCGGGTGCGAGGTATCGCCGCTGATTTTAAGGCGATGGTGCGTTTCATTGATCTTGGCGCTGATTCCGCAGCCTACGCCGCAATAGGGACAAGTGGTTTGTATGGTTTTATTCATTAAAAACAGTTTGAATGTAAGTAGGTTAATTCACCACGAAGACACGAAGTTTTTATCTTCGTGTTCTTCGTGTCTTCGTGGTGAAATGCTTTAAGTTGATTTGGCAAGAATACCCCTACCCTGCATAAGCTCTACCGAAAATCAGGACATCCCTTATCTCGGAAATAGTGTCTCCCTTCTCCAGCAATTCCTGATACCAGCCGCCGTCGGCCGTGTCACCGTACAGCACCGCGCCGATCAGCTTGTTGGCGTTAACGACCAGTTTTTTATAAATGCCTAAAGCGGGATCGGTAAAATGGATGCTTTCACTGTGTTCATCGCCTTGAAAATCGCCGATCGAAAACAGGTTGATCCCTGTCACTTTGAGCTTGGTCGCGGTCGGCAAGGTGATATATTCGGCCGCGCCGTGCGCACTGAGATGATTGGCGCAGACTTTGGCCTGCTCAAACAGAGGGGCGACCAGGCCGAAGGTATCGCCGCGATGCTGGATACATTCGCCTACCGCATAAATGCTGGGATCGTAACTTTGCAAGGTATCATTGACGACGATACCGCGCTCGCAATAAATCCCCGATTGCTGGGCCAGCGTCATGTTGGGACGCACCCCGATTGCCATAATGAACAGATCGCATTCCAGCCGGCTGCCGTCTTCAAAACGTACCGCCTGGACATGGCCTTTTTCATCGCCTAACAGCGCCTCGGTTTTAGCGGCCATTTTAAACTTCAATCCGCGCCGTTCCAGTTCTGTTTGCAGCATTTTTCCGGCTTGCCTGTCCATTTGCCGGTTCAGCAAGACCTCATTGCTATGAATGACAGTCACATCCATGCCTCTTGAAACAAGCCCATTAGCGGCCTCCAAGCCCAATAACCCGCCCCCCAGCACCACGGCTTTTCGGCTGCGCGCCGCATAGCCGATCATTTTGTTAACATCGATAATGTCGCGAAAGCTGATTACGCCCTCCAGATCGTTACCGGGAATAGGCGGCACCACCGCTTTGGACCCGGTCGCAATCAGCAGACGATCGTATTCGGCAACCGTACCGTCTTCTGCAATGACTTTCCGACCGACCCGATCGATGCGCACCACCGATTTATCCTGCCCGGCATAGAGCTGAATGCCGTTATCGATATACCATTGGCGGCTATTGATAACAATATCCTCAATGGTTTTTTCGCCGCACAACACCGCCGACAGCATGATCCGATTATAGTTACCGTAGGGCTCGGCGCCGAACACGGTAATGTCGTATTCATCCGGCGCGGCGGATAATAATTCCTCGACAGTTTTCATGCCGGCCATGCCGTTACCGATAACAACCAGTCGCTGTTTCATCTTAAGTTCCTGCTGTTGTAATTACTTACCAAAAATCCATTTAACATGGGTCATCATATCCTTAAGCGAATTTTCTTTAAATGTCTGTATTAACTCGTTTACTTTAAATGCGTGATGCCTTTCGTAAGCCACGCCATGTTGGGGGGCATCGGCTAAACCGGTTGCTCTGGCATGATCGACAAAGCCGTCGTTTTTCCAGAAAAAAGCGCCCGGCATGGTGGTGGGTATCACCAGGGCAAAGAATAATGAACGACCCAATGCGCCTGTCGCCAACATTGATACCGTTAATATCAGCCCCATCACAAGGCTTGACAACCCGCTCATGGCGATCAGGGTTGCCAAGACCAGGCTAAAGCCCAGCAACCCATTGCGCAACAGGTATGGCTTGCCGTATTGCGTGACCTGCCGGTAATAAGAGGCCGCGCCTTCATTAGCGCTGACTTGCATATCACGGGCGTGTACGATATGACCTATCCCTTCGAGCGCCAAACCAACGGCCATAATCGTGGCTAAGGTTTGCAGCAAGACTTGCGTAGTAAGCTCTGCAAGCGGCAAGGCGCAAACGCCGACCGCGGCTATAATCAAAGCGCCAAAACTCAGCATGGACCCCAAAAACGCCGAGCCTGTCTGCCAGTGATTCCAAAACGGCCGCGCCGGAATACGGTACAGTTTGTACATATAAAACAGACCTATCGCCCCACTGAGGGTGCCGATAAAAGCAAAGCAGTCGGCGATAAATTGCATGATCGGATTATCGAACAATGCAAACACCGCATAGCCCAGCAGACCTGTGTAAAACAGCGACACTCCGGCGATTTCGCGGCTGACCGGGGACAGTCTCAGATTATTAAAGCCGCGGTAAAAGCGATGCGGCTTGCCCAGATGCATATTGAGCTTAAACAAACCTATCGTACTTATAATGACCATCGCGATGATTAGCGGCAATAACACGGCGCTACTCTGCAGCGCCGCTAAGGATGCAATCCCTACTAACGGCCCCGCAATCAACATTAAAAATGCACCGACGGTTGCCTGAGTAAATAAGGTAAAAATCACGTGCGCACTTTCATGGCTGGTGAGCAGTTTACGCAGATTCCAGTGTTTTTCGCGGCCCATTTTTTCATCGACGACCGGTTTGAATTTGCCTTCGTTATCATCCCGATGATATTTCAGCGGCATTGAATCGGTGCGCGTCATTTCCCTGTGCGTTGAGCGGGTTTGCTGAAAGCGGATATTAGGATGGGTAATATCGGTGGTAGGAAAACCGGGGATTTCGGCTTTGGCCTGCACACGGTTTTCAGGGATGTTTTCTATGACCCCAAAGTCCAGCGCGTTGCCCAGGCAGGCCGCGACGCAAGCGGGCTTCAAATTGACTTCAAGGCGGTCGACGCACATATTGCATTTGGACACCTCGCCTTTTACCGGGTCTAACTGCGGCGCGTTATAAGGACAGACCCAGGTGCAATAACCGCAGCCAAAACAAATATCGGGGTCTTGCAAGACCGCGCCGTATTCGGCAAACTTGGTGTAGGCGCGCGTAGGACAACCCGTTAGACACACCGGATCGTCGCAATGATTGCACGCCATGGAGATATTAAGGCGTTGATAATCGGGAAAGGTGCCGCCCTCGACAAAGCCCACTGACCGGTAAGCCAGATGGATCGGCACATCATTCTTTTCGCTACAGGCGGATTCGCAAGCATGACAGCCTATGCAGTTATCGGCATTAAAATAGAAGCCGTGCTGTTTGTAACGATTGGGGTTTTCGCCAATGTCGGCATCACCGTTAATGTTTAGGCTTTTATTTCTCAGCTCACTATCGGCATCGGTCAATTCGATATTTTGACCGTAGCGATTCCGGACTTTAGTTTCTTTATCGCTTAGCAAAGCGTATTGGGGTTCGTCATTGCGTACTTCAAACATAATAAATCCTGAGTAGGTCGGGTCGGGTTAAGTTACGCTCGGCACGCTCCATGCAGTCGTAACCTAACCCTACAGTGCTTTAATAATTACGCGACTCTTTGTTCAATTGCGCAGCCATGTTCTGGTCGATAGTTTCAATACATACCGCCGATTGCTTAAAGGCCGGTTGCCGCGAGTGCGGATCCAAAAGACCTAAGGTTAAGCGATTGACGCAATCAAAAAAATGAAACGGAATAAACACCATGTTTCTAGGCACGCGCTGCGTCAACATGACCATAACAACGGCATCGCCTCGACGCGATACGACCCGCACATAAGATTGATGAGCAATACCCAGCTCCTCTGCGGCATCGGGATTCATTTCCATAAATGGAATCGGACTGAATTTGTTGTTATTACCGATCTTCCCGGTTTTGGTGCGGGTATGCCAATGTTCCACCAGACGGCCGGAATTCAGCCAGAACGGAAATTGCTCATCCGGGACTTCATTATTGTTGATGAACGGCAAGGGAATGAGCTTGGCCCGGCCGTCTGCGTAACAGAACGTGGCGGGCTCGGTGTACAGCCGCTGGGTGCCCTTATCGCCTTGTTGGGCCTGCGCTTCGGTATACGGCCATTGAATGCCGCGTTGCTGTTCGATCAGGTCATGCGTCATACCCGAAATATCGCAGAGGCGTCCTTTGGACAGCGCCTTCATTTCTTCAAACACCTGTTCCGGTTGCTCGGGAAAGCTGATTTTTTGGCCTTGCTCAAATCGTTTTGCCAGCTCGTTAAAAATCTGCATATCCGATTTTGAATCGGCATGGGGCTGCTGCACCTGGCGAGTCAGATTGACGCGGCGTTCGGTGTTGGTAAAGACCCCTTCTTTTTCCGCCCAAGTGCCGGCGGGCAGAAAAATATGCGCGTATTGGCTGGTTTCCACATCGACATAGGAATCCTGCACCACCAGACATTCAAGTTTTTCCAGCGTTTTGCGGATGCGCGCGGTATTCGCCATCGAGGTCATGGGGTTGGTCGCTATCAGCCACAAGCCCTTAATTTCTCCTGTTTCTATGGCAGGAAAAATATCCGTTTCCGTCAAACCGCGTTGCTTGGGGAAAAATTCGGGATCGATGCCCCAGAATTGTGCTATTTCTTCGCGTTCCTGCACTTTTTCCAACGCCCGGTAACCCGGCAAACCCGAGCAGGAAGACCATTCCCGCGTCCCCATGGCATTGCATTGACCGGTAATCGATAAACTGGTGCCGCCCGGTTTGCCGATATTGCCGGTCACCAGATTCAGGTTATTGATTCCCACCACGCCGTCGGAACCGTGGGTGCTTTGGTTAATGCCCATGGTCCAGATACTCATCGCCTTGCCGGCTTTGGCATAAAGACGGGCGACGGTGCGAATGGTATCTTCATCAATGCCGCAAATTTTGGCCGCCCTACAGGGATCATAGTTTTCGACTTCTTTGGCCAGTTCTTCAAAACCGTTGGTGTTAGCGTTAATGTAGTCGCGGTCTTCCAGTCCTTCTTTCAGAATCACATGAATCAGCGCATTTTGCAGCACCACATCGGTGCCCGGCGTGATGGCTAAATGAATATCGGCATGCTGCGCAAAAATCGTGACCCGCGGATCAACCACAATCAACGGAAAAGGCCGTTTTTCCTTGGCATCTTTTAATCGCCAATAAATAATCGGGTGTTGTTCGGGGAGATTAGAACCCCAGGCGATCAGGCAATCGGTATATTCAAAATCCTCATAGCAGCCCGGCGGACCGTCCGAGCCGAACGAACGTTTATAGCCCGACACCGCCGAAGCCATGCAAAGCGTGGTGTTGCCATCGTAATTGTTAGTGCCGATCACGCCGCGGGTTAACTTGCCCAGGGTATAGAATTCTTCGGTGAGTAATTGCCCGGTTGATACGATAGCGAAGGAATCGCGGCCGTAAGTCGTCTGAATCCGCTTGATTTCAGCCGCCATTTTGTCCAGGGCTAAATCCCAATCAGCCGTTTGATAAGGATGGTGCGGTTGGTCGCGCACCAGCGGCGTTGTACCGCGCCCGCTTGCTTCAAATACTTCATATTCAAAAATCCCTTTGAGACAAAGCTTGCCGCGATTGACGTCGGCGCCGCTTACGCCGCGCGAGGCAACGGGTTTGCCTTCGGCATTGGCGCCGATTTCAATGGAACAACCGGTTGAACAATAGCCACAGGTTGAATAGGTCCATTTAACAACGCCTTTGTCGGCCATCTTGATGGGATTTTTTTTATTTCGACCAAATAACATAGTTGCTTCTCGTATGTTGCCAACACAATTTGTTGGCTTTAATTGACTTCATGGATCTTTAACAACCCTCAGCCAGACGATCCGCTCATCGCTTACCCGAATTGTTAATGCATCTTCGCTTTAATGATCCCTTTCCAGAGTAATTACACTACGACGCCTCTTTGCGTCGCCCCGATCGACTGCGAACCGGTAGCTGCCTTTGTGCAACAACATCAATAGGCAACGAGCCGCGTTCTTCGACAAATACTATATCTGTCATCAGGCTGGTGAAAGCTAACAGCAAACCGCATGCCACAAGCTTTAATCCGCTGACCTTGTCCTCTTGCATGTAGTCTGGGGGCGTTGGCGAAGCAAAGTCTTGACAGCCTCCTGAAGCGAGCCATAAAAAAACCGAAACCTAGGCACCAATATGGTGCATACTTAGCCAATCTGGTGCAACCTCCCGGCTGAATATGCGCTTCCCGGCACGCCAGTTGCTTAAATTAAATAGAAATGAACGCTTCAAATGGTTTTTTTGGCTTATTGGTCTGTAAGTTGCTTACTATTAAATATTAAGTATTAACTCAGAAACGACACTTACGCAAATTATGCATAAACGTATACTTGATCATCTTAACGGCGCAATCTTGTTATTTGATCGCGCCTTAACTCTCACTTACATTAATTCTGCCGGAGAAATTCTGCTGGCCGACAGTTCGCGCCACTTGGTCGGTCTCGGCGCCCAAGAGTTATTCAAATCGTCCGATCCCGCCCTGCTGATGAATTTACAGCAATGCTTAACCATGGCGGAGCCTCTGGTCGATCGCGAGCTTATTCTGGATCGCATGAACCACAGCATCACCATCAATTTCAGCGCAACGCCGTTATTAAAAGATGAGCGCGTCAACGAGATTCTGGTTGAATTGCAGCAAGTAGACAATCACCTGCGCATATCCAAGGAAGAGCGGTTATTGACCCAACAGAACACCGCCAGATTACTGGTCAGAGGCCTGGCGCATGAAATTAAAAATCCCTTGGGCGGCCTACGCGGCGCGGCACAGTTGCTGGACCTGGAATTGAATGACCCGGAACTCAAGGAATACACCCGGATTATCATTGCCGAATCCGACCGCCTGCAAGGCTTAATGGATAAAATGCTCGGCCCCAACAAACTGCCGAACAAGAAAGCCATCAATATTCACGAAGTCCTGGAACGGGTCAGGCAACTGGTTCAAGCCGAGTCCAACCTCACCATTAAATCCGACTACGACCCCAGTATCCCTAACATACTGGCGGATAAAGACCAGCTCATTCAGGCCATTTTAAATATCGCCAAAAATGCCGTTCAGGCGCTGAACGGCGAAGGCAATATTATTATCAAAACCCGAATTCACCGGCAAGTGACCATTGGCCGCAAACGCTATAAATTGGCGGTGAAATGCGACATTATCGATAACGGACCGGGAATCGAAGCCGACATGATGAATCAGATATTTTATCCGATGATTACCGGGCGCGCAGACGGCACCGGCCTGGGTTTATCGATAGCTCAAGCGCTGATCAATCAACATAACGGCTTGATTGAATGCAGCAGCGAACCTGGAAACACGGTGTTTTCAATCTTCTTACCCATTATTGCGCTACCGGAGACCGGCAATGACTAAGTCCGAAACTGTCTGGATCATTGATGACGACAAATCCATACGCTGGGTCGTGGAAAAAGCACTGCAAAAAGCGGACATCAGCACCCGCAGTTTTTCCGGTGCGGCCGATTTGCTGATCGCATTGCAGAACGATTTACCCGATGCCCTGATTACCGATATTCGTATGCCCGGCATGGACGGGCTGGAACTTTTGAACAGGATTCAATTGAGCCACCCGAACCTGCCGGTTATTGTGATGACCGCTCATTCCGACCTGGAAAGCGCGGTCTCGGCATTCCACGGCGGCGCTTTCGAGTACCTGCCCAAGCCCTTCGATATTAAAGAAGTCGTCGATCTGGCCCACAGAGCCTGCATTCACAGCAAGCAACAGCAAGTTACGGTGGTTTCGGATGTACACACAGCAGAGGAAACCACGCCGGAAATCATCGGCGAAGCGCCATCGATGCAGGAGGTATTTCGCGCCATAGGCAGACTGGCCAGATCGCACATCACTGTGCTGATCAACGGCGAATCGGGCACCGGCAAAGAGTTGGTTGCCAAAGCCTTGCATCGTCACAGCCCGAGGGCCGCCAACCCGTTCATCGCCCTGAATATGGCCGCCATCCCCAAAGACCTGATGGAATCGGAATTGTTCGGCCATGAAAAAGGCGCATTTACCGGCGCCCAATCGCGCCGCGCCGGACGCTTTGAACAGGCCGACCGCGGCACCCTGTTTCTTGATGAAATCGGCGACATGCCCGCCGAACTGCAAACCCGTTTATTACGCGTATTGGCTGATGGCGAGTTCTATCCGGTCGGCTCGTACGCAGCCGTTAAAGTCGACGTGCGCATTATTGCCGCCACCCATCAGAACCTTGAAACCCTGGTAGAGCAAGGCCGTTTTCGGGAAGATTTATTCCACCGCTTAAACGTCATCCGTATCCACATTCCACCTCTGCGCGAGCGTAAACAGGACATACCGTTGCTGTTGCGCCACTTTTTAAATCAGGCGGCTGCCGAGCTCAATACCGAAATTAAAATCTTAAAACCCGAAGCGGAAGCTTTTTTAAGCACACTGGACTGGCCGGGCAATGTAAGACAGCTGGAGAACAGCTGTCGCTGGCTGACCGTGATGGCTTCGGGCCGGGAAATTCATCTGCATGACTTGCCGCCCGAATTGCTTAACACATCGTCAGAAAAAAACGCGGCCGAAACCGGCTGGGAAGCATTATTGAGGAACTGGATAGACCAGCAGCTACTGCGCGGGAACGAGGCTGAAATTGCCAAGCAAATCATCCCCGCTGTTGAAAGCATTTTAATAAAGGCGGCGTTAAACTTTACCCACGGAAAACGCCACGAAGCCGCTATCTTATTAGGTTACGGCAGAAACACCCTGACCCGGAAAATTCAGGAGTTGGAAATATGATGGTTGCTCTGCGCCCTTGTTTCTCCATGGCGTTACGCTACGAGTAGCCATCCATTGGTAATTACTTGCGTCCTCACTCAGGCCGAAGCCAAGAACGGGGTAATTACGAGTAACTCACTGAAACACCGCGACAATATGTCACATTCCATTGTCCGACATTTATCGCTAATATAAGCACAACTCTTGAGATGCAAACTTCCTCCTCGGAATTCAGAGTTTTATATCCTTCTCTAATGCGGCCCTAATCAGGCCGCATTTTTTTTGCCTGCATGGCCGGATATTCATAAGTACGAGCCTGATCCGCATATTACTGAAGCTCTATTGCATCCAATCTATGCAACACCAGCGCATAGCCCGCCTGTAACCAATATTCCTGAACAATGCCCGCCTGATGTTTTTTCATCATGTCCCAAAGCTGTCTAATCAATACATGAGGACTGGTTGCCAAGGTATTTTGGCAACCGACCAGCTGCTTGCCGTATAGCTTTGGATTGGCTTTTTGCTTATCTTTAAGCAACGCTTCCAAATCGGCTAAACAAGGCGCTATTAAACCGATAATATGCGGAAAGGATTGGGCAATACTCAAGCCTTTTGGGTCAAGATCAGCCATAGCCAGTACCGGTAAGTTGAGGCGCGCTAAAAGTTGCCGCGCTGTCTTTTCACTGTAGTAGTTATCGCCTCGATATAACACCAATGGATCGGCATATTGATCCGGTAAATTCAGCCGCATGTTTTCCAGGCTATCAAAACAGCGGTAGTTTTCAATCAGAAGGATGCAATTATGCGCAGTGCCGGTTATATCTACCAACGCCATATCCATATAACCGCGGGCAGGCAACGAGTAAGACAGCCCGTTGATTCTCAACGCCATGCCGATTAACGATCTAATCGCCAACCTGTCTTTTTTAACGGACTGTCCTGCTATTTTCTCATCCAATGCAAAACATAAAGCGGCTTCGCGATGCATTGCCGAAAAATCAGTAACCGAGATTTGCCCAAGATCAACTCCGGTCTCATGCTTAACCACCGCAATCAAGTCATCCTTATCCTGCTGAGTGATTTTCAGCTTGTTGCCTTGTGTTTGACCGATATTGTATTGCCGATGCAGATATGTCCAACTCTGATTAAGCGAAAAAAGCTGATCGTCAGACCGGATCGCCCGCTCTATAACGTTTAACAATTGCTTGTTCAATTTTCAGCGCTCCGAAACTGAAGAACAATATCCCTCACCTTTTTGTTACCGGAAAAAAACTGACAGACATCGGCCTGAATCAATTCCATCTGCAAGCGTTTATTGCGTTGCTGCCGCCTTAACCATTCATTAAGTACGCAACTCAACCAGATTGAAGGTTCGATGTCATCCACGAAAGCCTGTTGAAAAGCTACGGCTGAAATGGATTGCCCCTCATTTTTCAGCACACGGTCAAAATACACGCGTAACTGTTTCCGATAAAGCGGCAAGTCCAAGGTCTTTTTGTCTGGTGGGCTTAACGACACCGCGCTTAATCCACGCTGTTTTTGTTTTGCCAACATGCTTTCCGTATCGATAGCGATGTTTTGCGCAATTTTGATTAAGTCTTCTTCCAACGCATGATCGAGCGGATCGGCATAGGCCAACAATGCCAAAGGCTTGATCTGGTTCCAGTGCTCGGGAATACTGTCGCGCTCGCTCCAGTCCTGCGGCTGATAATTTTGGTTTTGTTGTAGAAAATACGCAAAACCTTGCACCAACTGCGCTCTAGCCTCGATTTGCCTGAGTTCAAACAAGAAGACTTTTAACTTATCGAGAATATCCTGTAGGCGCTGCTGATAAATAGGCAGCAAACGAATCAGTTGATGATCCAGTAATTGATAAATCAAGGGTTGATCTTCAACCATTTCCAATAAAGATTCCGGTTGCAGCGCGGTGATAGCATTTACCAGTTTTTCCAATCGGGAAATATAAAAGGTGTTTTGTTTTTGTTTTTCCGCCAAAGTACGCACATTAGCAAAGCGGCTGTTAACCAGCATCAACAAATAGCGGGTATTCTCTTCCAGGATATCGGATAAATCGAAAACCAAGCGTTCGATTTCAGCAAAATAACTGTCGCAATCATCTAAACGACTTTCATCAAACGCATCTTGATGCAGGCTGATCTGTTGTTCCAGGGTTTCGATCCAGCCGGCCAGATCGGTATCCAATCGCCGAACCCGGTCGCTGCTCAAAGCGCTGTCTATAAACTGAGTCAAACGCCCGGCGATGCGGTAACCATCGGCGTCATGATTGACCAACACCTTCAATTGCTTTAGATGGTTGAGCGCGCGCTGGTTTTGATTGTCCTTGTAGACCACTCCGGTAAAATAAGCCTCGGCAATCAAATCGCTATGGTTAGCCAAGGCTTTAAATAAGCGTTCCAAGCCCTGTTGCGACTGACTCAAAACAGACTCTCCTGAATTGCATCGGTTTCCCCCTGCTCAACGGGAATTTGCTCGTGTTCCTGAATAAACTGCAAGGCCTGATAAAAATAATCCAGCTTGCCGGTGACTTGATAAATCAGCGTGTCGCGATTGGCTAAGCTTAGGTAATTCCACTTTTGCAGGGTATTTAACAGCTTCTCCAGCCGCCCTTTTACCGAATCGTCGCCGCTGGTGAAATCCTTGAATTTTGCAAATGTCTGCAAGCGGTCAGCCAAGGCCTGATTTTGCTCGATGACCTGCAACAAACCGGAAAAGCTCAGCGTGTCGCCGGGCGATAAGGCCGTATCCTGATTCAGGCAGGACATCATCATATCGAGCCACTCAACCACCGGCTGCAACTCTATGCGAAACTGCTGAAAAACTTTACGGATGTCGCTCCGTGCGCTGTTGTCTATGGTTCGGTAAGCCGCATAAAATGCCAGCTGGTTTTGGGTGCTGGACAAGCGATAATCAAGTTGCGTTAAAAACTCATCCACCTGCGTTGCATTTTCAGGCGCTTGCAAATAACGAAAACCGGCTTCATCACTAACTTCGCAAATAAATTCGCCCTGCAACAAGCGTTTTAGCAATTGATCAAACATGTTCAGCCGCCGTCAAAGGTTCAAGCGTTGACAAATAATCCTCATCCACGTCCATTTCGATTAGCTCCCGGTAGCCGAACACCTGATAACGGTTTTTGAACAGCCTTAACACTTCGGGATCAGGATCGGGAAAAGCCGAAAATAAAGTAATCCGGTTTTTAGTCAGCATTTCCACCAACACTTCAATATTCATCTGGTGCAATTCTTTGAGTTCATCCATCGGCCAGATGATATTTAAAGGCTGATCTTTACGGATCATATTCACCAGCGCAATAAAAAATACGCATAAAATCAGGTACGACAAGCCGTGACTGGAAATCTGCCGCAAATCCTCGGCATGGGTGGCTCGTTTGCTGCGGCCATTTTCGGTAACAATAATTTCCAGCTCCAGCAAATTAACCAGCTTCATTTCTACCCGGCCTTTACCTTTCAATTGTTCAGACACCAGTCTGACGATGTCGGCAAATTCCCGGCTCGGTAACTGTCCGTCATTAGTTCGACTCCAGTCATCATAATTTCTGGTAAAGCTGACGATTTGTTCCCAATAACCCAGCGTTGTAACCTTGGACGTTAACCGCCCTTCGATGCGCTCGATTTTTTCAAAACGGATATTGCCATCGATATTCGCCGCCAAGCGACGCGACAAGGAATCAATACCACGGTCAAAACACTCCAATGCCTGCTGATAATTTTTGATGGCGTAGCCAAAAAGTTTCGCCTGACTCATTAACCAGCTTCTGGCCGTATCGGCTTCTGTCGCATACCAAGCCTGAATCCGGCTCAACCAAGCCAGTTCATCGCTATCAAAGCCTAATTCATCTTCGACGCGGGCATAATAGCGGCCCGGATGGGTGCCGGGAAAGCGCGCCAATACCTGTTTCAAATGCCGGATCAGACCGGCCAACTCCTTGCGCAGAGCCTTGTGTTGCTCGGTTAATTTACGGCAATCGGTCTGCAACAGCGCCAAGGTATGGGCATTGTCAAAACCGGCCTGTTCAGCTGCGCGCTTTACATAAGCGGCTAATTCAGCCAGCAGGTTATTAATAGCTTTGATTTCCTTATCAAGCTTTTGGTACTTGATCGTTATTTGCTCCAGTTCCTTTTTTAAGGCATCACGCCGTAGTTGCATATCGGCTTTTTCAGTCTCATATTGGTTTTGCTGCTGCTTTAGTTTAGCCTCAGTCTCTCGGGCTTTAACCGCCAAGCCATCATATAAAGACCAGTCTTTATCCAGCCAGCGTTGATAATCCTTAACCAGTTGTCCCGCCTGTTCTGCGGCTTTCAGTTCATTTTCCAATTGACCGATTTTTGCTTCAAGGTCTTTTAAGGTGGCGGTATCGACTTTTCTGTCCTGCAAGCTCTGAATCCGTTGCAGCTCCAATTGCGTTAACTCGCTGCCTTTTTGTTGATTGACCTTATCGATAAGCTGCTGCCTTTGCTCGACTTGTCGCAACGCGTCAGCGGAAATCTGCTGGATTTTAGCCGAAAGCCCCAGATTCAATTGCTGTATTTCGCTTTCCAGCTGTTGTTTGAGAGTTTGCAGTCGGTTATTGCTCAAGCCGATTTGCCCTTCCACCGTGGCTTTTTCCTGCTCCAGCTTGGCCTTGCGTTCTTTCTTGCTGCGCTCAATTTGTTGCTTTAACGAGTTTAATTCTTCATCCAACCCATTTAATTGTGTTTGTAATTGCCCGACGCTAAAAATCGCCGCTTTGACTTGCTTTTCCAGAGCGTCGGCCAACTTTTTTAATTCCTGTAATTGTTCGTCGCTTTTTGCCTCCGCAACGTTCAGCCGGCCCAATTGGTTCCGGGCATCGGCCAACAGTGCGCGGATTTTTTCTTCATCGGCGGTAGGGTCGGCCTGCAAATTATCCAGGTTCAAGCTCAAACCGTAAAAAGTCTGGCCCAAGGTTTGTGCGGCAGGCTCCAGATCGTCCCTTAACAACAAATCCGGGTTAATCACCTTGGCGATATTGTTGACCCAGTCCGGCTGATGTTCGCGCAAAAAGCCCAGCAAGGTGTCCGGGTTGGCGTCCAGTTGCTTTTGCAGTTGCTCAAGTGCCTCCTGGATGCGCTGTTTTTGTTCGGCTTGTTGACGTTTTTCGCTAAACACGCCATCGATCAGCGCCTGATTTTTCTTGGTTTCCGCTTCAATTGCCTTAACGGTTTTTCCGGCTTCATCCTTTTGCTGCCGGATAGACTGAAGCAGCTCCATCTTGGCTTCCCGGTTTTCAATCAAGGCCGGATCCGGTTGGATTTGGCCAATCTGGCTGTTCAGCGCGCCCCAATCGCCCCGCAACTTCAATTGTTCGTCATGCAAAATAGCTTGCTGCTTCTGGTTTGCCTGCCTGAGCGACTCTCTGCCTTGCTCCGCATCTTGATTGGCGGCGGACTTGGCTTCGGCGGCCTGTTGTTGCAAGTCTCTTATGCCGATTTCATAGCCGTGCTGCTGTTCGGCAAAATGCTTTTCCTTTTCCGCTTTCAGTCGCTTAAACTCGGCTTCGATGTCCTGCACATCGGACATCAATTGCTTATGGTTGTCCCGCTCCCTAGCCAAGCTGTCCTTTATTTGACCAAGACCGGCAACCAACTGTTTTTTGCCCTGCACATCCTGTTTTTCCCAGTTGGCCTTTTCATCTTCCAGGGATTTCTTTTGCCGTTGCTCCTGCTCCAATTCGCCCTTAACGGTTGCCAGCGCGGATTTAAGCGTCTCCTCTTGTGCTTCCCAGTTTTTTTTGAGCTGTTCCAATTGCTCATTGCAGGCATTCCCCGCTTCCTGCTGGTGCTGCAAACTTTGTTGGTTTTGGTCGCGCAGACATTGCAGGCGATAGTGGAGTTCAGCCAGACTTTGCTCAACTTGAAGCAACTCATTTTCCAGCTGATTGAGCCGTTCAATTTTGTCGCGCTCCGATTCAGCTTCCTGATAAGCACGGTATTCCTTATGCCAATCATCCAGGGTTTCCATTTTCAATTCCAAAGCAAGGGAATCCCTGTTTTCTTCAATGCAGTTCACCAGCATTTCGCGCAAGTCGGCAAAATCGGTGGACCGCATAAACATGCCGGTAACGATCTTTTCTATATCTTTCAATCTGTGTCCGGAACTGCCGTTACAAAAGCTGTAACGCGCAACCAAATTACGCAATTCCTGGCCTTTCTTGTGCGGCAAATTCTGGATCACCGTGCGGTAATCGCTACAGGCGGTAAGCTGGTCGCTACAATTAATATGCCGTTTGAGGAAGTGCGTACGCAGGTCGCGGCAAGACACCGGATAGTGCATACCATCCCGATGAGTATCAATAAAGTCAGTCTTGTCAAAACCTTTATCGACAAAGCGATAACACAGCCCTTCTTCATTCGGCGAGGCATACATCAGCGCCATACAGGTTTGTTCGTGACGCTGATACTCAAAAATAATATAAGAAGACTCGTTTGGCAGATAATGCTTGGCAAAACTGTCGGTAACCCGGCTTTTCGGCACTAACCGCCCTGGTCGTTCGCCGAAAAACAGCGGTACTAACCGCAATAATGTGGTTTTACCGGCGCCATTAACGCCGTTAAGATTGGTATGTCCATCCAGGCGAACTTCCACTAATTCACCGGGTTTGTATGAATCAATAAGGATCAAGCGGTTTAATGAGTACATTTTAATTTTCTATCGATGATTACAGGCTGTATCCAGTTGCAAGGAAATAAGGGGGATAATTTCCGCCGACGGATTACAGATTGGTATTTTTATTGGGTTGAGTTGAAGCGAGCCATCACATTTATCATATTATCATTCCCCTGCGCTCTATCGAGGAAATGATGACAATAACCACCCTCTTTTTGAGCATCAAAGTGTATGTTTCGATTTTCCGCAGACTTGCCTGCCGCTACATTAGGTCGCTTGTCGCTTATCCTGAGTACGCCGAACAGCATGAATGGCTTTTCCGCCCAAACTTCTGCGACATTCTGAGACGCGACAATATGTCACATTCCATTGTTTATCATTTATCGCTAATATAGCTTCAACTCTTGAGATGCAAATTTCCTCCTCGAAATTCAGAGTTTTATATCCTTCTTCAATGCGGCCTAATCAGCCGCATTTTTTTTGCCTGCAGGGATGTGGTAAGGGCGTGAGCACGACTGCATGAGTGACTCAGGAAAACTAGCCTAGCTTGAACCCGACAAAAAAACCGCCAACCCCGCTGACGCCCTTGCTGGTGACACTGGTCAGGCGATCGACCAGAAACCCGCCTGAGCTTTTTGCCGCTTCCGTCGCAACGCTGGCGACATGTTGCAGCTTTTCATCGGTTATATTGATGATGTCGTAATATTCCGCAACAAACAGCAGCACGATGGCCGCCCCTCCCAGGAATAGCGCCGTGCGCAACATTTTTTTGGCGAAATAGCCGACCGCCAGCCCGATAACAAACGGAGCGCCGACATTGCCAATCAAAAAGGTCGAGGAAAAGATGTCGGTTGAAGATGCTGTATCGACTGGATGGGTGTTCATAGTTCTGAATTTCCGCTGTTGTGATGATTAAGATAATTTATAGTTTGTTATCGCCCATCGTTTTTTTGCTGCCACTAAAGCTGTAAAGGTCGCATTAACTCTGTCCGGGTGACAAAAATAATCTATTATTTATATGTTTCATATTATCACTAAACCCAATCGCGTCAGAAAACAAAGCTATGCGGGCTATCTGCATAGAGGCCTTTGGCCTGTTAGGCTCCAGAAACCGGATATCACTAAAACCATACTAATCAAAAAGGTTTATCAGCGTACAATATTTTTAATTCTTATCACAAAAGCCCCCACCAAATCCTTAAGTTGGACGAGAGCATTATGTATTCAGTTGAAGTTTTTCCATGGAATAAAAATTTCGAAGTTGGAGTGCCCCTGATTGATGAACAACATCAAAAGTTGGTCGAGCTATTAAATGTGCTGGCCGGTCATCTGGCTTATCAATCCGACATACCCACCTTGAATAATGTTTTCAATGACTTAGCGGAATACGCTATTTACCATTTTCAGGCGGAAGAGCGTATATGGCATGCATTCTTCCCTGAAGACGCCTGGGAAACAAAGCATAAAAATGATCACAGGAGATTCCTGACTACAGTCAATAGGATAATGGCTGGAAAAACCGCCAGGCCGTTGGATGAAGTCATTGAAGAAATTCTCACCTTTCTGACCCAATGGCTGGCCTTTCATATTCTGGATACCGACATGCGCATGGCCAAGGTAGTGCTGGCGGTGCAGTCGGGCATACCGCTAAACCAAGCTAAAGAGCAAGCCGATCAGGAAATGAGCGGAGCGATGAAGGTGCTGATCGAGACCATGCTGTCCATGTTCGATGCGCTGTCTTCACGCACCATGCAGCTGGCGAAAGAGGTTATTGAACGCCAGAAAGCCGAGCAGGCAAGCCAGGATGCTCTGGACCGCCTCCAGAAAATCGCCAGTCAGGTACCGGGACTGGTGTTCCAGTTTCAGCTGTTTCCTGACGGCAGTTCCCGCATTCCTTACGCCAATGAAGCGATTCGCACTATCTATCGGGTTAGCCCGGAGGATGTCAGCGAAGATGCGGCCAAGGTACTTGCTGCCTTGCATCCTGATGATCTGGAAAATTTCAAAACTTCTTTTAAGGTATCGGCGCGGGACTTAACGCCATGGCGCCAGGAATATCGCTTGAAGTTTGACGATGCTCCCGTATGCTGGCTGTTCGGCAATGCGTTACCGCAGCAGCAAGCGGATGGTTCCGTGATTTGGCACGGCTTCATTACCGACATCACCAAGCACAAGCAGACTGAAGTAGAACTTCGTATCGCCGCCACCGCTTTTGAATTACAGGACGCCATGTTGGTCACCGATGCCAATAATGTCATTCTTAAAGTCAATCAGGCATTTACTCGAATCACCGGTTACAGCGCCGATGAAGTCATTGGTAAAAAGCCCAATTTACTCAGCTCGGGACAGCATGATAAAACTTTTTATAGTTCAATGTGGGAGAGCATCAATCGAACCGACGCCTGGCAGGGTGAAATATGGAATCGGCGCAAAAACGGCGAGATGTTCCCTGAATGGCTTATCATCACTGCGGTGAAGGAACATGATAAAAAGAATGAACAAGTCAATAATTATGTTGCCTCCTTCTCCGATATTACCTCGCGCAAGGCCGCCGAAGAGGAGATCAAGCAACTGGCCTTTTATGACCCGCTCACCCAACTGCCTAACCGCCGGCTGTTGCAGGAACGGCTTAAACACAGCATCGACGTAGAGCGACGTGACGGCAAGCGTCTGGCATTACTGATGCTTGATCTTGATCGTTTTAAAGCGGTCAACGACAGCTTGGGGCATTTAGCGGGCGACGAGTTACTGCAACAGGTCGCCGTGCGCATCTCGACAAGGCTGCGTGACGTAGATATGGTGGCGCGTCTGGGCGGCGATGAATTTGTCGTGTTGCTGGAAGATATTGCTCATGCCGAAGATGCCGCTCGGGTAGCGGCAGAAATTATCTTCGTTTTAAGCAAACCTTTTCAACTAACCCAAAGCAACGATGTCCAGATTGGCGCCAGTATCGGCATCAGCCTGTATCCGGAACACGGCGCGAGCTATGAAATGCTCATGGATCACGCCGATGCCGCACTGTATCAGGCCAAAGATCAAGGACGCGGTTGCTATGCCTATTTTTCCGAAGACCAGACGCTCGCAGCCCGCGAACGGATTGCACTGGAAACACGGCTGCGCCGAGCCATCGAACAAGAGGAACTGCGTGTTTTTTACCAGCCGCAGGTGGATATTGCCAGTGGGCGTATAGTCGGCGCCGAAGCGCTGGTACGCTGGCAAGACCCGACAGAAGGATTGATTCCACCGCTACGTTTTATCCCCATTGCCGAAGAAACGGGGCTGATTCTGGAAATTGGCGCATGGGTGCTGCGGGAAACCTGCCGACAAGGCCGCCTTTGGCTGGATGCGGGTTTGCCTCCGCTCACCTTGGCGGTCAACGTTTCTCCTCAACAGTTCCGGCGCGGCGATATTAGCGCGTCAGTGGCTACTGCACTGAATGAAACAGGATTTCCGGCCGAATACTTAGAACTGGAAATGACGGAAAGCGGCCTGATGGAAAACCAGGACAATGTGATGGCGCTCCTGAACAAGCTACGTGCTCAGGGCATTCGGCTTGCCATTGACGATTTCGGCACCGGTTTTTCGTCGCTGGCTTATCTCAAGCACTTTCCGCTGGATGTGTTAAAAATCGACAAAAGTTTTATCGACGATATTCCCCACTTGCAAGACGATATGGAAATTGCCGCGACTATTATCGCCATGGGGCATATTCTGGGGTTTAAAGTGCTGGCGGAGGGCGTGGAAACACAGGAGCAGCTGGCATTCTTGCGGGAGAAAAATTGCGATTCGTACCAAGGTTACATCAAAAGCCCGCCGGTACCGGCCGAAGCGTTTGTCCTGTTGTTACAGGAGCAAGGATTTGAGGTCTTATAGATTATCAATGCCGGTGTAGACAGGAATAAGCCAGTTCGAGCGCAAGCAAGAACCGGCGTTTCCGGCGCAGCAGTTTATGCCGTCAAATAAATAACTTCCGGCTTGCCATCAGACTCAACCAGTTCGCCGATAGTAAAAGCCTTCTCGCCCAGTTGGCTGAGGGTTTGCAGCGTCGCCCGCTCATCTTCGGCGGCAACACAGACTATCATGCCGATGCCGCAATTAAAGGTGATCAGCATATCCGCTTGAGAGACATTACCCTTTTCCTGCAACCACTTGAAGATCGCCGGAAACTCCCAGGAAGCAAGATCGATATGGGCGTTGGCGCCTTGCGGAAGTACGCGCGGCAGATTCTCGGTTAAACCGCCGCCGGTAATATGCGCAAACGCGTGCACCGGCACTTTATCCAGCAACGCCAACAACGACTTAACGTAGATCCGGGTCGGTTCCAGTAAGGCAGCCCCTAAAGTTTTGCCATTGAAGGTATCGGTGAGCGCTGAATCACTATGGATAATGATTTTCCGGATTAATGAATAGCCGTTGGAATGCGGACCGGATGATGCGATGCCAATCAGTTTGTCGCCCACTTTGACTTTGCTGCCGTCAAGCACTTTGCTTTTTTCGACTATACCGACGCAAAAGCCCGCCAAATCGTACTCGCCATCCGCATACATGCCGGGCATTTCCGCCGTTTCGCCGCCGACCAGCGCCGCACCTGCCAGTTCGCAGCCTTTGCCAATGCCGTCTACAACTGACGCGGCAGTATCGACATCCAGTTTACCGGTAGCGAAATAATCAAGAAAAAACAAAGGCTCTGCGCCTTGAACGATAATATCATTAACGCACATCGCAACCAGGTCGATGCCGATGGTGTCATGAATTCCCAGCTCATTGGCCAGCTTTAACTTGGTGCCTACGCCATCGGTACCGGAAACCAGAATCGGCTGCTGATAACGATCCAGCGGCAGTTCAAACATGGAACCGAAACCGCCTAAACCTGCCATGACGCCTGCCGTCCGTGTTCTGGCGGCAATAGGCTTGATGCGTTCAACTAATGCATTACCGGCCTCAATATCAACGCCGGCGCTTTTATAATTCAAGCTTTCTTGATTTTGTTCGCTCAATGTGGTGTTCTCTTGCTAAAATTTAAACTTCCGATATTGTACAAGACATCATCGGTTTTGTCTGAAGGATATGAATGCGTATTTTATTTATCAGGCGTTCGCGTAGCGTTTGTATGAATGTTGCGGTAAGTTGAGTTTATTAAAACAATAATTAACGTGACTCCCTGTTAAATACAGCGGCTTAACCGGAATTATCACTGGCAACACAACGTTTTTTAGGAGTGGATATGAAAGTAACAACAATGTTTAGCCCCATACTATTTATTGCTGCGGCATTATTTACCGGCACGGCAAATGCCTATGATCCGGGTACGACGGAAGATATTTGCAAAAAACCCCAATTTAGAGATTTCAATCTTCCTGTCTATAAAGAACCCGAAAAAACCGAGGTTCCGCCTGAATCAACGTTTTCCTTCCTCGTCTCGCCTTGGGCTAAGCCGGACACCATCAAATTAACGGCTAAAGACCAGAATCTTGAGTATACCGTTGAAAGCAACAGTAGCTTTCACCGGGTTAAGGCAAAATTGCCGGCAGCTTTCAATGGTCAATATGTCAGAATCAATGTCACAGCCAAAGCAGACTTAGGATGCTATGATAAAAATGGATGGTTGATTAAAGTCGCTGATAAATGACAGAGATGAAAGACTAAGGGCGAAAGGCGAAAAAACCCACGCTACAGAGGATCGTTCTTTGCCTTTTGCCTGTTTTTTTAATAAAGAACCTTGTCGCTTTTTTCAGCCCAAATATTAAACGGCTGAAGGGCATTCGGCAGGTTTAAATGCAGCATAGCGATGCTGCGTTCATGCGGTAAAACAGAAATCTCATCGTAAATGAAGCTGTCGTCAAAGTTGGCGGCAGCGGCATCATGTCGGCTACAGGCAAAATAAACTTTTGCAAGCCTCGCCCAATAGATCGCCCCTAAGCACATGGGGCAGGGTTCGCAGCTGGAGTAGAGAATGCAGCCCTGTAACTGGAAATCATGCAGCTTTTGACAGGCCAGGCGTATCGCCATCACTTCTGCATGGGCGGTAGGGTCAATAGTGCTGGTGACCTTGTTGCCGCTGGCGGCAATCAGTTGATTATCTTTTACAATAATCGCCCCATAAGGGCCACCCTCCCCTGACTTGGCATTTTCTACCGCCAAGTCAATGGCTTGCTGTAAAAATTCCTTATGCACCTATAAACCTAACGGGTTGTTTGGATCTACGCCCTCCATAAAAGGCAGGCCTCGTTCCTGATGGGTCAGTTGATATATTTTCCCCAACCAGTTGTTGAATACTGCCTTTGCCGTGTCACCCCAAGTGTTGTCAATATGTTCCAGAATCAGGCTTTCCGGAAACTCCTCCAGTCTCTGCCCGTTCTGCCGGGCGGATCTGACCTGCTGTTCATACCGGATCAAAACCTGCTGGACGGTAGCGTTAAAATAATTTTCCGGAAACGGTGGGTAGTCGTCTATTTCAGCGCGATAAAAACGCAAGACTTCGCGCTTGTATTCTTTTAACAGACTGATGTCATCGTACTCAGGATGTCCCTGAAAAAACACAATGCGAAAACCATCCGGACTGACGGCAAGATGCACACCGGCCTCTTTGCTGACCGCCAGGACTTTGAGCCCGTGCTGTTCCATATCGCTTTGAAATATTTCATTAAAACGGGAATGAGGAACGTCAAAACGCGTATTGACTTCTGCGACCAACGGATGAGTGCGATCGGTTAATTTGTGTGAAAACACGCCCCAGCGCTTGGCCGATAAACGGGTGCGCTCAACGCCATAGCAGTATTGAATAACGGCATGAGTAGCCAGACAGGAACAAAGTACCGAGGTGACATTCTCCTTGGCCCAGAAAAAAACCTCGGCCAACGGCTGCCAGAAGTCTTCTTCGGGTAACCGCGGATGACTGACATTAGCGCCGCTGATGATCAGCGCGTCCAGGCCATCCCGTTTTATTTTTTCAAAAGGTTCGTAATATTTAGCAATGTGAGCTTGCGCTTCCGGGCTTCTTTTCATGCCATCGATAGTAAAAGGATGCACATGAAATTGAACAATTTGATTACATGCCCCCACTAACCGGAAAAACTGCCTTTCTGTCGCTTCCAGTGCCGCATCGGGCATCATATTGAGCAAACCGATATGCATTTCCCGTATATCCTGGTTACGGGCGCGATCCGGGTCTAATATTTCCTCGCCTTCTTCACGAAGGCGTTGAAATGTAGGTAAATCAGTATGAGCAACTAAAGGCATAACGTGACTCCGTTCATATCATTGCTGAGAGCCCAACGCATCAGCGATAAGCCGGATAAAGTCATCCTCGCCTTTAACGGTGGCCACATCGTTCGCATCGACAGTATAACCGTATTGATCGGCAATGGCTTGGTAGCGGGGCAGCCTGGATTTGAATAACTCGGGAAAAACCCAGGAGACAAAGTCATCAGGCTCCATTACATCAGTGGAAGCGTAATTTTTAAGCCGCATGAATTCAGCGAGCTTTTCGTCAAGAAACGCTTCCCGGTAATAAAGCGGTTTGGGATCCGATTTAGCGCGTTCAATAATGGTTTGTTCCAACACCGGCGGTATTTTGATGTAAACAATCAGCGTGTTCTGCGCCAGCGTTTCCAGCGTTTCCGGACTGTCCAACTCGCAAACGCTGCCGCCCGCGTCGTTAACGAAATGCTTATACCCGTAAATATCTACCGCTTTATCAATGAAATCAGGCACATCATTCATCGCAGCAATCTCAGCCTGATGATGCAGTTTTTGCCGGCGTTTAAACTCCTGCAAAGACAATCCGCCTAAATCGGGATTGCCGAGTTTGCCTAAAAAGCTGGAAACAGGAGCCAAGTTATCAACGGTTATCTTATTGCTGATATGAATGGAATCGGAAAGCAACAACTCGCGCAGAAAGGGAACGCGCATGGCCTGACGTTTAATATTGTCAAGAATAGGCTCTTCCAGATACTTTGTACCTATCCGGTAGTCGCCTGAATAATGAAACCATTTGGCTTTGGGCAACTTATTGGCCAGCGTGGTTTTTCCGGCACCGGACATTGCCAGCAGGGTAATTCGTTTTGTTTTCCAGTCCAGGAATTCCTGTGGACTCATTTTCATGTGATGGTTTTCCTAATTAATCCAGATAATCTTCGATATCCATATCTTCAGGATTGGGCTTGTGTTCGTCGGGATCGGTATAGCCCAGGTCATCGGTTTCAATATCGTCAAAAGGTGCGCTCCAATCTTCAGGATCCTCAATATAATCAAAGGTTGAGTTATACCAGCTATCATGATCGTATTCGCCAATATCGCCATTCAGGTATTGGACTTCAATGGAATCATCGCTTTCTTCAATGGCAACGACTTTAAATTTCAGGTTGTTTTCTACATCCTTGTACCAACTGCCGATGATGGGGTCTGCTACTGTGGTCATGATTATTCCTCAATGCTTAGCTAGGGTGTTTTGATACAAAATATCTAAAGGTAGGTGATATTACTAACAATGCTAAAGAAAATACAAAAGTATTTTGCATGGACCGGGATGAATTCAGTTTGCGGCCTTTTATATTGAAGCCCACGTTAAAGCCTGTTATAACGATACCGATCAGATGCATCCGGCTGCCATATTTATAAAGGAAGCATAACTTTCTTGCAAGAATTTGACGCACTTGAATGTAAAAACGATAGATAAGCCGTTAGCAAGGCAATAACCCTGCCAAAGCATATATTCACCGAAGCCAATAATCCGCTACCAACCCTGCAAATACAGCTAATCCAAACCAGTTATTGTTTAAAAACGCCTTAAAGCAAAGCGCTTTTTCCCGGTGAAAGATCAATTTTTGCTGGTAAACCGACAAGCCTGCCGCAATTAAAACACCGACATAATAAGGCCAACTTGCATGCGCCATTTTCCCCACTGTAATCAGCAGGCCGAGTATGACGAGCTGCAATCCGCCCATAATCTGGCGGTCATAAGCGCCGAACAGTATGGCCGTCGATTTAACGCCTATTTTTAAATCGTCATCCTTATCAACCATCGCATACATGGTGTCATAAACCAACGCCCATAAAACGACAGCCAGATACATCACCCAGGCCACAGGGGGAATGCTGTTTATCTGCGCGGAAAAAGCCATCGGCACGGCCCAGCCGAAAGCGATACCTAAGTAGGCTTGGGGCAGTTGGGTGTAACGCTTCATAAACGGATAGCTGGCGGCCAGAAATGCGGCGATAAACGACAGCATGATGGTGTAGATATTCAGCAATAACACCAGCCCGAAAGCGCACAAACACAACACCACAAAAACCGTCAGCGCTTCTTTGGGGCTTACCTTACCTGCAGCGATAGGGCGCTGTTTAGTGCGTTCCACATGCGGATCGAAGTCGCGGTCGGCGTAATCGTTAATCACGCAACCGGCGGCCCGCATCAGCACGACGCCCAGACAAATAACGGTCAAAACCAGCAAGTCGGGGTTGCCTTCGCTGGCGACCCACAGCGCCCATAATGCCGGCCACAATAAAATCAGGATGCCGATAGGCTTATCAAATCGCGCTAATAGCCAATACTGCTTAATTCGATCCATTGCTGTGTCCATCATCGTTATTGCCTTTTTCAAAGCGTGAGTTTTGTTAAAAATGCTATTATAGCTTTTTTATTTTAATGGGCGGGTGAACCATGAGCGTAAAGATTTATCACAATCCGCGTTGCGGCAAATCGCGTCAAACCTTGCAGTTGTTAAAAGAGCAAGGCATTGAGCCGGAGGTTATCGAGTATCTTAAAACGCCTCCCAATGCTCAGGAACTGGATGATATTCTGCAAAAGCTGGACATGGAGCCGCGCGAGTTAATGCGCAAAAAAGAAGCCGAATATAAAGCCAACGGCTTGGACGATGCCTCACTGGATCGTCAGGCGCTGATAGAAGGCATGGTGAACAATCCCATTTTAATTGAACGGCCTATTGTTATCGCGGGCGGCAAGGCGGCACTTGGCCGTCCCCCCGAAGCCGTACTGGCTATTTTATAATTACTCGGCTTATGACAAAAATTCTGGTTCTGTATTTCTCCCGTAACGGGACCACGGCAGACATGGCCAATCATATCGCTCGCGGCGTAGCATCGGTTGACGGCGCTGAAGCGGTACTCAGAACCGTTCCCGATGTTTCGACCGTCTGTGAAAAAACAGCAGAAAGCATCCCCGCCCACGGCGCGCTTTACGCTACGATTGACGATTTAAAATCCTGTAACGGCTTGGCGCTGGGCAGTCCAACCCATTTTGGCAATATGGCCGCGCCGCTAAAATACTTCATCGACAGCACCACCGAAATCTGGTTTTCCGGCGCACTGTCAGGCAAGCCCGCAGGCGTATTTACCTCAACAGGCAGCATGCACGGCGGGCAGGAAAGCACCTTGTTATCGATGATGCTACCGCTGCTGCACCACGGCATGTTGCTGCTGGGCTTACCCAGCACCGAACATGCGTTGCGCGAAACCACGTCGGGCGGCACGCCTTACGGCCCCAGTCACGTCTCGACCCATCACTCAGGATTGAGCGATCACGAAAAAACGCTGTGCCGGGCTCTCGGTGCGCGCCTGGCTACAACCGCGCTTCAATTGAAACAATCCGCATGAACATAAAGCCGATCTACTACTACATCATTGCCTTGGCCGGTTTTTTCGGGCTGTTCGCGTTGCTGATGCTTTGGAATACCGTGCTCTCGCCATCCACCCGTTTTCCGGTGGCGCTGGTTTTGTTAGTGGCCGTTACGCCGTTATTGCTGCCCATGCGCGGCTTGCTGGATCGCAAACCTAGAAGTTGCGCGTGGGCGGCTTACGTCAGCCTGATTTATTTTCTCCACGGTACGGCCGAAGCCTACGTCAACGCCGACGAACGGCTGTATGCATCGCTTGAAATCATGCTGAGTCTGATGCTGTTTTTCGGCACGGCATTTTATATACGCTTTGCGGAAAAACAGAACTGACAATGGCAGAGCAACTTTCATTAGATTTTGAATTCAGGGCCAATCAAACTTTCGATGATTTTTTCCCCGGCGCCAATCACGAAATCGTCACTCACTTACAACAATGCATCGCCAGTCTGGGTGAACAGCAAATCTTCCTCTGGGGTAAATCGGGGCTAGGTAAAACCCATCTGTTGCAAGCCTGTTGTCATCGAGCTCAGAATCAGAATCTCAGTTCATTTTATTTTGATTTATCGCAAGCGGAGTTGCCTGACCCTGCAATACTAAACGGGCTTGATGACTATGATCTCGTTTGTTTCGACAACATAGAGCGCATAGCCGGCAACTCGGCCTGGGAGTTGGCCTTTTTTAATTTTTTTAATCGGCATCGCGATCGCGGCCATAAACTGATCGTATCGGCATCTTCTGCGCCCAATGATATTGCTATTCAATTACCCGACCTGAAAACCCGGCTTAACTGGGGACTGACCTTAAAAATACAGCCTTTAACCGATAGCGACCGCATTGCGGCATTAATTTTTAAAGCCGATCAAATGGGTTTTGAAATCGCCCCGCAAGCCGGACGTTTCCTGCTGACGCATTACGACAGGGATCCGGCCTCTTTATGGGCTTTGCTGGAAAAACTGGATCGGGCATCATTGGCGGCCAAACGTAAATTAACTCTCCCTTTTTTAAAGCAGATTCTGAACGCAGATAGCCGTGATTAAAGTGCTTGTTATTGGGGCTGGGGCCATCGGCGCTTTTTACGGCTCGCTACTGGCGAAGGCCGGCGCTGAGGTCTCGGTAGTCTGCCGCTCCGATTACGATCACGTAAAACAACACGGTTTTATCATCGACAGCCATCCTTTAGATCGCCGGCATTTTACCCCCACACAAGTCTTGAAAAATGCTGCGGATTTTGAAGAAACGGCGGACTATGTTTTACTCTGCACCAAAGTCATTCCTACGCTGGACCGGATCGGCCTGATACGCCCGGCTGTTACTCAAAACACAGCGATAGTCTTTATTCAAAATGGCGTGGAAATCGAACAGGAAATGCTGGATGCCTTCCCCAATAATGAGGTCATCAGCGGCCTGGCGTTTATTGGCTGCAATCGCGTCAGCCCCGGCGAGATATTGCATTTGGCTTATGGCCGTTTGGCTTTAGGCAATCTGCCGAATGGCGTCAGCGCCAAAACCGCGCAGCTTTGCGAACTCTTTAATCAATCCGGTATTGAAAGCAAGGCTACCGAAGACATTGTCACCGGACGCTGGCAGAAATGCGTCTGGAACGCGCCGTTCAATCCGCTATCGGTGTTATCGGGAGGCTTGCCGACACTGGACATCCTGCAAAACCAAGAGCTGTTCGTGCGCAGCATTATGCAGGAAGTTTGCGACATTGCGGCCGCCGCGGGGCATCCCTTGCCCGACGATATTATTAGCATCAACATCGAACATACCTACGCCATGCCGCCTTATAAAACCAGCATGCTGCTGGATTATGAAAACGGCCTGCCGATGGAAACCGAAGCCATCCTGGGCAATGCCCTGCGCGCCGCCCAGCGACTAGGCATAGCCGCTCCTCATCTGGAATCGGTCTATGCGCTGATGAAGCTCAGGGAACTGAAGCTGAGTTATTTGGAATAAAAAACGTAATCCGCCGTATAAGCAGCCCGTTTTTCACTGCCCAAATGATTAGCGTCGCATCCCGAGGAAGGCGGCAAGCCGCCGTGCGTATTAATCCGGTTAATAAAACTGACGTTCGAAAACAAGCCGTCACCCTTGTGAGAGACCACATCGACCAGTAACCAGGAAATAGAAGAGCCCGGCTCCATGTCGATTTTCTTGGCTACCCGACCGACTACACGGCTACCCTCTTTATATTCCCAGAGAGGGCCTGCCGTATGATTCCCGACGATATTACCTTGCGCATCGAACAGCTTGGCATCGGGTGCCTGCGTTACCCATGCATATTCGCCTTTATTGAGTGCACATTGGTAAATTTGGTCGCCCTTGGCATGCACGGTCAAAACAGGGCTATAGCCCGCCGGCACTTTAATCTGTTCGGGTATTGAAACATCGGCATAAGCCGCGCCCTGCAATATCACCCATAAAATCAATGTCTTTTTAATCATAGCGTTCACCATGGCATTGGCGCGCCGTCATACTTGACGAAACTGCCTGATTGATCCAATGAAAAGTTCTCTATCAAAGCACACATTCCCGCGACGCTTCGATCGGCATTAATTAACCCGCTAGGCCCGCCCATATCGGTTTTGACCCAGCCGGGGTGAAAAATAAGCACGCCGACAGACTGACTTTTAAGCTCTATCGCCAGACTCTTCATTGCAGCATTCAGCGCCGCCTTACTTGACCGGTAAAAAACACTGCCGCCACTGTCATTATCAGCCATGCTACCCATCAAACTGCTGATCGCAACAATCAATTTTTTATCGCTTTTTTTAATTTGCGGTAAAAAAGCTTCTGTCATCTTAACCGGCGCCTGTGTATTAATTAGCAATGAGTTTGTCCAGGCCTGATAATCAAAATGACCAAAACCGTTGCTTTTGTTATCCGCATAAATGCCTGCATTATTGATCAAAACGTCAATCGACAGACCCGCTAATTTTCGGGACAGGGCATCAATTTGTTCAAACTCTGAAACATCCAGCTGTTCCAGCTGCATATTAGAGTGACGACTGGCGAGATTATTTAAATCAAACGCATCATCCGGGTTACGGGAGCAGGCAATAACATGCCAGCCCTGCTCGGCATATTGACGGCAAAACTCCAAACCCAAACCGCGATTAGCGCCGGTAATTAAAACTGTAGCCATTTTATTTCTCCCATAAAAAAACCTCTTGCATCGATATAGGTGCAAGAGGTTTCTTATACTACTTAAAAACTGATGTTGCGCAATAGGTAAAAAACCTCACTACCAAAGACAGCAAGAAAAAACAAGCCAAGCGTTCTTCGCAGTTGTTATAACTTACGCAATATCGGTTAAAAAATTAAGCTGAAAAGTTTTTTGCAGCAAAATCCCAGTTAACCAGCGCCCAAAATGCTTCCAGATAGGCCGGACGCGCATTACGGTAATCAATGTAATAAGCGTGTTCCCAAACATCGCAAGTCAACAAAGGCGTTTGACCGGTCGTTAACGGGCAGCCTGCATTACTGGTGCTAACCAACGCCAAACTACCGTCGGCATTTTTTACCAGCCAAGCCCAGCCTGAACCGAATGTGGTGACTGCGCATTTGGTAAATTCTTCTTTAAATTTTGCAAATGAACCGAAAGTTGTATTGATCGCATCGGCTAAAGCACCGGTAGGTTCGCCGCCCGCATTTGGCGCCAAGCTGTTCCAGTAAAAGGTGTGATTCCAGACTTGCGCAGCGTTATTAAAAATACCGCCGGAAGATTTTTGGATGATTTCTTCCAGCGACAAACCTTCAAACTCAGTTCCTGGAACCAGGTTATTCAGGTTTGTCACATAAGTTTGATGATGCTTACCATAATGATACTCCAAAGTTTCTGCAGAAATATGGGGTGCCAATGCATCTTGAGCATAAGGTAAAGCAGGAAGTTCGAAAGCCATGGGATTCTCCTAAATTAAAGTTGTTGTAAGATATTGTGTACAAACAGCCGGCAACAAAAATAAATACCAAGTGTTTTAATAAACATTTACTTTAGCATTGCTCGCCGATTAAATAAAGCGCTTAGCACAAGCAGGAAGAAGGCAAGTCGTTAAAACTGCTTATGCGGCACCCATGCTAACCTGCAAAAATGCCCAGCTTTTGGAGTCTTGATAGAAACTGTCACCCGATATGTTGAAAGCGACTACGCTTTATACCCCATTTAAATAATACTTTCAAAGTCTGGCCGCTTATACTGCTATTTACGAACCGCAGCCTACAAAATATATGCAAAATCAGTAATCACCTACGGAAAAGCCGCAATGATCAGACTGACTTACGCCAGTACCGCAATAACAGACTTTAGTCCGGAAAATTTGTTAGCGCTGTTAAAAACCTGCCGAGTAAATAACGCCGCCAAAAATATAACCGGGGTATTGCTTTATTCGCATGGCACTTTTTTTCAGGTATTGGAAGGCGACGAGACCGCCGTTGCCGCTACATTTGAAATCATAAAAAAAGATAAACGCCACAAAGACATAACCTTAATTGAAAAACTGCCGATAACGGAGCGGATATTTCCTTACTGGAGTATGGGCTTTGAAAAGCTGGAAGCCAAAGAGCTGAGTGAAATGGAAGGCTTTAACGACTTTTTTGAAAATGATTTAACACCTGTGGGACTTGCCTCTCATAAGCACATTATCGGGCCCTTATTGGCCCATCTACACAGTAAGCTGGTAAAACAAATCACCCTGGAGAACGCCGAACAACTACCTGCACAGCACGAAGAACTGCCTATACAGCACGAAGATCCGTTTATACAACTTCTGCACCGTGTCATACGTCTGGGGCTCAAATTTCTGGCTTTGCTGATGGTGATCGTTATTTTATTTGGCATTATGGATGTCGTTTATGTGATTTTCGAAAAAATCACCCAGCCGCCATTTATGCTGCTGACGATTAACGACATGTTGGAAACGTTTGGCGCTTTTTTGGCCGTGTTAATTGCCGTTGAAATTTTTCTGAATATTACGGTCTATATTAGAAGTGATGTGATCCCCGTAAACCTGGTGGTGGCTACCGCTTTAATGGCTATCTCCAGAAAAATTATTGTATTTGATTACAACGGCTTATCTGCAGAATATGTGAGTGCATCGGCGTTGGTTGTGATAGCGCTGGGCATTACTTACTGGCTAATTCAAAGCAAAGAATAAAATGCAGTATTGATATTGAAAGCTTTATTTTCTACGTCAATCGATTATTGATTCGTTTAGCCAAGCTTGGCCTGTGGATTTCCGGCTTCAATACAGGTTTTGGGCTGACATATTTTGATATATTTTGAAATAATTTAAATGTGTCCGGTTCGGCTCAGTCACTCAGCGCCGTTTACGAATCGCTTCCGGCATCACGTCTTGTTCATCCACCAAGGACAGCGCTCTTTGCCCCCTTGGAATCATCATTTTACTTAACTGGCGATTTTTAACCCAGACTAAAACCCGAAAACTCAGCAATAAAAATACTATTATTGAATAAAACAAAGGTTCAGCCAGGTTACCTTTGAGTTGCCAGAAATAATGAATAATTCCTGCAACCGCTGCCATATAAATATATCGATGAAGTTTTTTCCAGTTTTTACCCATGCGTTTTTTAGCCCATTTAGGCGAGGTAAGCGCTAATAAAAAAACAATAATGTAAGCCAATATTCCAAACCAAATATAAGGACTTTCAATAATATCAATACCGACCATACGCCACACCAGGGCATGATCTACAAGCAAATAGGCCAGTAAATGCAAGGTTGCATAAAAAAAAGCGTACAACCCGAGCAATTGCCGATAATCTGCCATGCCACGCCATTTTGTAATAGCCTGGATAGGCGTAATAGCCAGAGTCAAGCATAAAAAACGTAAGGACCAATCGCCTAAACGAATATGCAATGCTTGAATAGGATTTGCTCCTAAATTGTCGAAAGCAATATCAACAAACAGCCATAACAAGGGTAGTAAACAGACCGCTATAGATTTTGATCGCAAATTATTGACTTGCAAAATCATCAGAAAAAATGCCGTAAGTCCATATCGCGATAAAGTGAGGCTACTTGTTCACCATAGCCGTTAAATAATTCAGTTTGCCGACGCGAGGTAAAAAAACTGCTGCCTAATTGGCGCTCGCTGTTTTGACTCCAGCGCGGATGAGCAACTGCCGGGTTTACATTAGAATAAAAGCCATATTCATCAGGTGCGAATTGGCTCCAGGATGTTATTGGAGGTCTTTTTAATAACTCAATTTTTACGATCGCTTTAATGCTCTTAAAGCCGTATTTCCAAGGCACAACCAAACGTAACGGCGCGCCATTTTGCTTTGGCAGAACATCTCCATACATTCCGACAGCCAATATTGTCAAAGGATGCATGGCTTCATCAATGCGTAAACCTTCGACATAGGGCCATTCCAGCATCGCATTATTATGTTGTCTGGGCATTATTTCCGGCTGATGAACTGCGGTAAATTTTACAAAATTGGCAGTTGATAAAGGTTTAACCGTTTTTAATAGATTGCCTAGCGAAAAACCCACCCAAGGCACAACCATTGACCACGCTTCGACACAACGAAAACGATAGATATGCTCCTGAAGCGTCTGCTGACGTAAAATATCTTCCAAATAATAATTACCCGGCTTTTCCACCTCGCCACTTATCTCTATAGACCAGGGATCGGTACGTAACTTTTGCGCTAGACTCGTTGAGTCTTGTTTATTAAATGCAAACTCGTAATAATTTGTGTAATTTTTAATGAGTTCCGCAGGCGTAGGCGTTAAAAGATCAGTAGAAAAGTCACTTTTTGGCAAAGTCGCCCAAGCCGGGTTATGGTTATTCGCCAATGCCGGTGCAATACCGACTCCTGAAAACACCGTCGCCAGCATGGCTTTAATGATTTTTCGTCGCTCCTTAAAAATCAAAGGATCGGTAATTTCACTGGCAGGAATATCTTTTGTGGTTTTAATAATCATCGCTAAAGTTGCCTAATGGTTAATCAATACTTATTTTCTACCTTTAGGAATCCAGCTCAATAATTGCCGTACTTTAATTTCAGTAATAAATGCCAGCGAAAACAGTTGTATAAAATTTTCCGCTTCAATTAAATCCAAGCCGATATTTTCAGGAACCAGCTCTTTTCGAGTTCCGAAAATTCGATCCCAGATTGACAAAACGATGCCGTAGTTACTGTCGTGTTCTGTACGTAATGTGGAATGATGCGTTCGGTGTAGTGACGGGGTAATAATGACTTGCGAGATTGCTTCTTCGTTCGGAACATGAAGATTGGCATGATGGAAAAAAATAAAAAATAACTCGATAATCTCGATGGAGAGCACCAAATATGCATCGACACCAATAACCACAACAAATATGGATTTATAAATAATTTCCAGCAATAAATCGAAAACATGAAATCGAAACCCGGTGGAAACATTAAAGCTTTTATCGCTATGATGTACCTTATGAAACCGCCATAGAAACTCGAATTTGTGACTCGCCACATGCCAAATATAAATTGCCAAATCAAAAAAAGCAAAGGCCAGTAGCCATTTAACTAAGCCGTCATCCAAATCGGCTAATAACCCATAGGATGAGAATTGCTGCGCGACCAGGAATAATGACGATGCTCTTAATGCCGTCAAAATCAAGTTATTAACTAAAAATGCTGTGGTATTGGTGACGAATGATTCTTTATTAATCTTGTTAGAAAAGTTACGGTACGGTTTAATTTTTTCGAAGACTAGCAACAAAATAAAAGCGAGTATAGCAAGGCCGAATAATTCTTCATTAAAAAGTAAACCATCACTATTATTGGTATTTTCAGCTGCTTTCATAAACATACCTTCATGTTTTTACGCCATTATTATAAAAGCTTGTTTATTTGTTCGACATGGCCGTTAGTAAATCGTTTAATTCTTTAATTTCATTACTAGCGGTTATTTGTTCGGTTATATCGTACTGCACACCAAGATAATAAATAACCCGTTTTTTTCTATCCAATAAGGGCGTTATTTTTAAACGATTATGGAATAATGTTCCGTCTTTTTTATAATTGCGCAACGTTACTTCAAGCGCTTCATGATTTTTCATTGCTTCAGAAATTTGTTTACGCGCCGGCTGATCTCTATCATCGCCCTGAAGAAAACGGCAGTTATGACCGATGATTTCCTCTTGACTATAACCTGTTAACCGTTCAAAGGCTTTATTGGCATATATAATTGGCGAATCATCTAAATCCGGATCAGCTAAAGTTACACCGTTAACACATTCATCTAAAATAGCGGAAAGCACTTGCGGAATAAGTCCGCTATCTTTTTCAACAATAAAAGACATAATTAAACTCCAATGTTTATGATAATTACGAATCAACTAGATATTAATTGTTTTCAGCCGCAATTAAATTTTTGATATTTTCAACCGTATTTTCTGCGCCATCTTCAATGGCGGAACGTATCAGCTTTTCAAATGGGCGCATAAAAACTTCGATTTCCAATAAATCGAAGCGAAAAGTCAAGCGCGTTGATTGTGTTTGTTCACTGCTTTCCAATAAATAGCTGTGTTTATAGGGTTCAGTCAGGCCTTTAAAAATAAGTTTGATACAGGGTTGATAATCTGTAATTTCAAAAATAGATTGGACTTCTGCGCCGTTGTCTTTACGGGTTTGTTTTGCTTTAGCGCCAATAAATACCTCATTACCATCCAGGGGTTCGAACTCAACAACTTCTACAGACCATTTAGGATAGTTATCATAAAAATGCTCGCCAATATAAGAAAAAACGTCGTGAATCGGTTTATCGATCTCAATGCTTGCTTCACCCGAAACCGGTTTGGATAAATCAAATGAAAACTTAATTTGCATTGCAAAACCATTCCTTGCTGAGCTTATTACTCAACTTTATTGTTATCTTGTTTTAATCTACCAGTATAAAAATTAATTACAATTTTTATACAAATTAATTACTCACTTTCAGACAATTTCGATCAACAGAGCCTTTGATACTGGGTCAAATGAAGCAGCCATCCGTTCTCATCACGCGCCATAGTATTTCAATGCGGTTTCTGCTCCTAATAAATCCTTGTCCAAAACAGGGTCGAATACAGCTCCTTCTCCAATATGCGCAATGATCCGAAGCTATGTTGGCGTTATCTCTCGATCGTTAGACCTGTATAACTGCTCAATTGACTCAAGCACCCTGTTTTGCGCGCCCGCAAAGTCGGTTAATAATTCAGGCCCGTATTTCCATTGTTTATTAATAAGCGTCTGTTCCAACGCTTCTATACATACTTTCAATTCCGGCATGGCGAGATTGGCCGCCACGCCTTTCATTGCATGGAGAAATTTCAAAGCTGAATCAACATCGCCCGCTTGTAAAAAAGCATCCAAGCGGATCTGTGCATCGCTAAAGCTCCCATAAAATTTCAATAGCAAGTCATGTAGCAGCTGTACATTTCCCACAACATTTTTTAAAGCCTGCTGTACATCAATGCCGGGTAATAGTTCCGGCAGTAATGCTTGTCTTTGCCGGGTTGCTTTCGCCAAACCAGAACCCGGTGCCTTTCTCAATCCCGGCTTGATAAATTCAATTAAAATTCTCAATAATTCATCAACATCTATAGGCTTGGTCACATAGCCGTTCATACCTATTTGCAGGCATTTTTCCCTGACATCGTTCATCGCATGGGCCGTCATCGCAATAATCGGCAAATCATCAAATTGCGACTCAGAACGCATGATTCGTGTTGCCTCATAGCCATCCATGATCGGCATTTCCAAGTCCATTAATACCGCATCAAAATAGCTTGCTCGTATTTTTTGCACAGCATCCCGGCCATCCATTACGATAGTGACATCAAAACCTTCCTGCTCCAGTGTTTCTCTCGCAATCTGCTGATTAATAGGATTGTCTTCTACCAACAGCAACTTAGCGCCTTTAATTTGATTCAGCTTTTCGTTTTCGGTCCTCTTATGACAGGCTTGCGAAGACAGATATTCATCAACATTATTTTGGTTAAATGCCTCAACAACTGCACTGAACAGCGCCGACGAATGCACCGGCTTAATAAGAAAACCATCCAGATTAAGATCATTTGACCGCTGTACAATATCCTCCCTGCTATGCGTGGTTACTATAATAATGTGAGGAATACAGGTAATTTTAAGATTATTTTTAATATGCCGAGCAACCGAGATGCCGTCCATTTTGGATAAATTCCAGTCCATGAGCACAAGCCGATAAGGATCTTCATCGGAGGCATTTTCCAACATTTGAATAGCTTGCTCACCTGTATTGACAGGCGTCACTTGAAAAAAAAGAGTTTCCAAATGCAAGCATAAGACATCCCGCGATGTCTCGCTGCCATCCACCACTAATGCTTTTACGCCGCGAAAAGCATCGCGCGATGCCGCTCGTTTTTGACTTAACTCATAGGGTTGTCCGAAGATACCGGTAAATGTAAAAGTACTGCCCTTTCCTATTTCGCTGTTTACATTAATGGCACCGCCCATCATGTCCACCATCCGCTTGCAAATTGCCAGACCCAGACCTGTTCCGCCGTATTTACGGGTGGTAGATTTATCGGCTTGATTAAAGGATTGAAATAGTCCGCCTATTTGTTCTGTCGTCAAGCCTATGCCGGTGTCCTTAACAGAAAACTCAAGCATAATTTGATCCGCTCTTCCTGCTTGTTCGCCGCCGTCCGCTAATGCAATTTTAATAAAAATATCGCCGCCGTGGCCGGTAAATTTTACTGCGTTATTGACTAAGTTAAGCAATACCTGGCCCAACCTTAGCGGATCGCCTATCAAATCCAAAGGCGCGTCGTCGGCGGTAATAAAATGTATCTGTAGACCTTTTTCTTCCGCTTTTTCACTCATCAAACTGCAGAGATCATTCAGCACATCATCCAAATTAAATGTGATAGCCTCCAGCTCCAGTTTTCCGGCTTCAATTTTGGAAAAATCTAAAATATCGTTAATGATCCCGAGCAATGCACGCGAAGACACCTGAACTTTAGTCAAATAATCCTGCTGTTTTGCAGTCAGATCCGTATTTAAAGCTAGCCGGGTCATGCCGATGATTGCGTTCATCGGCGTTCGAATTTCATGACTCATCATCGAAAGAAATTCCGATTTGCTTTTATCAGCCGCAATGGCCTGATCTCGCGCCTCTGCCAATTCGGATGTGCGATTTCTTACGTTTTGCTCTAACGTCCGACTGTGTTCCTCAAGCTTATCGTAAGAAATCTTAAGATTCCGGGCCATTTGAGAAAATGCTGTCGTTAAAGCTCCGATTTCGCCATCCGGGTGATTTTTTTTAACATTGTCGCTGACCGCAAAGTTACCTTGAGCCAACTCATTTGCCAATCGAGTTAAGTGCATCAGCGGCCTGGAAAGACGTTCAGATACGAATAATACGATACAAGCGCCAATCAGGATAAAAACGGCCGCGGTTATTAATAACCGCGTTATCATTTCGTGGATTTGACGGGTACTCTCCTCTCGGGAACTGACGATCTCCTGATTAAGAAGATCCAGGGAGAAACCTAGTCGGAGAACGCCCCACGGCTTTGCACTCACTTGAATAGGCATGATAAATTCCATAAAGGGTTTACCGTTGCTTACATACTCATTAACCGTTGCAGTCTTTTGATCCGCCGCAAACAAGTCCTCTTTTTCGGATAAAACTCCCATCTCTAACTGCGGCTTTAGCGTGTGGATATACGCCCGGCCGGATGCTTCCATTAATATAATGTAATGAAGCTCCTTATTTTCCCGAACCGCTCCCCTTAACTGATCGGCAACCAGAGAAAGGTTAACTGAAGCGATGCCATTCTCAACTTGATCCGATAAACTATCAGATAGAATCTGCCCTCTATCGATCAACCTGCTTTTCATCAGCACAATACGTTTTTCCAACTCCTTTTCAAACACATCTTTTTGAAACTCAATTTGAACAAAGGTTAACAGCGTCAACAAGGCAATAATTAAACCTACCATCGTAATGAGAAGTTTTCTAAAAATACTTCGTTTAACCATTTTGTTTAAGCTCAAGATTGTTTGGGGGAATTTGTTTTGATTGCAGGGCGCTTACTTCTACCGGCATTATAAATCTAACTTTAAAAGCACCCTGTTTTATTAAATTATTTCGGTTATTCTGTTAGCCATTTGATAAATATTGAAGGCATGAAGCTTTATCTTGGCTTTTTTCTTGAACTTCCTGCTTTCGCGGTTTTATGCTTTAAACCCTGTACACCGAAATGACAAAAACACTTTTATTTTGCTTCGAACCAATCGCGGATTGTAATGCAGAGATATTAATTCTGGGCAGTATGCCGGGGCAGGAATCTTTGGCGGCAGGCCAGTACTACGCGAATCGCCGTAATGCCTTCTGGAAAATCATGGCCCAATTGCTTGAGTTTGCCCCGGACTCTTCATATGAGGCTCGGCTACAAGAACTGAAGACTGCTCACATCGCACTCTGGGATGTGTTGCAGTCCTGTACGCGAGTCGGTAGCTTGGACGCAAGAATTGACAACGGCTCCATTACTGTCAATGACTTTCAAAACTTCTTTCGTACGCATGACAAGATCCGTACGGTGTTCTTCAATGGGGCAAAGGCGGAGTCGGCGTACCGGCAGTATGTTTTGCCTACCGTCAGCACCGTTCCTGTCAGCTACATGCGTCTCCCATCGACCAGCCCGGCGCATGCCTCTCTTTCCTATGAACAAAAGTTTTATATATGGAGGACAGCGTTGAACTCTGTCGACCGGAATAAGCCTGTTTGAGCGACAGCAAAAAACTGGCATTTCCGGTAAACACCACCGGATTCGCAGGACAAATCTGTCTGGAACAGATTTGCATTTACCCGAAGGGCGTCAGACAGGATAGCCTGACGTGAAACGCCATCTCGCACTACGCACTTGGACGGCCTTATTCCGGCTACACTATTTCTTTTGGAAATAAAAAATCTGTTTATTGGATTCTTTTATCAATTGAATAATTTGATGCCCGGTCTGGTCGGCATAAACGCCAAAATCCAAATGTGCGGCTGGATCGGTTGCGATCACTTTGACGACATCGCCGCTGGACATGTCCATCAAGGCTTTTTTCAGACGCAACAAAGGTAATGGACAATTCAAACCGCTGGCATCTACTTCCAGGTTAAATTCGATCATAGGCTTATTTTAAGTTTTCTCAACTAAGTTTGGTGCGCTTATAATACCATTCTCTTTTAAATCCAAGAATCATCGTAACTAAATGGATTATTTCCCTGTATTTTTAAAGCTTAAAGACCAAGCTTGCCTGGTTGTTGGTGCGGGCGAAATCGCCGCCCGAAAAATTGAATTGTTAGCCCGAGCCGGAGCAAAAATCACGGTGATTGCCAAGGAGATAAGTCCCACGGTATTGAGCCTGCAAGCGACTTATAACTTAACGTTATTACAACGGTCATTCGCCCCGACCGATCTTGGCGAATTCAGGCTAGTAGTATCGGCAACCGATAATACGGAGACCAATTGCCTGGTTTCCAAAACGGCGACAGAACAAAACATCCCTGTCAATGTGGTCGATAATCCCGAGCTTTGCAGCTTCATTTTTCCGGCCATTATAGACCGATCACCGATTATTGCCGCTGTGTCCTCCGGCGGCGCTGCACCGGTGTTGGCCCGCTTGCTCAGGGCTAAAATAGAAACAGTGATTCCTCCCGCTTATGGTCGACTTGCAGGCCTGGCTGATAAGTTCAGGGACAAGGTCAAGCAGCATATCAAACAACCGGCTCAACGCAGAATTTTCTGGGAGAACGTCTTGCAGGGTTCTGTCGCTGAGCTGGTCTTCTCCGGCAAGGAACAGGAGGCCGAACAGCAATTGCAGCAAATCCTGCTCAAGCAAAAAGAAAACACTAACTTCGGCGAAGTCTATCTGGTTGGCGCAGGCCCCGGTGCACCCGACTTATTAACTTTTCGCGCACTGCGATTGATGCAACAGGCCGATGTGGTCGTTTATGACCGACTGGTTTCACCGGAGATTCTCGATTTGACACGTCGGGATGCAGAAAAGATTTATGTCGGTAAACAACGGCAATATCATGCCCTGCCTCAAGAATCCATTAATACCCTGCTCGCTGATTTAGCTAAAGCAGGAAAACGGGTGGTACGATTAAAAGGCGGCGATCCATTCATATTCGGCCGCGGCGGCGAAGAAATTGAAACCTTGATGCAGCAAGGCATTAATTTCCAGGTCGTTCCCGGCATTACCGCCGCGTCCGGCTGCGCAACCTACTCGGGCATACCGCTGACCCATCGGGATCATGCGCAATCCTGCACCTTTGTCACCGGACACCTGAAGGATAATTCCGTCAATTTAAACTGGATGCAACTTGCAGCACCGAATCAAACCATCGTTATCTATATGGGACTGGCCGGTCTGGAAAAAATCTGCCAGTCTTTGATTGCGCACGGCAGTCCCAAAGACTTACCGATTGCCCTTGTGCAGCAAGGCACCACAACCAACCAGCGGGTGATTACCGGAACCTTGGAAACACTGCCGGACAAGGTTGCCGGTCAGGACATCAAGCCGCCCACCCTGATCATTATAGGCACGGTCGTGTCGCTGCATGACAAGCTGAACTGGTTTCAGACATCTCAGTCTGATTAAGGTTATGATGCTTAATTAACTTGACGACTGACCAAACGATTCAGTTATTATTCATAGCCATTGTTGATAATATTATTCAGGGAAAATAAATAAAACAATTGAATTTTACTGTCAAATTCCCTATGCTTTACGGGTTTGACTTTTAATCGAACTGTTTTTTTTCAAAAATAAACAACAGTTCTTTTTTACTACCACGAGGAGAGATCAACATGAAAAAAACATTAGGTACATTAGCGGGTATCGCTTTAATCACTTTAAGCGGACAAGTATTTGCTGACGAAGCCACTGATGTCGGTAAGAAAATTTATGAACGCGCTTTCGGTCGCGGTTGCGGCACTTGCCATGATATCGCTTCAAATCCACAGTTAACTACTTTAATTAAAGGCGGCCAACTGGACAGAGCGAAATTCGAAACCGTTCTTAAAGAAGGCAAAGGCGGCATGCCTAAAGCCATCGCTGAGATCATGAAAAATCCGGCTGTCGTTAAAGCTGGATACGGCGAAGATCAAGCTGTTGACGCTTTGTACAAATATCTGGGCGGCAACTAATCCCTGATTGGTAAACATAAAAAAGCCGCCCCAGTCTACGACTGGGGCGGCTTTTTTTATGTTCAAAAAGACTGAAAACTAATCCTTACCCAAATAACTTGTTTTGGTTTCTTTATAAGGTAATCGGTTGCGATTTTTAATCCAGATACCCGCAACTGCCGCCAGCATTAATCCGCAAGAAGCAATAGTCAAATAGATCAGACGCTTTAATTGCGACATTTCCTGCATTAGCTGCTCATTAGAAACAACCATTTTTCCTTTCTTGGCGGGCTCGGAATAAGAGCGGAGAACTTTCAGGTCATTTTTCAGATCTTCTATCGTGCCTATAGAGCTGGAAACCGAGCCTACCCGAATACTTTCTTCCAATGCGTTTAATTTATTTTCAATTGAACCGCTGACCAAGCCGACCAGCTGTCCTTTCAGAGCGTTAACTTCCGCTGAAAATACGGGATTCATCTCAGCCGCATAAGTTTCGGTAGCCGTGACGTTTTTATAGCGCGTTAAGAAGCTGTCGGTTGGAAACAATAAAAAGCCCCCTATCAAAACGACAACCATCAAGGAACAGATTATAGTCAGCAACAATCTGTTAACTTTTGTTAATGCATGATGCGAAGGTATTCTTTGCAGAACCGTAGAGGAGCTGCCGGGCAATGCCTCTACTACTGAATTTATCTTATCTATATCGCTCATTAATTACGCCCTCTCGAACCAGGAACCTATGGCAACCAACCATCCTGACCGAACAATTATTATTTTTATAACAAACCATGTCGGCAGTAGTGCTACCTAGCTCGCGATTATACAAGTTTAATGTACAACTTCTGCATTTTATTTAAATACATTCCGGATATAAAACAGACAACATAGTGCAAACAAGGCAGCATAAAACCCCCAACTCTATGCTGCCTATAACATTAGCTTAATCGCTTGGCAGCGGCTATTCTCATTCTCAGTGCATTTAATTTGATAAAGCCTTCGGCATCTTTTTGATTATATGCGCCGCCATCATCTTCAAACGTCGCAATACTTTCATCAAACAGACTGTCGGTATCGGAAGCGCGACCGACAACGACTACATTGCCCTTATAAAGCTTAAGCCTGACTTTACCGTTAACGTTCGCCTGAGACGCATCTATCATGGTTTGCATCATTTCTCGCTCAGGACTCCACCAGTAACCGTTATAGATTAAAGACGCATAGCGCGGCATGAGTTCATCCTTTAAATGCGCCACTTCCCTGTCCAGCGTTAACGACTCAATCGCACGATGCGCTTTGAGCATCACCGTGCCGGCCGGTGTTTCATAACAGCCGCGCGATTTCATGCCGACATAGCGATTTTCCACAATATCCAATCGACCGATACCATTGCTGCCTGCAACTTTGTTTAACTGTTCCAGAACTGTCGCAGGTGTGCAAGGTACATCATCAATGGCGACAATATCACCCTGACGGTAAGTCAGCTCAATGTAAGTCGCTTGGTCGGGCGCAGATTCAGGTGAAACAGTCCAGCGCCACATATCCTCTTCAGGCTCGGCCCAAGGATCTTCCAGAATCCGGCCTTCATAAGAAATATGCAGTAAGTTGGCATCCATCGAATAGGGCGACGTTTTACCTTTTTTCATTTCCACCGGAATATTATGTTTTTCAGCATAAGCCAGCAGCGTTTGACGAGAAGTTAAATCCCATTCCCGCCAAGGGGCAATCACCTTTATATCGGGACGCAATGCGTAAGCGCCCAGCTCAAAACGCACTTGGTCGTTACCTTTGCCGGTCGCGCCGTGAGAAATGGCATTCGCACCGGTTTCATTGGCGATTTCGATGAGCCGCTTGGCGATTAAAGGACGGGCAATGGATGTGCCCAGCAAATATTCACCTTCGTAAACCGTATTGGCACGAAACATCGGAAAAACATAATCGCGCGCAAAGTCCTCGCGCAAATCTTCAATATAAATGTCTTTAATGCCCATCGCTTGTGCTTTGGCTCGTGCGGGCTCCACTTCTTCGCCCTGCCCCAAATCAGCTGTAAAGGTAACGACTTCACAAGCATAAACATCCTGTAACCACTTAAGAATAACGGAAGTATCCAGACCTCCGGAATAAGCCAATACAACTTTATTGATTTCCGACATAACACCTATACCCTGAGTTAAAAATGTTGCAAATTATACCCGAAAATACAAGTTTCGGCAGCAACACACGCGTGATTAAAAGCACAAGGAGTTGATAGCAACATGATGCAAAAAATTTTGCATTAACAATCTGCGTCTTATTCTGACTATTGCTCTAACAGCAACTTAACAAACTCGTCAGCCGGCACCGGTTTGCTTTTAAGATAGCCTTGGTAAGCGTCGCAGCCTTTGTCCTGCAAGAATGCCAATTGCTCAACCGTCTCCACGCCTTCCGCCAGGACTTTAAAACCCAGCATATGCCCCATAGCAATAATAGTGGCGGCAATTTCCATATCGTCTTGAATATGCGGAATATCATCGATAAAGCTCTTGTCTATTTTCAACGAGTCCAAAGGAAAATGTTTGAGATAGGCCAATGACGAATAACCGGTACCAAAGTCATCAATAGCAAAACGCACCCCTAGGGCACGTAGATTATTCAGGAGCTCCATAACCTTATTTTGACTTTCCATCAGCCCGCTCTCAGTCATTTCCAGCTCCAGTTGCTCTGCCGGAAAACCGGTTTCACTCAACACTGTTGTAACCAATGCACCAATGTCAGATCGGCGGAATTGGTGAGCGGATACATTGACTGCCAAGGTTAACGGCGGCAAGCCCGCATCCAGCCATTGCCTGCCCTGGCGACAGGTTTCCCGTAATACCCATGCGCCAATCTCCAAAATCAGCCCTGTTTCTTCGGCAAGGGGAATAAAGTGAACGGGCGCAATCAACCCCTCAGTCGGATCCAGCCAGCGCACTAACGCTTCTGCACCGATAATGCGACCTGTGACAATATCAACCTGCGGTTGGTAGAAAATTCGCAACTCCTGCTGTTCAATGGCTTTGCGTAAGCGGGCTTCCAGCGCGATGCGCTGACGGGCAGCCAACGTCAAGCCTTCTGAATAATAGGCAAAACAACCACGCCCTTCGGCTTTGGCTTTACTCAGCGCCGCATCGGCATAACTTATCAAGGTGTCGGGACTGTCGCCATGCTGAGGATATAGACTGATGCCAATGCTGGCGGTAATATGTATTTCATCGCCTTGACTTAAATAGAAAGGCTTGCTCAAAATTGCGATAATCTGTTCAGCCACCCGTGCGGCATCTTCCGTGTGCGTAATGTCTTCCAACAGCATGATAAACTCATCGCCACCCAGATGGGCAAGCAAGTCCACCTTACGCAATCTGGCAACTATGTCGACTTTACGCAACCGGGTCGCTATTCTTGTAGCGACTTGTTGCAGCAGTTCGTCACCGGCCAGATATCCCAGACTGTCATTAATCACTTTGAATCGATCCAAATCCAGCATCATCAACGCAAGTTGTTTGCCGTCACGTCGCTCCACTTCGATGCTGTGTTTCAATCGCTCCAGCAGCAAACGACGGTTAGGTAACTTGGTAAGCGGGTCATAAAAAACCAGATCGTGAATGGTTTCCTCCGCCTTTTTGTGTTGAGACATGTCATTAAAAGTCCCAACGTAATTAACCACATTACCCTCGGCATTGGTCACAGCGGTAATGGTAATTCGTTCGGGATAGACATCGCCGCACTTGCGTCGGTTCCAGATTTCAGATTGCCAGTAGCCGTCACGAGCCAAACTTTCCCACATGGCTTGATAAAACTGCGCATCCTGATAACCGGACTTGAGCAATGCGGGCGTCTGACCGACGGCTTCTTCGGCGCTGTACCCGGTGATCCTGATAAACGCCTGATTGACTCTGAGAATAATCTGATTGGTATCGGTAATCATCATGGCCTCCTGAGTCTCGAAGGCGATAGCGGCAATGCGAAGATCGACTTCAGCCTGTTTGCGCTCGGTTATGTCACGGATGATAGCGGTGACGAACCAACCTTCAGAAGCCTCCCACTTTGCCAGTGAAAGCTCCAATGGAAATTCGCTCCCATCCTTACGCAGCCCGGATAATTCGACTGTTTTGCCGTTAATGTGCGACACTCCGCCGGATAACACCCGATTCATACCGGCAAGATGCCGGTCGAAGTATCGTTGCGGCATCAGTAGCATCAACGACTGTCCGACAACCTCGGCTTCCGTATAACCAAAGATAGTCTCAGCGCCTCGGTTCCAACCCGTAATATTTCCTGCATTATTTGCTGTAATAATGGCATCGTTGGCGGAATAGGCCACCGCCCGATATCGCGCCTCGCGCTCCAGCAACGTTTGCTCCGCCTTCTTGCGCTCATTGATGTCATATAACACAACCAGATGAACACTCCCCAATGACTGCTTGATGGTCGAGGCATTCGCCAGCACGGTTTTAGTCGATCCGCTATGACACTGTATATTGAGCTCGACAGGATTAAATTGACTGTCATCCTGCAAGACTGCTTCAAGTGTTGTTTGCCATGTAGCAGCCATCCATTTCCGGTATTCAGGATCCGGGCTTACCTTTGCCCACCAATCAGTCAAGGTTGGAATATCCTCTAACGTATAGCCGAAAGTTTGAATAAACGCAGGATTCAGGAATGTGATGTTGTGCTGGTCATCATTCAGCACCATGGGAACCGGGGAAGCATCAATGATTGAGCGTAGCCTTGTTTCACTGGCCTTGTCTTCAAGACTGGCGGCAAGCAGCGCATTAAAACCATCGGCCATTTCGTTGAAGCTGTCGCCAACCTGACGCAGTTCGTCGCGCGTATCCAGATTAATACGTTCGCGTATATCACCGCCGGCGAACACGCGCGCCGAACGGGTCAGCGACTGAATACTGCCGATCATGGCGTAATAAATGCCTATCAGAAAATAGTGCACCACCAGTAACAACAGGACGGCAATACCTATACTGACGTACAATTTATTTTTTGTATGTTGAATGCGCGCAGTAATCAACGCTTCCGTCTTTGGTAGCAAGGTCTGGTCCATCTGCCGGTAACCTTTGTTGACAGCGGCCGTGGCCATCTTAAAGAAGTCTTCAGGAGGCGTGACAAAATGCTCGGTGATAATATCCGACTGCACAAGATCGACAATCTGACGCGCCGAATCGACTATATCTTTGGTTGCGGCCAGTAACGGATTTTGTATTTCAGGATTGAATTGACCTGTCTTCTCAAGATTGATCGCAAGAAACTTAAGCGCATGACGAAGTTCGGCAATCAGGGCAATCATCTCGGCTTGCTGATAGGCCGAGATTTGCTTTTGGGTCAAAATGCCGGTGCCGAAGGCGCGTATCCGTCCGAGCCTCTCAAGTGCCAGCGGCAGTTTGTTGACGGTCGTATCGATCAGGTAAAACGCATCGATATCCGCGTCAAAGGTCAGCGCATAGTCATCAGCGACACGCACCTCAAATACCAGCATCCGGTCGATCAAGTCAGTATGTGCGGCGAAATTTTCAGCCACCGCCCAGAGGGGCCAACCTTTTTGTAAACTATTCCAATCGGCTTTAAGTCGCACCCAGTCTTCACTCAAAACCAAGTCGACAGACAGGCGCTGTTCTATCGAGTCAAAAGCCGCAGCTGTTTCAATTCCCTTAGTATCGCATTGATTGCGCATCGCTACATTGCCGCCGAGAACACCTGTCGACAGCCCACGATGCTGTTGCATAAATTGCACGGCGCTGGAAATGGGCTTGATCAATTCAAGGCCTTCCAATTGCCGCTGCGAGGTACGGGCAACTTGATTAAGGCTTGCATAAAGACTGTACATGACCACGGTAATCGCGATGAGATATACCAGTCCCAGCACCATGAATTTTCTGGTGTAATCCAGCCGGTTCATCAGGGCAATAGCTGGGAAAAACAGCTTATTCATAGTTCTTTATTTCCTTAATTCACGACATCTGAACATGATATGGCGGCAAAAAGCCAAATCCATTGTAAACATGGGACTGATGACACATTCTTCCTGATTGATAATCCCGCTACTCTTTTAATTTAGTCGGTGAGGTGAGCGAATTTTTTATCGACTTAACGGCGTCCGATTCTAACTGAAACGTTTAGTTTCCTCCAGCACAGATAACTCCGTCATCGTATTAATATTACTGAACATTTCCGGCTCGTCACTAAAATCCGCCTGAACCCAGTTCTGCTGAGCCAGCCAAACCGCGACTTTACGTTGACCATCCGCTAAATAATCTTGCAGACTGGTTTGCAATGCGGTCTTTATCGCCAAAAAAACCGGATGCAAGCTTATTCCATCAAAGGCGATGGCAACATCGGCATTATTTTCCGCGCGGGTTAATAACAGTTTTTGTAAATGTTTCGTTTTAATTAACGGCGAATCACAAGGGATGACCACCAAGACATCGGCATCAGCATGAATCATTGCGGTTAGTATGCCGGCCAAAGGACCGTCAAAACTATCGGTTTGGTCGCTAATAACCGGCCACCCGAATTGCCGGTACAGATCAATATTTCGATTGGCATTTATAAATACACAATCGACAACGGGAGCCAACGCGGCTATCGCATAACTGACCATCGGGCGGCCTTTAAACTTCACCAGGCCTTTATCCTGATTATCCATGCGCCGGGCACGGCCACCGGCAAGAATCACGCCTGCTACTTTTGTTTGACTGTTCATAATGGTAAGCTTTGAATATCGTAGATAAGGGTCAAAATCGCTCAATCGACAGGCTATTCTCGCAAGCCTGTTGTTTATTGCAAGCTACGCATACTTTTCACTTTCTGACTTATGGGAATAAAAAATCATCAATGAACATTAAATATACCCCTGCCATTTTCGGCCTTGCTTTAGTTGCCATTATTTCAGGCTGCGCCACAGCGCCGGAAAAACCGGCTGAACAAGCCGAGCCGGCGCCGTTTGTCAGCGACTACCCTACCCGCGACCGCGTTGAATATGTTTTAAATTGCGTTGCACAACATGGCGGCCTGACCTATATCACTCAATATGCCTGCGGTTGTAAAATTGACAAAATAGCTGAAAAACTGAGCTTCGCCGAATACGAAGCCGCAAAAACCTTTACTTATTTAACTAAAGGCCAAACCGGCGATGCCGGTGCGGCTCTGCGTGATCCGGCGCAATCCAAAGACTTAAGAAAACGGCTTAAGGAAGCGGAACAATATGCGGAAAAGAACTGTTTTGTGAAATAGCAAAGCACCGAAAGCACGCGCTTTAGGGCCGTATGGGCAGATGCAGCGTAGCGGTGATAAAAAGAGCGGCTTCGGCCGCCCTTAATACTGTTCAGCAAAAAATCCATCAAAAAACATCATCATATGAATCTATACGTGAACAGTGTATTACAGAAAAACAGACAACTCTTTTTAACGCACTGCGTTTAAAAAATATTCATTATAAATAGGTACATAACCGATACTTTCAAAACACTTACATTTTTTGTCCATTTTATAGCATTTTTACACCTAAAATATCTTGTGCTATGCTACCCGGCACACTTAAATATGCAACAGTCAGGAACAGCCGTTGTTTTAATCAGGATGGATTCTCCATATTGAGATGACCATGACAGAATCAGGCTCCACGCAACCCACCGTGCAAGAAATAATTGCCGCACTCAAAGACAAGCCCGGCGCACTTTTACCTATTCTGCATGGCATACAAGATGCCATGGGATATATCCCTGCCGAAAACGTTCCCGACATTGCAGCCGCGCTTAGTCTTTCTCGTGCCGAAGTACACGGCGTCATCAGCTTTTACCATTATTTCAGAGACACCCCGCCGGGCAAACAAACCATTCATCTTTGTCGTGCCGAATCCTGCCAAGCCATGGGCGGAAAACAACTGGAAGAGCATGTTAAAAGCAAACTGGGCATTGATTTTCATGAAACGACCGCAGACGGCAAATTCTCTCTGGAGCCTGTTTACTGTTTAGGCAACTGCGCGTGTTCGCCGGCCATGCAAATCGGCAAGGAAATTTACGGTCGCGTGTCGGAGGACAGTTTTGATGCGGTCATCAATAATACAGAGGCATCAGCATGAGTATCACTATTTATGTTCCATGCGATTCCAGCGCCGTTTCATTGGGCGCAGATCGCGTTGCTACGGCCATCGTTCAGGAAGCCGCAAAACGCGGCATTGACATTAAACTGGTCCGTAACGGTTCAAGAGGCATGTACTGGCTGGAACCGCTGGTTGAAGTGGCAACCGATAAAGGACGCGTAGCCTACGGCCCTGTTCAGCCCGGCGACGTGTCCGGTTTGTTCGATGCCGACTTTACGCAAGGTGGCGCACATGCGCTAGGCTTAGGCTTGACTGAAGAGCTTGATTACTTCAAAAAACAGCAACGTCTGACCTTTGCCCGCATCGGCAAAACAGATCCTGTCAGCTTGACTGATTATATCGACAATGACGGCTATCGCGGCTTGAAAAATGCGCTGGCTATGACTCAGGAGCAAATCGTCCAGGCGGTAACCGACTCAGGCTTACGCGGTCGCGGCGGCGCTGCCTTTCCAACTGGCATTAAATGGAAGACGGTGCTCAACACCGCATCGCTGCAAAAATATATTATCTGCAATGCCGATGAGGGTGATTCCGGCACATTTTCAGACCGCATGGTCATGGAAGGCGATCCGTTCGTATTGATCGAAGGCATGACGATTGCAGGTTTGGCCGTCGATGCGACACAAGGCTATATCTATCTGCGCATAGAATATCCTCACGCGTTCGAAGTCCTCAATGCCGCCATTGCAACCGCTTACAAGGAAGGTTACCTAGGTGACAATATCCAAGGCAGCGGCCTTACCTTTAACCTGGAAGTCAGACTGGGCGCAGGCGCGTATGTCTGCGGCGAAGAAACGTCGTTAATGGAGAGCCTGGAAGGAAAACGCGGCTTGGTACGCTTTAAACCGCCCTTACCAGCCATCAGCGGTTTGTTCGGCCAGCCCACTGTCGTCAACAATGTTATTTCTCTGGCTTCAGTGCCGGTTATCCTGGATAAAGGCGGCGATTATTACCGCGATTTCGGCATGGGACGCTCTCGCGGCACCTTGCCGGTGCAATTGGCCGGGAATATCAAGCGTCCCGGTTTGGTCGAACTGGGCTTTGGTTTAACCTTGCGCGAATTGCTTTATGATTTCGGCGGCGGCGCTGCTTCCGGCAGACCGATTCGGGCCGTTCAGGTAGGCGGCCCGCTCGGCGCTTATCTGCCCGAATCGCAATTTGACACTCCCCTGGATTATGAAGCCTTTGCCGCCATCTGGGCGGTAGTCGGTCATGGCGGCATAGTCGTTTTTGACGACACGGTCAATATGGCCGAAATGGCGCGCTATAGCATGGAATTTTGTAAAATCGAATCCTGCGGCAAATGCACACCTTGCCGCATCGGTTCCACCCGTGGCGTAGAAGTCATGGACGACATTATTAACGGTCGCAACCTCGACAAAAACATTCCTTTGTTACGTGATCTTTGCGACACCTTACTCAACGGCTCTCTCTGTGCATTAGGCGGTATGACGCCCTACCCTGTACTGAGTGCTTTAAATCATTTCCCGGAAGATTTCGGGATAAATGCAAAAGCTTCTGCCGCCTGATAATGATTTAGAGGAGATTACAATGTCGATCAATAAAGAAAAAGATTTTGGTACACCAGCCAGCACCAGCGAAAACATGGTTACGTTGCAAATTGATGGTTTTCAGGTCACGGCTCCGGCAGGAACCTCGGTCATGCGAGCGGCAGCAAGCATTGGTATTGAAATACCCAAATTATGCGCAACCGACAGCATTGAACCGTTTGGTTCGTGTCGATTATGCGTAGTGCAAATAGAAGGCGGCAGAGGCATGCCGGCATCATGCACGACGCCGGTCGCGGAAGGTTTAAAAATTGTTACCCAGAATAAAAAACTGGCCGATGTGCGACGCGGTATCATGGAACTGTATATTTCCGATCACCCGCTGGACTGCTTGACCTGTTCAGCCAATGGCGATTGTGAACTACAGGATATGGCAGGCGCCGTTGGTTTGCGTGAAGTGCGTTACAACCCGATTGAAACGCATCTGGATGCAGTTAAAGACGAAAGCAATCCATACTTCAGCTTCGACCCCAGCAAATGCATCGTGTGCTCGCGTTGCGTGAGAGCCTGCGAAGAGACCCAAGGCACATTTGCGTTAACTATTGACGGTCGCGGCTTTGATTCCAAAGTATCGCCCAGCCAGAATCAGTCTTTCATGGATTCGGAATGCGTGTCCTGCGGCGCTTGCGTACAAGCCTGCCCAACCGCAACCCTGATGGAAAAATCGGTAATCGACAACGGTCAGCCTGAACATGCGATCGTAACAACCTGTGCTTACTGCGGCGTCGGCTGTTCATTCAGGGCGGAAATGAAAGGCGAACAAGTCATCCGCATGGTGCCCAACAAAGACGGCAAGGCCAATCACGGCCATTCCTGCGTCAAGGGCCGCTTTGCGTTTGGTTATGCCACCCATAAAGACCGCATCACCAAACCCATGATCCGCGCCAGCATTAAAGATGCATGGAAGGAAGTCAGCTGGGAAGAAGCCATTAATCATGCTGCGTCGGAATTAAAACGCATTCAGGCAAAATACGGTAAAGACTCCATCGGCGGCATTACCTCTTCTCGTTGCACCAACGAAGAAGTCTACATCATGCAAAAACTGATTCGCGCCGGTTTTGGTAACAACAATGTCGATACCTGTGCGCGGGTTTGTCATTCGCCGACCGGTTACGGATTGAAACAAACCTTTGGCGAATCATCCGGCACACAGGATTTCGACTCGGTTATGGAAGCCGATGTCATTATGGTGATTGGCGCCAATCCTACCGACGGACACCCTGTATTCGGTTCGCAAATGAAAAAACGCCTGCGTCAGAGCGCAAAGCTGATCGTGATTGATCCGCGTGAAATTGACCTGATCAAAGCCCCGCATGTTAAAGCCAGCCATCATCTGAAACTGCGCCCCAGCACTAATGTCGCCTTGATCAATGCGCTCGGGCATGTCGTTGTCACCGAAAACCTGCTTGACGAAGCCTTTGTTAATGAGCGTTGCGATGTAGCCTCTTTCGCAAAATGGAAAACCTTTGTTGCGCAGGAACATAATTCACCGGAAGCTTCCGAATCCATTACCGGTGTTCCAGCCGCTGAGCTTAGAGCCGCCGCACGGCTTTACGCCACGGCCGACAATGCAGCTATTTATTACGGTTTAGGGGTAACGGAACACAGTCAAGGCTCCACCATGGTCATCGGCATTGCCAATCTGGCTATGGCAACCGGCAATTTAGGTCACGAAGGTGCCGGCGTTAACCCCTTACGGGGACAAAATAACGTGCAGGGTTCTTGTGACATGGGTTCATTTCCCCATGAGTTTCCAGGTTACCGCCATGTATCCGATCCTGCAACGCACCAGCTGTTTGAAAAAGCCTGGAATGCCGAATTGAATGCAGAACCCGGCTTGCGTATTCCGAATATGTTTGATGCGGCACTAGACAAAAGTTTTATGGGACTGTACTGCGAGGGTGAGGATATTGCTCAATCCGACCCGGACATTAAACATGTTCATGCTGCGTTACGGGCCATGGAATGCGTGATAGTCCAGGATATATTCCTCAACGAAACCGCTAAATTTGCTCACGTTTTCTTCCCTGGTTCATCCTTCCTCGAAAAAAACGGTACGTTTACCAATGCCGAGCGCCGTATTTCACCGGTGCGCAAAGTGATGTCGCCATTAGCGGGTTATCAGGATTGGGAAGTCACTCAAATGCTGTCGAATGCCATGGGTTACCCAATGAATTACAGCCATCCATCAGAAATCATGGATGAAATAGCACAGCTTACGCCTAGTTTTAAGGGGGTTAGTTATGAAAAGATTGACCGCCTCGGCAGCGTGCAATGGCCTTGTAATGACGAAGCGCCGGAAGGCACACCGATTATGCACACCGAGCATTTCCTGCGCGATAACGGCAAGGGCTTGTTCATGCTGACCGAATTTGTTCAAACGGCAGAACGCGTAACCGGCAAATATCCGCTAATCCTGACCACCGGGCGTATTTTGTCGCAATACAATGTCGGCGCGCAAACGCGTCGCACTGAAAATGTCGCGTGGCATTCGGAAGATCGTCTGGAAATTCATCCGCATGATGCCGAAGATCGTGGCGTAAAAACCGGCGACTGGGTTGGCATTAAAAGCCGCGCCGGTGAGACTGTGTTACGTGCTTTGGTTAGCGACCGTGTACAGCCTGGCGTTGTCTATACCACGTTCCATTTTCCTGAATCGGGCGCCAACGTCATCACCACCGATAATTCCGATTGGGCGACCAACTGCCCGGAATACAAAGTGACTGCGGTGCAAATCACCAAAGTCAGTCAGCCTTCGGAATGGCAGCAGGAATACAGCGCGTTTTCAGAAAAGCAGCTCGATTTGCTGGAGCAAGGAATGAGCCATGACTAACGGCAGCACCGTCCGCACTCGACTGTATGGACAGATATTTGCTCCTGCAATATCTGCATTCACCACATCCATGTGGATCATGCAGGAAGTAGAATAATGCAAGGAGCTATTGCCGAGCCTTTATCATTAGAATTAGGCTGGCCCAGCTATCAACAAAGTACCGTTGATCGCTGGCGAGATGGGCAACATGAACAACGGCAAGATTATATTGCCGAAGAAGTGCCCATTTCCCTGATTTATAACGGGGTGCCACATGTTGTCATGCTGGCAACCCCCACCAATCTTGAAGAATTTGCGCTGGGTTTCAGTATTACCGAAGGCATTATTAAAAGCCCGCAAGAGTTATTATCGGCACGGGTTTATAACCGCTCAAACGGTATTGAAGTCCAGATAAAGATTCCGGAGCAACGTTTTCAATGTATGTCTGACAAAGGCCGTAATTTAACCGGCCGTACCGGTTGCGGTCTTTGCGGAGCAAGCACCTTAAAACAAGCCATCCGCCAACCCTGCCCGGTTAACGGGGACTTGACCGTGTCTGCTGCCGAGTTACGCTCCGCTTTAGCAGACATCAAGCAACACCAAAAACTTAACCAGCTAACCGGTGCCGTTCATGCGGCCGCCTGGGCAGTTCCAGGACAGGGTATTTTGGATGTCCGGGAAGATGTAGGACGGCATAACGCGCTGGATAAATTGATCGGTTTTTTATTGCGCACCGGCAAAGATTTATCCGCAGGCTTTATAATTGTTACCAGCCGTGCCAGTTATGAAATGGTACAAAAAACCGCCTGGGTCGGCATTACGCTGCTTGCGGCCATCTCCGCGCCTACCGGCTTAGCCATACGCTTGGCTAATGAGGCTGGTCTCACCTTAATCGGTTTTGCCCGTGATGATCAGCATGTGATTTATACCCATCCGCAACGCTTAACCCATAGCAACTATCTGTGATTAACGATGAAAATAGAAAGACTGATCAAAATGGCCAACGATATAGGCAATTTCTTTAACTCGGAAACCGACAAAGAAATCGCAGCGGAAGGCGTAAAAAACCACATCTTAAGATCATGGGATCCAAGAATGCGTAAAGCGATTATTACCTATTGCCAAGAAGACGGCTCTGAATTAAGCAGCTTGGTCAAAGCGGCTGTGACCAAGCTCGCCGCTTAAAAAATACAATCCTCATAGACATTGGCTTAAACACCATGTTTAAGCCAATGTCTATCTCCCGAATTCATAACTAGCGGTGCCGTTACGGACGGCGCACACAACTGAACCGGTTTCCCCAATAACGGTTTTTAAGACTGGACACCAGCACTTTTCCGGTCTTCTGACTAGGGGCATGAATAAACTCCCCATTACTGACATAAATACCGACATGAGAGAATGGCTTGCCGTTGGTATTAAAAAAAACCAAATCACCGGAATGAAGATCACTTTTCGGAACTTCCATCAGCGACTGAGCCATTCCCTGAACCGTACGCGGTAACGATACGCCTTGATGCCCGTAGACATGCTTAACAAAACCGCTACAGTCAAAACCTTCCTCCGGCGAACTTTTTCCATAACGATAAGGCACGCCCTGCAAACTTAGGGCATAACTGACCATTGACGAATAATCCGCAGTGCGCCGGGGTTCCTGGACGCTTGCGCAACCGGAAAATAAAACTATCGCAGTGAGGAAAACAGCTCGGATAAAAAAACAACTACTGCTCTTAATGACGAACGCGTTCACAAATTCATAACCTAATTTGACAGACTAAATAGAAATTCCTTATAAGGATAGGTCATTGCAAGTTAAATGGCTATGCGACAAAGACCTCGGATATCAAGACAGTCATCAAGGATTGACAGTCAATCGCTCCGGCTGGACAATCGGCAATGTTCCGATTCGGATTATCGCCAGTGACGCTAATATGTGAACCGCAAAAGCCCGCAATGGAATTTAATTGACAACACCGCTACTGTATTTTGACTATTAGCAACTAGCCAGTTAGCGCCTATATAAGCGCAAAACTGTTGCCTGGATCGACAATCATCCTCGCACCAAACCTCGCGTACAGATAGAATAGGCGGTTTAGCCCCAGCCATTGAGATAGCTTCCATGAAATTTAATGTCTTTCTTCTTATCAGCCTGTGGCTGCTTGCCTCATGCAACAGTTATGCTACGGAAAAAACCATCATTCGTCTTGGCGTTCAGGCTTCCGGCACGGTCGATTGGGAATTGTCGGCTTTACAGGATAATCCACAGGCCGACTTTCAACTAAAAATACAACATTTAGCCAATGCGGAAGCCGGTAAAATTGCACTACAGTCCGGCGCTGTCGATATGATTGTATCTGACTGGATTTGGGTTTCCAGTCTGCGCGCTACCGGCGCTGATTTTGCTTTTTATCCCTATTCGGATACATCAGGCGCCTTGGTTGTAGCCGAAAACAGCCCTATTCATTCGGTAAAAGATCTCAAAGGCAAACGGTTGGGGATTGCGGGGGGCGAACTGGACAAAAATTGGCTGTTGCTACAGGCCTTGGCCGGGCAACAACAACTGGATCTGGATGCTTCAGTGGAAAAAGTCTTCGGCGCACCGCCGCTGATCAATGAGCAAATCAAGCAAAACCGGGTGGATGCAGTTCTTACTTATTGGCATTTTGCCGCCAGACTTGAGGCACAGGGTTATCGGCAGATAATTGACGGCAGAGGTATCTTAAAAGGCTTGGGCATTCAAGAGAGTGTCCCGAGCCTGGGTTATGTTTTTAGAGAAAGTTGGGCAAACAGCCATAAACAAGCCCTGAACAACTTCTTCAAGGCCAGTAAGCAAGCTAAAAACCAGCTGTGTACAGCTGATGCGGCCTGGCAAAAAATAGCCCCTTTAACCAAGGTAGATGATTTACCTACCCAAGCCAAACTTCGCCAGCGTTATTGCGAGGGTAATATTGAGCATTGGGGAAAACAGGAGCAACAAGCGGCGGGCCGTATTTATGCAATACTTCGCACCCTGAGCAATAAGCAGTTAACCGGTAATTCCGATACCCTGCAACCCGGTACATTCTGGGCAGTTGAATAACACAGATTCGTTTTGATTAATCTTAAGAGTTTTTTATCAACCTTGTCATTGCTGGTTTTTTTAGCCATCTGGCAAGGTTTGGCTGTTTATTTAAACAGTAACACGTTGCCGACTCCCGAAGCTATAGCCAAGGTTTTCCAGCAAGCCTGTATATCTGGGCAACTGCCCTTTCATCTGGGCGTTACCTTGCTCCGGCTGGTGGTCAGTTTTACCATTGCGATGTTGCTGGGTTGCGCCATCGGCATAGTCCTGGGGCGCAATAAAAAACTCGATGCATTCTTCGACAACTGGCTGGTGATTTTCTTAAATGTCCCGGCCCTGGTCACCATTATATTGTGTTATGTCTGGTTCGGACTGGTCGAATCGGCGGCGATACTCGCCGTGGTTATCAACAAGCTGCCCAATGTCATTGTTACCATCCGCGAAGGTACGCGCACACTGGATCAGGATTTACTGGACATGGCGCATTGTTACCATTTCGGCAAGCGTAAAACCCTGGTTCATGTGATCTGGCCGCAACTGCATCCGTTTGTGATGGGCGCAACCCGTTCGGGTCTGGCCTTGATCTGGAAAATCATTCTGGTGGTTGAGTTATTAGGGCGCAGCAACGGCATGGGCTATCAGTTGCATTTGTTCTTTCAACTGTTCGATGTCGCGAGTATTCTGGCTTATACCGTCGCTTTTGTTGCTGTCATTCAACTGATAGAGCTGCTTATTTTAAAACCGCTGGACAAAAAAGCGCTACGGTGGCGCAGATGACCGACATCCAAATCAATATCAACAACAAAACCTACCCGACTGCGACAACGCCGAGTATCGCCAACCTTAAGCTGTCGCTAAATTCCAATGAGTTTACCTGCCTGGTCGGTCCGTCCGGCTGCGGCAAAACCACGCTGCTGAATATTATTGCCGGCCTGGATAATGACTACGACGGCGAAATTCTGGTTGGGCAGCAACACACGCATCCCAAGATCGGCTACATTTTCCAGAATCCAAGGCTGCTGCCCTGGCGGACGGTCAGGGAAAATATTGAGCTGGTATTGGATGAACATCAGCCGCCCGAGGTCATTGATGCCTTGCTTGAGGTTATGCAGTTAACACCTGCTCAACATATTTATCCTGAACGACTGTCGTTAGGCATGAGCCGCCGAGTCTCAATCATCAGGGCGTTTGCCGTTGATCCTGAAGTGTTGCTGATGGATGAGCCTTTTGTGTCGCTGGATGCGCCGACCGCAAGACAAGTAAGAGAGCTGTTGCTGAAACTCTGGCAACAACGTCCGCATACGGTTTTATTTGTCACTCACGATCTGCGCGAGGCCATTGCACTGGCCGACCGACTGATATTTTTGTCAGCATCACCTATGCAGGTTGTTAGTGAAATCATCGTGCCTATCGCCCGAAGCGATCGCCGTAATGAGCTTGCTATTGAATCCTTCCGACAGCAGTTACTGCAAAATCATCCTGAAATAAAACAACTTTTATGACAGCATTCCCGCTCGAAAAACAGTTGCGGATTCACCAAAAATACCTGATACTCTTGGCCGTCAAGCCTTGTTATAGGGGATTCACGTCAGGCTATCCTGCCTGACGCCCTTCGGGTTAATGCAAATCGGCTGTCCTCCCGATTTGTCCAGCGGGGCTTGCTGTACAAACTACCCAAGGTTAATATCATATGAAAAAAACAATTATCTTAGGATTGGCGACTGCTGTTATTGCGTTAGCTTCATTAACCGTATCTGCGGGCAGTGATGACCAATACCCTGCGGCAAACTTTCAACCTAAAGTCATCTATATCGACAAAGATTCAGTCAAATCTTCACCAAAATGTCCAGGCCAAAAACCCGTAGAAAAGGCAACCGAGTTCGATCCTAAATATCCGGCTGCCAATTTTGAACCTAAAGTCATTTATCCATAATCCAACTTTTAAAAGGTGCGTCTTTAAAGCGGATTCACCTTTTACCAGCCTGCCCTGCTTTCAGAAAGAACTAGCCCGGCATTAGAGATAATTAAACAACGATAATTCTTTCACCTTGGAAAAAGTCTGTTGCGCGGCCTGCAAAGCAGCGGTTTGCAATTGGAACCGACTGATTGCCTCTGCGTAATCCAGATCTTGCGTTTCGGAAAGTGTTATCTTGGTGTCCAATACAAATTTCTCATTTTGGGATTCTTGATCATCCAGAGCATTCATACGCACCCCAACACTGGTTCTTGCCTGCAAAAAACTATCCTGGGCAGCATCGAGATCTTTTAATACATCATCAAACTGACTTTGAAATGTCTGTGCGCCGGCTCCTGTCTTGCTCTGACCATCAATAAAACCGGCATCCGTTAAAAATGTTCCTGAAGTATTATTAATTGTTATGCTGGAGGTATCCCCTTTGACTACTGAGAAAAACTCGATTCTATTACCATTGCTCCGCACTTGAATGACATCGCTAAAATGGGAACCTGCAGCAAAATTGGTGTTTGGCGTAATAAAGGCGGCAGACAGCAAACCGCCGGGGGTTGCTGCAAGTTGCGCATTAATCTCGGAAACCATACCGTCCACACCGGTAAACTTTTTTCCAGTCAGATTTATAGGGGCTGTAATAGCGGCTAGTGTTGCCGGTACAGTAGCAGGAAGCATCTCCACATTGGCAACCAAATCAAAGGCGGTTCCTTCCGCTACCGTCCCGACAATACCAGTAGATCCGGTAATACCTGCGTTCGTGGCGTTAGTCCCGGCCTGTCCGGCAGGAACCGTGATAGAAACGGGAGTGGTGGAACCCCAATGAGTGATCACAAGCTTACCGGAACCGTCGAGTGTCGCCAGGTAATTGGCTTTATCCGCAAGAGTGGATGCCTGGATTTTGGTATTTATTTCCGCGACCACACCTGTAATGTTGGTGTCCGCACCATCAAGAGTGATGGACGTACCATCCACTGAGAAGGTCGCATTAGTGGTGGGAACTGCCGCAGCACCTATGGCACCTGCCGAATTAACAAAACCAGCCGCAATCGCATTAGTATCCGCAAAGGTAACCTCAACGGCTGCAGTGGAGCCCGTATTGGTGATGACAAGGTCGTTGCCGGCAAATACAGCGGTGTAACCATTCATACCGGCATTAGCCTGAAGCTGGTTTTGAATATCCAAGGCAAGAGCATCCTTGGTGGCATAGGCCTGAGTCAGGGTAACCGACGCACCATTGACGTTGAATTGAGCCAAATTCGAAACACCGGAAAAATTAAGTGCAGCCTGCCCACCACCACCCACACCTAAAAAGGCACTTGTATTCGTTCCATCAACCTGCGGCGCAACAGTGGTATTAAAGTTAAAGCTGGTAACGGTCTTTGGATCCGATTGACCTGGCGCAGTAATTGTAGAAAGAGGAGCCGTATAATCCAGCCCGTACCGCAAAAACCTGTCACCGGTAATTTCGGCGGGGCTGGCGTTAAAAGTAGCGCTCAATCCCTCAGACAACGCCTTTAAGGTATTGAAAATACTACGCTTGCCATTCTCATCAGCAGCAGGACTGCTTGAGCTAATGTTTTCGAACACATTAAATCCCAAGTCGCCATCAGCCACCTGCCTTGTCGGACTAATTTGCAAAGCCCGCTGCTGCGTACCGCCTTGATAAACATATTCTCCGGTTGTGGGATGTATCGCAAAAGCGGGCACCGTCGAAAGATAGCCAGAAAAAATAAATTCACCATTGGCGTTTTTGGTATTTGCCACGTCAGCCAATCCTAGAATCATCTGATCCACTTCAGTCTTGATCGTTAACCTGTCACTACTGCTTAAAGCGGGAGTCATCGCTTGAATAGCCAGCTCTTTAGCGCGACCTAATATGTTGACTGAAGTTCCCAAAGCGGATTCCTCAATATTCAACCGGCCGCGAGTAGTAGCAATATTATTTTGATACTGATTTGTTTTTGCAATCGTTCTGTCTAAATCCAATATCCTTACTGCCGCTGCAGGGTCTTCAGCAGGTGTTGACACTTTAAGTCCAGAGCTTAATTGCTGCTGCACCTTAGCCAATTTGGTTTGCTGACCTGCCATTGCATCGACACTAAGCTGTTGTGCCCAAGCTGTTGAAATTCTCATTACTATTACTCCTACCTAACTGCGCCTATCAACATATCAAACAAGGACTTGGCTATCGCAATTGATTGTGCGGATGCCTGATAAGCTTGCTGAAACCTTATTAAGTTAGCGGCCTCTTCGTCCAAATTCACACCTGCCAAGCTCTCCCTGGATTCCTTTGCCTGATTTAATAACGCTCTTTGTGCAGAAGAACCAAATTCTGCTGCTCGCGTCAAAGTTCCAACGCCGGAAACAATTTGTCCATAAGCATCGCCAAATGAGGCGGTCCCTCCTATCATACCCAATTTATTCTCAACATCTGCCAGTTGTAATGCATTTCGATTATCGCCGGCCATCGGCCCGTTAATGGTGACATAAACGGGATTACCCAATACATCTACAACCGGATTATTTAACGCATCACGTTTTGGTACAGGCAATTTGGTCACGAGGTCGATTTCTATATTGGTCGCTGCCGCGATTTTTCTCGGATCGTCAATATTGACCCGAATTTTCTGAGCGGCGCTATAAGTCGGCCTGATTAAAGCTTCATCCCCGGCAGATATGGTTTTTCCTCCACTCAAATCAACTGTTATATTAATGCCCGGCAAAGTGGTTATGGTGGTGCTTGCGGGTTGAGTAGCTGCAAACGATAAGGTAGCAATCCCTCCCACATTGGTGGACGTAAGATTAATGACCTGGTTATCCCGTATTCTGGTCAGGGTGTAATCAACTCCGCCGCCGGCATTAACATACTTCAAGTTAAAATCACTAAAATCCAGACTTCCGGCTGCCGATGGATTGACATTTACATCCTGAAAATTAGCGGTAATAACCGCGTTGCCGCTATTAAACGGACTTTGAACAACAGGAACTTCACTGCCTGAAAAGTTAAATAATGCCGTTCCTGCCGTGCCGTTCAAGTCAAAACCTTTCTTGTGAAGCCCGTTAAGCTCCATTGTCAAACCGGCGGCAACCAGACCCAGTTGTTGTTGTGCCTGATCCAGCACTTCATCCCGAAATCTTAATGCCCCCCCCAACGAACCGCCACTGATTTGGCCGGTCATCTCCATGATGCCATTAGCTGTCTTAATCCCGATTTCCAGCCGACCCGGATCGAATTTAGACTGAATAGTGGTAAATGTCGCCACTCCACCATTAAGAACCAGCGCCTGTCCATTACCGATAAAAACACTGGACATACCGTCTCTCTGTTTGACTACAGAAACGTTGACTATCTCGGATAACCTTGACAACAAAACATCCTGCTTATCCAGCAAGTCATTAGGCTGTCTCATGCCTTGTGTTTTACCTAAGTCTGCCAGAATTTGTACATTAAGATCGGCTATTGATTTGGCTAAAGAATTAATATCATCAACCATTATTCCTATATCGCTGTTGTTAAGCGCGCGTATATTTTCAAACCTGCCGTTCATCGTATTGAAGCTTTGCGTTAAAATTCCCGCCTCAGACAACATGACCTGCCGGGAAGGAATCGATGAAGGGTCGTCCGCCACTTCATTCACGGCATTAAAAAAACGCTTCATGGCAGGAGCGATGCCGGTACTAGGATCGGCCATTATATTATCGACGTTTGCAGCAAGCTGGCGGTAACGATCCACATCTCCGAATGCTGAGAGACTGGAACTTAATTGTTTATTAATAAACTGGTCGTAACTGCGCGTGATATTGGTGACGTTTACGCCCTGACCGACATATCCATCACCGGTGAATTGTGCAGCATTAGAGCTTTGCTCAACTCTCTGACGGCTATACCCCTCTGTATTTACATTGGAAATATTATGTTGCACAGCTTCCAATGAGCGCTGGGCTGCCATCAGTCCTGACAATGACGTTGATAATATTCCACTCATGATAGCGTCCTGTTCCGGAACTTAAATACCGAACTTAACTGGATCATTGATTCATCGCCATAATGACATCAGGCTCAAACTCGGCCATCGTATTACCTTGATAGATGCTCATTACCTTGTCGGCGTATTTCGGATCGGTTGCATAACCTGCCCGCTGTAACTCATGCATATATTGTTCCGCATTGCCCGCTTTTTTTAATGCATCGCCATAACGTGGATTACTTTTTATAAAATCGACATAATCCCTAAAGCTTTCCTTAAATGAATTGTAGGATCTAAAGCCCGCATTAACTTTTTTAGGAATACCCTGGTCAAATTCCAGTGTAGCCACTTGCGCCTGCTTACCCTGCCAAGCTTTATCAGCTTTAATGTTAAACAGATTAAAACTGTTGCTACCATTGCTATTTTTTATTACCGAGCGTCCCCAGCCGCTTTCCAGAGCAGCTTGCGCCAAAATCACCTTGGGTTCCACGCCTAATTCCTTTGCGGCCTGCTCAGCATAAGGATGCAGCCGTCTGACAAACTCTTCTGACGACTGTATCGGCAATGCGTGATCGGCCTTTAATGCCGCTTTAGATTGCATCGGCAAAGCGGACTCACTATTGAATGGAAGCTCATCCATCTCATTAAGTGGGCTTCTCGGCAACCGCTCCATGCGTTGCTCTACCTCCTGCATCCTTGCAGTCGTATCGTGCAGATAAGGAGCCACCTTAACCTGACCCTCTTCAAAACCGGTAGTGGAGTTGCCGGTTTTTCCGCCAGCCTGCCGGTTAAGGACATGAACCTGTTCGGAACCACTTGATATACCGCCTGATTTATTCAGGTAATCTTCGACATCCTGCTTCTCGTTTTTAGGCTTATCGGGCCCCAGTTGCTTGACGATTAAGTCAGCGAGGCCGACGCCCGGAGAGCCCGACAAATGCACGGCTAACTGCTGATCATACATATCGTTATAAAATTTACTTTGATCATTATCCATGGCGCCGTCACCCAGCTTTGCATCGCGCATACTTTTAAGCACGTTATTTAGAAAAATTGACTCAAACTGTTTGGCAACTTCTTTCAATGCTTCCGGCGACTCTTTTCTGGCCTGACTTTTTAATTTAGCCAGACTGTTAAAGTCGGTATAAACATCGGCATTTTGTGCATTTAACATAACAACCTCCGCCTAAATAGAACGCTTAAAAATCAGCATATTTAGATAACAATTAACTCGGCATGTAAGGAACCGGCTGATTTCAGCGCCTCAAGAATAGCCACCAAATCGCTGGGGGCGGCGCCTACGTTATTGACTGCCTGAACGATTTCATCCAGGGAAACGCCGGGATTAAACACAAACATGTGATTTTTTTCTTCTTCAACCTTTAGGTTGGATTTCGGTGTAACTACCGTTTGTCCATTGGAAAATGCGTCTGGCTGACTGACCTGAGGATCTTCGCTGATAGTGACTGTCAAACTGCCATGAGATACCGCCGCAGGTTGCACCCTGACCTTACCGTTAATAACGACAGTTCCGGTGCGGGAATTAACAATGACACGCGCCGGCGCATCATCGGGAACAACCATCATATTTTCTACCACCGAAGCAAATGTCACTTTTTGAGTGGGATCTACCGGTGCCGTAACCCTGACAGAAGTCGCATCGATTGCCTTTGCCGTATTAGCACCCAATACTTTATTAATAGAATCCGCCATGCGATTGGCCGTAGTAAAATCTGAAGAATGCAGATTAAAAATCAACGCATCACCTTCAGCAAAAGAGGTGTTAACAGTGCGCTCGACAGTTGCACCGTTGGGAATACGCCCTACATTGGGATTATTGACGGTAACGCTTGAACCATCCTGTCCCGATGCGCTCAGACCGCTCACAACCAAACTTCCCTGAGCGATGGCATAGACTTGTCCATCAGCTCCTTTCAACGGGCTCATTAACAACGTACCGCCGCGTAAACTTTTTGCATCGCCAAGAGAAGAAACGGTAACATCAATCGCTTGCCCTGGTTTGGCAAATGCCGGCAGCTCAGCCTGAATGGAGACGGCCGCAATGTTCTTTGATTTAGGGTCGACACCAGGGGGTAAAGTCAGCCCAAGACGAGCCAACATACTGCGTAAGCTTTGTCCGGTAAATGTTGTTTTATCGCCGGATTTATCCAGTCCGACTACCAAGCCGTAGCCTACCAGCTGATTGCTGCGTACGCCCTCAATAGAAGCAATATCCTTGATGCGTTCAGCACAAACCGATCCGCTGTAAACACTACCCAGTAGGAGAATTAGCATAAAGCGCTGTTGTAGTATGTTCATGTCCATGTCCTTTTTAAAATGGGAACCATGCGCTATTAATAAATCTTGCCACCCAGCCCATTTTACTGGCATCAGCCATGGCGCCATCGCCGATATACATAATGGTTACATCGGCAACTTTATCCGAGGTAATAATATTGGATGAATTTATATCTACCGGCCTGACGATGCCCGATAACCTGATAAACTCATCGCCCTGATTTAAGGTGACTCTTTTCTCGCCCCGTACACTCAAATTGCCATTGGGTAACAGTTCAACAACCGTAACGGAAATATTGCCGCTTAAACTATTGCTCTGATTAGACTGGCCTTCCCCTGTAAATTCTTTTGTTGACGCGATTTCGGTTTCCACATCTTTCCCCAGCACGGTAGCTGCCGCCACACCGAACAACGTAGGTGCCGAAACCGACATACTGGTATCTTTCTTGGTATTAAGATCGCCAGCCTTTTTCGCCTGGGTTCTCTCCAGCAGGGTAATGGTCAGAATATCTCCGACCCTTTTTGCCGTATGGTCTTCAAACAGGCGCATATCGTAACCGGACTGATAGATTGACCCGCTGTTTTGCACAGGCGGCCTTAAGTCAGCCGGTGCAACGGGGCCAAATGCGGGATCTTTTGACGGTATCGGTGTACAAGCTTCTAACAGAGACAGCATGACTGCAAGAACGCAGGGCATTGCGCAATTATTGAAACCAAATCTTTGAGTCATCATGCCATCGCTCCTGACTTATAACTGTTGCGTCACAAAGGACAGCATCTGATCGGCTGTTGAAATCGCCTTGGAGTTCATCTCATAAGCCCGTTGGGTTTCAATCATATTGACCAGCTCCTCAACAACATTGACATTGGAAGTTTCCAATGCCCCCTGATTCAAAGTTCCATATTCTCCTTGCCCCGGCGTACCCACTATCGGCGCACCGCTGGCGGCAGATTCCCGATAGAGATTGTCGCCAACCGCCTCCAAACCGGTAGGATTGATAAAATTAGCGGTCTGAATTTGCCCTATCACGGTCGGCGCAGCAACACCCGGTTGCTTAGCGGATACCGTGCCGTCGGTACCGATAGTGACACTTTCCGCATCGACAGGTACGGTGATCGCAGGATCCAGCGTTAATCCGTTTGAAGTGACCAACTGCCCCGTTGAGTCTAATTTTAAGGAGCCGTCACGGGTATAATTAATATCGCCGTTTGGCATGAGAATTTGCAGGAACCCCCGGCCATTAATTGCCACATCCAATGCATTTTCTGTTTGCTGGACATTGCCTTGGGTATGAACTTTTTCGGTTGAAACCGTTCTGACACCGGTTCCCAACTGTGTCCCCGTTGGAGATTGAGTATTTTGCGTGGTTTGCCCACCGACCTGGCGAATATTCTGATACATAAGATCATCAAACATTGCACGGTCTTTTTTGAAACCGGTCGTATTTACGTTCGCCAGGTTATTGGAAATAACCGCCATTCTTGTTTGTTGGGCATCCAGACCGGTTTTAGCTACCCATAATGCGCGTTCTGTCATGATAATCTCCTTAGTGCCAATTTATTGTCTTACCTGAATTCAATGCATGGTTTGTGCCATCTTTCTTTTGGAGCACCGAATCCAACTCGACTTCAAAAAAAAACCGAGCTCAGCTCGGTTTTTTAGAAACGAATCCTGCTTGGTGCTCGCTATCCCATTTGCATCAGCTTGGCACCCGCCGCAGAGTTTTCATCCGCACTCTTCATGACCTTGGTTTGCAGCTCGAAATTTCTCGCCAGATTAATCATTTCTACCATGGCCGTAATCGGATTTACATTACTGCCTTCCAAAACGCCCTGGGTCAAACTGACGGTAATATCAGCCGCTAACGGTACACCGCTTTTAGGATGCAACAAGCCGTCACCCAGCTTTTCCATATCTTTCATTTCAGGTTTAACCAGTTTGATCCGGCCAATCTCTACCTGGGTAGTCGCGTTGCCGGAACCCAGCGGAATCATGCTGATAGTACCGTCATTGCCTATGGTCAGCTTTTCTGCCGGCGGAATGATGATGGGGCCATCCTGCCCCAATACTTGCAAACCCGATCCGGTTTTCAATACACCTTCTGGAGAAAGGCGCAGGTCGCCTGCTCGAGTGTAAGCTTCTTTACCATCGTCGCCCTGAACTGCAATCAGCCCATCGTTATTGATGGCCACATCCAGATCACGCCCTGTCGTTTGTATGGGGCCATGAGAAAAATCGGTTCCCGGCTTTTCTATCATTGCATAAACCCGGGTAGGATAGCCCGCCCCCTCCACGGGTCTGCTGCGAAACCATTCCAAATCCGATTTGAAACCGGTCGTCTGCGCATTCGCCAAATTATTGGCGTTTGAATTTTGCGCCAGTAACGACTGTTTGGCGCCGCTCATTGCAATATATAAACTACGGTCCATAACAGCCCCTTTTATCTTAAAACCAGAATCTTAAAACAAATATAAAGCAAGTATCATTCCAACTTTAAAACATTAAACTATGCATTCAGGATAGTTTGTATCAAGGTTTTTTCGGTGGTAATGGTTTGAGAATTAGCCTGATAAGCCTGCTGTGCAATAATCAACTTAACCAACTGCTCCGACAAGTCCACATTGGAGCCTTCCAAGGCTGACGCTTGAATCCCGCCAAAATTATTGTCGCCGGCCGCGCCATAGATAGGCGCCCCGGAAGTTGAAGTCGTCGCCCAAGAGGTATCTCCTAATTTAGCCAAAGATTGATTGCTTTGAAACCGCGCCAATGCCACCTGCCCTAAAGCCTTGGAACCGCCGTTACTGTATCTTGCAAACACTACACCTGTGTCATCGACATCGATGCCGGTCAAATTACCGGCAGGTAAACCATCCTGATCCAGCCCGTTAACACTAAAGGGCGTAGCAAACTGGGTGCTGCCAAAAAAGTCCACATCGAATGCCATCGGAGAAACGCTTATATTAGGATTAATAAGCGCTAAATCAATAGACCCAAAATCCACTTTGGTGGTTTGCGCAGAGCCGGCAGAGGCTGCGGTAACAGCAGCGTTATAATTACTCGCTGCAGTCTGGGCAAGAATAGCATCAGAAGCCGCAGTAACGGCAAGAGCCGCCGCAGTGGCCGCACTAGCAGCATCAACAACAAGCGCAGCGGAAGCCGCATAAGCAGTGGCAGATGCGGCCGCAGTAGCGGCAGTGGTTTTAGCTATATCAGCCAAAGCTGCGGCAGAGGGAGTACTATTAATCGCAGCGGCAGCCGCCGCCGAAGTAGTTGCAGATGCTGATGCTACCAAGGCATTGGCAAGAGCAGTTGCAGTCGGGCCTTGCGTAGTGCTGGAAGCTGCTGCAGTAGTGTTATAAGCATCCACCGCCGCCTTGGCAGCAGCCGCATCAGTAGCCGCAGTGGCAGCGGCATTAGCGGCAGTGGTCGCAGAAAGAGGGTCATTAACAAGCGCAGCCGCGGCTGCATAAGCGGCGGCTGATGTAGCCGCGGTAGTTGCTGCTGCTTGAGCAGCAACAGCAAGAGCTAAGTCAGCGGGAGCAATATTACCGGCAGCGGCAGTAGTGGCCGCAGTAGTGGCGGAGACAACAAGAGCATCGGCCGATGCTACTGCCGTATTTGCCAGCGCAAGAGAAGTTGCGGCAGCGCCGAGACCTGCACCGGCGACAACAGCTGCATTATAACTATTAACCGCAGTCTGGGCTGCTGTAGCTTTCGTGGCCGCAGTAACGGCAAGAGCCGCAGCAGTGGTCGCAGTAGCGGCATCAACAACAAGCGCCGCAGATGTTGCATAAGCCGCAGCAGCTGTAGCAGCATCAGTCGCTGCCGTTTGCGCGGCGGCAGCCAGTGCTGCGTTAGCGGGAGTAATATTAGCAGCGGCAGCAGCAGTCGCAGAAGTAACAAGAGTGTTGGCCGATGTTACTGCCGTTCCTGCCTGGGTAATAGCAGTTGCAGCTGCACTGGGGCCGGCGGCAGCATTATAAGCAGCAACCGCTGTCTGAGCGGCAAGAGCATCAGCTGCGGCAGTGGCAGCGGAAGCTGCGGCAGCGGCGGCAGCAATAGCAGCGGGACCAGCAGCCAGGGGAACCCCTCCATTATCAAGAGTATTCGCATCAGTTTGAGCTTGAAGCGCAGATAAAGCTGCGGTATTAGCGGCGTTTTTAGCGGCCGTAGCTAACGTCAGGGTAGCGGGAGAAACAATACCGGCGGTCGTAGCAGCCGTCTCAGCAGCAGTCGCAGAAGTAACCAAAGCATTGGTAGTCAGAACGGCAGCATCGGCAGCAGTTAGAACTGCGGCATTATCAAGGGCGACTATTCCGCCGGAGCCATCCGCCGTTGTCGCCGCAGTTGATGTGGCTGCAGTACCTGTTACTGAAGTTGCTGCATCAGCCACAGCCGTTGCAACCGTAGTATATACGGCAGGCACCGCCGCAGCGGCAGTCGATGCAGTTCCTGCACCGGTTGCAGTAGCGGTTGCATCAGTTACAGCCGTTGCAACAGTAGTATATACAGCAGGCGTTGCCGCAGCCGAAGTCGATGCGGCGTTAATATTCGTTACAGCTGTGACAGCGGCGGCTGCGGCTGCCACAGCCGTCGTAGGCAGTGTCGATGCTGCCGCATATAATGCGGGCAACCCTGCAGCAGTAACAGACGCAGCAGCGGTACCCGTAACCGTTGTATTCGCCGCAGACAGAATTGCAGCAGAAATAACATTGGCTGCACGGGGACCCACATCAGAAACCAATCCTGACGAGGTAAAACTCATCTTTATAGGTGTGCCTGGCTGATTAACCGCTGCCGACACTGTTGATGTCGGAGCTGTTGACGGCGGCACAGCCTGCCCACCTGTTGTAATGCCAAAATTATCGAGAAATAAATAAGCATCCCATACATTGGCTACCGGCGTTTTTACATAATAGGTTGATGCTATATGCGCATTACCCTGGGTATCATAAGTCGTAATTGATGTCGTATTGTTATAGGACAAAGGATTTTTAGGGTCAAACACCGTAGTTGACGGCTGATTGGCAGCTCCGTTGATGTTCAATTTCATATTGATATTTTCGGTGGCGTTAGGCAAGCCTTGCGCAGTATCAATCGTGAGCGGCCTAAAAACGCCGACACTAAAGCCCTCCGCTGCAGTAGTTCCGTTTGGTGCAAAAGCCAATAAATACTGTCCCTTGTCATTAACCACATTCCCTGAGCTATTTAACTGAAAAGCGCCATTGCGGGTATATGCACTCGGTACCGAAGGATCCACGGCCGCATTTGGATTAGCAGGATCAGGCAGATTGACGTGATCAGCCAATACAAAAAAACCATTCCCGCTGACTGCAAGATCAAGGCTGTTTTGGGTCGACTCGATATTGCCCTGCTTAAATTGCTGCGCCACTTCGGTGACTTTCACTCCGGCACCTGGTTGAATCTTGCTAACTCCACCGAGGCTGGACGCATACACGTCGGCAAATTCTGCCCGTGATTCCTTAAAACCGACGGTTTGGGAATTGGCAATATTATTGCCGGTTACTTGTAAACTTGTTGATGCGGCTTTTAATCCACTTAATGCTGTTGCAAAACCCATGTTACACCCCCAATCCTAAAGAATTTGTTTAATCTGATTAAAATTAACGCTGTCCAAACCGGTCAGGTTAACTTTTAAACTATTAGCGCCATTGCCCATGATGACACTGTCAACGCGCGATTTAATATCTGTTTCCAATACCGTATTTTTTCCATCCATGTATCCTGTTGCCTGAATTTTATACACACCGGGACTAACCATGACGCCATTTGAATTTACCCCCTCCCAGACAAAAGGTACTTTTCCCGTGCTATGAGCGCCCAAATCGACATCTTGTATGGTTTCACCTGTAGTGGTATTGATTACTTTGACATTAATATTGGAAACACTTCCAGATAAATTAATATCGCCAGATATCTCGCCCCCAGCTGACAGCATCCCTTTGGTTCCCGGTACAGATACATATCGCCCCACTAAACTTGTTGCCTGCAATGCCTGACTGGAGTTGATTGAACCGGCAAAGTCACCAAATGATTTTTGCAAATCCTGAATACCGGATACGGTTCCAAACTGCGCTATTTGCGTTAGAAACTCGCCATTTTCCATCGGCTTGGTGGGATCTTGGTGCGTCATCTGCGTGGTCATTAGCTTTAAAAACTGATCCTGCCCTAATGAAGTTTTTTTAGGTGCTGTCGCCGACTCTTTTGCGGGCGTGACAGTCAAGCTACTGTATTTATTCGATGCACTTTCAATAGTCATTTTTATCCCCTTACTGTCCCATTCTTAAGGTCTGAAGCATCATCTGCTTTGCCGTATTCAACACTTCTACATTATTTTGATAAGAGCGTGATGCCGACATCATATTGGCCATTTCTTCAACCGTATTAACATTAGACTTATAGATATAGCCGTCTTTATCGGCCATAGGATGATTCGGGGCATATTCCATAACAGGAGATGCTTGGTTCTCAACCACGCCCAACACATTTACTTTACTCGCAGCATTTTGCTTATTTATAGCGTTATTTAATTCAGCGGCAAACACTGGCTGCCTGGATTTATAAACACCGGCCGCACTGCTGCTTGCACTATTCGCATTGGATATGTTACTTGCGACCAAGTTAAGTCTTAACGACTGAGCATTCATGCCGCTACCGGCAATATCAAATATGCTTGAAACCATGACTATTGCCCTCTTACCGCGGTCATCAGACCGGAAAATTTGTTATTGATGAACTGCAAACTGGCCTGATACTGCACCGCATTTTCAGCGTATTTGGCTTGTTCAACATGAGCCTCAACGGTGTTGCCATCTAACGATACCTGACTGGGGTTCCTGTACATTAGATTAGCGCCGAACACTTGTTGCTGAGGTGCGACATGTCCTGCCTGAGTACGTTCCATGGTCACGCCTGAAGCTATACTTTGCTTCAGCACCGATTTAAAATCCAGGTCGCGTGCCTTAAAGTTGGGTGTATCCGCGTTGGCTAAATTTGCAGCCAGTATCTCGCTTCGTTTTTCTCGAAAAGCCAGGGCCTTAGGCTCAATGCCAAGTGCAGTGTCAAAATTAATAGCCATGATAGTTACCTCATTGATTACTTGTACAAAAACAAAAGCACGGCCCATGCCAAAAATATATAGATCATTAATATCAATAATATATAATTTATTAGAATTATTTGTCTCTCATCAACGACTGATTACAGTTAGAATGTTTTTGACTAATTCGGCAAAAGATAGCCGTCAATAGATGACGAACAAACGGATTACAGGCAAACAACGCCATATGTCAATAAATTGACTCAAAGCTAAAATAATTTGGCATCATTCGTGTAACTGACATAAGCCATAAAGCAAGACCATAACGATGATAAAAAACACCTCTCTGATTTTGGCATTGACCTTTATTTTGTTTACCGCTGCTCATGCGGAGCAAAGCTCGCAATCACATCAATCTATTGCTGAGGCCGTTAAGGATTATGTTGAGCAAAACATACATCTGTCGGGTGAATATGAAGTGACTCTAACTCCATTGGACAGCCGCCTAAATTTACCTCAATGCGTCGAACCGCTGGACGTATTCACAACAACTGCTTTAATTAAAGCGGGCAGAACAACTATAGGTGTGCGCTGTAATGCAGGAAAGAAATGGTCGATTTTCACTTCTGTCATCATCAAGACCTACCAAATGGTCGTGGTCTTATCTCAACCGATACAACGCGGTGAAATCATTACACAACAACATCTTGCTATTGAAAAAAGAGAAGTGTCTAAACTCAGGGAAGATTTTGTCACTCAACTGGAGCAGGTTGAAAACAAACAGGTTACACGCCAACTCAACATCGGAACCATTCTTAGCCTGAGAAATATTGTTGAACCCAATCTTGTCAAAAGAGGAGATAAAGTTGTTATCAGTACAACAAAACCGGATTTTTCTATCAGGATGAGCGGGATAGCGATGATGGACGGCACTAAAGGACAGCTTATCACCGTTAAAAACCAAAATTCGGGACGCATCATTAATGCAACAGTTATCGAACCTGGATTGGTCGCTGTAAAATATTAAACTGACATACAAACTCATTAAACAAACAGTTAAAGTTTTTCGCCGTACTGCCGATAAACACTTCAAATGAAAAAGATATTAAGGAATTTGACATGGCTATCGAAATAACCGGCAGAACAAATAGTCCAACACCCATCAAAACGAGCCCAAAAGCTGATGTCGACGGTGAAAAAAAAGTTGTTACTATCAATACAGAAAAAATCGACAGCGTTGCGCTTACAACCACAACGCAGGAAATAAAAAAGGCCTTTGGCTCATCCTCTACATCGTCTGTAGATATTGACCGGGTTAACTCCATTAAAAAAGCGCTTGCTGACGGAAATTATCAGATCAATGCTGAAAAAGTTGCAAAGAAATTGATTCAATTTGAACAGTTAATGCCACCGGAAAATAGTACATAACAATGATAAAACAAACATACCCCATTATAGAGCAACTAATCCTCAACGCACTACAATTGGCGCAGCAGCTTCATCAGGAGCTCAATCGCGAGGCTGATGCCTTGAAAAAAACGCAACAGGCTGAGCTGATTAACAATATCGCCGCCAATAAAAAGCAGCTGGTTGTGCAACTGGAACAGTTCAACACACAAATCACTCAAGTCTTGGCAACCGAACAGCTGCCTAATAATCAGGAAAGTATCAAAGAATATTTTAAACGGGCTGAAACAGCAGGCCTGTTGCCCGCCCAATCAATTGGCAACTGGGCACAGCTCATGATCGCCTGCGCAGAATGCAGAAACCTGAATGAACAAAACGGCGCAGGCATTGATCTCTTATCTCGCCACACCAAACGTTCACTGGATATTTTAAAAGGCAAGCCAGCGTTTGTAAACACCTATGGCTCTGACGGTTCAACCCAAAGTGACCGATATACCCATACCTTGATTTCGGTATAGCGCCTTTTCATGCTCGGTAATATTTGTAGCATTTTCCTCACGTCTATTTATTATTAGCAACAAGCTCACCATTGATCATTGCATAAAGCAGCCGCCCTTATGCTCAGTTACGCACATTAATCCAAGTAAAGATTACCAGCCACAATACTCCGACTGACATGTTGCCCGACTACAAAATGCTTTTTTCGACTTAATCTATGTACTCCGAAGAGAACAAATGAATTAAATACCTATCTATGGTACAATCTCTTCTGTTTTTGCCCCGATAGCTCAGCTGGATAGAGCGGTCCCCTCCTAAGGGACAGGCCGGTGGTTCAAATCCGCCTCGGGGCACCATTTATATCAACAACACTCTCGCACGCCTACCTGCGACAAGAGACTGCACATAACGTCATATCTATCAAAACGCCAACATTATACTGCAATCAACTAGCCCTCCGTTCTTTGCCGCGTTTTTATTTAACCTTCTATACCCTTTTCACAATGCTGTAAGGCGCTTGTCAACAGCAACCTTTTATTGAGACTCTAACTAATATGCCATTTACCACCCTCGGTTTATCTGATCCACTCCTGCGCGCCATTGCTGATGCCGGCTATACCACGCCGTCCCCTATCCAGTCACAAGCTATTCCAGCCGTTTTAGGCGGCCATGATGTTCTGGCTGCGGCACAGACTGGAACAGGTAAAACAGCAGGATTCACTCTACCCATCCTGCACCGCTTATCACAAAAAGCTTACGGTAATAACCGGCCGGTCAGGGTATTAATCCTGACGCCAACCAGGGAACTGGCGGCGCAAATAGGCGAATCGGTAAATAAGTATGGGGCGCACCTGCATCCGCGTTTAAAATCCGAAGTTGTCTTTGGCGGAGTAAAAATCAATCCGCAAATGATGAGATTAAGAGGCGGCGTAGATATATTGGTCGCCACACCAGGTCGACTTTTAGACCTGGTCAATCAGAATGCGGTAAAACTCGATCAAGTAGAAACACTGATACTCGACGAAGCGGACCGCATGTTGGACATGGGATTTATCCGGGATATTCGTAAAATTATCGCCTTCCTCCCGAAGAAGCGTCAAAATCTGTTATTCTCAGCGACCTTTTCAGAAGATATCCGTAAGCTCACAACCGGGCTTCTGGTTAATCCTATAAAAATAGAAGTCGCTCCACGCAATACCGCGGCAGAATTGGTTGAGCAAGTTGCTTATCTGGTTAATAAAGCGAATAAAACAGAACTGCTCTGTCATTTGATAAAAGAGCATGACTGGCAGCAGGTTCTGGTATTCACGACCACTAAACACGGCGCGAATCGGCTCACCGAAAAGCTCAACAAGGTTGACATTAAGGCAGCCGCCATACACGGCAACAAGAGCCAGGGTGCCAGAACCAGTGCATTGTCAGGTTTTAAAGCCGGTGAAATCAGGGTGCTGGTAGCGACCGATGTGGCGGCACGCGGCATTGATATCAACCTGCTGCCTCATGTGGTCAATTTTGAATTGCCCCGAGCGCCGGAAGATTATGTTCATAGAATAGGCCGCACCGGCCGTGCAGGCGAGGAAGGCCAAGCCATATCGCTGGTCTCCCATGATGAATACAGTTTTTTGCGCTTGGTTGAAAAACTGATCGGGAAAGAGATTAAACGAGAACAAATTGCCGGCTTTGAGGCCGCCGCAGTTGCTCCGCCAATGCCACCAGAGCCGCCACGAGGTCCGCGCCCTGCCAGAAACTCAAATCAAGCCCGCAAACCCAGCGCTAATCAGCCCAGAAACAGGCCTAGAGCAAAAAGCGTTTAGCTTTTCGGGTTGGATTACGTTGCGCTAAATCTCATACGCATCAATTTAAACAAAAAGCCATATATTCAATCAATAAAATATAAGTAGATTGATTAGTTCACCACGAAGACACGAAGAGCGCGAAGTTATTGCCTTGATCCTTTTTCGTGTTTTCGTGGTGACATGCTCTTAATCTACTAATGCCTCTGAGGTTGCGTTGCGCTAACGCGACGACTCATCCCCATTGGGATTTACGGACATTAAAATTGCGGCCTTTTATTTTGCCGTTTCTCAAGCAAGCCAAAGCCTTATCAACACTGTCACGCTTGATAGCCACGTAAGCATGGCCATCAAAAATATCAATTTTGCCCACTTCACTGCCTGCGATCCCTGCGTCACCGGTTAAAGCACCCAGTATGTCGCCAGGACGCACCTTATTTTTGCGTCCGCCGTCAATCCACAAAGTCACCATCGGCGGCTCAAAGCGCTGCTCATGACTCATTTGAAAAGGCGCCACTTCGTCCCACTTTGCGGGAATAGCTTGGTACTCCTCAATAGCTTTAACCCGATTTAATTCCTGTTCCGTGCATAAACTTAACGCCAGGCCTTTTTTACCGGCGCGACCGGTACGCCCAATCCGATGCACGTAGATTTCAGGATCCCAAGGCAATTCATAATTAATCACCGCCTGCATATCCTTGATATCCAGACCTCGCGCTGCGACGTCCGTCGCAACCAGAACGGAGCAGCTCTTATTGGAAAAGCGCACTAATACCTGATCCCGATCCTTTTGTTCCAGATCGCCATGCAGCGCCTGAACGGTAAAACCGCTGTTTTCAAGCGAACTCGCCACATCTTGACAATCTCTTTTGGTATTGCAAAAAATTACGGTCGATTCGGGCCGATAGTAGGATAAAAGATAACCCAGTGCGCTTGTCCTTTTTGACTTTTCCACCTGATAAAAACGTTGCTCAATATCGCTGTCGTGATGGCTGGTTTCAATACTGACGGAAACAGGCTTAAACTGAAACTTCTGACTTATTTCCCGAATAGGATCGCTATAAGTTGCTGAAAAAAGAAGCGTTTGCCGATGTGTCGGTGCATATGAAATCACATCCGTAATAGCCTCTTCAAAGCCCATATCCAACATCCGGTCTGCCTCATCCAGCACCAGCACCTTAAGATTACTTAAACGTAAGCTGCGTTTGCGCAAATGTTCCTGTAACCGTCCGGGCGTGCCGACAACTACATGAACGCCATGCTCCAACGACCCCAACTGCGGCCCGAAAGGCACGCCGCCGCACAAGGTCAGCACTTTAATATTTTGCGTGAATCGAGCCAATCGCCGGATTTCCTTGCAGACCTGATCGGCAAGTTCCCGGGTTGGACAGACAACCATTGCCTGAACTCTAAAACTGTTCAAGTCCAGCTTGGACAACAAGCCAATACCAAACGCGGCGGTTTTACCACTACCGGTTTTAGCCTGTGCAATCACGTCTCTGCCCTCAAGGATATGCGGCAGACTCTCCGCTTGAATGGGCGTTAGGTGGGTATAACCCAGGGATTCAATATTTTCAAGCAGGGCGGGTTTTAAAGCTAGGGATGAAAATTTGGCAGTACTCACTAAGGGCTCTTTATATTGACGTGAATGGCGGCGAAGTGCCGTAATTCGAATGGTAATGATACCAGATACCGGAGGCTTAAGCCGGACAAGGTTGATTTTTCAGTATAAATTTAATTTGCGGACGCAATGATCGACGCTCCCACACCGACGCATGGAAATAAGATAAAACAATTATTTTAATGATATCCGACTAGTACTCAGTCAATTCTATTTTGACGGGTGAAAGTAAATCCGTTCGTCCTGATCCTGTCAAAGCCTGTCATGAGCTTGTCGAATGAGATGAGCGGATTTACGCTGAGCTAAACAATTTTTACACGACATAACAAGACTGGCTGAGTACTAGCTCGACACATTAACAAACCCGTGCAATCCACGTTTTGACTTGACAGCCAACCAGTTTTTCAATTGTTTTAATTCTTCGGTTTCTTCCAGCGCATCCAGGCTTTGTTTGTTTTTTAACAAGCGGAATGCAGCCGACAGCACTTTATAGCGCTCGCCGGTAATGCCGGCACGTCGTAAACCTACGGTGTTTAACTTATAATGCCGGGCGGGGCGTCCGCCAATCAGCATAAAGGGGATGACATCCATATTAAGACCGGTTGTGCCCTGCACTATCGCGTACGAACCGATTCTGCAAAACTGGTGCGCAACCACCGCGCCACCTATGAAAACATTATTGCCGACTTCAACATGCCCGCCAATCGCGACATTATTAGCAAATATGGTGTTATTCCCGACCGTGCAATCATGCGCGACATGGCTGTTATTCATAAAGAAACAACCTGAGCCGATGCGCGTTTCGGCATGCTCTTTAGAGGCCCGGTGCGCAGTAAAGCCCTCTCTAAAAACGTTATTATCGCCACAAATCAGCCAGGAAACCGTTTCGGCCTTAAATCCGGTATCTTGCGGCAAACCGCCTAATACTGCGTGCGGATGCAAAATATTGCCGTCACCCATTTTCACATAACTGTGCACCACGGCATGAGCGCCCACCTGACAGTTAGCACCCATTTGAGCGCCTGTTTCAATAACGGCAAAAGGCCCTACTGTAATATTGTCTCCCAGTGACACATCCGGTGCTATGTAAGCGGTCGGGTGAATATTTTGAGCCATCTTTGCTATCCTCTTGGATGATATTTTGAATGTAATTCTTTGAGTCTTTCGCGGGCGATATGGGTATAGATTTGCGTGGTGGATAAATCAGAATGACCCAGCAATAACTGTACTACGCGTAAATCCGCGCCATGATTTAATAAATGCGTGGCAAAAGCATGTCTTAGCGTATGCGGTGACAGTTCTTTACTGATCCCTGCTTTTTTCGCATGCCGTTTGATAATATGCCAAAAAGCCTGCCTTGTCATACTATCCGCCCGGTTAGTAACAAACAAATAATCGCATTGCCGCTCACCTAAAATGGTCTTTCTGGCTTGGTCCATATAATTCTCCAGCCAACTCATGGCTTCTTCACCGACCGGCACCAACCGCTCTTTGTTGCCTTTACCGATGATTCTGACCACGCCTTGCCGAAAACTGATCTGCTCAAACTTTAAATTGACCAGTTCCGATACCCTAAGCCCCGTGGCATACAGCATTTCCAGCATGGTTCTATCCCTGAAGCCCAGTGCATTGGTAACTTCAGGCGCATCCAACAATAACTCGACATCCTTTTCAGATAGTGATGCAGGCAACGGCTGACCGATGCGAGGCGACTCTATCAAGGCGGTCGGATCGACTTTTATGCTGTTTTCCCTGATGTAGTAGCCATAGAAACGCCGTAAACTGGATAAAATACGCGCAGTAGATCTGTTGCCTATCCCTTCTTTATAGCGACTGGCAAGAAAGCTTGATAACGCCCCGCCATCAACTTCCAGCATCGGCTTTCCCGCCAACCATTTGGCAAAAATCCTCAAATCACTGCCGTAGGCCGAAAGCGTATTCTCGCTCAAACCTTGCTCTACCCAGACTGCATCGAGAAATTGGTCTATCAAAACGGTTGCATTCATTTTTTATGACTTGCTTCAAATTCCAGCAATTTGTGTTTTATTGCCATTAAATCACCTTCGGTTTGTCCGCAATAGCCGCCCATGCCTGAAACGGAAACCACCCGGTGACAAGGAATGATTAAAGCATAGGGATTATCCCGGCACGCATTGCCGACTGCTCGCGCCGATGAACCTATTTTTTTTGCCAATGCAGAATAAGTCATGGTTTCGCCAAAAGGTATTTGGCAAAGTGCAGCCCAGACTTGGTTTCGGTAGACGCTGCCCTGTTTTAACAATTTAACGTTAATGCGTTTATCGGCATTCTGCCAATACTGATTTAATTCATGTTCACCGGACTGATTCGGACAATCACCCAACCCCCAGTCTGTTTTGCTAATCACGCCTTGCTGGCTATATAGAATAAGCTGTCCTGCCGGCGTCTGAAGCTTTACAACATCCTCTGCTCCGGAGCAGCTTTCTACCCATTGAATTATAAACGGCATTAAACAAGTCCTGAATGATTTTAAGCATTCGGTAAATAGCAATTAACGCATAAAAGAAATCTACAATTTTAGGCTTAAATATGCAACCAAGCCGAATCATTATCCATAAAAAAAGGCAGCTTAAGCTGCCTTTTTTATTTCATGCAAACCAGCTTGATTAAAGTTTTTCTTTAATACGAGCCGCTTTACCCGTCAGGTCACGCAAGTAATACAACTTGGCACGACGTACATCGCCGCGACGCTTAACGTTGATCTCGCTAATGATAGGGCTGTGAGTCTGAAAAACACGCTCAACACCGGTACCGTGAGAAATTTTTCTTACTGTGAAAGCTGAGTTTAATCCGCGATTACGTTTTGCAATTACGATACCTTCAAAAGCCTGAATTCTTTCACGCTCGCCTTCTTTTACCTTAACTTGTACAACAACCGTGTCACCTGGACCAAAGTCAGGAATCTGTTTCAGTTGTTCCGCTTCCAATTCATCAATAATATTGCTCATTACTACACCTTAATTTAAACCAACTCCACAATAAACTCTCTAAGCAAATTTTCCTGCTCTGCACTCAAATTCTTTTTTTCCAACAAATCCGGTCGTCTCTGCCAGGTTCGTCCCAAAGCCTGTTTCATTCGCCAGCGGCCTATATCCGCGTGATTGCCACCTAGTAAAACCTCCGGCACCGAACGTCCTTCAATCTGTTCAGGCCTGGTAAAGTGAGGACAATCCAGCAAACCATCACTGTGAGAGTCCTGCTGGGCCGAGTCTTCATCACCAAGCACACCCGGCAGCAACCGGGTCACCGCATCAATGATTACCAATGCTGCAAGTTCACCGCCACTGATAACATAGTCACCGATAGACCATTCATCGTCGCAATCCAACTCGACAAAGCGCTCATCAATACCTTCATAACGCCCCGCAACCAAAATCAATTGCGATACTTTACAGGCTTCGGCTAACAAAGCCTGAGTAATCGGTTTGCCTTGCGGACTCAAATAGATCACTTTGGTGATCTCAGCGCACGCCTGTTTGGCACCGCTAACCGCATCATGTAACGGCTGATACTTCATAACCATGCCAGGGCCACCGCCATAAGGACGATCGTCAACAGTTCTGTGTCTGTCGTGGGTATAATCCCGAGGGTTCCATACCGACAAACTGACTATCTTGCGTTCGATTGCTCTCCCGGTTACACCGTAACCCGCAGCCGCTGTCACCATTTCCGGAAATAATGTTACAACGTCAAAACGCATGCTGTTAATTAAAACTCAGGATCCCAATCGACAACAATTTTACCGGCATTCAGATCAACGTTAATTATCGTTTGTCCCTGTAAAAACGGAATGACCCGCTCTCGCTCTCCCTGGACAATGACCACATCATTAGCACCAGTTTCCAGAAGGCTATCAACCACACCTAACTGAACGCCATCAATGGTTTCAACATTCAAACCAATCAAATCGGACCAGTAATATTCACCTTTAGCCGCTTTTGGCAGCTGATCCTGGGTTATAAAAATATCCCAGCCCATCAGGCTTGCTGCTTGATCCCTATCATCAACACCGGTCAACTGGGCGACTATCGTCTTACCCTGTAGCTGTCCGTCAACAACATTAACTGTTTTTGTATCGTCGCCTTTTTTCAACAACCAAGGAGAATAGGTTAAAATATTTTCCCTCGGATCAGTGAAGGAAAATACCTTAACCCATCCTTTTATGCCAAAAACGCCGGAAAGCTTTCCAACGCTTATATGCTGTTGCTCTGACAACTCAGTTTATGCCGCCGCTTTACGTGCGTCTTTAATCAATTTCGCAACGCGATCAGAAGGCTGTGCGCCATTGGCTTTCCAATGATCAACGCGATCACAATCTAAACGCAATTTTTCTTCATTGCCGCGCGCCAAGGGGTTAAAAAAACCAAGACGTTCAATATAACGACCGTCACGGCCGCTTCTGCTATCGGTTACAACAACGTGATAGAAAGGACGATTTTTCGCGCCACCTCTAGAAAGACGAATGGTTACCATCTAAGTTCCTCAAAAACATTTAGTCAAAATTTAATCGACTTATTTTACTCGATTTTCTCTATAAGTAAAGAACAACGCACATCCCGTCAAATTCATTCACTTTAGCCATCGAATAAGCCGTCATTAACGCAACAATAATTACCTTCTCATACCCATGCCGCGCACATTATTTTTTATGCCCCGCATCATATTCGCCATATTGCCCGCTTTGAAGCGCTTCATCATTTTCTGCATCATCATAAACTGCTTCAAGATACGATTAACATCCGATAACTGTTGCCCGCAACCGTCAGCAATGCGCTTTTTCCGATTGCCTTTAATCAAATCAGGATATCGTCTTTCTTTCATGGTCATGGAATTAATCACCGCAATCTGACGCGATAATTCCTTGTCATTAACCTTGTCTTTCATTTCTTGGGGGATGCTGCTCATGCCAGGTAATTTATCGAGCATAGAGCCAACTCCGCCCATATTCTGCATTTGCTGCAATTGCTCACGAAAATCTTCCAGATCAAAAGCCTTGCCCTTTTGCAGTTTTTTGACGAGCTTCTCGGCCTTTTCCTTATCAACTTTCTGCTCAATCTCTTCAATCAAGCCCAGCACATCGCCCATACCCAAAATACGGGATGCGATACGATCCGGATAGAAAGGCTCCAAAGCATCGGTTTTCTCGCCCATCCCGATAAACTTGATCGGCTTACCGGTAATATGACGTATAGACAACGCCGCACCGCCTCGCGCATCACCATCCGCCTTGGTCAGGATAATCCCGGTCAACGGCAGGGCATCATTAAAGGCTTTTGCGGTAATCGCGGCATCCTGCCCAGTCATACTGTCAACAACAAATAAGGTTTCGACAGGGTTGATTGCCGCATGCAATTCTTTAATCTCGCCCATCATTTCATCATCAATATGAAGACGACCGGCGGTATCAATAATAATTACATCAAGAAATTTTTTCTTAGCCGCTTCAATCGCATTTTTAGCGATATCAACTGGCTTTTGTGAAATATCACTTTCAAAAAACTCTAGAGAAAGCTCATTTGCAAGCATCTGCAACTGCTTAATAGCCGCAGGGCGATAAACGTCGGCACTGACTACGCCGACTTTTTTCTTTTGATTTTCTTTTAACCAGCGACCTAATTTGGCCACCGTCGTAGTTTTACCGGCACCTTGCAAACCTGCCATTAAAATGATCGCAGGAGGAACGGCATTAAGATTCAGCTTTTCGTTTGCCTCACCCATAACACTAATCAGTTCAGCCTGAACCAGCTTAATCAGCGATTGACCCGGCGAAAGACTGGCCTGAACTTCCTGACCTAACGCGCCCACTTTGACACGCTCAATAAAGTCCGTAACCACCGGCAAAGCGACATCAGCCTCAAGTAAAGCCATGCGCACTTCGCGCAGAGTGTCCTTGATATTGTCTTCAGTCAAGCGCCCCTGACCTTTAATTTTTTTAAGCGTGCTACTTAATCGATCGGTTAAATTATCAAACATATCAGTGTCTTTATTAAATCTGAAGGAAACCATTCACTAACACAAATGCGTTAGGACTATTTAACGGGATATATTAACATAGCCATTAAGGCCTTTGCATTAAACTCAAGGGAATTTGTGGTGCGCCAGCGAAGCGACTTATCGCGTTATGCGAAGCTAATGCCCTTACCTGCATCCATACAGGCAATAAGCCCGCACCTGACAGTGGTGTTATCTATATGATCACAAACCAATAAAAACGACCCTAATGAACACCACACTCGCTACCTTTTCAATTTGCACTTATCTGGCAAGCACACTATTTATTGCCCGAGACACGCATCAGAACAGAAGACAACGCACACCGCTTTATCTGGCTTGGGCAGCAGTATGCGCACACCTTTTATATATCGCTATCGCTTTCCAGCAAAGCAACAGCTTCAACTTTAGCTTCATCAACACAGCATCCTTAATCTCACTGATTGTCGCCCTGCTGCTGCTCATGGCGACATTTAACAAACCTGTCGAAAAACTGGGTATCGTGATATTTCCTATTGCCGCCATCATGTTGGCGCTGGAGTTGAATCTACCCAATAAACCGCATCTACTGCATACCCACAATTGGCAGATGAGCGTTCACATATTAACCTCGATTATCGCGTTCAGCCTGCTAAACATCGCCGCCTTGCAAGCCGTTTTGCTCGCCATGCAAGACCAGCAACTTAAAAGCCATCCGCCCAAACGCTTCATCCAATCATTGCCTTCCCTACAAACCATGGAATCTTTATTGTTCCAAATGCTCGGCACAGGGCTTTTTTTTCTGACCATTTCATTGGTCAGCGGCTTCATCTTTATTGAAGATTTATTTGCCCAGCATTTAGTGCATAAGACCGTTTTGTCCATTATCGCCTGGATCATTTTTTCTTGTCTTTTGCTAGGCCGACTGCGTTACGGATGGCGTGGCAAAACTGCAGTCCGCTGGACTCTAACAGGCTTTATTTTGCTGCTGCTGGCTTACTTTGGCAGCAAACTGGTACTGGAAATTATTTTACACAGGTAAGTTACAGCCCCTTTAGTTAAAAGATTCTTGGTCGATGACTTAATATCGCCTCCTTACCAAACCCATGTCAGTCTCAATCCAATATAACTATGCTGAAAACCTCTGAAGACACATTGGATCCGTCCGACTGGAATGCCTTTCGGTTACAAGGCCATCAAATGCTGGACGACATGATCGACTATCTTGAACACTTACGCGATCAACCGGTCTGGCAACCTATGCCCGAAGAAGTACGACATTCATTTCAACAAGCATTGAATGACGGACAACATGATCTCAAAAGCGCTCATGCCATATTCATGAAAGATGTACTCCCCTATGCCTTAGGCAACGTCCATCCCGGTTTTATGGGCTGGGTTCATGGCGGAGGAACTCCCGTCGGCATGCTGGCGGAAATGCTGGCAGCCGGACTGAACGCCAATCTTGGCGGACGCGACCAGGCCCCCATAGAAATCGAACGTCAAGTAGTACAGTGGGTTCGGGAACTGTTCAATTTCCCGGAAACCGCCAGCGGCCTGTTTGTGACAGGGACCTCAATGGCTAATCTGCTTGGCGTATTGATTGCAAGAACCGCTCTGTTAGGTACTGATGTGCGCCATAAGGGCCTAACTGCCGACAACCGGCAGTTGATTGCCTACACCTCCGCCGACGCTCACATCAGCCTCGTTCAGGCCATGGATATTGCCGGTTTCGGTAGTGATGCGCTACGTATGATACCTGTCGACGAGCACCACCAAATGAACATAGCGGCACTTGAACTTGCCATTGCCGAAGACCAAAAGATTGGCCTGACGCCGTTTTTCATTGCCGGAACAGTGGGCACCGTGGGTGTCGGCGCCATTGACAATCTTCAGTCTATTGCCGAGCTCTGCCATCGCAAAAACATCTGGTTCCACGTTGATGGCGCTTACGGCGCACTGGCCATGCTGGCGCCTGATATTGCACCTCGCCTGCAAGGCATTGAACGCGCAGATTCCATCGCCTTTGATTTTCACAAATGGGGACAAGTTCCCTATGATGCGGGATTTATATTGGTTCGGGACGGCGAACTGCACCACAGCACCTTTGCCTCGTCCGCCGCCTACCTGAAACGTGGCCCCCGGGGCATGGCAGCCGGTTCGCCGTGGCCGTGCGATTTCGGCCCTGACCTGTCGCGAGGTTTCAGGGCGCTCAAAACATGGTTCACCATAAAAGTTTATGGCGCAGAAAAATTAGGACAGGTTATTTCAAATACCTGTGCATTGGCTCAGCACATGAAGCTGCGTATCGAAGCCGAACCACGTCTGGAGTTACTCGCACCCGTTGCACTGAACATCGTCTGCTTCCGCTATCGCAGCACCGATGCCAACCGGGTCAATGCAGATATTGTGGTTGCACTGCAAGAATCCGGCATTGCCGCACCGTCAACGACAACCCTCAACGGACAGCTAGCCATACGAGCCGCCATCGTTAATCATCGCACCACGACAAGCGACATTGACGCCTTGATCGATGCCACGCTCGCACTGGGTAGTTGCGCCGCTCGCCGCGCCTGTTCCTGACAGGGATGCTGCATACACACCATCCCTGGCAATAAAAAACATCCAACCTTAAGAAACAGAATGCAAACCAATGAACTTATCGAACCGCTGATCGGCCTGGCAAAGCTGATGCGGATGGCCCACTCCGGCTGCGATCTCGCACCCCTGGGTACGCAATTAATCGAACGCGCAGAGACCGATACCGGCGGCAATGCCCTGATGGATTTATCTACGGTTTTGCAACTCAGAGGCCATCGCGATTTAGCCTTAACCACGCAAACCCAGGCCATTGAAAGTCAGCAAATATATTCCCCGCCCACAGCAACAGGCCACGTTAATGTTCGGTTGCTTGCAATCATGGGAGCCGGCGATTTAATGGCAAACACGCCTCTGGAATTTCTGCTGGAAAACTCCGACGTCGCCCTCGATATAGTTTATGTGACTCAAGACTTACCTTTACCGGCCAAGCTCCCTGATCACGATGTGCTATTTGTTGCCGTTGCCCAATCCGATCAAAATATGCCGCTGTTAAAACAGGTCGATGCCGCCATAGCCGCATGGCCGCACCCAGTGCTGAACAGACCGGATCGTATTGCATTAATGTCGCGCAATGAGGCTTGCGCATTACTAAAATCCGCTCCGGGAGTGACCATGCCGGTCACGGTCCGCATAGACCGGCAGATTCTGGAGCAAGTTGCTCATCAAGAACTGCCGCTTACCGATATTCTTGCGGACGGTGAATTTCCAATTATCGTTCGTCCCGTCGATTCCCACGCCGGGAAAGATCTGGACAAAATAGAGAATTTGGACGCGTTGGTTAGCTATCTGCAAAACATGCCCAATAACGAGTTTTACGTGTCTTGTTTTATTGACTATCGCAGGCAGGATGGCTTGTTCAGAAAATATCGCATCGTACTGATTGACGGCACTCCCTTTGTTTGTCATGTCGGCATTTCCGAGCACTGGATGATCCATTACCTGAATGCAGGCATGGCAGAAAATGCCGAAAAACGCGCTGAAGAAGAGCGTTTTATGATTGATTTCGACAACACCTTTGCCTGTAAACATGCCGAAGCCTTTCGCACCATTAACGAACGGGTTGGACTGGACTATCTGGGTATCGATTGCGGCGAGACCGCTGACGGCAAACTTCTGATTTTCGAGATAGATAGCTGCATGATTGTTCATGCCATCGATCCAGTCGACATTTTTCCCTACAAACAACCGCAAATGAACAAGGTATTCAGCGCCTTTCGACAGATGCTGCTGAAACGTAGCGCTCTTTAAAATATATCCATGCCCCCGTTAAGTATTTGTTGCATTACACTTTAGAGAGGCGGCAATGACCAAAATACCGTTTATCATGAGCCGGAACAAAAAGGGTAGGAGCGGCTTTAGCCGCGAAACTCTAATACTCTAATACATCGCGGCTAAAGCCGCTCCTACGGTGATGCTGGATAAAGGGGTGCATTGGTAATTTCCTGATCCCTTAAACACAGCAATCAACACATAGCACCCGGTCAGCCAGTAACTTCATGACATCATTTTAATTATCGTGCCAAACCCATCCCAAACACCAGACAAATTGCCGTCCACAAAGCAACTTCTGCTTGCCGGTGGCGATGTCCGCCTCGCGCTCGACCCGCTCAGCGGAACCAACAAATACGGCTGCCAGCCGCTTCCCGACCCTCAGCTACTGGCATTCGGCTCCTCTACGGCATCGACCATTTCCACGGAAGGATTCGCTGTCGCCAACCAATTGCGCCAAGAATTATTGGAAGCCATCAGCACCGGCTCGCACACAGCCGTCTATGACCGACAAATCCAAAGGATTCGCCTGGAATGGCTGGAATTATGCGAACTATCCGACATTACCGGACTAGAGCTTATCTTCTCCCCGTCGGGTACCGATGTACATGCCATTGCAGCGCAATACACGGGTAGTGAAGCATCCTCACCGGCACTGGTAATCATGGTGGAAGCCAATGAAACCGGAAGCGGAGTGGCCTCAGCCTTAAACGGAAATTCCGTAATCGGCAATAACGCCGTTGAAGTTGTACAAGTATCCATTCGCCTTGACGACGGAACACCCAGACCGTTAGCGGCAATCGATGCCGAAGTGGAAACTCTGGCAAACAAAGCCGTTGCCTTGGATCGGCGCGTTCTGTTGATTCTTGTCGATCAATCCAAAAGCGGATTGATCGCACCGAGTCCGGCCTGCGTCATAGCGCTCCACCGTCGCTATCCCGATAACATTGAAGTATTGGTCGATGCCTGCCAGTTCCGCATTGCTCTGCCGACTTTGCGCGCCTATCTGGATCAGGGCTTTATGATAGCGCTGACCGGATCGAAATTTTTTACCGCGCCGTCTTTCTCAGCCGTATTACTGATGCCTTCAGAGGTAGCGGAGCGCCTCCAAAAACGCAAATTTCCATCCGGCTTATTGCCTTGTTCATCCAAAGCAAATTGGCCGACCGACTGGACTGGGTCCGAGCATCTGGATCATTCCTCCAATTTCGGACTGCTGCTGCGTTGCGAAGTAGCCCTGAATGAGCTGAGAAAATTTCGCGCCGTGCCGAAAGCAGCGACCATAGACTTCCTCCAAACCTTTGCAGAAGCGATCCGGCAACGCCTGCAATCCGACCCGCACTTCGGGCCATTGCCCACCCCACGGATTGATCGTTACCCGTTAATAACGGCAAATGACTGGGATCACCTCCAGACCATCTTCCCTTTCCTGCTTTACCATCCCCAACCTGCCGGAAGGACACCGTTAAACAGCGAAGAAACGTTGCATGTCTATCGACAACTGTCGGTCGCGCTAGACCTTGGCGATATTGGCGCAATACGATGCCAACTTGGGCAGCCGGTTGCCTGTGGCACACGTAACGGCATAGCGGTAAGCGCCTTGCGGTTATGCCTTAGTTCGAGGTTGATTGTCGAGGCAACAACACAGGGAGATAAGGGGATTACAGTGATTAAAAATGCACTGCTGGCTTTAGACAAGACGGCGCTGTTAATCCGATCAAGCGGATAAACGAGATAGATGGGGGTAACTTCCGTAGATTACCTCTGTAGGAGCGGCTTTAGCCGCGATATAGCCGCGATATTCGTAAATAATCGCGGCCATATCGCGGCTAAAGCCGCTCCTACAATAGACTCAAACATGAATATCAATGCCTCCAGCGCTCGTAGTGCCGGTTGCCGAAGCGATTAACTTTAAAGCCGACTCCCCATTTGCCTTTTCAATATCCTGGCCTTTCTTAAGAACAGCAATCTCCACATCTTGCGCGGCTGTCGCCTCTTTCATAGCCGCTGCAATCAATAACGATACGCCTGAACCACCCACTGAACTAATCATAAAAACCTCCCAAGTTAATGTTTATAATCATCGGGCATCGAATCCCAGCCCATTTTAATTTCTATCATCAAACCGGAAACTTCCTCCAAAGCACTTTCATCATTGTTAAGATTGGCGAAAAGCAGACGGCGAATCATATAATCATAAAGATTACTCAGATTTTCTGAAATTTCGCCGCCTGCCTCTTCATTTAAAGACCCTTGCAAGCCACCCACAATCTGAATAGCGTGACTGATACTTTGGCCTTTCAAGGCTATTTCATTGCGCGCCATACTTTCTCTTGCAATCGCTATCCGCTCCAAAGCGCCTTCCATCAGCATTTGTACAAGACGATGAGGCGAGGCCCCCATGACAGAACTACTGGCACTCACTTGCTGATATTGTTTTATGGCTGATAAAGCATTCATTGGTCTATCCTCATTGATCAAAATATTGCGTCCCACTGTTAGAACACCTGCTGATTGTAGCGACGACCTAAACAAAAACTTTAGGCTTCCTGCAAAAAATTTATCGTCGCGCCAGCTAAATACAACCGCATAACTTGATCAATAGTGTAGGAGCGGCTTTAGCCGCGACCATCACAACCAGCGCACGAATATCGCGGCTAAAGCCGATCCTACCCACTGCTGAGACAACAACCCTAAAAAAAAATTAAAGGTTCCTAAAACCACGCCGATACAAATTGCAGGTTGCGAAGGATACACAATATCCCCTCATCTAAAACCGAAATAAATTTCCATTTTTAGGAGAAGTATCATGGCTCAAATCATCAACACCAATATGAGCGCGCTCAATGCGCAACGTAATTTAAACAGATCACAAGCTGCCGGTATGCAAGCGATGCAACGGTTATCATCCGGTCTGCGTATTAACAGCGCCAAGGATGATGCCGCAGGTTTGGGGATCAGCGACCGTATGACCTCTCAGATTAAAGGCCAAAATCAGGCCGTCCGCAACGCTAATGACGGCATATCCATGGTTCAAACCGGTGACGGCGCCTTGGCAGAAATAACCAACAACTTGCAACGCATCCGGGAACTCGCCGTACAGTCATCAAACGTCACCAACACTGCGGCTGACCGTGCCGCAATCGATCTGGAAGTACAACAACGTCTGTCTGAAATTGACCGCACCGCCTCAACAACCAGCTTCAACGGCCAAAAATTGCTCAACGGCAGCCTGGGTGACGCCAAATTCCAGATCGGCGCCAATGCCGGTGAAGTTATTACTCTAGGCATGTCCACCGATGTGCGCATTGCCGCCTCCGGCAAGGTCGCTACCACGACATCCGGCTCAATGGGCGCCGGCGCCGTTGACGGGCATGTCGTTTCCACCGTAGCAGCCACGTCCGACTTCAGCGCTGTCGGCAGTTCCGACACCGCCGGTCACATTGTTATCAGATCCACAACAACAGACTTTAGAGCCCCATCCACGCTAGTCGCCGGCACATCCACCGCACAGACGATAGCGAATGGTTTTAACTTCAGCACTGCCGCCGCCCCGCAGACAGATGCGCAAGTGACTACAACTGCTATCACCGATTTCACCCACAGTGCCGCCATCGCACAGTTCGACGTGACTATCGCAGGCAGTACCACTCCAACAGTAGGCATCACCTTAAATCAAGACTATGCAGATCTCGATGCCCAAGCATTAGACATCCAAACACAAATCCGGGCAACAGCCGGCAATGAGGCTGTTAATGTCACAAACTTAGCAGGCGTACTTACCTTTGAAAACGACGGCAAACTTGGCGCTATAACACTCACTAACATTGATGCTAATGCTGGTACAGCCGGTTTTGCCGTCGATACTGCCTCTGCTGGGATCGCAGCCGTTGCCACCACCAACGCCAATCTGACCATTGATGGCACAACCATCACGCTGAGTACCAACGAGGCTGATTATGCCGCTATAGCAGATGAAGTAAACACCCAGATACAGGCTTCCGCTCTTGCCGACAAAGTCAACTACGTTGCAACCATCAACGGCAGCAACGAGCTTGTTATTACCCATACAGGCAGCGCTACCGCCGTGGCAATAACCGGAGTCGACGCACCTGCTTTTGCTGCGGGCTTTAGGGACACAGCCGGTGTTGCCGGTAGCGCCGCAACTACGACCGCTGTCGCCACCATGACGATCGGCGGCACTGCGGTGACCCTGGATCAGAATTACGCCAGTACCGATGGTGTCGCCGGAGCTATTCAGGCTCAATTGGGCGGCAGTTACACGGTAACCAATAACGCCGGAACCATGACCATCGCCCGCACCTCGACAGGCGCAAGCTCTGCGGCGATTAACATTACGGCTGCTAATGCCGAGTCTATCGCTGAATTCACTTTTGATGACGACAACGATAGTGGCACCGCAACCGTCGCAATTACTGGTACCGACGCAGGTTTTGCCGGCACTTACAGCACCGCCGGCGGCGGCGCCAGCTTTACTGTCGATGGCCAGTCCGTAATCCTGGACGCAGACTATACCGACAGAAACGGCCTTGCCGCTGAGATTGCAAGCCAGCTGGGCTCCGACTATACAGTAAACAATGGCAATGGCCTGACAGTAGGTACTTCGAGCTCCTTAGCCGCAGTCGCGGCCACTGGTGATGTCGATTATTCAGGCGGCGGCGCGAAGACCTTTACCGTCGATGGCAAAGCTATTACTTTAAATACCAACCTCACAACTGCAGGCGCTTTCCTGACCGAAGTAAACAGTCAACTTTCCGCAGCCTCTGCAAACATCACCGCAGCATTTGACGGAGCTGGTGCGACATTACGCTTCACCCGCACTGATGCGGCCAATACCAAAGCCATAGCAATCACTGGCTCTGATCATGCCAGCATCAGCAATTCGGTAGGCTTGGCGGGCGCCGCAGTCAATGCGCTTACGATCACCAAAACCGGTTCTACAGCAGCAATCGCCATCACCGGTGCGGATAGCAACGCAATTACGGCCGGCTTTGCCATTAACACCGGCGTAGCGGGAACGGCAGGCGGCGCGGTCACCTTGGACAATCTGACCATCAACGGCACGTCCATGGCAGGCACCTATACCAATACCCAAGCACTGGCTGACAAGATCAACGGCGATGTCACCGGCGTCTATGCCTCAGTCACCGGCGGTGCACTGAAGTTGACTTCGGCCAGCGAAATCACTCTGGGCGGCGCAGAAGCTGCCACCCTGGGCGGCACCTTCGCTGCGGGCGTCAAAGCTGCGGATTCCGGCAGCCTGTCTACTGCCAACACCTTGACGGTTGATGGCGCTCTGGATACCATCCAGCGCGTTGACAATGCCCTGAGTACTGTTACCACTTTGCGCAGCACCTTAGGTGCGGTGCAAAACCGCTTTCAATCAGTCATCGCCAACCTGGAATCGACCTCTGAAAACCTGTCTGCAGCCCGCAGCCGTATTCAAGACGCTGACTTCGCGGCGGAATCTGCAGAATTGAGCCGCACTCAGGTCTTGCAACAAGCCGGTACTGCGATGCTGGCCCAGGCGAACCAGTCCAGCCAAGGTGTGATGGCGTTATTACGTTAATCAAATCAGGTTAATTCATTAATCTAAGACAGGGCGGCGGCTTATAAACCCCCGCCCTTTTTGGCCTTATCATAAAGGAGGCTTTATGGACACGTTAAAAGCAGTTTCATCCCCGCCTTATCAGGGTTCGGGGTCCGCTACAGCACCACCCAAGCATGACAGCCCCATCACTGCGGTGTCTACGTCGACAGCGCCCATACAGGTCAAGTTGACTGAACAACCTGATCAGGAGGACAAGCAACAAATCTCCAGTGCCGTTAATGACATCAACAATTTCTTTCAAATGGCGCAACGTTCTTTGGGCTTCAGTTTGGATGAGTCTTCAGGGAAGATGGTGATGCAGATTACCGACAGTGAGACTCATGAAGTAATACGCCAGATACCCGGCGAAGATGTACTTCAACTTGCCAAGCATCTGGATGATTTGACAGGGGTGTTGTTTAAAGCGCAGGCTTGATTATAGTAGGAGCGGCTTTAGCCGCGAAAGATTATAGCGACTAATGTTACCGCGGCTCAGTAATTCTCATTTTGAAAGACGATTGGAGCACAAGGTCTAAGAACCTATTTAAAAAGGTTCTAGTGAAAAACTTTTCACAAAATGCTCATGATGAGAATTGCTGATCGCGGCTAAAGCCGCTCCTACTGAGGTTATTGTTATAATGGGTATGACGATCAATACGATTAAGCCCCATGGAAAGAGCTTGAGACAAGGCCGGCATTCTGAGAATAACCGGGTTTATTTGATTACAACTGTGACCTGCCAACGCCAAGAGGTCTTTGCCGACTTTGGCTTAGGAAGGCTTGTTGTGCAGGCAATGCGTCATCAACAGTTGCAGCAACATGTTAACAGTTTGGCTTTTGTGGTCATGCCCGATCATTTGCATTGGCTGTTTAGTTTACAAAATGATTGGAATCTGGCAAGAGTAATGCAAAGCGTTAAAGGTTGTTCGGCGTATCAAATACAAAAAATTCGCCGTAATCGGGGCGATGTAGGTTCAAATCAAGTGTTGTGGCAAGAAGGTTATCACGATCATGCTGTACGCAAAGAAGAAGACCTGCAACAACTTGCACATTATATTGTAGCAAATCCATTAAGAGCGGGTTTAGTGGATAAAATAGGCGATTATCCGTTGTGGGATGCAGTCTGGTTGTAGGAGCGGCTTTAGCCGCGATTGGGGCTGATTATTTATCGCGGCTAAAGCCGCTCCTACAGGTGATATTTATTTTTATCGCAGCTATCATTAATCTCATAAACTAAATCTATCGTTGTGTATAACGATAAATTTATTACCCGTTACTTATAGGTGGAGGATCGAACAATGGCAGGCATCACATCAACAGGTCTAGGCTCCGGCATAGATATTAAAAGCTTGGTATCCAGTCTGGTCTCAGCGGAACAGGTCCCGGTCACTAAGCGGCTGGACAAACAGGAAGCGACACTTACGGCTCAGATTTCCTCATACGGCAGCCTTAAAAGTGCGATGTCAAGTTTTCAGACCAGCCTGTCCGGCCTAAAATACGCCAGCGCCTTTCAAAAAATCTCCGCCACCTCAAGCGATACGGCGATCATAACCACCTCAGCCGGAAGCAATGCAGACGTGGCCAGCTACAACTTGGAAGTCAAACAGCTGGCTAAAAGCCAGACTTTGGCTTCTTCGTCTTTTAGTTCCGCCACATCAACGGTGGGCACCGGTACGCTAACCATTAAATTCGGCACTACTGCTTACGATATAGACAATAACCCTACCGGCTTTACTCAAGACGGCAATCAAGGCACGCTATCGCTGACTGTAGATTCCAGCAACAACACGTTGGCCGGGTTAAGCCTGGCTATTAATCAGGCTAAAGCGGGAATAACGGCTTCGGTTGTCACTGACAATAGCGGCTCGCGCCTGGTTTTAAGTTCGACCAAGACCGGCCAAAACAGCAGCATGGAAATCAGTGTCACTAACGATGCCGATACCAGCAATACCGATAATGCCGGCCTCTCGAAACTTGCGTATAACGCAGCCGCCGCCAATATGGTACAACCCCAGGCGGCTCAGGATGCCATACTTGCTATTAACGGACTGGATATAACAAGTTCATCCAATACCGTTGACACCGCATTAAAAGGACTCAAGCTTAATCTTTTGCAGGCCCAGCCCGGCAAGATTGTTACCGTGAGCACCAGCCAGAATAACGATGATATTGTCACGGCTGTCAATAGCTTCGTCAAAGGCTTTAATGACTTGGTGAGCACCGTAACTCCCCTGACCACTTACAATACGACAACGAGAAAAGGCGGGCTATTGCAAGGCGACCCTACCTTGGGCAGCGCCATGGCATCGCTACGATACGAATTGGGCAACATGATCAGCGGCCTGAACGGTTCTGCCAAATCGTTGGCCGACATTGGCATCAGCACGCAAAGAGACGGTACGCTGGCTCTGGACAGTACCCGGCTAAATAGCCAACTGGCCTCGAACCGCCCGGGTGTGACCGGGGTGTTTGCGGCGTTTGGAAACCCTTCTAATTCCAATGTGTTGTTTTTATCGAATACAGCCGACACCAAGGCCGGCCAATATGCGGTCGACATCACGCAAATCGCTACTCAAGGCGTGTTGAACGGTGCAGCACCTTCTTCTTTGACGATAGGCGCCGGAAATGACACGTTCTCTATTAAGGTGGATGGCACTCAATCGGGCTCTATCGCCTTGACCCAAAAAACATACGCCAGCTATGCAGAATTAGCGACGGAAATACAATCCCGCATCAACGGTGACAGTGCATTAAAGGCCAAGGGGCTGTCCGTTGGTGTTGCTTATGATACCGACAATAACCGCATGATTTTCACGTCCAAAAGCTACGGCGCGTCTTCTCAGCTGCAGATCACCGCGAACACCACTAATACGCTGGGCTTAAGCGTCTCTACGGGCACTGCCGGTTTCGATATCACCGGCACTATAGGAGGACTGGCCGCCACCGGCAAAGGCCAGATATTGACCTCAACCGCAGGCAACTCGACAGGGTTAAAGCTGTTAATCGAGGGCACTACTACGGGCTCCAAGGGTACGATTGATTTTTCACGCGGTTTAATCGAGCGGTTGGACAAGGTCATGACAGGTGCGCTCAGTAAAACAGGTACCTTTACTAACCGCACCAACGGCTTGCAAAAAAATATAGATCAAATCACCAAGCAACGCACTGAGCTTGCTGACCGGATGAGTTCGCTCGAAGAGCGTCTGTATAAACGTTTTAACCGGATGGATGCTATGCTTGGACGAATGCAGTCCACCGCCAGCTATTTGACGCAACAATTTGCCCCTAAAACTAGTACTTATTGAAATAACTGATGATTTGTAGTTAACGGACGTTTATGGAAGACGAATCGATATTGAATATATACGCTAAGGGGGAGCAATTGCTCGATGTAACTCAGGCCATGTTAGCTGCAGCCACGGCGGATGATTGGGATGAGTTTGAGTCACTAGAGCAGCGGCGTAGGATTATGCTGGAAACGATTTTCGACAACCAGACTATGGATGAATCGACAAAGTTAAGTCTGGTCGGTCCGATCGAAGAAATCCAGCTAATTGACAAGGCTATTAGTGATTTGATTACTCAACAGCGCGACCAGGCTGCCGAGGAGTTGCGCCACTTGAAACATGCTCATGAAGGCAACAAAGCATACCGGAAAGCGGCTGATGAGTTATTTTAAGCAGTTAGTTTTGTAACTATTCAGAGTGCTGCTCCTCTTAATGAATACTGAAGCGCTCATTTATTAAGCATCTTTGTAATAACAATTGTTCAAGGCCGGACGGGATATTTACCCCATTCGTAGAGTTTTAATTACGCCATCATACAGAGCTTGTCAGCAGTATTAGAAATGTCTGGAGCGAGGTTCAAAATCTCGATCCTTCCAAGGAGCGCGAAAACGTCAGGAACGGAGTTGCCAACCCTGTCCAGCTTCGCGCTCACTTACTAAATATTTATAATTTTAGTTTTCTGATATTTAACACTTCGGTGGAACCGCCAGATTGTCTCTGATCAATTTTTCACATTGCTTCAGACTATCCATCGCATCCGTTGGCCGATTAAGCTTAAAGAATACTTCGGCGAGCTCTGTTAGCCATATAGCAGCCAAGCTTTGTTGATCTGGACTGGCTTTATCCGTCAGTTGTTCAATAGCCTGACTTAAAAGGATTCCCTTAACTTCCTGATCGTCGATTGCGCCCGCCAGTTGCGCCAAACCATATAAAGCCTGGGGATGGTTCGGTTTTTGTTCCAGAGCTTTATGATAAAGCGCTTCTGACTCTATCAGGTTGCCTTGTTCTGCCAGCAATAAAGCCTGCTGAATTTGTGTCGCTACGTCTTCGAGTAGCATTTGATTTGCATCGCTGGTCATTATTGTATCCCTGAAAAATTAAGTTATGTTTTGGTACCGGCCGGAGTTACAAACCCTGCCCAGCGTTACTGTTAAGATAATTTGCCGCAAATGGTTCGATTCGATTTAGCGTCGAAAGCAAACCGCTGATTAAATTATAAGCTTTGTTAAGAATCGCAGACTGTATAGGATCATCAGGGTAATCGTTGAAAATTCATTACGCATTTCCCGTAGCATCTTGCAGTTTTGAAAATCGTGTCGAAAACTGATCTAAAACAGCCAATTCCATATCATTCAGTTTTCGCATTGCACTTGTGGAAAGTGGAAACCTCGTACTCAGTCAGTCCTGTTATGTTATGTAAAAATTGTTTAGCTCGGTGTAAATCCGCTCATCTCATTCGACAAGCTCATGACAGGCTTTGACAGGTTCAGGACGAACGGATTTACTTTTACCCGTCAAAATAGAATTGACTGAGTACTAGCGTGTAAACTGGTCATCGTGCAAGTCAAGCGGGTCCGTATGACGCTTACATATATCAAGTGCCGTATGATAAGAACATTCATAATAGCCGCACTCCCGTTTCGCACGCGACTCCGAAGAGATCAGCAACTCTTCTTTAAATTCAGCCCTTCGTATCACTGCATCTATTTCCTGCCGGCCTACTTTATTTATGCAGTTCAAGCAAAAAATGCAGCTTGCATCAACCAGTTCAGCGGTGATCCTGAATTTTCGGTCGATATAAAGATCAATGTCGTTTTATGATTTACAACACTATCTAATTAGGTTCTCAATGTCTTTTCAACCAACTGAACCCGCTGGGTCACACCGCATACCAGCGTATAAGGTATAGTATCGGCCCAATGTGCAACTTCTTCAACCGGCAGATCTTCGCCCCACAATGTTACCGGATCGCCGGGCTTTGCGTGGGCTTGAGTTTTCAAGTCCACTGTAATCATGTCCATTGAAACTCTGCCTATAAGCGGAACGCGCTGGCCATTTACCAAGACAGGCGTTCCATCTTTGGCGTAACGGGGATAACCATCACCATAGCCTATGGCCACGATACCCAATGTTGTAGGCACTTCACATGTCCAGCCTCCGCCGTAACCGACTGTATCTCCTACCTCAATTTGCTTGACCGAAATTAACCGCGAATGCAGTTCCATAACCGGCCTTAGCCCCAATTGCCAGCCTACTGAATCCGGAAAGGGCGATATGCCGTACAACATAATACCAGGACGTACCCAATCGCTTAAGGATTGCTCCCAGCCCAATATACCCGCCGAATTAGCCATGCTACGCTCACCGGAATAACCGGCAACCGTTTTATTGAATAGGCGGATTTGCTTTGGCGTTCTGTCGTCATTGAAATCGTCGGCACAGGCAAAATGCGTCATCAGATTGATCGGCTGTTTTATCAGGGCACACTGGCTCAACCGCTGATAGGCAGCATCAAACTCTTTTGCTTTGAACCCCAGCCTGTTCATACCGGAATCGAGCTTTAACCAGACCGCACAAGCCCCTGATTTTACTTCCGCTTCAAAAATTTCCAGCTGGGTTAATGAGTGCACCACTGCATCCAATTGATAATGTAACAACTCATCCAATTCTTCGGCACAGGTAAATCCTTCTAAAACAGCAATCCTGTTTTTGAATCCTGCCTTACGCAATCGAATGCCTTCATCAACTCTGGCTACAGCAAAGGCATCAACATGTTGTAAAGCTACAGCAATACGCAGCAAGCCATGTCCGTAACCGTTGGCCTTGATGACCGCCATAACCTTGGCATCCGGCGCACAGCTGCGTACTTTGGACAAGTTATGCTGAACCGCATCCAGATTAAGTATCGCATAGGCTGCCGGGGTCATTCATAATCACCGCTGTTATAGCTTCCCGCAAAATTTTCAAAACGGGTATATTGCCCGAGAAAGGTGAGCCTGACTGTTCCCAGCGGGCCGTTACGCTGTTTGCCGATAATGATCTCGGCGATACCTTTATCGGGGCTGTCCTCGTTATACACTTCGTCCCGATACACGAACACAATCAAATCGGCGTCCTGCTCGATAGCGCCTGATTCGCGCAAGTCGGACATCATTGGGCGTTTATTGGGGCGTTGCTCGAGATTACGATTAAGCTGGGATAACGCAACCACGGGGACGTTCAATTCCTTGGCCAGCGCCTTTAAGCCTCTGGAAATATCGGAAATCTGCTGTACCCTGTTTTCACCGCTGGAAGGCGATTGCATCAGCTGCAAATAATCCAAAACAATCAAACCCAGTTGTCCATGCTCACGCGCCAAACGCCGGGCTCTTGAACGCACTTCGGTCGGTGTTAATGCCGGGGTATCGTCGATGAATAATTTGGTTTCAGCCAGCAAATTGATAGCCGACGTCAAGCGCGGCCATTCATCATCCTCCAGCTTGCCGGTTCTTATTTTATGCTGGTCGATACGGCCTAGTGACGACATCATTCTCATCGCCAACGAGTCCCCCGGCATTTCCATACTGAATACGGCAACCGGTTTATCGCCTTTAATCGCAATATTTTCCGCCATATTCATCGCAATAGTGGTCTTACCCATAGAAGGTCGGCCAGCCACGATAATTAAATCAGCCGGCTGCAGGCCGGAGGTCAGCTCATCAAAATCAGTAAATCCAGTAGCCGCTCCGGTAATGGAACCCTCTTGTTCAAACAGTGTTTCAATTTTATCGACAGCGCGTGCCAGCAAGGATTTAATTGTTGAAAAACCACCCTGCCCACGCTGCCTTTGTTCGGCTATTTTAAATACCTGACGTTCGGCATTTTCAAGCAGGTCGGCAGTCTCACGACCTTCTGTATTGAATGCGGAATCCGAAATTTCCGTACCGACATGAATCAACTGACGCAATACTGACCGGTCTCTGACAATATTGGCATAAGTCACGATATTCGCCGCGCTAGGCGTGTCCTTTGCCAGCATGCCTAAATAAGACAGCCCGCCGGAATTTTCCAGTTCACCTATCGCTTCCAGCGATTCCGATATGGTAATCACATCAAAAGGAATCTGTTTTTCGGCGAGTTGCTCAATCGTCTTGAAAATCAGCCGGTGATCTCTTCGATAAAAATCACCCTCCACCACCTTGTCTGATACAGAATCCCAGGTTTGATTGTCCAGCATTAAGCCGCCTAAAACCGATTGTTCTGCCTGAATAGAATTGGGAGGAATTTTTAAAGAATCCAGCGAATAATCGCGATCAAACGAATAATTTTCAGACATAGTTCACAGTGATAAAAACGTTAATCATAAAATACAGCATAAAAGCTTCCAAAAAGGTCCGAAAAGATTATTAAAGAAGAGACAACACAGAAGATAATGTGAGGAACAGTGTCAAGTACCTGCATTGATTATATTCTGCATGCAGGGAAATTATTATAATTTAATCAACATGATATTAACATTTTTCGCCACGGTTTTTAATGTCTATAATCAATGGCCGATTCAGCTCCGAAGCGCAATCCTGCGGCATCTTGCTCCCGCTCAGCAAAAAATATCTCATCAGGTGTTTTGAAATTAAGTATTTTCGAGGACGATGATTGAGTTTATGCATGCCAACCTCGTCATCGGTTATGCTCTAAAAGCTACTTCCTTTGGTAAAGCATTGTTCCTCTTCTGGGTAGTGGGTAAAACACGTAATTTAGCATGAATGTCGACGCCAAACTCTACCTTATTGATGGGCAGTCCAATGATGGTGTCGTGCATCAAAGTCGACTTGGAAAAACAGATGTTTTTCCTTCGTGGCCAACCGCTTGATCAAAGTTCGTAAATTCAAGCTTTTACGTTCTACTTTTGGGTATTGCTTTTGCCAACCTGATGTGTGGCCGTGTCTAAATGGCGCTCGTAGGCATCGGCGTAATACCGGGCAATGCTGAACGGTTGCAGCAATGCCTTCAGTTACCCCCTGCGTCAGAATAGTTGTCGCCTCAAATTTTAAGAAAAAATAAAATTTGAGATTAGGCATGAAAAAATATAAAAGATACTCAGCAGGCTTCAAAGAGCAGGCCTTGGTAAAAGTTTACAGTCGTGGCAATAACCAATCGATACAGTCTGTCACAGACGAATTGAACATCAATTTAACGACCTTGAAGACTTGGATGAAACAAAGCGAACAGGACGTCAATAAACCTGCACCACCGAAATCAAAACGTCCCGAGGATTGGAGCCCGGAAGAACGTCTTGCCGCATTGCAGCAAACCTATGGTTTACTCGGCGAGGACTTAAATACCTGGTGCCGTGAGCGAGGCGTTTTTGCCCATCAACTGGAACAGTGGAAAACTGATTTCTGTAGTCAGGGTGATTCAGGAAACCCGCATGAAGAAGCACGGGCGTTACGGGCATTGAAAGTGGAAAAACAAAGCCTTGAGCGTGAATTATTGCGCAAAGACAAGGCCTTAGCAGAAGCCGCAGCGCTGTTGGTTCTGCAAAAAAAGTTCCGGGCGCTCTTGGGGGGAGAGGTCGAATGACAATGCTGTTGACTTAAGCCTCCACGGTTATTTTTTGAGATCGGCGCCCTTGCCATTTATTAGCTGAGGCTTTATTAATACGTGGCGTTGAGGGCTTAGGCTCCTGGGGTTGGTAATATTTGACCCGTCGAATATCGTCTAATAGTTCTTGAAAGTTGGCAAAGGCACGGTCCGGATTCATGGCCGTCAGAATGGCCGCTTCGCGAGCAAAGGCTTTAGCGGCGTTTTTAAGTTGCGGAGCTTGGTTGCAATGTTCGGTTTCCAGCGCTTCGGAGGAGACAGACAGTGCGGTCACGACGCGGGCGATGACGCAAACGATGAGAATGGCAAACAGTTCTTGTGGGATGCCATTAACGGTTTTACTGTGAAATCGTTCGATCTCGAAACCGACTTTTTCGTCGCGGTAGTGGTTCTCGATAGCCCAACGACGATAATAAAGATCGACCACGCAGGGGCATGGAAAAAGCCGTTGATCGAATAAA
>NZ_JAUXVR010000023.1 GCF_030680395.1 Methylobacter sp. | reverse complement strand
TGGAGTTCGCCCTGCACGCCGACAGGCGCCGGGTTGCCGCTGCGATCCAGGATGTAAAGCCGGACGTTGCTGATCGGCCGACCTATCGATAGCGGCCTGTCCAGGTCGTCCCGGCTTGCCGGGTAAACGCTGCTCCATACCGAGCCTTCGGTCGGGCCGTATTCGTTGTATAACGGCACCTGCGGCAACGCCGCGTAGTGCTGCCTGACGACTTCGGTTGAACACGCTTCTCCGGCAACGATGGCGGCTTTCAGGGTTTGCAGCTGCGCTCCCGCTTGCTTCACCAGCAACGCATAAAAGGACGGCAACGCCAGCAGATGGGTGACTTGATGTCGTTCGATCAATGCACCCAGGGCAGCCGGATCTTTGGCGACGTCATCCTCCGGCAAACACAGACAACCGCCCTGCCCCAGCGTCCAGAACAGCCCCGCCACGGAACTGTCGAACGCGAACGACGACAGCAGCAGATAGCAGCCGACCGGCTCCTGATAGTTGACAAACCGCGCGCCGGTCGAATGCACGGCGTTGCGGTGCGAGACCATCACGCCTTTGGGCTGCCCGGTCGAACCCGAGGTGTAGATGATATAGGCCAGATCCAGCGGATGATTGCACGGCACCGGATCGTCATCAGGCCATTGCGCAATGTCAGGCCAACCGCTATCCAGATAAATATTGTCCTTGGCGCCGTGCGGTAATGCCGTCAGCCGTTGCCGGGTAAGCAGCACGTCAATCTGCGCATCTTTAAGTATATAGGCGATGCGCTCTTCAGGATAATGCGGATCGAGCGGCACATAAGCGCCGCCTGCTTTCAGTATACCCAGCATACCGACCGTCATATCCAGCGAACGCTCGACGTAAAGGCCGACCGATACCTCCGGCCCGACGCCCCTGAAACGCAGATAATGCGCCAGCTGATTGGCTCTGGCGTTCAGTTCGGCATAGCTTAAGGTTTGCCCTGCAAACGCCACCGCGTCGGCATCCGGCGTTTTTTTAACTTGCGCTTCGAACAATGCATGCAAGCTTTGTTCGGCAGGATAACCGGCGGCGGTGTCGTTAAAATCGAACAGCTGTTGCCGACGTTCAGCCATCGGTATGATGCTGATCGTATCTACAAGCTGCTGCCGATTTTTCTCCAGCGCCGTTACCAAACCTTCGACGGCGGTACGCAGATATACGGCAATCCTTGCCGGATCGATCCCGACGACGCTTTGAACGGTCAAGCCAAAACCCTGCCCCAAATCATCGACCGACAGCGTCAGCGGATAATTGGTACGCTCTTCGCTGCTGATCACGCGCATGCCCTCCCATTCCAACAACGCAGATTGGTCCGATGCGACAATCATGTTCGAGTGCCGGTAATTAAGCAGCGCGGTAAACAGCGGCACCGAAGCCGGCACCGCGCTGCAACGCTGGGCCAGCGCAAGAGAAGCTTGTTCGTGCATCAGTAATTCGTTCAAGTTGCGATGCGTGAGGCCGACTGTTTCGCGCACCGTCCGGCCGCCTAACGAAACCCGTATCGGCAAGGTATTAATAAACATGCCCACCGCTTTATCCGCCCCTGCGCTGCCGCCTTGCAAACGGCCGGACAGCACGGTGCCGAAAACCACATCGCTACGGCCGCTGCATTGCCCCAGCACCAAAGCCCAAGCCAGATGAAACAAGCTCGCTGGGGTCACGCTGTGTTGCCGTGCGCTGTTGCGAATGCGTTGCGCCAGATCAGGCTCCAGCGACAGAACGGCTTCAAGGATCTGCCCTCCGCTGCCTTGCACATTAAGCAGCCCAAACGGTGCGGTCGGCTCGTCGATGTCGCCGAGTTGCCGACGAAAATAGCTTTCGTGTTCCGTTTTGGAAACAGACTGCATTTGGGCAATGAAATTCCGGTACGGCTGTATCGGCGGCAGTTGCTCGGCCTGACCGCTAAGCAACAGCCGGATTTCCGACAAAATAAGCTGAAGCGTATAGTTGTCGTCCACCATATGATGGTTGAGCATCGCAAACCGGCATTGCTCCGATTGACTATCCTTAATAACGCACCCCGCCAGCAACGGCGCTTGCTGTAGATCCATCCTGAACTGCCGGGGATCGGTACGTTCCAGCAAGCGCTGCTGTATCCGGTCTTGCTCAACCGGCGCCAGTTCCTCAACCGACAGCAACGCATGGCGATGCACGACCTGAACCGGCTGCGACAAGCCGTTCCACCGGACCGAACTGCGCAATATGTCGTGCCGGTTGATCACCGCCTGCAACGCGCCCAAGAAAGCGTCCAGACGCGTGCGGTTGTCGAAGACGATGATGGAGCGGGTGATATACGGGTCGCCCTGCGTTTCCAGCAAATGATGGAACAAGATGCCTTCCTGCAAAGGTGCCAACGGATAAATATCCTGAATACCGGCGGCGCCCTCCGCCACGCTGTCGACGATCAGATCGATCTCGTCCTGAGTCAGGCTGACCAGCGGCAGCATATCGGGTGTTATTTTCGGCGCTATCGGCGCATGGCCTTCCATCACCACGCCGTTCCTGATTGCGGTCAGCAAATCCTGCTTGTGGACTTTCAGTCTGGCCATTAATGCCTGATCCATCGCACCTTGCGGCGAGCGAACGACGAGTTCGCCGTCAAGCTCGCTGACAACGATATTTTTTTCCTGCATGACGGCAAAGACTTTCTGCAAACTCATAATCGAAACTCCTCAAGAACCGGGTTGCTTAGCGACTGCCCGAAATGATCGGGTATCAAATTGGGCGGCATTTCAAAAGCCGGGCTATTGCTCCGGCTATCGGCTATCGCTGCGGCCAGCGCGGACAATACCGGATTGGCAAATACCACACGGGGCTCCAATGCCCAGTCTTCCCGGCGCAGTCGTTCGACCAGCGTAAGAGCCATCAGAGAGTGCCCGCCCAACTCGAAAAAATGATCGTTGCGGCCGACCCGTTCCAGTTCCAACAGTTCCTGCCAGATACGGGCCAGCGCAATTTCTATGGCTCCTTGCGGCGCTTCGTAACAATGACTGATCACTGCATCCGCGTCAGGCGCAGGCAATGCGCCGCGATCCAGCTTGCCGTTGGCGGTCAGAGGCAACACCGGCAAAACGACAAAGGCGCCGGGCAGCATGTAATCGGGCAAGGTCTCGGCCAAATCGGCGCGAAGGTCGGCAATCGACAACTCGCTGCCGCTATCTTGGGTCAAATACGCAACCAGACGCTTATCGCCATGACCGTCTTCACTGGCGATAACGACGGCCTCCCGTACACCGGCGCAAGCGCTCAACCGGTTTTCAATCTCGCCCAATTCGATCCGAAAGCCGCGAATCTTGACCAGGAAGTCGTTGCGGCCCAAATAGTCGATCATGCCGTCCGGCCGATAACGGGCCAAATCGCCGGTTTTGTAGAGCCTGCTGCCGACCGGGCCGTAGGGATTCGGGATGAATTTTTCCGCTGTCAGCTCAGGGCGGTTGAGGTAGCCCCGGCCCAAACCGATGCCGCCGATATGCAGTTCGCCCGGCGTACCGACCGATACCGGGTTAAGCTGCCGGTCAAGGATGTAAAGCGCAATGTTGGCTATCGGCCGACCTATCGGAATCGCCGTTTCAGTGCTGTCCGGCAAACAGGCCCAATAACTGACATCGACCGACGCTTCGGTAGGGCCGTAAAGGTTGTGCAGTTCGGCAGGGAGTTTTTGCAAAAAGCGTGCGACCAGATCGGCCGGTAAGGCTTCGCCGCTGCAAATGACGCGTTTTAATGAGGTACAGTTTTCCACGCCCGGCGTGTCGATAAAGACTTGCAGCATCGACGGCACGAAGTGAATCGTCGTGATTTTCTGAGCGGTAATGGTATCGATCAGCGCCAGGCTATCCTTGTGCTGTTCCGGTCTGGCGACGATCAGTTTCGCACCGGTCATCAACGGCCAGAAAAATTCCCAGACCGACACATCGAAACTGTAAGGGGTCTTTTGCAATATCCTGTCGGTTTGATCCAGAGCGTATTGCTGCTGCATCCATTGCAGCCGGTTGAGGATGCCCTGATGAGGTACACCCGCGCCTTTCGGTTGTCCGGTTGAACCGGAGGTGTAGATGCAATAGGCGAGATTTTCAGGCATCAGCACAATGTCGGGATTGGCGTCGCAAAATTCCTCCACCTCGTCCCATTCGCTATCCAGACACAAGACAGTCGCCGTAGAGGCCGCAAGTTTTCCCCGACAAGCCTCTTGCGTCAGCACAATCGGCGTACCGACATCGTGCAGCATAAAGTCCAGCCGGTCTTGCGGATAGCCGGGATCGAGCGGCACATAAGCGCCGCCTGCCTTCAAGATGCCCAACAGGCCGATCGCCATTTCCAACGAGCGCTCAAGGCAAATGCCGACCAGCACCTCCGGCCCGACGCCTTTGGTTCGCAGGTAATACGCCAGCTGATTGGCTTTGGCGTTCAGTTCGGCATAGCTTAGCGCCTGCTCCTCGAACATCACCGCAACGGCGTCCGGCGTTTTTTTAACCTGCGCTTCGAACAGTTGATGAATATACCGGTCTTTCGGATAGACGGCTTCAGTCGCATTCCAATCGAGCAGAATCCGCTGTTTGTCCGCCGCACTCAGCAACGACAGCTCGGATAAGCGGGTTTGCGGTTGCCCGACAAAGGCTTCAAGCAGGCGCTGCAACTGCTCCAGCATCCGGTTAATGGTTTCGGCTTCAAAGCCGTCGGTGGCGTAAGTTATTTCCAGACGCAATTCCGCTCCTGGAAAGGCGGATACGGTTAACGGGTAATTGCTCTGGTCGATCACGCTGACTTCGTCGATCGTCAAACCATCGACAGTTCCGCTCAACGCCTGATTGATCGGGTAGTTCTCGAACACCAGCAGACTTTCAAACAGCGCGCTTCCGCGCGGCAGTTCCGACCAGCCTTGAACTTGCATCAGCGGCGCATATTCATAGCGGCGCATGTCCTGGTTTTGCGCAAACAGCGCTTGCAACCAATCGCGTACGGTGCTGTCCGGCATTATCCTGACTCGAAGCGGCAAGGTATTGATAAACAAGCCGACCATATTCTCGACGCCGGTCAGGTCGGCGGGGCGTCCGGACACGGTGGTGCCGAAAACAATGTCGTTGTCGCCGCTGTAACGGCTGAGCAATAAGCCCCAGGCGCCTTGCACCAAGGTATTGACGGTCAGTTGCTGCTGCTTTGCGAAATTCTGTAATGCCTTAGTGTGTGTCCTCGATAAAGCCAGGCTCTGTTTGCCATAGCCATGTGCTTGATGTTGAACGGTGTTATCCGCCGCTTTGTTCATAATGATCGGCGTCGGAGCGGTAAAGCCGCTAAGCGCCGAGCGCCAGTAAGCTTCGGCAGACGCCATGTCCTGATTCTGCAACCAGTCGATATAGTCGCGATAAGGCCGCACTACCGGCAAAAAGGCTGCATCCCCGCGCCGTATCGTTGCATAGGCGGCAAACAGGTCTTTTATCAGTAAGGGCGTGCTCCAGCCGTCGAGCAAGGTGTGGTGGTAGCTCCATAAAAAGTAATGGGCGGTATCGGAACATTGCACCAGACCCAGACGCATCAACGGCGCCTGGGTAAAATCGAAGCCGTTATCCCGGTCGTCGGCCTGTAGCTGTTGCCAGCGTTGGGCTTGCTCCGGTGCCGGACAGCCGCGCCAATCGTATTCGGTAATCGGCAATTGCGCGTACTTGTCCACGATTTGTAAGGGTTGATCCCGGTTCTCGAAATGGAAACGAGTGCGCAGAATCGGATGCTGCTCGACAAGCTGTTGCCAGGCGTGTTTGAACGCCGAGATATTGAGCTCGCCAAGCAGGCGGCAACCGACCTGAATGCTGTAAACGCCCGATTCGGGAGCATACAGGCTATGGAACAGCAGGCCGTGTTGCAGCGGCGCCAGCGGGTAAATGTCTTCAATCTGCCGGGGCTTCAAGGCCAAGTCGTCCAGTTCGGTTTGCGCCAGGGCGATTAACGGAAAATCCGAAGGGGTGTAGCTGCCGGAGTCGGGCAACAGGCAATGCGCTATCAGCGCTTTAAGATGCTGCACATAATGCTCGGCCAAAGTTACAATCGTGGCCTTGCGATAGCGCTTCCGGCTGTAGCTCCAGCTTAACTGCATGCGTCCGTCGGCAATACTGCCGATAACGGCCAATTCATGCGCCCGGATACCGGCCGGATCGCAGTTCGCACCGGTCGCTTCACGGGTCAGTATGAACGGCGCATCGGCAGCCATGACGGTGTCGAGTTGGCCGAGGTAGTTGAAAATGATCTGCGCTTTGGGCCGAGCCGCCAGTTGCGCTTTGACCTCACTGTCCGGCGACAGGTAGCGCAATAAGCCATAGCCTATGCCCTTCATCGGAACGACCCGCAGTTGTTCCTTCACCGATTTCAGCGCGTCACCCGACGAAGCATCGCTGGAGATTTTCAACAGCATGGGATAGACGGTGGTAAACCAGCCCACGGTGCGGGAAATATCGACGTCGCCGGCGATGTCCTCGCGGCCGTGGCCTTCCATGTCGACCAACAGCGTTGCCGATTGCGTCCAATCGCGCAAGGTTAAGGCCAGCGCCGTCAACAACAGTTCATCTATTTTTGTGCGGTAAGCGCCGGGCGCGTCCTGCAACAAGACGCGCGTTTCGGCTTCGGTTAAGGTAACGGTCACTTCGCTTTCCGTTGCCAACAGATTGCTGCCGCCGGGTTGGTCTACCGGCAAAATCTGCCAACCGGGTAGGTCAGATAACGTCTTTTCGTTGCCCGACATTTGAGGCGCGTTAATGTCGGGCATAAACAACATGCCCGACCTACCGAACTGATGCCAACCGGGTAGATCGGGTAACGTCTTTTCGTTGCCCGACATTTGAGGCTGCCAACGCGCATCCAGCCAATACGCTTTGTCTTGCTGCAAGCCGCCTGCGCCAGCCTGATTGACGAGTTGTTCCGACCAATATTGGAATGAGCAGGTTTTCGCCGGTAATGCCGGTATTTGCCCAGACATCAATTGCAGGCAAACGCTAGCCAAGTCTTCCAGCAAAATCCGCCAGGAAACGCCATCCACGACCACATGGTGAATCGCTATCAATACCCGGTCAACCTGCCATTCGCCCAAGTCGAACCAGACCGCACGCAATAAAGGACCTTCGCACAAATGCAGCTGGGCTTGTTGAATCGATGCCGCCGATTCAAGCAACTCTGCCTGCCATTCCAGGGGGATGTTGGATAAATCGATGTACTCGAAAGCAGCCTGGAGTTCGTCCTCGGGCAGGTATTGTTGCCATTCGCCGCCCTCCTGACTAAACCGCATCCGCAACGCGTCATGATGGTTCAACAGGTGTTTGACAGCGGCCTCTACAATGTTGGGGGTCAAGCCGGGGCCGACTTCCAGCAACAACGCCTGATTCCAGTGATGAGGGTTATTCAGGTTTTGCTCGAAAAACCAGTGCTGGATCGGCGTCAACGGCACATGGCCGGACACCCGGCCTTGTTCGGCGGACAGCTGCTGAATCTGTTCGGCGGCCAGCGCCAAAGCGCTTAGGGTTTGATTCTGAAACAGCTGTTTCGGCGTGATCACAATACCGGACTGCCTGGCGCGGCTGACGACCTGAATGCTCAGTATCGAGTCGCCGCCCAGTTCGAAAAAGTTGTCGTGCCGCCCGACGCGCTTGACCGCCAGCAACTCGCGCCAAATACCGGCTAAAAGCCTTTCAATCAATGTTTGCGGTTCCTGGTAGTGTTGCGCCGACATCCCGCTCATATCCGGTTGCGGCAAGCGCTTGCGCTCCAGCTTGCCGTTGGCGCTGAGCGGCAGGCTGTCCAGCATCACAAAGGCGGTCGGAATCATGTAGTCCGGCAGCGTTTCCTTGAGGTAGGCTTTGAGCCGGTCGAGGTTGACCGCATTCTCTTTGGCAGCCACCAGATAAGCCACCAAGCGCTTGTCGCCGGGTTGGTCTTCACGGGCCATGACGACTGCCTCATCTATCTCAGGCGCTTCAAGCAGCCGCGCTTCGATTTCCTCCAGCTCAATCCTGAAGCCGCGAATTTTCACCTGATGGTCGATGCGGCCTAAAAACTCGATGTTGCCGTCCGCGCGGTACTGCGCCAGGTCGCCGGTTTTATACAGTCTGCCGCCGTTTTGCTTAAACGGATCGGGGATGAACTTGTCCGCGGTCAGCTCGGGGCGCTGCCAATAACCGCGCGCCACGCCTGCGCCGCCGATGTGGAGTTCGCCCTGCACGCCGACAGGCGCCGGGTTGCCGCTGCGATCCAGGATGTAAAGCCGGACGTTGCTGATCGGCCGACCTATCGATAGCGGCCTGTCCAGGTCGTCCCGGCTTGCCGGGTAAACGCTGCTCCATACC
>NZ_JAUXVR010000046.1 GCF_030680395.1 Methylobacter sp. | reverse complement strand
GGGGAGCCTATCTACGAACAAGCTCAGAGCTTAAGGCCGGATCGGCTTCCCCAGAAAATCACTTATCACTATAAACTTTTTTGTGTCACATAATCCTGTGTTTTAGAGATGTATTTAATATACAAGGCCGGAATAAGCCTGCCCGGCGTCAGCCAGCGTGGGTGTTTCCGGCACAATCGGAGTGCCGGAAACACCAGTTCTCGCTATCGCTTGAACCGGCTTATTCCGGCCTACGTAGCTGCAAATGTGTCTTGATCGAAACCATCCGTATAAGCCAAGACATTTTCAGCAAATCCCGGCATATCATCCAGATAAAACCGCCATTCCCGCTCAGACATTGACAGCCTCCCGCTCTATAAAAGGGCGTAGCTCAGGTCGTATCGCTTTTTCAGTGACTAAATCAATCGGTGCATCCAGTTCATCTTCTAAATAAAACTGCACGCCAAAATATTTTTCGGAAGTTGCAACACCATCAAAAGAAACAACAATATCAATATCGCTTCCGGGCTTTGCTTCATTGCGCACAGTAGAGCCAAATAATGCCAGTCGCGTTACGCCAAAGCGTTTGACCAATTCAGGCTTTACTCTAGTTAATACGGTTAATGCTTGTTGACGATTCATCATTAGACTCTTGGTTTTTTTCATAAATGTAATATCGTATCGTGAGCAATACAACCCATTAATCCAGTTTGGCTGCCTCATAAAAAAGACGAACCAATGGCGCATAGCGGCCATGCTTCATTGCATGTTGCATCGCGGCGTAATACATCGCCCTATTCTTACCATCAAATACAGGCGGCATTAACCGGGCATTCAAACACTGCGCCATAACCAAAGCGCGTCCCACACGTCCATTACCATCACCAAACGGATGGATCAGAATAAAATAAGCATGTGCTTTGGCAATAGCATCCAGCGTAACGGCCTTAGCCTCTTTATAAACCCATCGGATCATTTCTTCTTCAATATCTTCCGGTTCAGTTGTTTGCACGCCTTCCAACCGGCCCATCACACGAATCTTGGTGGAAAAAAAACCGGCATTATCATGAATACCCCGCATAAAATCGGCATGCAAGGTCTTGATGCTATCCACAGTGATCGGCATCGGCTCGCCATGCTCCACAATTTTCTGCCAAAGTTGCTTATGCGTAATAAAAGCATTAAAGCCTTCAAGAAAAGTTTGCCTGTCCATATTCTTAGGCATGTTCTTCCCATCAATAATATTATCGAAATCCGCTTTCGCCATATCGGTTTCAATTTCAATCGTGCCGTAACTCAAACGGCGTAGAAATGGCAGAAACAGCGCCTTGTTGTGAGGCATGTCATCCGGTAACAAAACAGCTTCAAAGCTTTGTTTGGGGTCATCCCACTCAGGAATCAAAAAGTGCCGGCAATACAAAACATCAATATCCAGACGATACTCGGCAGAGATCGACTCAGGCTTCTGCCGCCAGTTGAGAAGCGTTCTCCTTGAAACACCAATTGCTTCCGCAAGCTTTGTTGAATAAACAAACGCCGTCTGAAGCTGATCAAGTTTATCTATATAATTGATATTATTGTATTTCATAATAATTTTTCTTGTTGCCCATTGTTTTTAGCTAGGGTAACAAAAGCGAGAAACACATTCAATTTAAATTAATATGTTTCTCACATCGAATTCTCAGACATCTCTAACCAGAGGCACGCGACTCAGACTTGCGCGCAGCCTCCACTTCTCAGAATTAAATCATGCAGCGTCTTCCTTGTTGTTTTGATTTTATTGTGGGACTTGCCAGTTTCTTACGTCGATTTTTTCCGGTAACGGCAGCGGAGATTAGGGCTGTGCGGCGTTCTTTGAGTAGTAAAATTTGACGCTCTGCAACGGTAATCAAATTATCATACGTATGATTTACTGCAGAAATTGAATTTAAAATTGCATTTATTTCATCAACTGACGGAACTAGGACACAAATATTTTTAAACTCATCCCAATATAAACGAAGTCTAAAATCTGTTATTCCTCTGGAATATCTTTTAAGCTCCGTTACAGCATTTGGTGTTCGAAGGGATAATTCGAAGTAATATGAATTGAGGGATGTTTTCGGCTGACATACAACATAGGCAGCACCGTAGGATGGGCAAAGGAGGTACGACGTGCCCATCAATGACCTGTCCATCAATGCCAACACGCTTAATTGATGGGCACGCTACGCTTTGCCCATCCTACTCATTGCCCGTCCTACTCATTGCCCATGTTCTCATTATTCAACTCGTTAAAATTATCATCCAACAAAACGCCTGGCTCATACCACCCTTTACGGATGGCTTGGTTAAATGAACTGTACTGCCAATCTTGCGGTTTGGAAACGTATCCATGTTTAACCGGATTAAAGTGAATATAATCCACATGCCGCCGCCAGTCATTCTCATCCCGAATGCAATGCTCCCAAAAACGTCGTTGCCAAATGCCTTTTTCACGCTTTTTGGTCTTGGAATCACTGACCACGCGGCTTGGCAATCCCGCTGAAAATTTACGTTTAATCACCATCCAGCGTTTAGAAAAATCGGCATCATTTTCCGGTAATCGCCATATCGTATGTAAGTGATCAGGAAGCACTACCATCGCCTCAATCTCAAAAGGGTAACGTGATAAACACAAACGAAAAGCAGCACGCAATCGATCAATGTTTTCAATTAATAGAGGCTCTCGATTTTCGGTAACTACGGTAAAAAAATAACGCGCACCGGGTTGATAAAATCGCCGATATTGCATGGTTATCCCGCTATCATCAATTGCAAAGGGATGGACAAGTGAAGCCTGCTTTTGTATTCGCTGTTTTTAAATAAGAACCCGCCAGGCTCTAGAAAAGATGGGCACGGCAGGCCTTGAGGGTGAAATGTTCGCCGGCGGTTTCATTGGAACTTTCAGCGAAGCGACGAATCAACTCTTCAAAGACTTTGCCCATGTCATGGTTGGAAATGGCCTTGGGGCTCAAATCGGTTTTCCTGACCTGCTGCACTATTTTGTAGAGCAGGTTGGCGTCGTTCAGCTGGCCGATAAATTCGGCAAACTTGAAGTGCTCGAAAATCTCGCGGGCATCTTTGGAAAAGCCCTGAATATAGGATTCCAGATTGTCCTTGATGCCCGCCTCACCCAGCTTGGAGAGATCCATTCTGGAGATGTTATAAAACGACAGGCCGTTGGTCGCACGGAGCAGGAACTTTTCTTGTGCAGCTTCCGGCAGGTTCATTTTCTGAACTTTTTCATATTCCGCCAGCACGGCTTCTTTGCTTTCTTCCAGCACACCTTCAAGACGGCGTAACAGGGTAAACGGCAGAATCACGCGGCCGTATTGGCTTTGCTTGAAGTCGCCGCGCAGCAAGTCGGCCAGAGACCAGATGTAGGCGGCCAGATTGTTGGTTGTTTGGGTCATTTTTGAATAGGGCTGATTAATGGCTGTTTTCCATAACAAAGTCATTAATTGCTCACTGATCCCGACATTTCCAGTCGCCGAACTTGTGTTGCGTTCAATGCTGCTATGGTTTTATAGCTTTCATTATCCGGCATGGCTTGAGGTTTTGCCAAGGAATCAGGCATCCCAGCTTGGTAATGTCGAACAGCCTGAAATTTACCCGTGTTGGCGGTATTGCGCGGCGACGCACGGAACTGCGTATAAACTCCCTTAGGGATTTGGGGTTCTGCCGCGTCAAACAGTTAAGCGATAGAACCCTTATTTCGTCCCGGTGCATCCGGATGCGTGGTTGTGTTCCCACTGCCAGGCGTGCTCCACGATGACATCCAAATCCGCATAGGCAGGCTGCCAGCCCAATTGCTGTTTTATCTTGCTTGCATTGGCCACCAGCCGGGCCGGGTCGCCTTCGCGGCGTTGGCCTTCCTGTACAGTGATGGTCTTGCCGGTGACTCGCTTGGCCGCCTGAATGACGCTCTCGACCGAATAGCCGTTGCCGTTGCCCAGGTTGAATGCGGTGGTTTCTCCGGCTGATTGCAAATATTGCAGGGCCAGCCAGTGCGCTTCGGCCAAATCGAGGATATGAATATAATCGCGGATGCAGGTGCCGTCCGGGGTATCGTAATCGCGCCCGAAAACGGTAATGTGCGGACGACGCGCGGAGGCGGCTTGCAGCACCAGCGGGATCAGGTGGGTTTCGGGATCGTGCCGTTCGCCCAGCAAGCCGTCAGGATGCGCCCCGGCGGCATTGAAGTAACGCAGGCAAACCGATTTGAGGCCGTAAGCGCGGTCGTAATCGGCTAAGGCTTGCTCAACCATCAGCTTGCTCCAGCCGTAGGGATTAATGGGCCGCTTGGGATGCGCTTCATCGATAGGGCTGTATTCCGGCTCGCCGAAGATGGCGGCGGTCGATGAAAAGATGAATTTATCGACGCCATAAGTGCGCATCGCGTTGAGCAGGTTTAGGGTGTTAACGACGTTGTTCTGGTAATACTTGGCGGGATCTTGCATCGATTCGCCCACCTGGATGAACGACGCAAAGTGCATGACGGCATCGAACTTATGCTCGCGAAACACTTTGTCGAGTATCAGCCGATCGGCAATGTCGCCATGAACAAATTGACCATGCAGCACCGCGTCGCGGTGTCCGCTGGAAAGATTGTCCAGCGTAACCACATCGACGCCTTTCTGACCGAGTAGCCAGACCATATGGGAGCCGATATAGCCGGCGCCGCCGACCACGAGAACAGTTTTAACAGGTGTCGTCATACGAATTAACTCCTTATGCATATTAAATTTAAACTTCACGGATTGTAACACCTCAATCCTGCAAAATTCGACCCCTCGGAGAGGTTTACTTTACGGCAAAGCGCGAAGCCAGTACGTTTTATGCAGGCTAAAACATTTAAGCATAGCTTGCGGCAATCCCCGATGTAATGCGCCCAGCTTGAATCCGAGCCATTTCAACCCTGTCCGCAGCCCTGCGGAGGGAATCAGCCAGGGGGCGTGTTTCATCAGATAACGCATTTCCGAGATGACAAAACGCAAGCCCTCGCCGGATGCACCGCCAAATGTCTGTTGCAGCCACGCAGTATGCGTATGGAAAACGCCGATATCGAAGTAACGCTTAAATTCGTCCAAAAAACCATAGTCATGAGAGTGGAACACTTGGGCATCTGCACAATAAGCGATTTTCCAGCCGGATACCAGCATCTTTCCGGCCACATAGGTGTCTTCGTTCATGATGGTGTCGACCGGAAAGCCGCTGACCTGCATCAGCGCGCTACGCCGATAGGCGGCAAAAGAATTGGATATGAATACCGTTTTGATGCCGAAGCGCGTTCGATCTTCCATACCGCGCAGCTGGCTTTCGGCCGGCGGATAATTGAAAAGACGGGCGTGGGCGGCAATCGGCCCGGCATTCCGGTGCGGTAACTGGCGTCCGTAGGCCGCACCGACTTGCTGATCGGCAAACGCCGCCAACAGCCGTTCGATGGCATCGGCTTTGGCCAATAAAGCATCCTGAGTCAGGAACACGATAATATCCGCCTCAGCCAGCCTGTTGACGCCGAACTGGCGAGTGCCGCCGTGATTAAACTCCGACTTGGCAATCACTTGCACCTCAAAGCCGCACGCGCGCGCCAAGGCCACGGTGTCGTCGCTGGACGAAGAGTCAATCACCAACAGATAATCCGGTTTCCGGGTCTGTTGTTCAAAGGCTGTGAGCCATGACTTCCACAGGCTACCGGCGTTTAGTGTGGGTACGATAAGGCCGACTTTGCTCATAGCGAAGACCTCTCGGCCAGCGGTTGCGGCAGCTTGGCTTGATCAGGTTTTTTCAGCACCTGCCAGACCTGTTCTCCCAATTTGACGGGATCGAGCTGTTGTTCGACATACTGTCGGCCATTCCGCGACATCCGTTCCCACTCCACGCTATTCAGCGTTTGCGCTTTGCGCAGCACCTCGCACACCGAAGCCTCGGTTCTATCGAAAACAAAACCGGCCTCAAACGCTTCGAGATGATCCCATGCCAAGCCTTTGGCGACCAATACCGGGCGTCCCGAGGCCATGGCTTCGGCCACCACATTGCCAAAATTCTCGCGCATGCCGCCTGCCGCTTCCAAGCCCGAAGGCAACACCAGAAAATGGCTGGACGCCAACAAGTCCATGACTTCGCCGCGTTCCAGATAACCGCTGTAACTGATTGCGCCTTGAGCCTGTTCGACCAGCGCCTGAAACTCTTCAAAATAAGCGCCGTCCACGCTTCTACCGGCAATCACCAGCCTATCCTCAGGATTCCGAACTTTCAACCAGGCTCTGATAAAGGCATTGATGCCTTTTTCCTGCTGAATATGTCCCAAAAAGCAAAGCTTCAGGCCTTCTCCGGCAGGATATTCGGCCACGTTAAGATCGCGACTGTCGATGCCGTTCGGAACCAGCAGTATGCGAGCGTCTTCGCCGAGCACATTGCGTACGCCCTCGGCCTCAGTTTCGCTGGTGCAATGCACAGCGATAGCCCGGCGCAAAGTCGGAAAAGTCAGCCATTTATAGTACAGCCATTTGTGAGGTTTCTGCCGCCGTATCAGATCGACATGCTCAGGCATCAATCCGCCATGCACGGCGACCATAAACGGGCGGCGCAACAGGGTGCAAAAAACAGCCGCCAGCGTAGACGGCCAGGTTGCAATGCCGTGGATATAGACCACCGGTGCTTGCAGGCATAATTTAAACAGTTCGGGAATGGCGCCCAGTCCAAAGCCCCAGCGCCTGAATCCATAGCAACGGTACAGCCTGACATCCACCTGTTCGCCAAGACGCACATGCTCGGGTCGCAGTCGGCCTGCAATCGACTCGTCGGATGCGATCAACACCATTTTGTGTCCCCGCTCCGCCCAGGCCTTGGTTAAAACACCGGCAGTCACGGACACCCCGCCGTAGCCTTTAGCTGGGGGGATATGGGTGGTAACGATACCTACATTCATATCATTTCTCCTGAAATACATTCTGTGAATAAATTGGTAAGAAAAGGCGAAAGGCAAAGGGCTAAGGGCAAAAAAGACCGTCTGCCGTTTTGTTTTGCACCTTAATCCTAAAAAACCGCTCTCGTTCCCACGCAGCGCGTGGGAACGAGAGGTAACCGATGTGTACCCAGCCTTTCGCCTTTCGCCTTACTTATCGACCATACGCCAGAAACCCGCGCCATATCCCAACAAGATTATAAAAAGAATAAGCCAGTTTTCTCGGGTTCAATAAAACCACGGCCAGCAGCATTTTCAGGATCGGCGCGACAAACATCTTGCGAACGATGTAATACAGCATGAACGCGTCCTGCTGGTTGGCGAATTTCCTGATATAAGCGCCAATCCCCGTGGAGTACATCAGCATTCTTCCGGTTCCCAGCTTGTAGTGATCCTTATCCGGGTGATAAATCTTTATTTCCGGAGTGTAAAATGCAGTGCAGCCGGCCCTAAGCAAACGATACAAAAGTTCAAAACCCTCGCCTCCGGAATACTTGGAACCGAGCCCGAAGTCGTGATCCAGGTGGAACTGCTCGCCATCAATTTTTTTCCGGTCGAAAAACTGCGTGAACTCCACCCCCATCATCTTGAAGCGTGAAAAATACTGCGCACTGTGACTGTTAACGCCGATACTGAATCGGCTGGATGAAAAATCATACGAACCGGCTACCAGGATGGAAATATTTGGCCGTCTGTTAAACTCGGCGACCACTTTTTTCAGGACATCCTTGTCATAGACGCAATCGTCATCGGGAAACGCGACGACTCTGCCTAGCGCCAAGCTTATGCCGTAGTCTCTGGCCCTGGCGTTACCGGTAAAATCCACTTTCACATGATTTACATTAAGATAGCTCTTGAACGGCTCGACGATGGCGTCGATTTTACCGTCCGTGTTTTGATCAATGATGATCAAATCGAAGTCTTTATAGGTTTGGTTCATCAGGGACTTTAAAAAATCAGTCAATTCCCAATCTCTTCCCAGCGTTGCTAATACTAACGAAACTCTCATATTAATCACCTTGCCTGAATAACGGCTTTTGCTTGTAAATAGATCGTTGCCTCGTACCAGGTAAACATCAACGCAAACTCTAACCCTGCAACGCCGTCCAAAAAACCTCCTCGAAATACGAAGTGGTATAAAAAACGGGCGATAATTCTGAACCAGCATCGCCCCAATAAAACACTCAACCGCCCGCGCGTGGTCATCACGGCACCCGTTGTAGGCTGAAGCTGTACCTCTTGCGCGGCCTTATCGACATGTTTATGCATCCATTCGATAATCTCGCCATGATAAAAATAGTGTTCATACGGAATGGCGGAATAGCCGATCCGGCAGGTATTAATGACCGCTTCGCCATGCCCGGTGTGGTTGCGGACAAAACTTGCCGTTTCCCTGCGTACCAGTCTCGGGTGATAAATGGGATAGCCGGGCGCATGGTTCAGGCGCTTGCCGCGCAGATAAAGTATCGACGGCACCATCAGCACATCAATTGAATCGATATCTGTCGTACCGGATTCAAACCAGTCGTAAAACGCCTGCGGATAGATTTCGTCAGCATCGACGAACAAGATCCAGGGCGTGCTTATATCGCATTGCCTGATCGCAAAGTTGCGTTGCTCCGCAAAGCCGGGCCATGGATTCGTATAAACCCTGCAACCCCGGCTATTGGCGATGGCAACCGTATCATCTGCGCTTCCCGAGTCCACAATCACAATCGGATAGCGTTCAGGGATAGCAGCCAGACAACCCGGCAGGTTCGCTTGCTCATTTTTGGTCAAAATAACAATGGTTAACATAATGACTTGTTTAAAGTTTATGGGTAACTAATTCACCACGAAGGCACGAACGACTGCATGGATGCAGGAGGTAGAGCAACGCATGGAGCAGTTGCCGAGAGCACGAAGAAAAAACACAAACTTCGTGCTCTTCGTGCCTTCGTGGTGAAAAAACGCATTTTTACTGCTTGACCGCATATAAATTGATATAAATGCCCCATCCGAAGGTGTGCATCAATCCGGCAAACGGGGCCTGTAAAAACTTTATCCAACCGTCAACAAAGGCAGCCGGTCTTCCTTTCAGTCGTAGCCGTTTGGATAACGCATTAAACGGGATCCGGGTTATTTGCTCTACCTTAACGACACGAAAGCCATTGCGTTCCATCAAGGTTCTTAAGCCATTCTCGGTAAAGTAATTGACATGCTCCGGCACCCATAAACAAGCGTTGTCCCTGGTGCCCAGCAGCTTGACTAAAAATGACTCGTAATTAGGTACGGCGCAAGCCAAAACGCCGCCCGACGCCAACAGACCGGACACATTGCTTATCGCGCGATCCGGCTCAAGAAGATGTTCCAAGACCTGAGACATCATCACCACCCCAAACGAACCGGCCGCTTGATAATCCTCAAACATCACGGCCAACGGCTCATCGCCATTCAGATTTCTGAACACTTCGTTTTCGTATTGTCCGGGATTGATACTGACCGTCCGGTAGCCCGCTTTTCTGAGCGCCTGCGTGTAAAAACCAAAGCCCGAGCCAATATCAAGAGCCTGATCATTACCCGAGCTGTTGAACAAATTGGCTTCATGACTCATGCGCTCGGCGTCTAGCTTGCAATTGGGAAACGCGTCCTCTCTGGCCAGCACGTCCTCCAGTGTGATTGCCTGGGTCAGCGCCTGGCCTGAGTATTGATAAATGGATTGCAACCATTGCACATGCGGCGGCCGATTCAAGAACCCGGTTCCACAGCTTTCGCAACGGTAGATATGGAACTCCTTGCGGTTGGCGCTTTCCGTATAATGGAAGTGTTTCTGGCGCCAATATCTTATTTTCTCGTCCCTACAGGCCACGCATTCGCGTAAAATATCGCCATAGATTCCCGAAGCCGCTGATGCCTGCGTCATAATATTCCTCTCCTATTTTTGTTTGATAAGCTGTTGACTAAGAATTTTATTTTAACTATTAATACTTAATTCCACGTGGGAATGCAGTGCCACGAGAAGCTTTCAGGCCGTAGCCGATGCTTCCTCATCGGCCTGATCTACATCAGCCTTATCCTCAAAGCCGATATTCCGCCAGGGCTTGGCCAGCATTGCCAAAACCAGCGCCTCGACGCCGAAATAGATGGGGTTGGCCATGGCAGCGCCGAGTAAGCCGTAATCTTTGACCATCAACGGAATGCTGATGGCCGCCGTCACCGCTCCGCATACGCGCCCCAGCAATAACAACCGTGTCCGTTTATTTGCCAGCAGCGGTTGGGCCACCACGGTTCCCAAGGCATGCAGCGCACAGCCGACCGCTATGGCAGGCATCAGCTCAACCGCCGAATGATACGATTTTGCGAGCACCATCGATGCCACCCAGTCCTTGGTAACAAGCAACAGCGACACACCGACAATCCCCAAAGCAACAACACAGCCTATCCATATCCACAAGATCCTGAATCCTTCCTTGCTCCTGTTTTCGGAATAAGACTGAAAATAAACCGGCTGAAAAGTACGTAACAAAACCATTGCGCTGCGGTTAAAGGCCTCGTTGATTATCATATAGGTAGCCGCATATAAACCCACCTCCGCAGCCGTCATCAAGTAACCGATGATGTATCGATCACCCAGACCATTAATCCAAAATATCAATTCCACCGGAATTAGCGGCAAGGCATAGGCCCATACATCCGCTCTGAAATTACGGGTGATGATGGAGCCCTTGTTTTTGTCAGGCTTAGCGCCCAGCACTAATGACCAAATCGTATTCGAGATCAGGCTTGCCGCGATGTAACCCAGCAACACCCACTCAGCCTTTTGGCCACCCCACAATACCAGCGAGACCGCCAACAATGGCCGCAGGATGCTGTCGCAAGTCTGCCACAGGCTTGCGCCGCGTTGTTTACGTTCGCCGATCAGTAACTGAATGCCCAGTTCGCGCCGGACTGTCACTATCAAAAGAATGCCTGCCAGCATAAACAGCCAAACTTCGCTGTGCGAAATATAGCTGTAGGTAACGCCGCCCAGCACCAGCAGGCTTATCGCCAGCGCCGTTGATCGAGCCGTCAGTCTTGCCACAACGCCGTATAAAGCTGCACGCTCGCCTTTATTCAGGCACTCCGGCAATATCCTCATACCGGCGCAAATAAAAGGATAGGAAAACAGGGTAACGCCCAACGCCACAAAACCGTTCAACAAAGCGACTTGTCCGTATATATCCGGCGTTACCAGTTCGGTGAGGACTCGAGTACCCGCCAACAACGCGCAGGCGGACAGCACTTGTCCAAACAGCGCCCAAAACGCGTCACCGAATAATCGTCTTTCTTTCAATAGTCCGAACATAGGCAATCAACAATATTAAAAATTTTCACCACGAAGACACGAAGGACACGAAGAAAAATAATAGTCAAAACTTCGTGCTCTTCGTGTCTTCGTGGTGAATAATAAAAGTTAAGATCATGTTCTTTTCCTTTAAAGTCAGGACGGGCGCTGGTAATACGAACCCGATGTTATCGGGCTGGCCTGAATTGGGGATGAACTCGCCTGGCCTCCGGTGCCTAGTACCGTTCCCCAGAGAAACATCAGCATCGCGTTTTGCGGAAAATACTCCCACATGTTGAAGGTCAGTCCGGCAACGAAGATGAACATCACCACCAACCCTTTATTAGGGTGGACAGACATCCTTGTCGTAGTCCATAAAAAGAATAAATACGCCAGCAGTCCGACCAGTCCATAACCGTTCAACAGGTATAAATAAAGACTGTCGGAATCGAATTGGCCCTTAAAATGTTCCGCGCCATAGAGAATATTGATGGTATTGGAACTCAGCCCCAGACCCCAGCCGAACAGCAAATCCGCAGGCCCGTGAATTTGCTCTGAAAACACCCGCTGCCACAAGTCTATGCGACCGTCATGAGTCGGATCGGCGTCATCGCGTCCGCTGAGCAAAGGGCTGGACGCCAGCACCAGCGCACCCACTGCAAGTATCGGCGCAGGCATGACCAAAGCCCAGCGATCGCGGGGGCGGAGCGCCGCATAAACCTGAAAATAAAGCACCAGCAACGAACTGATGAACGCCGTCCGCGAACCGCTCAGCAAAGCCAAAAACACGCTGACGGCCACCCACTTTCTCATGCCCGGAACCAACGAGAACAGCAGCGCGCAAGTCGCCATCGTGGCGCCAAACAGGTTGGGACTGACAAAAGTGCCGAACGGCCGGCCGCCGCCAAAGAATGACACCCCGAACAAAGGCGGCGCCCACAACGCCTGGGCTATCGCCAACACGGCCTGGAGCGCAATGTAATAACGAAGATAATGCGCAAACCGGTTGATAACATAGTCCCCCGCGCCCAAGCGACCGGTCACGAATCCGATCAAGGCCAGCGGCAGGTATTCAAAAACGCGCAGCCCCGCCATCGGCACCACCAACGGCAAGTCCAGATACAACGCATAGCCAATCTCAAACAACACATAGGTAGCAACTACGCCCAAAAAAGCCAACACCGTGCTGGACAATGCCCCGTTCCGCAAACGCGGTTCGAAAAACGCGTAAACCACCAGCACCAACAGCATGATCTCGCGAAGAATACGCAAACCGAAATCCTGCTCGCCGTAGACCTCCTTCACTCCTGTCCAGGCCGACTCGACCTGCGGTAAAGAAGCCAGCGTCGACGCGCTGACCAGCGCGAACAACAGCACCGGCAAGTCTTTTTCGAAGCGGAATGTCATCTTACACTTGTACCTTGTCGTCTGTGTCTTCCGCAGATTCTCCGCCCAGCAGATAATCATGGTCCTGGCGTTTCCCTAACCAATCGCCCACTGCCTGATATCCGGCCGAGAATACCGACTGACTCTTGGGCTCCATATCGGTCCGCTTGTAGGCATAGCCGTAATAGGGGTAATACGATGACCCTTCTTTCATATCGTTGATAATGAAGCCGTTCGGTTTCACGCCGACCTGTTGGAACCGCCTGAAGCTGACTTCCAATTCCTGCGCCGTGTAGCGGCCTTCCTTGACCACCAGAAACGTAGCGTCGGCGTACTTGCCTATAATGGCCGCGTCGGTGGCGCCCAAAATCGGCGGCGAATCGATCACGATATGGTTATAAAAACTTTTCAACTGCTCAAGTGTCTCCTCCAGATGCCCCAGAACCAGCAATTCCGCAGGGTTCAGCACCATATTTCCCCGCGGTATCAAATCCACGCCGACATCGGGCAGGCTGACGATAACCTCGCCCAGCGTGGCCCTGCCGGCTAACAGGTCGGAAAGCCCCGGTCCCTTGTCGACTGAAAACGTTTCGTGCAGTCGGCCGTTGCGCATGTCGGCATCGATGATCAGTACGCGTTTTTTGATACTCGCCAACAATGCGGAAAGGTTGGTGCTGACAAAAGACTTACCCATGCCCGGCGCAGGACTGCTGACCATGATGACTTTGCTCGCGTCGCTGGCAAAAGTCGCTTCCAGGGTTGTGCGCAGGCCGCGCAAAGACTCCACCGAAATATCGAGCGGGTCCTGACTGACCAGAATGCCGGGTTCGCGATCCCTGCCCTGATCGATCAGACGCGCCAACCGACGCTGTTTTTTGCTATGCGGGATGGCGGCAAATAGCGGCAAGCCCACCTGATATTCCAGCAAGGCCGGATAGTTGTCGTGACGTTGCAAGGAGTGTCTAAGAAACACTATCGCAGAGCCCGCACTCAAGCCCAACAAGGTGGCGATGGCTAACAGCAGGCCGGGTTTCGGCCAATACGGTTTTTCCGGGGTCACCGCAAAATCGACAATACGGGAGTTACCCAGCGAACCGGCCGCAGCAATGCGCTGTTCCTGGGCGCTGTTCAGCAGCGAAGTATAAAGCTCGGTATTGACCTGCACATCCCGCGCCAGGCTCACCATATTCTGCTGAGTGCGCGGCAAATCTTTAATCCGTTTCTCTAACCCCGCCAGCTTTTGGTCGATGCGTCTGATTTGACCCTTGGTGGCGATCATGTCCGGATGAGCGCCCTCCAGGTGTTGATTCTGCTCTTCGTACTTTTGTTTGAGCTGAATGCCCAGTGTCTCCATTTCGGCAGCCTGCTTGAGCAGTATTTCAGCCTCGGCGGATATGTCGACCGCGCCATGCTGTTGCCTGTAGGCGCTCAGGCCCTGCTCCGCCTTTTCCAGCCGTTCCTTGACAACAGGCAGCTGGTTTTCCAGAAAACCCAGCTTTTGCGAGGCTTCCGCAGACTCCCAATTGACGGTCGCGTTGACATAAATGGTGGCGATGTCATTAACTGATTTAGCCAGTTGTTCCGGATTACGCCCCTTTAGTTCGACGCTGAGAATATCCGTGTCCTTGGAAACTTCCTTGACCGAAAAGGCTTTTTGCAGGATTTCGATGGCTGCCAGCGAGGTTTTCCGGGTCAACTCAAAATGAGTACCGGGATATGCCTCAAGTTCCGCGACCTTAATAACGGCAGGCTCAGTTTCGCCCATGTCGGCTGTCAGAGTGTCGCCTGTCTGCCCTTCGATCAGAGTTTCATCCTTGGGCCCGAGCAAACGAAAGCGGCCTGCTTCCAGAGCGATCAGCGTAAACGCTTTGCCCAGATAACGATCCGGCACAGTGAAGGCGGCGATCTTCAGCTTTTCGCCGCCCCAGGCCCAGCGGCCGAAGCCCCACCATGAACTTGCAATCCCGTCATGGGCGTCATGCCTTCGAGCCAGCGTTTCTCCGATAATGGGGAAATAATTGGGTGAATACTCGACCATCAGGTTCAGGTCATCCACCACCTTGCCGAGCACCGAACGCGAGCGGAGGATTTCTACCTCACGCTGCGCCCGGGGATTATCGGCTTCAGTCGAAGCGCCGTTGGCCTCGCTCCGTAGCGGAGCGGCGAGCAGCGCCTTGTTCTTGTCGATCCGCAACAACGCATCGGCCTTGTAAGTGCGCGGCGCAAGTATCAAGTAGGCCGACGTGATCAGCAGGACAGTCGATAGCGCCATCAGAATGATCTTTCTGCCTTCGATCAGCAGATCGATAGTATCGCGGATACTGACGCCGTGCTCCTCGATCCGGGATGGATTCATCGGCGGGAGCTGTATAGTAGCTTCATTTTGTGAGTACATAGTTTTCATATCCCAATCGTGTGAAAAGAAAAGTGGTTGAGGCGAAAGGCGCAAGGCAAAAGGCGAAAAAAGCCAATCCCCAAATTACGCAGCCCAACCCTTAGCCCTTAGCCCTTAGCCCTTATAGCCTTTAGCCTTTCTCACATTCCCATAAAGGCGGCACGCGACATAATCGATGTGAAAGATGACGGCAGGATTTGGTTGAGAACCCGTGACCATTGGGTAACGCCTGCGGCACCCACAAAAACGGTATCATGCGCTTGCAAAGCAAACTGGTCGGCCAGAATCATCGCGTCGGCGGATTCCGCATTCAACTGAAAAATCTCTGGGGTCATGTCGCCCGGCCGAAACACAAAAATCTCTCCCGGCCTGGAACTATTGAAGTCGAGACCGTAAGCTTCCGCCAAGGCTTGCGAGAGCGACAGCTTGCCTTTGTTGACCTGCAAGGCCTGCTGCCTGCCGACTTCGCCCATCACTAATACTTTGTTGTCCTTGCGGTCGGGGATATTCAGCACATCGCCGTCCTTGAGCAGCAGGTTCTGGGTAGAACCGCCCTTTTCGTATAGCGCCAGCACGTCGATCTTGTAGAGTTTGCCGTCGCGCGCCAGGGCCACGTTGCTCATATCGGCGTCCTGAGTCACTCCGCCTGCACGACTGATGGCTTCAGCGACTGTCAACGGTGTTTCCGTCATGGCCTGAATGCCCGGCGTTTTAACTTCGCCGACGATAGCTGCCCGATGACTCTGGAAAGACAACACGCGAATATCGAGTTTAACCTTCTTGAAATATTTGGACAGCTCGCTGGTCAACAGCGTCCTGACTTCGCTGACGGTTTTTCCCGCCACATGGATGTTGCCCACATACGGGTAATACAGCATGCCATCGTCTCCCACCACTTTACCGGCCAACTCGGGCATGATCTTTTCGCCTCCGGGATCGTTCAGCTCCGGGTGCTCCCAAACTGTAATCTGCAATCTATCGTGAGGGCCTATTCGATAAGTAGCCTGGCTAATATCGACAGGCGGAAGATTGTTGACCGCCTGCTGTCTGGCGTTTTCCCGCTCGATGATCAAATCTGCGGTAATCGGGATAATCCTGGTTTTTTCCTTGACCATTTTGCCGCCCTTCATGACCGGCAGCTCCAGCTCCGACACGTTGTTTTCGGCGTTCATATCCATGCCGGGCGTTAAAGAGCAAGCCGACAGCAGTAAAGCCGGTATCAGGGGCATTGTTCTAAACATTAATCTCATCATGGCAAATGCGTTCCTATAGTTATTTTAAAAGCAGGCGAAAGACGAAAGGCTAAGGGCTGCGTAATTTGGAGATTGGGCTTTCGCCCTTCGCCCTTCGTTTCAATACGCATTTTTATTGATAAAACCGGTTAGCACCGTGCGCAGTGCAATTTCCAGATCGAACCATACCGACCAATGCTGGATGTAATACAAATCGTGCTCGATGCGCCGGTTTAAATCGGTATCCCCGCGCCAACCGTTGACTTGAGCCCAGCCGGTGATACCGGCCTTGACCATGTGCTTTTTCATGTAATTAGGCACCTGATCCTTGAAGACCTCGACAAAATCCGGGCGTTCTGGCCTGGGTCCGACCAAAGACATATCGCCGGTCAGTACATTGATCAGTTGCGGTAGTTCGTCAAGACTGGTTTTGCGCAAAAAGCCGCCAAACCGGGTTGCGCGTTTTTCGCCGGGCTTAGACCACACCGCGCCGGTTTTGGCCTCGGCGTCCACCGGCATCGAGCGGAACTTCAGCATCGTGAACGAACGGTTGTTCCAGCCGACCCGCTCTTGCCGGTAAAACACCGGGCCTTTTGAACTCAGCTTGACTCCGATAGCGATGACTAACAGCAACGGACTGATCAGCATCAACAGAATCAGCGCAAATAATCTATCCATAACCTCCTTGATATAGCGGTTAATGCCGTGCAACGGAGAAACCGAAAAATCCAGGGTCGGAATACCGGCCACCGTGTTCAAGCTGAGGAATTTACTTTGCTTGAACGCAAAACAGTCGATAACCAAGCGGATACTGACCGGCAGATGGCGTAATTGATATTGCGCGCGTTCGGCAAGCGATTCGCCGGGAAACGCAATCCATACTTCGTCTATGGATTCCTTGGTAACTATGTCAGCGAGCTCGTCCAATCCCCCAAGCCGAGGCAGCGAAAAATCACTCACCAAATGCCGATTTTCTGACCGGTCATCGATGTAGCCAATCACTTGCAAACCGGCCCAGGATGAATGATTCAACTGTCCGCTAACGGCAACGGCCATCTGGTTTAATCCGACCAGGACGATACGTCCCTGAGACCAGCCGCGAGCACGCAACCATTGCAACGTGTGGGAAAGCAGGCTACGGGCGGTCAATACGAATAACAATCCCAGCACCCACCAGGTGACGATCCACCGATAACTGGAGCCGAACCAGAAATGCAAACGAATCAACGCAACAATAGATATGACCAATACGATGGCCGATACCCAAGCCCTGACGATACGCGGAATTTCCCCGCGCATCGCATCATTCCGCCAGGGACGGTAAACCTGGCCGATTTCGAAAAAGATGATGGCCGCCAAAACACCGAGAGAGACTACTATCCGGTAATCCTGATCGATAACGAACTGGCGTAGCCAGAAATAATGAGAAACCCAAGCAGCGCCAATTAGCATGGCTATGTCGATAAACCGCAGCAACAGGATAACTGTGTGTCCATATTGCTTAAAGAGCCCGTTGAAGATATTACCTAGTCCGAGTGGCATATTCGTTAAACTCCTATTTTGTCTGCGCTCAATGATGAACGACGAAAAGCGTTCATCCCCAAAGTCATCGCGACCGACATTACGCGCAGGTCGCTACGTTTGGATAAAGATTACAGAGACAAGATGAGAGGAGACCTGTGGGTTTAATTAAAATCAGATGAAGATCAGACTGATTTCAGGTAAGCACTGATTGAATTCTTCGACAGACTCAGGACGAACGGTAAATTATTGATTCCGTTCGTGGTGAGAGCTTGTCGAATGAGATGAGCGGATTTACGCTGAGCTAAACAAGACTGACTGAGTACTGATAAGTCATTAAGCGAAGTCAATATCAGACAGGTCTTGGGGATATCTCATGATTTCCAGCTGCGAAGAAGTTAGAATTTTATCGGCATTTCGACATCCCGGCTGCCAGCAACCTGAAAAGTTATGCACGGGTATACCCATGAGCTGACCTAATAATGTATAGGCCGTGTTACTGTTGACATGAGCTAAACCAAGAATTCCAAAAGGCGTGTAAGGTACGTCAAGACTATTCAGATAAGGGAGAGCTTTAACTGCATTATCCCATCGGTCTAATACAGCATCTGAGCTTTCGGAAAACATCAGCTTTGATTTTTGACCGGCTTTTATGTAGTTCAAATCACAATTCGGGTTTAAGCCTAATAAGATGGCGCGAGAACCAAAATGATAAAATTTCAGCTTATCGCCAATAGTACCAATCGGTTTTATCCTGTTTTCAGTATTCGTTGCCAGTCCATGCAATTGACCTAAAACATTCCCTTTTTCATTTCTTAATACCCAAAAATCATGGGCTGCCAAGCCAATAATATCGTAAGCGCGCGCTTCAATTGAATACTTAATTTTAGACATACTGTATGTAAGCAATTAATGATGCTGGAATGAATTGTAGACTTTATTCTGACGTTAAAAATCAAAGGCCGTAAAGATAATGCTTCATTAATCTTTATTCGATTAACTCAAAGCCAGTAAATTTTGAAGCCTTTTATCGAACGCCAGCACGCTTTCACAATGATGTCCCTTAGCAGAATGAGCAATCAGCAAATCGACACGATCAAAGTTATTACTTTGTTTACTGACAAAATGACGAATTTTCCATACTTTTTACCAAGCGAGCTTACTGTTGAGAATATTACCTGCTGTGAACGGTGAATGGTTGGACTTCATTGCATTCAGCCCAACCTGCGGCCTACAAGGCTTATTCCACATAAGAAAATTCGTAATTCGGCAGTTTCTTAAATCCTTGTCAGGTATTTCAATTTTGATCTAGTGATAATAAAAAACAATGTTATGCGATAATTACACAAAGAATAAATGCTTCATGGCTCATAAAACAAAGGAAACTACATGTTCTCATTACAAACCATCTTCGGAAAAGGTGATAAATTCTACGGCTTGCTTGAAGCCAGTTCCGAGTCCGCAAGTTCGTCGGCTCGAGCGCTAATCGAATTATTAAGCGCACCTGTGTCTGAATTATCTTTGGAAAAATTTAAAGAAGCGCGCCGTCGGGAGAAAGATTTATTCGCACAAATTAGCGAAGAATTAGTCAATACTTTTGTTACTGTGCTCGAACGTGAAGATATCGAAGCGCTTAACAGTGCCCTCTACAAAATCCCTAAGGTCGTAGAAAAGTTTGCGGAGCGATATACGCTGGCGGTAGCTCGCATAGGCGATGTCGATTTTATTAGTCGTGCCGCTATGCTGGAACAGGCCTGCGAAGTTTTGGAACAAATGGTCGGATTGTTACGCCAGGGCATGGATCTGGATAAAATCAAAAAATTAAACGATCAGTTGCAAACTATTGAAGGTGAAGCTGATCGTCAAATCCTTGAATTGTATCGGGATGCTTACGCCAATGAGACCGATCCTATCCGTTATCTGGTAAAAATGAATTTGTTTGAAATCCTCGAAAAAGCGATTGATCGCTGCCGCGATGCGGGCAACGTCGTCTACCACATCATTTTAAAAAATTCATAAAAGGGTTGTCATGCTGACTTTGCTCCTGTTTGTCATCTTGGCAGCGCTGGTATTTGAGTTCATTAACGGGTTCCATGACACCGCGAACTCGATTGCTACGGTTGTTGCCACAAAAGTATTAACGCCGACGCAAGCCGTAATACTTGCAGCGATCACTAATTTAATCGGTGCGTTCTCGGGTACAGCCGTAGCCAAAACCATTTCGTCGGGACTGGTGGATACCAGTATGGTGACTGTCAGCTCCGAAGTTTTGATTTGCGCCCTGACCGGTGCAATTATCTGGAATCTTATTACTTGGGCATTAGGGTTGCCGTCTTCTTCAAGCCATGCCCTGATCGGCGGCTTGTGCGGTGCGGCTCTTGCGGCAGGAAACAATAATTTCGATGTTTTGATGTGGTCGAAAACCGCGGCAGTCTGGACGGAAAATAAAGGTTTACTTTGGAAAGTAGTGATTCCGATGGTCAGTTCGCCGATTGCCGGTTTTACCTTGGGCGTCATAATAATGGGCGGCCTGATGGCTATCATCAGCGGCATGAATTCCATGGGTGGCATAATGGCGCGAATAGCCCGTCCGAAATGGGTTAATGTTGCGTTCGGGAAAGCCCAGCTTTTGTCAGCCGGTTATATGGGATTCGCCCATGGCAGCAACGATGCGCAAAAAACCATGGGCATTATCGCCTTGGCGATTTTTGGCGCTAACAGCGCCGGTACGCTCGATCAATTACCGGCCTGGGCTGAGTTCTTACGGCCGGACGGAGGGGAAAAAGACATCGATACCTGGATTATTTTTGCTTGCGCTTTGATCATGGCGTCAGGCACTGCGGTAGGCGGCTGGCGTATTATCAAAACGCTCGGTCACAAAATGGTGAAATTACACCCGATAAACGGTTTTGCAGCGGAAACCAGTTCGGCGACCATTCTTCTGGCTGCGGCTCATTTCGGCATGCCGGTTTCCACGACGCATAGTATTTCAACCGCGATTATGGGTGTGGGCTTTGCGAAGAATCCTCACGCACTTAAGCTTTCCATCATCGAACGGATTGTTTGGGCCTGGGTTTTGACAATTCCGGCAGCGGGAGGTTTAGCCTGGGGAATGGTGAGTTTGCTAAGTCTGTTTCGTTAGCAAAAATAGGACATTTGGTCATAGTTATCCTGCATAATCAGCCAGTTCTCTGGGGAGCGGCCAAGGCTTTTGAAAGTCGGAGCGCCATTTCCGAGCTTACGCCGCTGTTACCTTTTAAAATACGGTTCAGCGTAGAAGGCGAAACGCCAAGTTTCGAGGAAAGTTGGCTACCCGTGATAGCGAACGGTTCCAGGTAGACGTCCCGAATGAACTCGCCTGGATGAGGTGGATTGTGCATAGCCATTAGCGATAATCCTCATAATCGAGAACCAAGGCATGACCGTCATGGAATTCAAACGTGACACGCCAGTTGCCATTTACCCAAACCGCATCGGTCATTGTCTGAGCCTTTCAACGCGGTAAGACATAATAATTGCGCAGGATGTTGAGATTCGCCACTTATAGGGAATCCAACCAGACTACCGCTCAGGTTCCGCTACTTGGCATGACTCCGTCAAATGGATTCAGCATTCCAACGTCCAAACAATGAGGCCAAGTTTAAGTGCGCGGGTTCTCCATCGATGCCAGAATATTTTTAATATTCTGTGCCGAATTGAAAATAAACAGTATTTCAACGACATCGTTTCTTACCCTATAAAAACTCACATAATTTTTATAGGGCAAACTCCTGATCTCGATTTTTGCTTCCATTTCTTCATAAACCTTACCCGCCAACGGAAAAACAGAGAGCGTTCCAGTTAACGACTCTACGATTTCTTCGATAAATGTTTCTGCCCGAACCGGACTATCCAAAGCGATGTATTCGGCTATATTAAGCAAGCATTGATCAGCGGTTTCAGTTAATACAATTTTATGTATTTTCATCAAAAAACTAACTAGCGGCTACTCTGCTAACCTGGCTCTTAACTTTGTCTTCAGATCGTTTATATGCTCCTGGCTGTATTCGGTTACACGGCCCGCTTCTACATCGGCGATTCCTGACATAATTCCATTATGGATGTCTTTTTTAAAGGCTTCGCTTACTTGAATCAAAGCTTCAACATCATGCATTGAAAAAAATATCCCTATTGGGCGCTCTCTTTTGGTAATCATTACCGGTTCTCTTTGCGCCGAATCCAAAAAGCTACCGAATGCGTTTTTTGCTTCTTTAGCCGAGATGGTTTTCATGTTCATAGTTCCTATGGTTAAGAATTACATAGCAGCCATTATAGCTACTTTGCAATAAATCCAAACGCATTTTCCGTATATATAACATAGGGAAATGCTGTGCAGTCGTCTCCTGAAAACGAACGGTTTTAAGCATCAATACCGCGTCAACAATTCATACTCGGAGCGCGCCAGCACATAAACCGGGCTGGCGGAGATTGGGATATCCGCGTATCCCGAAGCGTCAATCGTCAACTCTTGGATGCGCCCAACCACATCCACCAGCACCCAGGGTTTGCCGGGATCAAGCTGCTGCCGCCAATTGCCGGCTGCTTCATCGGTCCGCCAAATCATAAAGGTTTCGCCGAAATAAGCCGCCTGGATATTAGCGTCCTTGGTGTCGAAAGCTTGATAAGGCAAACCATCGATTAAGGCGCTCGCGGTATACGTGGCGGCCTCGCCGGGTTTGTGGCCCATCGAGTAATCCCAGATCCGGCCGTAAGCCAAATCGTATTCATGGCCTATGCAAAAAGCCAAGCCAAGGTAGTCGCTACGACTGTTGACCCAGGCGATCATTTTCGCGACCTGCTCGGCCTGCCAGCGGCGTCCGGTCAGGCCATGCATCGCCTTGGCGCCGGTTTCGCCCAGCCAGAACGGCAAGCTGTTTTTCCGGCCCAAACTGGCGTAAGCGGCCAGCACGCCCCGCTCATCCTCGTTTTCTCCATTACCGATGGGGCCTCCGAAACGCGGCGCTTGTTGGGGATAGGCATGGACGTCCCAGGCATCCTGATACTTATCCAGTCCTAGCTGCAACACCTGTTTGAACCACTGCCCTGCCCCCTCATTGCCGCCCGGCCGCACCAGACTGCCGCCGATGTAATGGGCGTCGTTGCGCTGCTTGTGCGCCTGTTCATATTCCCATTGGGCGCGTTGCACCCAATGCGCAGGCTCGCGCAGCTTTTGCCATTCAGCCTCCAGGCGAATGTCGATCTCGTTGGTCGATTTAAAAAACCGGGTAAATGCCGAAGTCGTGTTGATGAAGTTTTGACCGTCTGCCTGATTGTCGTTGAGCCAGCCGCTATCGCCCGAGGAGTCCGCGAACAAGACCAATCCGAGTTGCTTAGCCTGCTCCCACTTGACCCGATACTGCGGATCGAAGCCCGGATAGCTCCCATAGCTTTGGTAAATCCCCATCCGTTCCAGCCAGGAGAAATACCCGCCTTCCTGCTTGAAGCTCTTGTCACCATCGGCCAAAGCGTAATAGTCGTTGTTCCATAGCTTTTTCTTGTCCAGTCTATGCTTTTGCGCGACGGTTCCGCGCACGACTGAGAAGCCGTCGGCGTGATAGTTCATGATCAACTTGCCGTCCGGCGTATATAAGGAAGAATAAACGGCGTAGTAGCCGGGCTCGCTAATCTTACCGAAATCCACTTCGACTTCGCCGGGGAACAAGCCGCTTACTTCCTGAGCCGCGACCTCGGTACCGCTGTAATCAACCAGACGCAGGCGCAGTTTTGCCTGAAAGCGCGGTAACGGTACCGGTAAGCCGGTTTCTTCCAAAATAGGATGCCAGCGCATATCCACCCGCAATTTGAGCGCGTCGCCCGGATGCGGCAGATTGGCCGGAGCATCCACGAAGATCAGAGGCCGCAGTTTGGCGGCGATTCCGTTAAGCGCAAGATCGGCGTCGGGATCGATCAGTTGCGTCTTGACCGAATCCAGAGGCTTACCGGCAGGATCGGTGAATAAACCCGCAAAGTAAAAGCGCTGGCCTTGGTCATGCTGCATCACCAGCTTGACCAGCAGACTATGCCAGCCTTGCGACAGGTTCAGCGTGGCAAGTTGCGGCGCTTCGGAACGAGTTGACAACGCGGTAGCCACAAGTCCTTCGGTAGTCAGTCCGTGCAGCAGTTTTTTTATTTGCTCGCTCGAAGAAGATGAGAACCCGGCCGGAGGATTCGGGTCATCGCTCAATTTAAACGGTTGCCCATCCAGCCAACCGCCGGTTTTGATGCCGGATTGTTTCAGATGCAACAGCACCTGCGTGGGCTGATCGGCGTATAGGTACAACTGCGCATAACCGCTGCCGCGCGACCAGCCGTAGGAATGCCGGGTGCTGGCTTCGATGTCTGCGACGCCGTTGGCTTGCGTCGGTTCAATACGCCAAGACCGCATTTCACCGCCCATCATTTGCAGGCTGAGAAAGGGTTGATCGGGATTCGAACGCATCACGGTTTCGCTATCCAAACCGAAAACCGAAACGCCCGATAAGCCGTCCTGCAAACCGCCCACCAGCCATGCATCCGGGACACCTTTTTTAAGCGGCTTGGGTGGCGCATCCACTCCAACCGCCATCGGCGTCGGCATAAAGCCGACTTTGCCTGGATCGGCAAGAAATCCTGTTACATCCTGTTCGCTGTTGGGCGGTGCCAACACACCCAGAATACCGTAATGGTCGTCGGTCATCAGTACGGCTGGCAGTGTGGAAAGGTTCAAACTGCGGGCCAGAGCTTCGGCTTCCGGCCCTATCAGATAGGAGACCGACAGCTTTTCATAATCGGGTCGTGCGGCATCGGAAGCCAGCCCGCGAAACAGGATCTCATCTTTGCCGCCTTTGCCGTCGAGTACAGTCAGGCGGCGAGTCGCGGCAGGTACTGCCTTGGTCAGCGCTAAAAAGCGATTTCTGGCCTGGGCCTGAGCAGCGGTCATCCATTCGCCCAACGGCGTTTCCAGTTGTAGCAGGAAGGCGTCGAAAACTTTGGCTCCGTCAGCATTGCCGCTGTTGTTGATTTCCAGCCAGCGATCACCCGGCAACACGGTGACGGTAGCTGCGGCTTGCAACCACTGGTATTCCCAAGGCGTGGTGTTGGTCAGGGAAAAATCGCCGCGCGTCGCCAGTTCATCCGGCTTTGCCCCGGCCTTGACCGTGAAGTTTTGGCTAACCTGGGAAACCTCGCCGCCGCTTTTGTAGCGGGCATAAAATCGGTACTGTCCCGGAGCAATCGCCGGATTGAGCTCAAAACGAAATTTTGCGCTCCAGTTTCCGAAACCCTGATGAAAAACCTGAACCTCGTCCTTTTCGGTCAATAGCGACCCGGCACCGGAACCGGCAGTGGCTGCGCCGATTTGGACTTGCAGGGCCGGATCTTTTTCTGTTGTTGCAAGCGCGGGCGCATTGCCCAAGTCCAGCACCACCAGCGGCCTGTCAGCCGTGCCGCCTGTCGGCAGGGCTGACAATGGCGAGGCCAACAGGAAGGCGTCAAAAACCTTGGCGTCATGGCCCGCCCCACTATCCCGCACCTCAATGACGGCATCGTCGGCTTTAAGACTGACCGGCGATTCGGCGGCTATCCAGGCATAATCCCAACCTTTAGGCTTCATGGATAGTGTGGCGCGCAGCTCCAGCTTTGATGGATCAGGTCCGGCCCAGACTTCGAAAGATTGTACGCAAACATTGTGATCTCCACCCTGTCGCCACCGAGCCCAAAAGGTATAGGGCTTGGCCGGGAGACCGGGTTTGACCTTGAAACGAAAGCTGACGTTCCAGCTGCCGAAGCCGGGGTGCAAAGAGCTGACTTCATCTTTAGCGGTCTGAATCGAAGCATCTCCCTCATGGGCGTAAACTTCGCCGGTAAACACCCGCGTTGTCTTATCGCCTTCGCTAACCGACGGCGGTTCGCTGCCCAGTTCAAGCAGTAATGCAGGCCTCTCGACTGTGCTTTTTACTGGTAATCCGGCAACTACATCGGCGTTGGCAACAGACGTTCCGGTCAGCGCAACCAACACCGTCTGTAATACAAGAAGAAATAAGATCAATGGCTTCATGGCATGTGAAAGTTTTGAGGTGGACAAACTGATGAGCTCGCAACATGGTAATCGATGCGACACTTGTGTGTATAATAGCGGCTATCAAGTCGGGCTAACCAATAAATATATCAGATCTACGTTTGGGCTTTTCGATGTCAGAAATAGATTCCCTTGCCGCGCGACATCATGGATGGATTATTGTAGAAAGGATTACTTTTAACAATTAAACACGGAAATCCATGAAGGAGCTCATTCACAACTTTATTCTGGATACTTTCAGAAAACCGGATTTGTCGAAACTTTGGTCGAAACCTTGGTCGAATCAAAGGGAACGATTTATATCTCTTTGCGACCGGATAAAATTTAAAAATATTTTATCGTTAAAATCCCTTATCGTTCTAGGCTTTCTGATTGCCGTTATCCCACTTTTTTTGGCCGTTATGTACGCCGCTTTCGGCATGCGCGAAACCTCTGCATTGGGCAGGACCATCAATTCCGAAGTCTTCGAACAGACCAAGGCAATACGCCTGGTTTTGCAAAAGACTGCCGATATTGAACGAAAAGCCAGACTATTCGTGCTTCTGTCCGATCCGGCCGTACGCCAGCCTTACGAGCAACAATCGTATGAAAATACGCGGGCATCATTCAAACAAGCCTTGAGTGCGTTACTAAAACTGCACCTGGAAAACAAAATCGCACTGTTGGTCAACGAATTATCGGAAAAGGAAAATCTGATTTATCAACAGATCATTAGCTCGGCGAGCGAGAATAATCTCAAATTACCGGTCGATGAAGCGTTCCAGGGACTGCGTGAGTCCTCCTCCAGCCTTTCGCGTGAATTCGAGAGCTACGTTGATCATGAATTCAACGAATTACGTCAGCAATCGGAATCCCTTGAACAAGGGCTATTAGTCAAGGGCGCGGTTCTGTTAGTTATCTCGTTTATCTTCATCCTCATACTGCTGGCTATACTTTCGCGTTCAATGCGGCAACTGAATACCTGCATCCACCGTCTGGGTTCAGGAGAACTCGAAGAGCCGATCGAGATTACAGGCCCTTCGGATATGCGCTTTCTGGGCAATCGTCTTGAATGGCTACGCACTCATTTGATGGAGCTGGAGGTTTCGAAACAGCAGTTCATGCACAACGTAGCCCGCGAGATCGACCTGCCGTTGGAGAATATCCGGGAAAGCACGGAACTGCTGACAAACGAGGCGACTGGGGAACCGAACAGTGCACGACAGGAGATCGCACGACTACTCTGCAGCAATGTCGACAAGCTGAAAACAGTATCCGAGGAATTGGTTCGTTATAGTCAGATCAACGCGAAGCCTGAAATGAACCGTAAGGAAACCGTCAATATGCAATACTTGCTTGAATCGGTCATTGAGGATTTTCAAAGCCGTCTACAGACCAAGTCGATTAGCTTGAAAAAGCTGGTCAGGCCGGTCGAGATTTCCGGGATTCAAGACCAGCTGCGCAGCGTTATCGAGCAGTTAATGTCGAATGCAGTAAAATATTCTCCAACGGGCGGTGAAATACGCATCATGCTTCGCGATTCGGGCGCGCAACTGGAATTGGAAGTCGAAGATGAGGGTCCGGGTATTGAACCTAATGATCGCCCGCACGTATTCGAACCCTTTTTCCGTGGCAAGGCCGCCCAGTCCGGCGATAATATCGAAGGTCCGGGATTGGGGCTTGCCATTGTCAGAGAGTACGTCACCAACCATCAGGGCAAAGTCGATATTATCGATTCAAGACAAGATCAACATGGGGCCCGCTTCCGCGTTCAAATACCGCTAACCGGAAAGCCTAAAAAATAGGGAACAAAACTATCTATGCTGTCATTACTTTCTATTCGAAATATAAGTTTAGCGCTAAGCCTTTTGTTGCTGACCGGATGCGCCGAGTTCAATACCGGTTGGAACGACGGGTACCCGGACCGTTATAACGATCCCTATGCGCAATCGGACTTTGATGAGCTGCTGGCTTTCGGGGCCAACATGTCCAAAATATCACCTTCATCACGCGCCGATGTGTGCCGCACCTTACTAAAACGTCAAAAAAATCCTCCCGGACCCGGGATACACTTGCACCTGATGGTAGGGCGCCTGCTTTCCGATGCCTGCGGCGACATTCCCAAAATCCTGAACGGGGTAAGCTCTATCCCGCCAGGAGGTTTGCCCGATGAACGGATGCAGCGGCTTGTCGCTATTCATACCGAAACCTTAAAACGTTTACAAAACGTGTCGAGAAGAGTCGGCAGTCTGGAACACAAACAAAAATCGGTCCAATCTGTATTGGAATCGAAAGACGCAAGCAGCTCGAAGAAAAATGAAAACCGCCTACTGAGAGAAAAACTGGAAGCAATCAGATCCATGGAGAAACACCTGGACGAAAGCGGCGACGCAAATTAGCCCGTATGTTTCGTTTCCGCTTGGCTGTTGTCATCGTTGTTTCGTTCTGTTTTGTGTTGTTTTTAGGAATCGCACTGTATTGGGGTTCAAACCAGGTTGCCCGGTATTTTCAGCGCAGCCAGACGGCGTACGAGGCTTTCGATCATTATGAGCGCTTGTCCCAGGAGGCTTATCGCCACTTCAAACAGAGAATGGATAGGCTGATAACGGCCAGCCCGACTGCGGAAGCCGGTATGGAATCATCCAAACGTCGTCTCTACGAAGCGATGCAAAACCTTAGAAACACCGCAGTCGCAGAGAACCAGACTGAAGATTGGCAGGATAAACCCGCCGAACTGGAAAGAGTTGCCCATTTCACTGCTTTTCTGGACGCCAGCGAATATCGGTTCGACGAAGTGGAGCGCTTGCGTCAGCAGGGTAAGAATGAAATGGCAGTGCAGGCGCTGTCGAAATTTTCGGAAGAAGAAATCGACGGAAAATTCCAGCCACTGATCGATACCGCCATCAATGCTGAACGGAAAAAGGCCGGAAAAGCCAAGCGAGAACTGGAGGATTTGGTAGCTCAGTCGCGTTGGATCGCCATCCTGGCGTCATTGACTGCGGCAATATTTAGCCTCATGTCCGGGGCATTACTGCTTCGCGGCGTTAGAAAACCTATCGAAGCGCTGATGAAAGGTACCAACGAAATAGCCTCCGGTAATTTGGATTATCGTATTTCTTTGGATACCCGCGATGAATTCTCCTATCTCGCCAGCCACTTCAATCAAATGGCGCAGGAGTTGGAGCTTCAGCAAAATAAACTGCGCGAAGGACGTGCGGTCCTGGAGAACAGAGTGGCCGAACGTACTTTCGAACTTCATAACTTAAATGAAGAATTAAAACGCATGGACAACGAGCGCCGAGAGTTTTTAGCCGACATCAGCCATGAACTGCGCACCCCGATTACCGTCATCCGTGGGGAAGCGGAGGTAACGCTGCGGGGACAGGATCGCGAAGCCGAAGAATATAAGGATGCTTTACACCGCATCGTCGAACTGTCGATGCAATTGGGAAAATACGTCAACGATCTATTATTTCTGGCCCGTGCCGAAACCGCCAACCTCCAATTTGAATGGGATAACTTGGACTTGACTGAACTGGTTACAGCAGCCGCCGAGAATTTTCAAGTGATGGCCGAGGAAAACTCGAATTCTGTTTCCCTGAATGCGCCGACCGAACCGGTGTGGGTGCGCGGTGACAAGCAGCGGCTTCGACAGGTGCTGTTCATCCTTGGCGACAATGCTTGTCGATATTCTAACCCTGGAGGACATATTGCGGTCGCCTTACGGGTGGACGGAGAAATGGCACGTTTCAGTCTCACAGATCAAGGCATAGGCATACCCGAACAGGATTTGGAGCATATTTTCGATCGTCATTTTCGTAGCCGAAACGCCCTGGCTTCACGGGATGATGGAAAGGGGCTGGGCTTGCCGATGGCCAAGTCAATCCTGAAAGCACACGGCGGAAGCATTGAGGTGATCAGCATTGAAAATTCAGGCTCGACGTTCGCAGTAACGCTGCCGCTGATTTCGATAGAACAGGATGATGATCAGATAAATGAAAAATAACTTAACTACAATAATCTAATGGATACCGGTTATATGCGAGTTCTGCTAGTGGAAGACGATGAGCGGATTGTCGATTTTGTTCAGCGAGGGCTGAAGGCCGAAGGCTATGCCGTGGAGGTGGCCCGTAGCGGGCAGGATGCCATAGCGCTGGGTACCGCTGGCAAGTTCCAAGCCATTATTCTGGATCTGGGCTTGCCTGATATCAATGGCCGACAGGTTTGCGAGCGCTTGCGTGTCGCTGGCATCGGCACCCCGATTCTAATGTTGACGGCCAGAGACACGGTGCAGGATAAGGTGACCGGCTTGCGCTCGGGCGCCGATGATTATATGACCAAGCCTTTCGCATTTGAGGAACTGCTTGCTCGAATCGAGGCGCTGATGCGTCGCCGTAGCGGCGAGATCAAATTGGAATCCAAAGAACTGCAGGTAGCCGACCTCCTGTTGAACGGGGAAACCCATGAAGTAAGGCGTGGAGAAACGCTAATCGAACTAACGCCGAAGGAATTTGCCTTACTGGAATGCTTTATGCGCATGCCCGGCAAGGTGTTGAGCCGTACCCGGATTCTGGAGCAAGTATGGGGCTATAGCGCCGATCCATTGACCAATGTAGTGGACGTCTACATTCGCCAGTTGAGACGGAAAATCGACGACGATTATGAGCTAAAACTTCTTAAGACTGTCCGGGGATTCGGCTACAAAATGGATGTATCCTAAAAGAGCATGGGGTCTGTTGCATTAACTATCGAGCAGCGAATTCCAAAAAAGAAGTACTCGGTTGGCCTCCATAAAACGTATAGCTATTTTTACAGTCTCGACATCACATAAAAAACATGACCGCCAATTTGCCTGACAACATCCCCTGAGTATCTAGGCTTAGTACCGGTGTTCCAGCTATCAGAGTTCTGCACTATAGAATCCTTACCCCTCATAACCGATTTAGCTAATGCTGTATAATGAGATTTCAGATTGCGTGGTGGGGTTAATCGTGACACACCGGTTAGCTTACATATTGTCTTGCCGGTACGCTTGGCTCGATTAACCGTAGCTTGTCCTACAGCAATAGTGCCTTCGATAGATTCGCCTCTCGATTCTGCGAACATGATCCTGGCTAGACATCCTTCTTCGCTTGGTGGGGCTGATACTGGTAACAAGAATGCTATTGTTAGAATTAAATTGGTCATGGTGTAATTCCTCTATATTAGGTTTATTCATCACATGCCAAACCGACCAATATCCGGTTTGCCCGGTCATCGTTCGGCTAAAGTAGATGCTAGACTTTTTAAAATAAAAAGAAATAGGTGCGAATGCGTAAGCATCCAAGCGCCCTACTCTCTTGCTTTACTACGGCCTGATAACATGACCGTCAGCGTCCAGGAAAACAGTGAACAAATCCGCGTTCCGGCTACAGTTGCCGAAGAAGCCGGTTTTTTTAGAAACCCTTGCGTGGTTACCGGAAAAATATCAGGTAAGCCAACACGGGAACATCATGTCATGGTGAAACGCCAATTGACGGGAGTGGCCTTCAAATTACGCTCGTGCACGCTGGCTTCAATTTCAAGAGTAGCATGTCTTATTTGGGATAGATTGCGATAATCAGCTGTTTGATTCTACAGCCAGCTCAATTCTTTATGCGTTGATTTTTATGATAGTTTCTAAAGGTATGAGCAACGTGCTCTACCTAAAAAACCAAAAATATGACTGCTTAAACTATACTCGCACCTTTAATTTTATTGGTGGCGTTGGATTTTATTTTAAGTCAGGTGATGGTGATCGGAAGCATTGACGGTTTGATTTGATGCACAATTCAACCGTTGATTTCACTAACGGTTGAATTAATTCCTTAACAAAAAAGAACGGAATAACTGCACTCAATAAAAAGTGGCCGAATCAGGCGAGGACGAGTAATTGCAGGTCTTCTTGAGAATCCTGAATAGCTGATTTTAAGCACTTGCGGGCGCAACTGGCGCAACGACCGCAATCAACACTTACCCGTAAATCACGGCGTAAATCCCCGAGCGTTTTAGCTCCGTTTCTGGCAGCTTGATGAATCTCCCGATCCGTCACTGCCTGACAAACACATACATACATGAGACAGCCCTCTAAAATGCAATAGTACATAATTACTGAGAAGTATTCTCATTTAGTTTCGAGTATCTGTCAAGCCTGATTACGCCCTAAAAAACAAAAAATGCGACATGGGTCGAAGCTGTTCGACTGTGTTAATCGTCGCCTTGCTGCATATGCGCCTGTAAATAATTAGGCAAACTAACGTTCGCTATCAAGCTTTGCTGAGTTTCCAACCAATCTATGGCTTCTTCGCAGTGCTCCAGTAAGTCTTCCAGTAGATCCCGACTGACGTAGTCCTGTAATTCCTCACATAAAGCCACGGCTTTTATTAGCATTGGCCGCTGGGTATTTTTTTCATATTCCAGATCGCCGTTTAAGCATTCAATGACATTTTCGCCGATCAACAGCTTTCCGAGGTTTTGCAGATTGGGTAGCCCCTCCAGAAACAGGATACGCTCGATAATCTCATCAGCTTCTTTCATGACCCGGATCGATTGTTTATATTGGTAATCGTTAAGCTTCTCCAGCCCCCAATGACGAAACATGCGCGCATGCAAAAAGTACTGGTTAATTGAGGTTAGTTCGTTTTTGAGTATCTTGTTGAGGGTATCAATGATTTTTATATCGCCTTTCATATCGGTGTCCTTGTTAGTTTAAATACCCTGTTTCATTTGACTTTGCTGGTAGTTTTCCAGGCCCACGAGGTTGATCAGTCGCAACTGCTGTTCCAGCCAGTAGGCATGATCCATCTCTGTATCTTCCAGTTGCACCGCCAACATATCGCGGGTCACATAATCCTGAGCTTTTTCACAGGCGGCAATGGATTTTTTCAGCTCCCCGACCACATGATATTCGACGCCCAGATCGGCTTTTAGCATTTCCGGTACCGTGCTGCCTATAGTCAAGGCCTCACGTTTGACCAGATTGGGCGTGCCTTCCAGAAACAGGATACGTTGAATCAAGGCTCGGGCATGCTGGCGTTCATGCTCAGACTCATGCAGGCTTTTTTCTGCTAAATGGTTCAGTCCAAAATCGGAGTACATCTCTCCATGGATCAGGTATTGATCGGATGCGCTCAGCTCTCCGGCAAGTAAGCTGTTGAGAATTTCAAGAATATTCGTGTCGCCTTTCATAATGACCTCTTAAAGTGAGTCGGACGTAGGCTTATCGATAGCCTGCGGCGAGTTGGTAAGCATTCACAGGAATTTTATACTGCCCAGCCTAACCGTCAAATTAATCTTTCAAACTTGTTTAAAAAATTACCATTTTCCAGACACCATCCCATGTCTATTCCGCACCTTATCTAAAGCCGATATGCTTGCGCTTGAACAGGCTATTTGAGTTCGCCATGCATGCCGAAATGTTCGAAAAATAAACTGAATTGCAATGTATTTTAATTATATGAACGGTTCATGAACTTATTACCCTTCAAAAATGAAACAATCCATGCTTTTATAGTAGCATTGTCAACATTAAGCATCTTTACTATAGTTAAACCGTAGTACGAAAAACCTTTTCAACTTTAATGAGGACTTTCTCATGAGCGACTTTCATAAAGATATTTTAACAGGAACGCTATTTATGACCGGCCTGCTTGGCTTTGTTTCCGGTGAATTTACCGTTTCATCGGCGTTATTCGGAACAGCAGCCATTGCCAGCAATATTAACCTGTACCGTAAAAAGGTCAAATCCGGTCAATTATCATGCGACTGATTCATTCATCTGAATCGATTGTTCAAATGGCGACTTAAAGACTTTCAAGGTATGCTTGCCTTGAAAGTCTTCTTCCTGCGCAACATCGCTGTTTGGCCGTAACCGACCTCCCCAACGACCATCATCCAATAACGTTGAATGTTATTGGCAAAACATCTTGATCATCCTATTTCAATACGATGATTTCACACTGCTTTGTTTGTGCTTCCATACAAGTTACTGAACAGTCGGATCACAATAAAGATCATGGTTTGGGTGATTTCGATGGCAGGAACCCGGCTTGCATTTTCTAAAGCAAAGTCATCAATCGCCGCATTCATAAAATTGACCAAGCCCATCTGAACAGATTCTTCTAAAGATCGTTTCACAAACCGATCTTGAAGTTTCGACCTTATTTTTTCGTCCATGTGCCGATCTTTAGTCAACGCCTGTAATTCTGCGCCCAACAGCACCGCCTGTTTTTCCAGCTCCTCATGGTTCATATCGCTTTGAGATGGCAAGGAGCCAAAGGCTTTTTGAAAGATACAAAGCACATCGAAACAAAGGTCCATGAACAGATATGCCATCTCCTGATTCTCTTGGACGAGAATAGTTGGAAATATGCCGAAAAGGATTTCAGCCAAGGCTGGTTGTTCGAGCTGGAATTGCTCTATGATTTTTGCGCCGGTTTCTTCGTCTAAGCTTTTGGCGTAGTGGATAGCGTCAAACAACTCACGTTCGCTAAGTTCATGCATAATATTAATCTTCTGGTGTCAGTTGCTAATTTACCCTGAATTCGAGGTAAGAAAACGGTGAGCGAGTGTTTATATTTTACTTAAGACTTTGTTTATTAAAACAAATATAAACTGCATCGGGGAATTTTGATACACAGTATAACTGAACTCTTTTACCCAATGGGCGATTTCTGCCGTCTGTTTGAGCAGACTTGAGAACAGCATTTACCGACATCGGGTGCGAAAAAGCGCAGACGGCGGAGCACGTTGAGCCTGTCCGAGTTGATGTCCTTAGCTCCTGCGTTGTTCTCGATCACTGTTCCCGGTGCGATTCTACCTTCTGCATAACATAACTCACAAGGATGTGGCTAATGCAGAAGGTAGAGCAATGCAAGAGCAATTACCGAGGAGCAAATGTCCATCCAGGCAAAACCCGTACTCCCGTCATGTCATGGTTTCAACAGGCATAGGGCTACTTTAATGATTAATTGAATTTGAAAACCCGACTTTCCAGTACCGGACCCGCATCCACCAATGACGGACGCGGATCTGTCTTCCCTTAAAAGAGGTAATGTGCGCCCAAGCCGATATATTCCACTTTTTCTTTGTAAAACTGCCCGCTGGGAGAGAAGCCGTTATAGTATTCCGCAAGAATCTGAAGCTTTCGGCCTAATACCTGTAAGTTCTCAAACTCAACGCCCGCTCTGGCTGATACATCATAATTCCAGTTATTTTCTTCATGATTTTTGACATCAACTGCAATGACAGGCCGCATTGATGCCAACTCCATACGCCAAGGGCTACGAAATTCAAGGCCATATTGTGCCGACCATATCTTAAGCTCCGAAGGTTCTCTATGGAATAGCCCTCCTCCTCCCCCATATAAGCGTATGCCATAAGGAAACTCATAAGAGAGTTTGAGATCCACGCCTTCGTAACTGAGATTCACGCGCTCGAATTTAGTGTTTATCTTGCGCAACAGGAACTCGTCGCCAAGGTGGGAACTCTGATGATAAAGTCGACCAAAGGTTGAAAATTGTCCGGCTCGCAGGCTTGAATAGGCCGATACAATAAAATCGGTATTTACCAGATCACTCGATGAAGCATTCAGGTTGAAGTCGCTAAAGACTCCGGCTTGAAGTCCTGCCTCCCATTGCGCAGTAGATTGTCCAAAGTTACCGCGATAAATCGGTATCGTTTCGCCGAAGCTAACAGAAGCGATATCTCTGCCATCAAAATTATTGCTTTGGTAATTGCGGTAAGCGGCCGAAAAATGAGCCCAGCGCGGGTCTGCCAATAACGTCTTGAATAAATGGCCCGCAGGCAGAAGTCCTGTCGGTAAAATAATCGATTCAGTTGCTGATACCGTCTCATCAGGGGGTACACGGCCAGGCCTTGAGGTGTCGGTCATCAGCTGTTGACTGGTAACTTCCGATACTTTTACCGCATTAACGCCAGGGATTTCCGATAGCAGCTGTACCGCTTTGGCCCGGTCTCCGGTGTTCAGACTACCTGTCGGCAAAGTAATTACGCCATCCTTCACCACTAATGACCGCATATCAACCTTTAAACTTTGCTTTAACACGCCCGCGGCGTAACCGGCAATGTAAGCATCATCCGCAGGTATGGCATGAGCAAGGGATACAGGCAGTATAACGCCCAGAACAGTCATCAAGCGTAAATAAGCCATTACTATTTACCTTTTTTTACAATCAGCTCACTCTGGACTGATTTCACATGCTTCTGGCTGCCGACTACTTCCACCGCCCTGCTGATGCTTTGCTCGGAATCCGCTGTGCCGCTCAACGTCACCACGCCTTTGACGGTGGTCACCTCAATATGGGAGGCGTTCAGCAACGGGTCATTTAAAATCGCCGCCTTGACTTGCGTGGTAATCACCGAGTCGTCGACATACTCTCCGGCTGTTTGGGTCTTATCGGTGACCGATTCCTTGGCGGCTTCAATTTCTTTTTCAGCCTGGTCTTTCACTTGATCGATTTTTTGC
>NZ_JAUXVR010000041.1 GCF_030680395.1 Methylobacter sp. | reverse complement strand
CTTCTCTTCTGCGCTCATGTCCAATCCACCTGCAATCAGCAAGGCGTTTTCGGCGATAAACTTTGACTGTCCGCTTTTAATGCCGGGGTGCATTTCAATAATATGCGAGAGTCTTTTGACGAAATCAATGTCCAGTTTTTTTAGATGTATATCTGCATGGTCAAGGTGTTGCGTAGCACTCTTGAATTGCTCGATATATGCTTTGACTTTTTCTTCCATTCACTAAGTTTTTTAGGTTGTTGTTTTAACGGTATTCCCTGGCCGGTTGATGGAGATAAACATTGCCATGCATGACAAATATGTCCGGAACAGATTTGCATTTACCGGAAGGGTGCATGGCGGGATAGTCTTGCATGACAAATATGTCTGGAGCAGATTTATATTTACCCGAAGGGTGCATGGCAGGGATAGCCATGCATGAATCATTTCTTGCCCATACGAATTTTAATGACTGGGTTTTTACCGGTGTTCTCTCTTAATGAATTGATGTTGTTAATTATTTTTTGATCGACAATGCAATTTTTAATATAAGGTTTATTCTCAAAATAAACGCTATCCACTTCCATACCGGGTTTCAGTTGCATCCATGAAATTTCCATAACCGGACGCTCCACGGTAGTATTTTGTGATCCATTAAATAGTTTGCTGTTCTTCCATGATTTTTTAACCGTAGGGAGTTCCACAACCACATCCTCTTCAATGGTTATGTCTTCTTTGAGTACTTTAATAAAAGTATCGATGACATCAGGATCATAATAGCTTTCTTTCCGATTCACTAATTGAGTTATTGCGGTGCTGACGGACATAACTTCACCTGTCATTGAACCTTCAAGATACGCAATATAATCGCCGACCACATTCAGAATACGGGAGCCCAGAGGGATTTTTTGTTTAGCCAGCCCATCGGGAAAGCCTGAGCCGTCATAGCGTTCGTATTGGTGGCGGATTAAAATAGAGGCGCCTTTTAACTGAGTCAACCCCTGTAATAAAGCTTCACCTTCTACCGCATGTTTTAAATAACGGCGTATGTCGACAAGAGGTATGGAGTAGTAAGGTTCTGCCAGCAAGCTATCCTGCAAGCTCATCTTGCCGATTTGTATCAGCAATCCGGCATAAAAAATATTTTGTTTCTCCTCTGAGTTCATGCCCAGTTTGCGCGCAACCAGTAAGGCTTTTTCGGCGATATATTTTGACTGTCCGCTTTTAATGCCGGGACGCATTTCAATAATGCGTGAGAATGCCTTGATGGAATCAATATATTGCTTTTTTAGATTGTTATTTGCCCGGTCAAGATGCTGCATAGTGTTCTTGAGCTGTTCGGTACGCTGCTCGACTTTTTCTTCCAGATGTTCGTTGAGCTCTTTTAATTCTGTATTTTGTTGGAGAACAATGCCGGATAAACGATCCCGTTCCTCGCGCAGATGCTTTTGTTCCAGGGCATTGCGAACCAGTAATTTAAGTTCCTCATCATTCCAGGGCTTATTGCAGTAATTGTAAATACGGCCCTTATTGACGGCATCAATCGTTGATTGAAAGTCGGCATAACCGGTCAGTAAAATACGGATGGTCTCCGGCCATTGCGTGAAAACCTGAGTTAAAAATTCCGCACCGCTCATTTCCGGCATACGCATATCGGAAATAATCAGGTCAACGGTATTTTGCCGTAATATCTCCAGTCCTTCTGCGCCGCTTGAAGCAAAGTAGATGGTATACGGTTCATTATGAAACAAGCGGCGTAAGGCTTTAAGCACATTCGCTTCATCATCGACAAACAATATCGCGGCAGATTTATCATGCGCATCGCTAGCCAGTTCAGTCAGCATAATTACTCCAAATTTATTTTAATCGGCATAGCTGCCATTTTACGCATTTTCAATAATCGCTCCGCCAATAGGCAGGATAATCCGAAAGGTTGTCCCTTGACCTAACTGGCTGGTCAGCTGAATTTCCCCTTGATGCTTTTTGATAATAGTGTAAGAAACCGAAAGCCCTAATCCGGTGCCTTTACCGACCGGTTTGGTAGTAAAAAAAGGGTCAAAAATTTTACTTTGGTGCTCAGGGGCTATGCCTTTACCGGTATCGCTGACTTCCACCCACGCGCGATCATTTTCTGTTCCGGTACGTAAGGTGATAGTGCCTTCGCTTTCAATAGCGTGTGCTGCATTGATCAGCAAATTCATAAATACCTGGTTAAGCTGGTGTGGCAGACATTTTACTTCAGGCAGATCGCCAAATTCCTTAACAATTTTTGCCTTGTATTTAATTTCATTGTTAACAATATTGAGCGTGCTTTCGAGCCCGACGTGCAAATTAGTCCATTGCCAGTCATCATTAATATCAAGGTGAGAGAAGTCTTTAAGATCTTGAATGATTTCTTTCACCCGTGTCGCGCCTTCATGGGATTCTTCCAGTAAGTCGAGCACATCGGTCTTTATAAACTCCAGATCTATTTTTTGTTTAAACGCTTTAATTTGTGCGAGTTGATCGATATTGTCGCTCGTTGCTTCTGCTTTTTCGTAGATCGCAATCAATGCCAGTAAATTATCGATATAGTTTTTTAAGGAGGTCAGATTGGAATTGATATAACCGATAGGATTATTGATTTCATGGGCCACACCGGCAGCCAATTGACCGATAGATGCCATTTTCTCAGATTGCAGCAGATGTACTTGCGCTTCTTGTAATTGAGTATTCAACAGCAACTGTTGGTTTTTTTCAAATTCCAAAGTTTGATTGATTTTGATAAGTTCCTGAGTGCGCTTTTTAACTTCTTCTTCCAATTGCACATTGCTGCGAGCCAGTACGGTTTCGGCTTGTTTTTGCGAAGTAATGTCCATGCCGCAACCCATCAATCCGGCAAAGCTCCCGTTCTTGCGCACTCTGGGGGCTGCTGTTTCATAGATCCATGTGATTTTACCGTCGACGGTCAGCAAGCGATATTGAATTTTGAACTTACTGCGTTCTTCAGCCGCACGGCTATAGGTTTGGGTTACTTTGTCCCGGTCTTCAGGATGAATGGCGTTTAGCCATTGCTCACGGCTGGGTATGCCGGGTGGTAAATTGAAAGTGGCTAACCAAAAGTGATTGCAAAAAATCGGCATATGATTAGCGTTGGTAATCCAGATGAGTGCGGAAATATTTTCGGCTAATTCCTTAAAGCGGCTTTCACTTTCGCGTAAGGCCGAGTATAGATTGCTCTGAATAATTTCATGGTGTTCTTGCTTGTCGATTTGGATTTGCGCGGCATCAATACCGTTAATAAGGCTGAGCGCCATCCGTTTATCGGTACTGAGAATATGATGGCAGAGCCAGTTGACTAGGTAGTCCATCAAGTCTTCCGAAAGAGCGTTAATATCGGCCTCGACTTCGCGCTGGACAGCTATCATTTTGTCCACAAATTCTTTATGCTCCGCTTCATGTACGGCATATAGCGTGGGGTTAAACTTTGCAGCCAACATCAGTTGTTCTTCATCCTGAAAGTGGTACACCGTATACTCAACCAGGTTATTTATAATTTTGATGATCGTGTCACGGTCAGCGCCAATGGCGACAGCTTCGTCTAATTGGTTGGTTAAATCGATAAGATGTTTATGTTGATTGTCAACGGACTCTATGCCTAGCACCAGTTGATCATTCCAATTCAAAATAGCCATGTCGTTTGCAATAAATTTAAGAAGGATACTCCATGCATTATGGCACAATCCTTTAATGACATATTTTTTCCTGTTTAATACAGGGTAAGAATTTGGTCGGCAAACTGCCGTCCACTGTCAGTACAATGCGCGGCTTGGTCAATTGAAACGTTGAGCGTGGCAAGTGCAGTGCAAATGGGTTGGTGTTCTTCCAGAGCCGATTTGTCGGGTTGTTCAGTATTGACGATCAACAAGTTGGCGGTATAGACCAGTAAACCGAGCGACTTGCTTGTAGCGGACTCAGGATATGTTTCATGTTGTTCAATAGCCTCTTGAATCTCTTGGGGAAAATTCCAGTATTGTGCGGCTTTGCCACCTATGGTGGTATGATTAAAACCTAATATGTTTTGCTCTTCTTCGATCCCAAATTTTGCGGATATTTTAACAAGCCGGCTGAATTCGTCAGGAAAAAGAATGACAATCACCAAGTTTCCAATGTCATGTAATAATCCGGCTGTGAATGCAAAATCAGAACTGGTATGGGTACAGTTTGCAAGTTGCCGGGTGCATTCGGCAACGGCCATGCTGTGATGCCGGAACAGGTCGAAATTAAAATCTTTATGTTGTGCAGGGAGCATTTTTGAAAAACATAGACTGATCAACATGTCTTTTATTCGGTTAATGCCGAGTAATACAATGGCTTCGCGCAAAGAACCTATTTCCCTGGACATGCCGTAAAAAGGCGAATTGGCAATACGTAAAATCCGAACGACCATTGACGGGTCCTCACCAATCTTATCAACCAGTGTCGTTAAGTTTTGCTTGCCGCTAATCTGTTGTAAAGCTTCCATAAGCAGTACCGGCATTGACGGCAGATTCTTCAAACAGGCAAATTTATTTTTTAACTCGGGCATTCTCAGCTCTTCTTTAATGGCGACAATACAATAATGATTCCTTTCGATTGGCTGATATCTCCCATTGTGTTTATTAGCACCCGTATGGAAACACCTTTATTCAACGTTACGATTTCACCATCAAATTGTACAAGGTCGCCAGGATAGACTTTTTGTAATAATTGTAAAAGCTCGTCGGGTAAAGCATCACCCGCCATAAGGCCGAGTAGACAAGTGCCGGGAGGTTGGCCGAATATTTCTTCAGCGCGTTTGTTGGAGATTACTATCATATCCTGTTCGTCAATACCAATAATGCCTATCGGTAAATGCTCAAGAATTTCCTGTGAAATTTGCAATAAATTAATGCTGTGTATAATTTCGTGCGATTTATCGACTACTTTTTGTTCAAGATTTTGATTCAGTATGGAAAGTTCATTATTGGCAGATTGAAGTTCGCGCGTTAAACGCAAATTCTCCTGTTCCATTTCATAGTGCTGAAACGCCTCGCGAATGTTATCCCGAAGCAAATCATCATCCCAGGGCTTAGTTAAAAATTTACAAATCGCACCTTCGTTAATAACACTGGTGACTGATTCAAGCTCGGTATAACCGGATAACACAATACGTAATGTCTTGGGATAAAGTATTTTAACTTTGCGTAGAAATTCCACGCCGGTCATATGCGGCATGCGTTGATCGGAAATGATGACGCCCACTTCGTGCTTTGCCAATAAGGCAAGACCTTCTTCGCCGCTGTTGGCGGTCAGGATGATATAACCATCAGGCCGTAAAGTACGCTTAAGAGCATTAATGATGTTGGCTTCATCATCTACCAGCAGAATAGTGCGTGAAATTTGTGATAATTCACTCATAAGCGGATACTAAAAATTGTATTTCAGGGTTTGCCACTCAAGGTAAAAAACAGCGCAAGAGGGCTTCGAAAAATTCAAAAATCAGAATGTCTTATGCAGAATCACAACTGGTTTCTACGTAGTTTATATAAAATTAATATATATACACTTGCTGATTTTTGCGCTCTTAGGTTTAGACGCATGCTCAGTATATTGGGTTAGCGTCTTGGCAGAGTCGAAAGTGTCAATTTTAATAGTCGTTTAGATTAATGACAATGAACTTTTGCCGCGCAGATTGCCTTGATAATATCAGGTCATTCTGCTTCCAAGGCATTGAGTATAACACCTTTTTTATCCGGCAGAGGATTGCCTCCTGACTTTATTGCCTGACAGCAGATATTCGTTACAGTCACAGCTGTCAGTGCTTTCAAGGGGGTATCTGCTGCATGATCAAGTATCTTGATGCTATTTAGGTAATGCTAAGTATTGCCGGAGGTGAAAGTCAGCGGTATCTGGCGCATGAACGACTATCGATATGCTATCGAAAATCCCGCGTTGTCTTACAGGTTCTGGTGTTCTGAGTTATTGACAGGGCTATTGAGGGCTTTATGATTTCAATCAAACATCCTGTGCGCTCAATATAATTTGGGTCTAGCGTGGCGCGTAATGTGAAAACGCATTTGGTTCAGGTGTGCGGTAGATTGCAAGCGTTTAACGGGAGACAAATTGAGTGGAGGGTGTGAAGCAAAATAAAGAGGATTCAGCCCGAAAATGAGTGCTGAATCCTCTTCTTACTTGTTTAGCTAGTCACATAGTCCATAGCCGACTGGGATGACTATCTTCGGTAACCATCGTTCATTCCATTACCCAGAAAAGAACCGGCGGCGGCCCCCAATCCGGTGGCAATAGGGTCGCCGCTACCCAGTTCATAGCCTAAAACACTACCGACAACACCCCCGGCCAAACCCTGGTGAGAGCGTGGATCCTGGTAGTTTGAATACTGCGCTTGCCGCTGATAATAATTAACTTGGGGTTGGGGATAATAATTAATTTGCGGCGCTGGGTAATAGTTGACCTGCGGTTGAGGATAATAGCCGTGGTCGTGGTGACGATGGTGGTGGCCATGATGATGTCCCCAACCGCGATCATGGTGTCCCCAGTCGCGATCAGCATAAGATAGTGGTGAAAACAGGATTGCAATAGCGGTTAATTGAATTAAAAAAAGTAACTTTTTCATGGTTTTTCCCTCTACATTATTTGGTTTGTTGTTAAATTAACAAAATCAAGCTTGCCGGTTAAACAGATACGTCATTAAAATCAAATCGGGTTAACGTCTTCCGGCGACTCCGTTGCCGAGATAAGACCCGGCGGCAGCGCCCAATCCGGTAGCAATGGGATCGCCGTTACCTATTTCGTAGCCTAAAACGCTACCGACAACACCACCGGCCAAACCCTGGTGAGAGCGCGGATCCTGGTAGTTTGAATGGCGGGGCTGCTCCGGATAATACCTCGGCCCTTCGGAATGATGATTGCGGTGTCCTCTGCCGTGACCATGACCATGACCTTCCCCCCCGGATGCGTAGGATGCAGATGAATAAATAATTGCAAACATAAGCACCGGACTTAAAAAAAACGATTTATTCATGGGTATCTTCCTTAAATAATGGATTTAATGTAGATCTGGATTAAGCCGACAAAGGCGGTTGGCCAGTGATAAACTTTGGATTCATATTATTCGCTTTAACCTTAATGGCTGCTTAACAAATGCAATCCGCTTGATGGGGCGTTAAAGTCTATTCTCGAATCACAATACCGTCCGTTACATGCGCCAATTAATTGCCGGAATAATTCCGCTGTGTCGCTTATAATAATAGCCTACTTGATTCAATATTTACCCAATCTTAATGGCATCTTAATAAATGGAACAGTTTATCCCCGGCCAACGCTGGATTAGTAACACCGAGTCTGAACTCGGCTTAGGTCTTATTCTTGATGTAGCACACAAGCGGGTCACGGTGCTTTTTTTGGCGTGTGACGAAAAGCGTATGTATGCGCAAGATAACGCGCCGTTAACGCGCGTCCGGTTTTCGGTAGGTGACGTTATCGAATCGATTGACGAAGATAAAGTGACCGTTACCGGTTTAACTGAGCAGAACGGTCTGATTACTTATGTGGGCAAAGACGAGGATGGACAGGACGTTCAGCTGGATGAGGTAGAACTGAATCATCATATTCAATTTAACAAGCCTCAGGATCGGTTGTTTATCGGGCAAGTCGATCCTTCCGCCTGGTTTTTGCTGCGTTATGAAACCTGGCGCAGGTTGCAACAGCATCAGCAATCGCCGGTTAAAGGCTTGCTGGGCGGTCGTGCCTCGCTTATTCCGCATCAGTTGTTTATTGCGCATGAATCGGCTAACCGCTCTGCGCCACGCATCATGCTGGCCGATGAAGTGGGTTTGGGTAAAACCATAGAAGCCGGTTTGATTTTGCACCATCGGCTGATTAACGGCTTGAGCAACCGGGTCTTGATTATCGTGCCGGAAACGCTGTTGCATCAATGGCTGGTGGAAATGCTCCGGCGCTTTAATCTGCGTTTTAGTATTTTTGACGAGGCGCGTTGTCTCGATACCTATGCAGAAGACGACATGCTCGCTGAAGCGGAACCGGATGATGACGCTGCCGATAATCCGTTCTTAACCGAGCAATTGATTCTATGCAGTCAGGGCTTTTTTTCCAATTATCCGCGCCGCCAACAACAAGCCATAGCCGCAGGTTGGGATATGGTGATTGTGGACGAGGCGCACCATCTGGAATGGAGCGAACAAGCGCCCAGTCCCGACTATCTGTTTGTCGAACAACTCGGCCGGATTTCGCCCAGCCTGATATTGTTGACAGCTACGCCGGAGCAACTGGGTAAGGAAAGTCATTTTGCACGATTAAGATTGCTCGATCCCGACCGGTTTTACAGTTTCGCCGCTTTTGTGGAAGAAGAGCGCTTGTTTGAGCCGGTAGCTAACGCGGCCAAATTGTTGCTGGCGGAGGAAGTCTTGAATGAAGCCGCGCAGCAACATTTAACCGCGCTGTTGAAAGATGACAATGTCGACGGCTTGCTGAAAAACCTGAATGATCCTGAACAGTCGGCGGCGGCGCGCGATGCGCTGATTAAGGTGCTGCTGGATCATCATGGCACCGGACGGATTTTGTTTAGAAACTCGCGGCAAACCGTACAGGGTTTCCCGGAGCGGGAACGTTATGGCTATGCGTTAACCGGGGCGGCAAATACCGATGACTTGCAGCAGGATCCTCGCTATGTATGGCTGGTGGACAAGGTTAAGCAACTGGCCGGCCAACGCCGCACCGGCTCCCAGCCGGTTGGGGGCATACACACCCTCCCTGGCGATAAAGCCCTGGTGATTTGTAAACAGGCGCAAACCGCGATTGACCTGGAGCAAGCCCTGAAAAACCGCGCCGGTATTGCTTCGGCCGTGTTTCATGAAGGCATGAGCATTATCGAGCGTGATCGGGCGGCGGCTTATTTTGCCGATCCCGAAAGTGCGGCGCGGTTGTTGATTTGTTCTGAAATCGGCAGTGAAGGCAGGAACTTCCAGTTTGTGCATCATCTGATACTGATGGATTTGCCGACTAATCCTGATTTACTACAACAACGCATAGGTCGTCTTGATCGTATCGGACAGAAACATATTATCCAAATTCATGTTCCGTATCTGGAGCATACCGAGTGTGCCGTGTTGTATCGCTGGTATGATGAAGGTTTGAATGCGTTTGCCTGTAACAGTTCGTCCGCGCAACAGGTCGCGGATATGTTGCACGATGAGCTGGCGGCGGTTTTGGATTGTAAAAATCCAGCCGCTATTGATGCGCTTATCGCCAAGACCCAAGCACTCAGTATTGAACTTGAAGCAAAAATGCATAACGGTCGTGATCAGTTGCTGGAGTTGAATTCCTGTCGCAAGGAACTGGCCGATGAGCTTATCGAGCAACTGAATGCCTACGAAAAGGAAGGCGTACTTTGGCCGTATATGGAAGATGTCTTTGAATGCTACGGGGTAGATACCGAGTTCCATTCGCCCGATTGCTTTATTATCCGTCCCAGCGACCATTTGCGTGTTTCGCATTTCCCCGGATTGACTGAAGACGGCATGACCATCACCGTTAACCGGCAGATCGCCTTGGCGCGGGAAGACATGCAGTTCATGAGCTGGGAACATCCGGTGGTCACCGCATCGATGGATATGGTGTTGTCCAGTGAAACCGGCAATGCTGCGATCAGTGTGATCAAACACAGCGATCTTAAAGCCGGGCAGTTTTTGCTGGAGTGCTTGTTTATTGTCGAGTGTAGTGCGCCTGCCGAATTGCAAATCGGGCGGTTCCTGCCTCATACGCCGATTCGGGTATTGATCGATCAAAACAAAAAGGATTTAAGTGCGGACATTGATCACCGCGACCTGGTTGAAGCCGGTATCAAGTTTGATAAACACAAAATCATTGCTTTTTTGAGCAGCCAAAGGCCGCATTTGATCAACATATTGAGCGTAGCCGAGCAAAAAGCCAAAGCCGATATGCAGCAGCTAGTCGATGAGGCGACCCAAGCCATGCTGGAATCGCTAAGCAATGAAATCAAGCGTCTGGTCAGATTGAAAAAAGTGAACCCGACTATCAGGACCGAAGAAATTGAGCAGTTAAAGGATATGACCATGCTGGCGCATGAAAATATCCAGGCCGCGCAGCTAAGACTGGACGCGGTGAGGTTTGTGATTACCAGTTGATGTTGAAGATTTACCGCGAACGAAGCTAAAAGGATTCACCACGAAGGCACGAAGGACACGAAGAAAAATATAAAACTTCGTGACCTTCGTGTCTTCGTGGTGAGTTAAAAACTCTTTGTTGAAAATGATGGCAATGCATTAAACCCCAATCTATCCAATAAATTATGATAAATATCGGCAAAATAAATAAGCTGAATGTAGTTAAACAACAAGGCGCTGACATTTACCTCGATGACGGCGCCTCGGGAAAAAAAGTGCGGCTGGCGGACAGCAAACTGCCGGCAAACTGTCAGGTCGGCGATAGTCTGGACGTATTTGTTTACGTGGATTCGGAAGGCCATCTGGCCGCCACCACCAAAAAACCGTTGGCCGAGGTGGGCGATATAGCATGGCTAAAAGTCGTGTCGCTTAATTATGTGGGTGCGTTTCTGGGTTGGGGGCTACCTAAAGATTTGCTGGTTCCCTTCAGTGAGCAATACCATGAGATGGAAGTAGGGCGGTCTTATCTGGTCAAGGTGTTTCTCGACGACAAAAACCGCATCGCCGCGACCACCAAGATTGATAAATTGCTCAGCGATGAATCGGTCGATTTCGAAGTCGGCCAAAAAGTGTCGCTGATCATCGCCGATGCCTCTGATTTGGGCATTAAAGCTATCATCAACAATAGCCACTGGGGCATGTTATATCAAAACGAGTTGTATCAGCCGGTCAAGAAAGGCCAGAAGCTGGACGGCTATATTAAGCAAGTACGGGAAGACCATAAGATCGACCTCAGTTTGCATCAGCCGGGATACGGCAAAGTCGTATCGTTGACCGATAGCATTATAGCCAAGCTGGAAGCCAATAACGGTGTGTTGATGCTGAGCGATAAAAGTCCGCCGGAAGCCATCTATGCCGCATTCGGAGTTAGTAAAAAAGTGTTTAAACAGGCTATCGGCGCACTGTATAAGCAACAATTAATCACAATCGATAAAAGCGGAATCAGGCTTATTGGTTGATCGTCAGGCACAATATCTACAAAAAGTGTATGGCTAAATTCAAAACTCATTATGACAACTTAAATGTATCGCGTAATGCGCCTGTAAGCGTTATCAAGGCGGCCTATAAGGTGCTTTGCCAAAATTATCATCCGGATAAATATACAGGCAGACCTGAAGAAGCGCTTCGGATAATGAAAATAATCAATGTAGCGTATACGGTTTTATCGGATTCTGGCAAAAGAGCCGAGCATGATCGATGGATAGACAGACAAGAAAGAGAACACGCCACTGATAAAGCGCAACGGATAATGACGATCATTACAAACACTTATGTTGAGCCGCCGGTAACCCCCAGAAAAAACCTCTCTGTCAGCTACTTGGCAACTGTTTATGAATTTTGGAAAAAGGTCTGTTCCGTCGGCAATAAGGTACGACTCATCAGTATCCCAAGATCAAAAAAATTAAATTTGATTCTTGGGTCCATAGGTTTCGTCGGCATTGTATTTACTGCAATTATTCTTTACGGGCCTGACTTGAAAACAAAGACAGTAGCAACAGCATCGGTTAATCAGGATATTGAGGCAATTTTAAAAAAGGCAAAGCACACGTTAAACAAGGGGCAAGTTGCAAAAGCGTTGTCGTTTTATTTGCAGTTGGCGGAGCAGGGGAATGCGGAGGCTCAATTCCAGGCAGGCTTGATATATGCCAATGGACAGGGCCAAGCAAAAGATGACAAACAGGCCGTCGGCTGGCTTGCCAAGGCGGCCGAACAGGGACATAGGGAAGCGCAAACTAAATTGGGCTTTATGTACGCGACTGGACGAGGTGTGGCGCAGAATTATAGCTCGGCAGTTTATTGGTGTTACAAAGCCGCTGAACAGGGCGATGTCATTGCGCAATATAACTTGGGCCTGATGTATGCAAAAGGACAAGGTGTGGCAAAGGATAATAGTTTGGCCGTTTCCTGGTACAGCAAGGCCGCTGGACAGGGCGATGCTCACGCTCAATACAATCTGGGCGATATGTATGCAAATGGCGTGGGTGTGACAAAGGATAGCAAGCAAGCTGCTGTTTTGTATCGTAAGGCAGCAAAGCAGGGGCTGGCCGAGGCTATTGCCGCTTTAAAGCCGCTGGATCGATAAGCTTGGGGTTATTTCTTTTTTGTGATCCGGTAAGAACGATGATGTCACCTATCCTGATGGCTATCGCGTAGCGTTTAAATTAGGGTCTGAGGGTTTGCTTCATTTCAGGCAGCGGCATACTGATATGATAGCCTTGGGCGTAATTGATGCCCATATCCTTGAGCGCCTCCCAAATTTCCTGATTTTCGACAAATTCGGCAACGGTGAGAATGTCGATGTCCTGGCATAACCGGGACAGGTTATGCACCAAGGCGTAATCCACTTTAGAGGTCAGTATGTTGCGTACGAACGCCCCATCAATCTTGACGTATTCAAAACGCAGTTCACGCAAATAATGAAACGAATTATAACCGGTGCCGAAATCATCCAGGGCAAAGGCAAAGCCTTTGCGGCGCAAATTGGTCAGGAACCGGCGCATGTTGGTCATATCGCCAATCGCATCGCGTTCCAGTAATTCAAAGACAATGCTTTCGGGGGGGAGTTCCAGTTTCTGGCAGAGTTCTTCGGCATAACCTAAAATGCCGCGGCCTTGAATTTCCTGCACCGATAAATTGATAAAAATTTTTGCGTTTGCCTCGGGGCGGTTGGCATCCATGCAAGCGCGTTTAGCGGCAAAAGAGTTGTTGATCATGGCGAGGTCGAGTTCGCGCGCCAGGCCATATTTGTCAATGGTTTCGATAAACATCGCCGCCGAAGTTGTTTCTCCCGTTGGCGATTTAAGCCTAGCCAGCGTCTCAAAAGCAAATAATTCGCCGGATTGGCAATTAACAATCGATTGATAATAAGGAACAATGCGCCCTTCCTTTAAGGCTTCGCGCAGGTTTTCCGCATTATCGCGCGTCTCGCGTATACTGACGCGTGTTTCTGTTGCGTCAAAGGTGCAAACGCTATCTTTACCCATGTCCTTGGCTTTGTACATGGCGGCATCGACACCCTCCAGCAGGGTATCGATGGTTTGCCCATCAATGGGATAGCTGCTCACGCCTATGGAGACGGTTAAATGAAAACGGTTGCCTTGTGCCGATGTGATGGCCATTTCCCGTAGTGCATGACTTACATTTTCAGCGACTACCCGCGCGCCTTCGGGGCCGGTTTCGGTCAGGATAATGGCGAACTCATCCCCGCCGATGCGGGCGCACAAATCGCCATTACGGGTATGTTCAAGCAGGGCGGTAGCGATTGCACACAGCGATGTATCGCCGGTGGGGTGTCCGTAGGAATCGTTGATGTCCTTGAAGTCGTCCAGGTCAAGCATCAGCACGCTAAACTCATGCTTATGACGTTCGGAACGACCGATTTCATAGTGCAAGATGTCATTAAACTGGCGGCGGTTGTGCAGTCCGGTAAGGGGATCATGCACGGCGTAGTATTCAAGTTCCAACAGCGTGCGCGATAGCACCTTACTGGAACCCACCACCATGACCATGACCGCGAGTATCGCGCGAATGACGCTGGCTTCTTGCGCGGACAGGTTGTTTTCAGCCGCGTAAGCGACCCCCAGCAAGCCTGCCAGATTGGGGGCATGATCAGGCACAGGCACACTGATCATGCGAATATTGAGATCTGTTTTGATTTCGGCTCCGCAGTGGATATTGAATTCTTCAATATCCACTGCGGAATCAGGCGGCAAGCCAATACTTTGCAGCATTTGTTGGCTCAGCAAGCCGCGCGCCTGGGCGCGTACCTCGTCCGGGCACTGACCCAGATAATACAAATAGAGAGATAAGCCATTGGCTTCTGCAAAGGCGATGTAAAAAAAGTTAAACGGAAAAATGGCGTAAAAATCCGCTAGGATTTCCTGCACAAACTCTTTCCATTGCGAGATGTGTTCGTGCGATAGGATGATCCGTTCCAACACCCGACTTTGTCGTTCCAGTAAGTCTTTTTCAATCAAAACAGAAGACAGCTCAAGCAAGGTTTGATTAAACTCGATCATCAGGTTTTGGATGTGCTGATCGCTGGATGCCCACTGCTGACTGCGTTGCTGAAATAATAAGTCAAGACTTTGATCCAGCCGGGAGCAGGTGTCAATGACCTGTGAAATCGTTGGGATCATGGCAATCATGGCGGCGGAGTCGTCGGTAGCCATAGTCGCCATAGCCGCTACTAATTTGCTGACAATCTCTTGATGCATGTTATGGTTAAGTTCGGATAAACCTGTTGCATAACGTTGGGTGTGAGTTTGATTTTCCAGGATTTCGGCAATCTGGCTGATAATTCTCAAGCGCAAGGCTTCCAGATGAGTGGGCTCGGCAACTGCTCCATGCGTTGCTCTCGGCAACTGCTCCGTGCGTTGCTCTACCTCCTCCATCCTTGGAGTGGTACCTCCTGCATCCATGCAGTCGTGCGATAGATGACTCATGATCAGTCCTCAGGCGGAAAGTGCCCGCCAGGTTGCATTATATCAACGCCGCATTGCAGGTCTTTGAGCCAGTTTAGGAAATCCTGTACTGCAGCGCCTCGGTAAATCGGGCCGTGTTGGGGGGCGATCATCGCAATATCGAGGTCGGCAATGGTGTCCAACCAACAGCGTATCGCCTTGTTAGAGCACATATAGCGGCGGTGAAACCCCTTGATATAGGGGATGTGAGCGGCAAAATTATCTACAAATGCTTCGTTTTTATCTACGGGCAGCATTGCCGCACCGATGTCGCCGGTGAACAGGATTTTAGAAATCGGGTCGTAGACATTAATCTGGCCTTCGGAATGCAAAAAATGCGCGGGCACAATTTTTAGTTTAAAACCGGGCGATAGCTCGCAATCCTTGCCTTCGTTGGGCACCCCGATAAATCGCGCCATGTCTTTTAGACCGTAATGGGGCAAAAAGCGTATCCAGATGCTGGAAACATAGACGGGCGAGTGACACAGTTCCAGCCAGGTTGACAGACCGCCGACTATATCAGGGTCTTGATGGGACAGAAAAATGGCTTTAATTTGCTCGGGTCCCACGTAACGCAACATTTCCGCCAGTACCCGCGGCATCACTCCAAAACCGCCCGGATCAAGCAACACGCCGTCATTATGATGGGTGATGAGATACTGGTTAGAACGTATGCCGTCCTCTTCGCCCGGTTCACTCTCGTTGAGCAAAATAAAACGGTGATTAACGGACTCAAATAATTTAATGTTGCGCATATTTTCCCTAATCTTCTGCCAGGCTAGAATTTTTATATTTACCCTAGTTTACTTCAGGTTATTTTAAAAAGTATAGAGATAGTCTTTTTTTAATAAATAAGACTGGGGAATCTTGCATTGTCGGAGCAGACTGATGTTAAGAAATAGTCATGGGGGCAGGCGATCGGCGACAAGATGGCGTGCCGATTATTTCTCGGCACACCGCGCTACGCGTGCTCCATGCATTGCTGTCCGTGAGGAGGTACTGCCTCTTATCCGTGCATTCGTTTGCCGGATTTATTGTCGCTAACCAGAAGCGGTAACGCGAGAATGGCCAGACATATTAGCCATGCCATCAGTTGATAATTGGTTACTGAAAAAATAAACGCCACGCCGATTCTTTCGCCGACATTAGGATAAGCAAGGATAAAGTCGCGGCTTATCATGAAGGCTTTGGCTTCCCAGATGATAAGAGTCATACCTACGGCCAGCAACGCGTAACCTATTATCTTATCCTGATCGGCTTTGCTATTTTGATGCCCGGCCAACCGGTTAATCTCAACGGCTTTTAGCGACCAAGAAAGTTCGGTCATATAACTGATGATCATTAATCCGAACATGCCTGCAACCGGGACATAAACGGCTACCGTTGGAAAGCTGATGTAACGCCCATCCAGTGCCAGACCAAAGGTTTTATAAACGGCAAACCCGGCAAACAGCATGTAGAGCGTATATATCCAGGCGCCAAATTTTGGATTGGCTGTATTGTTGGCTAACAGACCATGGCCGCGCTGCAATATCAAACCGGCCAAGATGGCGTTCAGTCCTACGGTTAACACCGTCTGTAAGCGCTGCCAGTCGCTATAACTGGTATACCACAGGTTCTCGGCCATGTTTGCCAGCAGCAAGGTAAGCAATTGCGAGAATAGTAAAAAAAATGCAACACGCGACAAGGATAATGATTGCAACGACTTCCAGTAGAAGGCAACGATGATTAGAAAAAGTATCGTTGACGCTATAACGCCCTTAAGCCAGTCAGGATTTTCGTAGACCAGGCCGGTTAAAGGAAAGACCTCTTTACGATCAACCGAATAAAGTCCCCAGTTTGCCCCGACCACGCCTTCAAGCTCGCTTTTCCATGATTGGTTAAAGGCTTCGACAATGTTGTAATCGAAGCCGTTTTTATTGGCGACTTCAATTAATGCGCGGATGAATTTTGCTTCGTTTACTACGCTCGGCACCGACCAGCCGCGTTGACGACCTTCACCAGGCCAGCCGGATTCGCCAATCAGTATCCGTTTACCGGGAGCTATCGCATCGGCCTCCTGTTGAACCTGCTTGAAAATGCGCTCGATATGCTTTGGCGCCTGGTCTACGGTGATTGGCTCATCCTCCCAGTAGGGCAGAATATGGATGGTAATAAAATCCACTTCCTTGATTAACTCGGGATGCTTCATGTACATGGACCACACATCGGCATAAGAAACCGGCTGTTTTACCGAGCGTTTGACTTCCCGTATGTATTCAATTATTTTTTTAGAATCCAGGTCGCCTCGTAACAGCACTTCATTGCCGACGATAACCCGCTTGACCACATCGGGGTTTGCATTGGCGGAACGGATGACTTCGGCGATTTCCGCTTTATTGTCTTCTTTTATAGAGCCCAGCCAAGCGCCTTGAATCATCTTCAAGCCATACTTTCGAGCTAAGGCGGGAATGGTCGGCATGTTGCCTTCCGCGCTGGCATAAGTGCGAATAGTGTGGGTTTTTTCACCCATCAAACGCAAGTCGGCATCAATTTGTTCGGAGCTAGGGAATTTCTCATCCAAAGGTCCTTGGCCTTCCCGAAACGGGGCGAATGAGAGACTGTTGAGTTTTCCTGACGGAACGTCCGCCCCTACATCCTGGGGTAAGTTGATTGACCAGCCCAGTAAGCCATTAAGCAAAACAACTAATACAACGAATGAAGCAATTTTCATAAATAAATCAATAACACAAAAAAATTTGAAGAAAGGCGTTATGAAACACGCCGAGTAAATCGTTGTCACATCATCTCATAATTACCATTTTTTTAATATGGGCCGCTCTTGGCGCAGAATTGAACAATACCGGTTTTTTTACAGCGTGATCTACGCAAATTATCAGCGTTCAGCTAAAATGCGCATCTTTTTTCTTATATAACTTTATGGCTAAAGATATTCGTATTGAAAGATGGAGCGGCCACGCTCTCGAACAATTTATCCCTGAACTCGCCCGGCTTAGAATTGAAGTGTTTCGCGATTTTCCGTATTTATACGACGGGGATATCGATTATGAGAAAAAATATTTACAAACTTATATCGATTGCCCCGAAAGCGTTATTGTAATCGCTTTTGATGGCGATAAAGTGGTCGGGGCATCGACAGCAATCCCGATGAAATATGAAACCGATGAGCTAAAAAAGCCGTTTCTTGATAATGGGTATAATCTCGATGAAGTTTTTTATTGCAGCGAATCGGTGCTCAACAAGAACTATCGCGGCTTGGGTATCGGCGTTCGGTTTTTTGAACAAAGAGAGGCTCATGCCGAGGACTTGGGGGGCTTTAAAACCATTTGTTTTTGTTGTGTAGAACGGCCTGCGGATCATCCCAGGCGACCAGCCGACTATATGGCACTGGATCAATTCTGGAACAAGCGCGGCTACGTCAAACATCCTGAGCTTAACACAACCTATATCTGGAAAGATCTGGATGATGTTAATGAAACGCCTAAGCCTATGACTTTCTGGTTGAAACATGAACGTTAAAATTGCAACCGCCCAATACGACATCAGTTTTCTGGGAAACTGGCAACAGTATCGAAGTAAAGTTGAACGCTGGGTTATTGAAGCGGCTGAACAGGATGCGAAAATTCTGCTTTTCCCCGAGTATGCCAGTATGGAGCTGGCCTCGCTGTTCGGCGAATCTATTTATTCATCCTTAAGCAAGCAGCTGGCCGCCATGCAGTCATTGCATGACGATTATCTGGACTTGTTCCTGAGCTTGGCTAAAAAATACCGGTGCATCATTCAATCGGGTACGTTTCCGGTAAAAACAGATTCCGGCGCTTATCGAAATCGGGCTTACCTTTTTATGCCGGATGGTCAAATTGATTATCAGGATAAACTGATGATGACCCGTTTTGAAAATGAGCAATGGCTGATTCAAAGCGGTGAGGAATTGAGGTGTTTTAATACCGATTACGGGAAAATCGCTATCAACGTTTGCTATGACAGTGAATTTCCGATGTTGGCAAGAAAGCAGGTCGAGGCCGGAGCGAATCTGATTTTAGTGCCCAGTTGCACTGATACCTTGGCCGGATACCATCGCGTTAAAATAGGTTGTCAGGCAAGAGCCCTGGAAAACCAGTGTTATGTCGTTCAGTCTACTCTGGTAGGCAATGCGCCGTGGTCTGAAGCCGTGGATGTCAATATCGGTGCGGCGGCCATCTATACGCCTGTGGATCGTGGTTTTCCTGATAACGGCATTCTAGCGGATGGCAAGCTCAATGCAGTGCAATGGGTTATTGCCGAAGTATCGCTCAGCGCTTGCGGTACAGTTCGGGAACAAGGACAGGTTTTTAATTACAGGGACTGGCCGCTGCAAAATGCATTTTAGGTTCAAGGTTTAAGGAATTATTCGCCTTTCACCTTGAGCCTTATTTATCATCAATTAAAAATTGCTTCAAAAGAATAGCCGTTAAATTCCAGAATTTCTTTCATTCTTTTTAAGGCATCCATTTGAATCTGTCTGACACGTTCCCTGGTTACGCCCAACTCTTGAGCAACTTGCTCAAGAGTTGAACCTTCATAACCGCAAAGTCCATAGCGACGGCAAATAACTTCGCGTTGTTTCTCGGGAAGCTGAAATACCCATTTGGCAATATTGTGCTTAATGCCGTCTTCTTGTATTTTTTCGGCGGGCGATAAGCTCTCGCCATCAGAAATTGACTCAACTAAAGGTTTGTCAAAATCCTTGCCGCCCGGAATATCGATGGAGGTAACCCGCTCATTGAGTTTGAGCATTTTTTCAACTTTATTGACCGGTATATCCAGATGCACTGCGATATCTTCGGCATTGGGTTCATGATCGAGTAATTGTGACAAATGGCGTTGGGCTTTAAGATAAGTATTCATTTCTTTAACAATATGAATCGGCAAACGAATGGTTCGCGTCTGATTCATGATGGCTCGCTCAATAGTTTGCCTGATCCACCAGGTTGCATAGGTTGAAAATCTAAAACCTCTTTCAGGATCGAATTTTTCAACTGCGCGCATCAAGCCAAGATTACCTTCCTCAATCAAATCCAGTAACGGCAAGCCTCTATTCAGGTAACGACGGGAAATTTTAACGACCAGGCGTAAATTACTTTCGATCATGATCTTGCGGGCAGCCTCATCGCCGAGTAAGGCTCTGGAGCCGTAGATTTTTTCCTGATCGGCGGTCAGTAATTGTGAACGAGCCAGTTCATTTAAATAAACCCGGGTCGCATCCATGCTCTTATCTTCCCGCGATTCAACAGTAATTATCTCATCAATATCCTCGGTAATTGTTTCATGCATTGCTCTCGACCGCCGTTCCAGACGCGATTCTACCTCCCCCATCCATGTGGTCGTACCTCCTGCATCCATGCAGTCGAATGCTTCACCGATAGCGGAATTTGTCTGGAGTTCATCGTCGAAAGACAAATCGTCATCAAATAATACACAAACATCATCGTCTAATAGCTCAACCAATTCTGCTTTCATGATAACCTCTACATTGTTCGACTTAAGTCGAAATGGTTTAATTATTTTCCGGTAAAAAGTTAACTGGGTTTACCGGTTTTCCGTTTTTTCTTATTTCAAAATGCAGTGATGTTTTGTTTGATCCTGCCCGCCCAACTTTTGCAATAACCTCGCCTTTTTCTACGGTATAGCCTTCTGCAACGAGTAGCCGGCTATTATTTGCATAAGCGCTTAAATACAAATCGTTGTGCTTGATAATAAGCAAATTACCGTAGCCAATCAGGCCTTGCCCGCTATATACAACTTTACCCGCTTCAGCCGCACTGACGTCCTGTCCCATTTTGCCGGCTATATCAATGCCCTTGTTACCGGCTTGAGAAAAATATTTTAAAACTTTTCCCTTTATCGGCCATTGAAAGTTTAACTTTAACATGTTTCCATTATCAATTGAAATAATTGATTTTTTTTGTGGACTGCTTCCGTTTTTTACAGCGATTTTATTAAAAGGTTGGCTGTTATAGAGCGGTTTGTAAGTCAGATTGGATTTAGTATCTAATGAAATAGCGGTTTTTTTCTGTGAGCTGATTCTATTTGTTGCCGTTGCGATGTTCTGTTTTGCTTTTTTTTGTACTCCCGCATCCATGCGATCATGCATGGGGGTGTTTTCCGGATTCGGGTCGGAGAGCCTTATTTTTTGACCTATTTCTATCGTATAAGGTGGCGCAATCCGGTTCCATAGAGCTAATTGCCGATAATCCAAATCATAAATCAAGCTTATTGCGGACAAGGTATCGCCTTTTTTTACCTGATAATATTTTGTCTCGTATTTAGACGTATCAGGGTAATTTGTGCTGACAGGGGCATAGTTTGGACTGACAGAAGTACAGCCATGCAATAAAGCCGACAGTATTACAAGGAAAATTAGCTTTGGAGTAGCGGATGTCATAGCGGGTTATTTTTTTAACAAAATCTTTTTAGCCAGATTTATTTTTGCGGCCAAATAATCCGATCCGCCACGATCGGGGTGCATTTTTTGCATCAATTTGCGATGAGCAGCAATAATTTCAGATTCCGATGCCCCTATCTTCAACCCTAATACTTCATAAGCCTCTTCAATAGACATATTGCCTTTAGTGCCGGTTTTATTTTGCCGCTGTGACGTGTTTTGTTTTGCAGAATTGAAGTCGGACCATAGTCGGTGTAAATAGGGTGCATAACGTAACAATACCGGCATTAAGCGGAGTATAAAGGCGACAATCACGCCTGCCAGCGCAAAAAACCAGCTCAAGCGTCCGGTTGCGCCCAAATAAAACAGGATCAGCCCTGTAACAAATAGAAACAACAGTTTGATATAACGAGCTGGTATGACGGGTGAGGTTTTTAAAAACGCACGCATCCAAAAAAATGCGATGATGATAAATAACAAAATCAGAAAAATTCGAATCAAGGTTTACTCCTGAATTAATGATCTGCTTAAGGTCGTTCTCAAGACTTCCGTTCCTCACTTATACCTAATATAGATAAGGTTTTCACTTCTCGGTAGCGGCCATGTATGCAAAGCTTACGCCCCATGTCTGCATCCATGTAGGCATGGTATTTGGATAAATAATACCTTAGAATATGACATCTTATGATAACAATCTAACAATTTGGTTGATATGCAGAATGCACAAATTCCGGTTTTAGGTTTTGTTGCCGCAAGCGGAACCGGCAAAACCACGTTACTGACTGAATTGATCCCGATTTTAAAACAAAACGGTTTGCGTATAGGCCTGATCAAGCATAGTCATCATGATTTTGAAATTGATCAGCCGGGAAAAGACAGTTTTCGCTTAAGGAAGGCCGGTGCCACGTCTGTCATGCTGGTATCCCGATATCGCCGCGCGATTATTACCGAATTCACCCCGGAAAAAGAACCCCGCTTGGCTGATCAGTTGAAGCAATTCGATCAAGCTGAACTGGATCTAATCCTGGTTGAAGGCTTTAGGGCGGAACAGTTTCCTAAAATTGAATTGCATCGACCCTCGCTTGAAAAAACCTTGCTTTACCCAAACGACCCGGACATCATCGCGATAGCTACGGATGCAGCGCTGGAAACGCCAGACTATTTGATGCAACTGGAACTTAACCGGCCTGAAATGATTGCCGCCTTTATCCAAAACCATGTTATGACCAGCCATGATTGACGCATGCAGCCCGGAATCCAGGTCGTTATTGTCTATTGACGATGCGCTGGACAGGATCAAAGCCGCTGTAAATCCCGTAAACAGCACAGTAAAAGCATCGTTAAAAAACGCCTTGGGACGGGTACTGGCAGAAGCGGTTTATTCGCCGATCAATATCCCTCATGACCGGAATGCGGCTATGGATGGCTATGCTTTTGCAAGTCGGGACATGGCTGGCGGGCAAGCGTTTATGCTGGTTGTGACAGGAACTTCCTGGGCCGGGCGGCCGTTTGAGGGGCAGTTGCAACCGGGCCAATGCGTCAGGATTTTTACCGGCGCTGTCGTGCCGGAGCAAGCCGATTCAGTCATCATGCAGGAACATGTGCAGGTTCAGGGACAAACCATACATTTTCCGGCCGACACACGAGCGCAGCAAAATATCAGGCAAATCGGTGAAGACGTAAAACAAGGCGCCTGTTTAATAGCCGAGCCTAAAAAGTTGACAGCGGTTGATCTGGGTTTACTGGCCTCTGCCGGTATTGATGAGGTGATTGTTAAACGACAGTTAAAAATCGCTCATTTTTCTACCGGCGACGAGCTGACCGCATTGGGCCTGCCGCTTCAGCCTGGAAAAATATACGACAGCAATCGCACTATGTTAGGCGGATTATTGGCAGACCCCGGCTACAGCGTTGTTGATCTGGGGGTCATTCCCGACAATAAACAGTTGCTTGAAAATAGCTTTATTGAAGCTTCCCTTAACTATGATGTCATCATAACCACCGGCGGGGCTTCAGTCGGTGAAGCCGATTATGTCAAAGAAATCCTGCAAAGCTGCGGAGAAGTCAATTTCTGGAAAATTGCGATAAAACCCGGCAAACCGCTGGCCTTCGGAAAAATAGGGCAGTGTTACTTTTTCGGGTTGCCCGGCAATCCGGTTGCCGTTGTCGTAACCTTTCACCAGATTGTAGCGCCCGCACTCAGGCAACTTTCCGGCGCGCCGCTATCCAAACCGTTAAGATTTACAGCGACGTGCACCTCGGTATTAAAAAAAGCTCCCGGACGGCAGGAATATCAGCGCGGCATCCTCAGTCAAGATCAACGCGGCGAGTTTTTTGTCGCCTCAGCGGGTCAGCAAGGCTCGCATATCCTCAGTTCCATGAGTCAGAGCGGGTGCTATATCGTTTTGCCGGAAGAGTGTAACGGCGTGCAGGCAGGTGACAAAGTAACCGTTGAACCGTTTAGTTTGTTTGTATAGCGGGTTGCCCCACAACAAGCTTAAGGACAGTGACGAGGTAGGGGGTTTTATGAACCCCCTAACCGGAAAAATCGGAAAACAACGGATTTTGACTGCTATAGATTAAACTTGTTCAAAGAAAACAGGTTCTTGGGCACCAGGCTGATGTGCTGAAATACGGACTTTCCGGTGTCGCGTAACTTGTTGCCGTTGATGCCGTGCTTAGTCAACACGTCCGCCAGTGCCGGGCTCGTGACGACACTCAAACACATTATAAAAACCGGAGCTTTCGGGTAATACAAAGCATTCACTCTTCATCGATTCCTGAATGGGCTCGAGCTTATCACCATGCCCGTATTAGACCTTTTTAACAAACTCTGATTTAAGTTTCATTGCACCAATACCGTCGATTCTGCAATCAATATCATGGTCACCGTCGACCAGGCGGATGATTTTGACTTTGGTGCCGACTTTGACAACCGATGATGAGCCTTTAACTTTGAGATCTTTGATTACGGTGACGGTATCTCCGTCTTGTAGCACGTTGCCGTTTGCATCCTTAATGATACGGACATCGGAGCTATCTTCGGCGGTCCCATCTTTTGGCCATTCGTGTGCGCATTCAGGGCAGACATACATCATATCGTCTTCGTAAGTGAATTCTGAGCCGCATGCGGGACATTTGGGGAGACTATTCATTGCTTTCCTTAATGTAGAGTTGTTTCAACCTTGTGGAATACAAGGCGTATTGAGGCGACATAATGCCAGATTTAGGCGTTTATTTCCATTTCACGAGGGGTTATATCTATTCGGGACCGTGCGGATTCTGAAAATTACTGTTGAAATTAGCCGTGTACGGGGAGGGACATGCCCTTTTATTTCTTGCTGCCTTTTGTGCGGAAATTAAACGGGGGTTGGATACGCCGGGCCGATTAATTAAAGCCCTGGCTGGGCCGGCTCTTTATTTCGATCATCCGGCTAATTCACCCGGTCAACCTTAATCAAAATATGCATTTGGCTTTTGTCTATTTGGCGGATATTAACAAGCGCACCGCTTGTACTGCTATTACTGGTTTTGCCGGCGCCTCCGAGTTCTACCCATTCGCCAAGATTAACTCTGAGTGTCGATTGCGCATTCTGGGTCTCGATTTGTCCGCGTCCGTTCATTCTGTCCGACCAGGGCAATATGCTAAGAATGACTTGTTGCCCTGCCAATCGGGGGGTTACCGCAAAACCAGTTGTCGCTTCTGAATATTCAATTTCCGTGGGGTAACCGTAGCCTGAAAAACGTTGCCTCGGGTAAACTTTGCCTGCTTTAATCTGAGCAGGGACGCCTTCCATCGTCCGAATGAACTGGGTGTTTTGATCGATGTCTTTATCTTGAGTCTGATATAAATGGCCGATTATTCTGCCGCTGGATCTTGATGGGGCATTGGCCCGGACATTCAGTCGAGCTCTGATCGCCGCGTTAAGTTCATCGGCAGTAGTCTGCCTGCTCTGAATCACAGTGATAACCAGATTGCTCTGGCGTACATCGAGTTGATTGACGATGTCCTTGATTTCAGCCAGCTTGTCAGGCGTAGTTTTGACCAGCAGATTGGAGCCGTTATCAATAAGTTGGGCAGTATTGCCCAGCAATGGCGCAAGCAACGGCACTATCTCGAAAGCCGGTCGATTGCTTAAGGGGATGACTTCAATAATTGTTTCTGCGGCAAAAGCGCTGCTGCCAAGCAGCGTTATGAACATCAATGCTAAAATCTTTTTCAATGTGAATCTCCGATACAGGGAACCATTAATGTTATGGTAGGTGTGATTAGGAATTTTTTGCCATACAGATTGGGAAGATTTGATGGCTGATTCTGACAGACAGGCACATTGATTATAGTTAACTGGGACTATTTTGTCCCTGCTACAATTTGGAAAAACAGGACAGGACTTTTTGGAACAGCTAAATATGATTTCACCGGGTAAAAAACCGCTTATTATCATCGCCGGTATTGGGCTGATTATTGCTGCTTATTTTTTTACTAAACAGCCGGAATTTGTTGATGTTGAAATAGTTACTTTGGAACAAGGCGAGGTGAGGGCAACGGTATCCAACACCCGCGTCGGTACGGTTAAAGCCTGTAGACGCGCCTACCTTGCGCCTGCAACAGGTGGGCAGGTTGCCGAGTTGCACGTCAAGGAAGGCGACACCGTTAAACAAAACCAGTTGTTGATGGAGATATGGAATAAGGATCTGAAAGCGCAGGTCAAATTGCAGGATGCTCAAATCAGGGCTAACCGGGCATCGGCCGAACAAGCCTGTCAGCTTGGCGCAGGCGCCGAACGCGAGGCGGACCGTGCGTTGCGTTTGCAAAAATTCGATCATATTATTTCTGAAGAACAGGTCGATATGAAAGCGACCGGTGCACGAGCCAAGCGGGCATCCTGCAACGCCGCTCTTGAGGCCATCGCCGTTAGCCAAGCCAACCGCGATGCAGTTCAGGCCGCTGTCGAACGTACCCTGGTTCTCGCGCCTTTCGACGGCACCGTGGCTGAAATCAATGCCGAGCTGGGAGAGTTTATAACGCCATCGCCGCCCGGCATTCCGACTTTGCCCGCTATCGACTTGCTGGATGTCAGCTGTTTGTATGTATCCGCGCCGATTGATGAAGTGGATGCGCCGCAGATCAAAACCGGCATGAGCGCCTGTGTGTCGCTGGATGCCTTTACCGATAAACGCTGTTCCGGCACGGTAAGCCGCATTGCCCCCTATGTGCTGGAAAAGGAAAAGCAGGCGCGTACCGTCGAAGTTGAAGTTAAATTAACCGACCCGACAGACCTTAAAGATTTGCTGCCCGGTTACAGCGCCGACATTGAAGTCTTGTTAACCAGCAAACCTCAGGCGCTCCGGGTGCCTGCCGAGGCGGTGCTGGAAAATAACCGGGTGTTGGTCATGCGGGCGGACGGCTTGCTGGAAGAACGCAGCTTTACACCGGGTTTGGTCAACTGGAACACCGTAGAAGTATTGTCAGGCCTGAATGTCGGCGACAAAGTCGTGTTGTCGGTAGGCCGGGAGGGCGTGGTGGCAGGCGCTTATGCCCGCGCACAAAAATGATACGCCTGGAACATATCCACCGTTATTTTCAGGTAGGCGAGCAAACCGTTCATGCCTTGAATGACATTAATGTCAGCATCGAAAAAGGCGAATATGTGTCGGTGATGGGGCCGTCGGGTTCCGGCAAATCGACTTTGCTAAATGTCATAGCCTTGCTTGACCAGCCAAGCTCAGGCCGGTATCTGTTAAACGATCAGCCGGTTACGCAGCTTGACGATGATCAGCTCGCCAAAATTCGCCGCGAAAATATCGGTTTTGTGTTCCAGTTTTTTCACCTGATTCCACGCTTGTCGGCGGCTGAAAACATCGAAATGCCGATGATACTGGCGGGTGTGACGGTTAAGGAGCGCAAGCAACGGGTGCAGGAAGCGCTGGCGTCGGTCAGTCTGCTGGACCGGGCCGACCACAAACCGGATCAGCTTTCCGGCGGACAACTGCAGCGTGTCGCCATTGCCAGGGCCATGATCATGCGCCCGGAGATTTTATTGGCGGACGAGCCGACCGGCAATCTCGACAGCAAATCCGGCAAGGAAATTATCGAGTTGCTGGAAGGGCTTAACCGGCAGGGCGTAACGTTGATGATTATTACCCATGACCAAAGTTTGGGCGACAGGGCGCGGCGGAAAATCCGCATTGTCGATGGACAGATAGGGTGATGAGTCATCAAAATATAAAAGATCACCAGGAATGCACGAAGTTTTACCTCGTTCCCACGCGCTGCGTGGGAATGCAGCGCGTCCATTATGGCGTTTCCACGCAACGCGTCACTGTCATTAAGTTAAGGATTTTAGTAGGAGTTGGTTCCCAAGTTGCCGCAGCTTGGGAACGAGAATGGGGAAGACTGATAAGCCATGCTCATTAAAGACACATTAACCCAATCATTAGCCGCAATCAGCACGCAGCGTTTGCGTGCCGGGTTGATTATCCTGGCAATGAGTATCGGCATAGCTTCGGTTTCGGTGCTGACCGCCTTGGGCGACAGCGCCCGTCGCTATGTAGTTAACGAGTTCGAAGCCTTGGGCACAAACCTGGTTATCGTGCTGCCGGGACGCACCGAAACCACCGGTGGGCAGCCGCCGCTATTCGGCGAAACGCCGAGGGACCTAACGCTGGATGATGCCGAAGCCTTATTCCGCAGTCGTTATATTGCCGCCATCGCACCGCTGACCATCGGCTCCGCGCCTGTTTCATCGCTGGGTTTGGAGCGCGAAACCAATGTGCTGGGTTCGACGAACGCATTAAGACGGGTACGCCGTCTGACCGTGGCGCAGGGCAGTTTTCTGCCCCAAACCGAGGTCGATAAAGCCTTGTCGGTTTGCGTGATCGGCCAAACCATACGCAAGGAACTATTTGCCAATCAACCGGCGCTGGGGCAATGGTTACGGATTAATGACCGGCGCTTTCGGGTGATTGGCGTATTGGCGTCGGAAGGACAATCGGTCGGTATCGATTTTGACGAAATCGTGATTATTCCGGTGGCTTCCGCGCAGGCTTTATTCGATACCCATTCACTATTCAGGGTGCTGGTGGAAACCAAATCCAAGCCGGACATGTACAAGGCCGTCGATGAAATCAGGGAAATAATTAAGGCCCGTCATGAAGGCGAAGACGACGTCACGCTGATTACCCAAGATAGCGTAGTCAGCACCTTCGATAAGATATTGACCGCGTTGACCCTGACCGTAGCGGGAATTGCCGGAATCAGTCTGGCGGTAGCCGGTGTGTTGGTGATGAATGTGATGCTGGTCAGCGTCACGCAACGGACCGCCGAAATCGGCTTACTGAAAGCATTAGGCGCGACCAAGCGACAGCTATTGTGGCTGTTTTTGGCCGAAGCGGCCATGTTATCGCTGGCAGGCGCAGTGCTGGGCGTGATGCTGGGCTATATAACCTTAGGCGTGTTGCAGGTGATGTACCCTGATTTTCCGATGGAATTACCGGGTTGGGCATTGCTTGCCGCCTTGGCGGTTTCGTTGTTTACCGGGCTGGTGTTTGGCGTATTGCCAGCCAGAAAAGCGGCTGGTCTCGACCCTGTTGTTGCATTGGCGAAGCGGTAAAATATGCGCTACGCCGACTTGATTTTATTGTCATACCGGACGGTTGTCAGCCACAAACTGCGTTCGGCGCTGACCGCGTTGGGGCTGATTATCGGTATCGCGGCGGTAGTGGTATTAACCTCGATAGGTCGCGGCATCCATACCTTTGTACTGGCCGAATTCACCCAGTTCGGCACCAACCTGATCGGCGTTCATCCCGGTAAAACCACCACTTTCGGTGTGTCGGGCGCATCGATAAGCACGGTTAGGCCGCTGGTCATAGCCGATGCGGTCAGCTTAAGCAAATTGGAAAACATCATTGCCGCATCTCCGATGGTGCAAGGCAATGCGCGTGTTGAAGCAGGAGAAAAACAACGGCGTACCAATGTGCTGGGGGTCGGTTCTGCGGTGCCGGGGATTTGGAAAATCAGGGTTATCAGCGGGCGTTTTTTTCCGGAAGAAAGCAACCCCCGCGCCTTTGCGGTGCTGGGCAATAAATTGGCGACCGAACTGTTTGGCACAGCCAGTCCGTTAGGTCAGCGCATCAGGATCGGCAGCGACCGTTTCCGGGTTATCGGCGTGATGGAAAAAAAAGGCCAGATGATCGGCTTTGACATGGATGACACCGTTTATATCCCGGCCGCCAAAGCGTTGGAGCTGTTTGACAGGGAAAGCCTGATGGAAATTCACCTGCTTTATAAAAGCAATGCTGCGATTGCCGAAGTAGAAAATACGATCAAACGAAACCTGATTGCCCGGCATGGCAGTGAAGACTTCACCCTCGTCACTCAGAACCAGATGCTCAAAAGCATGGATTCGATCCTGAACATCCTGACGCTGGCGGTCGCGGCGTTGGGCAGTATTTCGTTGCTGGTCGGCTCGGTCGGCATATTAACTATCATGACCATCGCCGTTTCCGAGCGGATTTCAGAAATCGGCCTGCTGCGTGCGGTAGGTGCAGAACGCAGAACTATTTTTCAGTTGTTCTTGTGTGAGGCCTTGGCGTTAAGCGGGGCAGGGGGGCTTTGCGGTGTGGTGTTGGGCATAACCATAGTCAGGATACTTGATGCCGCGCTGCCCGCCTTGCCGGTAGAGCTTGCTTGGGCCTATATTGTCGCGGCTTTTATGGTCTCGTTGCTGATCGGCATAGCCGCCGGTGTAGCCCCGGCCATGAAAGCCGCTAGGTTGGAACCGTTAGAGGCTTTGCGGGCTGAGTGATTGGTATTTCACATGTTAGCTTAGCTGCCAGTCACGCAGGGTACGCTGTGCGTACCTTTTAGCGAGCATAGCAATATCTCTGACCCTCCCGATATTTTCTATACGATTTTTACCCTATTGTTTGTTTCAGGGTTTTACGGCGAGCAAAAAGCTTACAGCTAAATAATCTTTGGCTTGCATACATCGGTTTTCGTTTGAGCTAGAGTGTCCCGCCGGAACAATGCCGGGTTTAACTGGCGGCGCAGCCCGGCATATAGAGTATAGGGCGCCTTGTTAATGGCACAGCACAACTTTCGTGGGGCTAATCACAAACGGCTTTGCTCATAAGAAAAGGCAAACATATCAGTGTTTGCACGTGCTTCGGTTTATATTCGGCGGCGTGGTTGATAAGCGCGACTTGTTAAGCCTACAAATAAACTGCTTGGCTTTTCAACTGGTGTTTCTTTTGGGATGCAGCCTTTTAGCCGCACGTTGCGAGCTGGCGAATGGTAGGCGATTAAAAAATCTTTTTAAATTTTGAGGAAAGGATAAATGAAAAATTTGAGTCTGTATCGAGGATCAGATGCCTTGTGGGCACAGTTCCCATTATGACTATGCTTGTACCGCTGTCATCGACAGCCGCTACGTCGGCAGTGTTGACCGATCAGAGCGTTTCCGCCTCGGAAACATTCTATACTCAGGATCAGGATTCGCGAGTCATGCCGTTGCAACGGATTAACGCTTTGGAACAGGCGGAAGGCGCTCCTTTCATGGCGGATAGTCTTGGCCGGTACGCCTATTTGCCTAATCCCAGGAGCCCAGAGCCAAGTCTGCCGGCTGGTTTTATTGCCGCCAAAGAGAATGGCGATAAATTCCGGCATGACCTGCTACGCCTAATATGGGATTGGTTGGTATTGTCGCTGAAAAACCGGGAATCTTCACTGGATACCCTGACAAGTTGGAGTTTGGATGCAGATATTCACGAAAATAACCACATGATTTACTGGAGCTGATGTAATGAAACCCCGTCTATTGATTAGTCTTGTCACCGCTCTGCTTGTGGGAGCCTGTGCCGCCCCCATTACCGCAGCTCCCGATGCCAAAGAGCGGAGTCGATTGTCCTCCAAAATGGTAAATCTGAGTTCGGCGGTAGATGCATATTTTGCCGACCTAGCCGAGGCGCCTATCGACAGCGATGCCGATATTTTGGATAATGCCACTCGTCACAATACCCATCTGTTAGCCACTGAATTTGAGCCTTATTTGCTGAAAGTGCAGTACCAAAAATCGTATGCAGTGCTGTTGTTGTGCAGTAAGGACAGTAGCCGGACGATCATGGAAGACGCAGGTTGTTCTGTCCGCCTGGATCGCCAGGTAAGCCGTGTTGCACCTTGCGAATTTACCTTACTCGTTAAGCAGGGTTGTCAGGTGGAGGGGGCTGACCCGCAGTAAAGTGATGTGAAAAGTGTTTGCAGGTCGACGCGCCGATCACTACATGCCACAAAAGTTGATATAGCTGCTCCGTAACGATCAACCATGCACAGTGCCCTTTTGTGTAACAGGGGGATTCAAGTAAAAATAAAATATTTAGACAAACTCAGCGCGAATGGGTCTTACATTATTGATCGGTTGCGTTCGTGGCGAGCTTGTCAAACCATCAACGTGATCAATTAAGAAGATTTGGGGGGAAGACAGCTAAAAATTTCAGACAATAAAAAACCCGCGAAGCCTTACGGCTTGCGGGTTTTTATAGTTCTTTGCACGGCTCTGAACCAATGTTTGGTACGATGGCCGGAATCGAATAAGCTATAACTTATTGATAATAAATAGCATAAAAACATAATCAATCAAAAGGACATAAAAAAGGACATAAATTTGATTTCTACCTCCTAAAAATGAAAAACACCCGCAACACTTGCCGGAATTTCAGCCATAAAAAAAGCAATGTTACCTAGCCTTAATCTTTACGTTATCACCCTGACCGCCAACTTTGCATCTATAGCGGTGGTGAATTGACATCTATTGCCTTAATTTATTACCAAGTGGGCAACCAGTGGACAATATGGACAGCTGAATAATTGGTGTGAATGTTAAAGCGTAGCACAGATAAAGCCTATATGTGTGTAACCGCTATCAACCGTTAAGGCTATCATTTCCGCTTAACAACTCAAAATTAGTAATACCAAGCTTTATGTTGGGCTAAGGTACTCCGCGAGGGTTTGCCAGTGTGCGTACAGATACAAGGCTGTCAGATTTTATCTACCAACTTTCTCAGTTCAAATTTTGGTAAGTACCTATAGATAATATAATCGTTGTGGGTAGTGTAAGCTTTGGCTGACTATGAATCAGTCGGCTAATAGATTATTGTAGTGTTTAAATTAATCCGGCAGGATTTTTGGTATCGTGGCAAATTAATTAATCGAGAGGGTAAATGTGAAGAAAATAATGGTTTTGTGTGCATTGCTATCTGGATGTGCCACGGTAAATTTACCAAGTAACGTGACAGTAAAAGACAAAAATATAGATACAATGGATTTTTCATACCAAGCGGATAAACCAAAAGAGTTTGCTAATATTAAGCTTTGTATTGCTGAAAATGTAGATAATAAAACAGTGACACTGAAGGACGCTTCAAGTTCAAGCTTATTTGCCGGCCCACATACAGGACAAACTATTCAGGGTGGGGATATATTTAAATATTCAGATGAATCCACTTCAACAATAATTGCAAAAGGTATTGCGGATGGAGGGAGTATAGACTTTATCCAATATGACTTAAAGGCTTCGGCTAAGGGTAGCAATATAACGCTTAAGTTCTACAATATCGCTCATGCTATGAAAAATACCGGTTATTTATCTAATGATGGATTTGAGCATATTTGCGTATTGTCTGGATGTAGACCAGGAAATGCACTTGACGCAATTAAGACAATTGCTGACAAAATTAAAGCATGTATTCAATAGTTAAAATGTTAGCACTTTAGTATTTCGGTACTTGTCGCGTTCAATACGCAGCACTAGATATATCTATAATAGCTAAATGAGAGTAAGTAATTAAACTTTTGGTTTAGCAGTAACCGAGCCACCCTTAAGATATTGAGTATTTAGTCGAATTTCCCTAACTGCTAAGTCTCTGTACCTATTGATTGCTACAATCCGAACTAAGCAATGATAAGTCGCTAAACTGATCAATGAGATTGATTGCCCATTAAGGAAAATTAAAATAATTAGGTGAAAAAATGCCATTAATCATTATTGTTATTGTTATTATTTTTGTTGTAGTGAAATGTGACTCCACATATCCAACACAGAATTATTACAAAAAAGATGTAACTAATGATGAATATAAAAGAGTTTTAGAGGAATGCGAAAACTCTAAAAATAGTGCAATTGACAGGGAGTTGTATAGAAACCCAAAAAATTATAGTGATGCAGGTCATTTGGGTGAATATGCAAAAGATGAATGCTTTAAAGAGAAAGGGTTTGTAAAGGGAGGCTCTATAAGTGATGAATCAACTAAGAAACCGCCCGCGCCCGTACTTGCAACTTCGCCTACCAAAGTTAATGATAAGAAAAATGTTTTCTTCGGCTCCTTTCGTACTGAGGCCGAAACGACAAAAAATAAACTTGACTGCTCTAATTCAGTTGATTCCGATATAACTCCAGCATCCTTTGAGGGGGATGGTGCTTTATACGGGTGTATTCTAGGAAAAGCAGGAACCGTCAAGTGGTTTATTAATGAAAACCCAGTATCTAAGCGTGTTAGCAATGTAAAGTTTCTTTGGAATGATTGGTTTAAGGATATGGGGTATGGACTCCATTCAGATAAACAAGAAGCTAATAAGGCATTAAAAGTACTTATAGAGTTATACGCACCCGAAAAAGCAAAGGAATTGAATAAATTATTTTTAGGAAATACTAATAAAACAATTACTTCAGCTAAGTTTACTCTTAAATATACTTATGACCACGGGCCTGCAATTGATGAACGTATGATTGTAGTGACTGAAGCCACCCACAGCCCTACCGCACCAAGTGCTGAAACCACGCCTACATCTACAACACAAGAGGAGCGAGTCACTAAAGAAGATTTAGACATTAGAAATGATATTGCTTATTTACCAAATGAGGATAAACCTTTTACTGGAAGATATAAAACATATTATTCAAATGGAAATAAAAAAGGTGTAGCCCATTTAAAAGATGGGAAATATGATGGATTAATGACGTTGTGGGATGAAAACGGGCAAAAAAATAGTGAAATACGCCTCAAAGATGGGGTGGAATTACCTTCTAAAGAATATGCCGAAATGACGGCGGCTGAAAAGCAACAAGTACAAAATGATTTAAATAAAATGCTAAAGATGGCATCGCCTGAACAGATTAAAAAATTAGCTGATATAGTGCTACCACCTAAGTAAGATAGGATTAGTCTTTATGTACCTTTATATGCCAGATAGCAAGGTACTAGGCAAAGTTAAATATGCGCGGGTTATTTGCTTATTTATTTCTACAATTAAAACAGGTGCCTATAAAGCTATAAGAACCTTTCAATATCTATGTGGTGAGTATCCATGAATTCAACATTTTTCTATATAGTACTTTTACCCTTCATTATCATGATAAGTGGACTTATACTCAGAGATAAAAGGCGGTGGGAGCAAGAGCAAGAGAAAATAGCTTCTATGACTCCCGAGGAAAAACAGATGTATGAAGAGCAGAAGATGCATAAAGAGCAGGAGCGGCAACTTCGTTTAGCAGAAGAGAACCAAAGAAAACTAGAAATTGAATATGGGGCAATCAATACAGCAATAATATGTCCACATTGCCAAACTAAAGGAAAGGTTCATGCAAAATACGTAAAACTCAAGAAAGGATTAAGTGGGGCTAAAGCTACCGGGGCAATACTTACAGGAGGGTTGTCAATACTTGCAGTAGGTTTATCCAGGAAGGAAGATAATACACAAGCACATTGCGATAACTGTAATTCAACTTGGATCTTTTAACTTTCCGGGTTAATTAAAATAAAACTTATTTTAATTATAATTTATTTTAAATATTCATAGTAAAGACAAACCTACAAAAGGTATAACTAAGTAACTACCTTACCTCTGCAAGTAGTAATTGTCTTAATTACCCTATAAGTAGCATTAATTAGTTACTACACTAAACCGGGAAATACTGGAGTTGAATTTCAATAGGCTGTTAAGTGTGCGCCTGTTAGTAGAAGCACAGGGAGTACCTTAGCCTGCTGGCTTGGTGCTAGTAGCATTGGCTTTATTAGTTGCTCCTACTAAGTACTAGCAAGGTTATTCATCCTGCAAGTAACACCTCCTGCAAATGTTCTTATAATGCGTAGTTCGTTAAATAAAATAATTTGGGCATCAATTATTATTATGGTGAACTGGTTAGTGAACAACCGAACACTTCTAAAGAAGTGTGTTCGTGTTCGTTCGCTATGTACCCCTGAACACTTGTTCGATTTTGTTCGGTTCTGTTCAGTGTTCGGTTTTTTCGTCAAATACTCGCCATACATAATTGTCGCATTTAACAATCAGACCTTGATTCAACAGTTTGTCACTACACCGTTTAAATGCCACTCTCTTGGCGTTTTCGGGGTCTTTTCCAGTCACTACCATAGACGGATAAGCCTTTTCCCGCCAATGGTCGATATTAACAATCTTTTGCATCTTGCCAGTCGGGGAATTAAATTCACCAAACTTGAGTTTAATTTCTGCTGTCGGCTCTATTCCATGCTCCACAATTGCAGCATCCAAGCAGGTTAAGATTGCCTCATCTTTAGCCGTTAATTTGTTCTTCTTATCGGTAGTTGCTAGGCCTCCATATTCAAGATAAACGCTAGTCATCGGCTTATCATCACTATCTAGCCACCCAAGTTCAGTAGTTTTTAAAGTGAATTGCAGTGGATTAAGTGCTTCAAAATCTTTAGCTTTATGACAAGTTAGTGTAATGCAATTATCTTTCTTTATGGTTGAAAATTCGCCATCCATTGCTGCTCTAATTGAACTGCTGCCCCGGCTTCGGTCTTTATTTCCATGCCCACTGTGATGCACAACAAGAATAGCTGCTCCCAATGGCTTCATATACATATCAAGGTTATTGATAAACTTACCTATATCTTGGCTGCTGTTCTCATCGCCGTCCATATTTCTATGCAAAGTGTCGATAATAACAAGGCCGGGGTTAGGACATATTGCCTTAATGCTATTGGCTACTAATTGCGCGTTTATTTTGTCCAGTAATTGCGCAGGCTGTTGACTAATAAATAGACTTTCCGGGGCTTTCATATTGTACTTAACTTCTAACGCTTTTAATCGCCGCTGCATACCAGCAAAACCTTCTCCAGCAATAATAACTACATCTGTTTGTTTAGTACGGTAGCCATGCCAACTCATATCTGCTGCTATACAAAACCCCCAATCCAATGCAAATAGAGACTTGCCTGAAGCAGGTTCGCCAAACAGTAAATTTAAACTACCTTGTTCAATAACATTTTCAACTAGCCATTCAATTTGAACTTGGTTGTCAGTCATCGTTGCTGCTGATACCAATGGGAATGATATTTCTTTTTGCCCTGTTCTTACTGCAATATTTTTTAACTGTAGTGGTGGCGCACTTTCAGTTGTTGCTAACTGTTGTTTTGTATCTTCAGCTTTTTGTTCAATATAACGTAGTATTTTTTCTTTACCGGTGAGTGCGTTGGTCATGCTGCACTTCCAAGGCTGGCTATTAAGGCGCGAACATCTTCAACGCGCCATGCTGTTGTTCTTTCGCCTAACTTTACTGGCTTTGGATATTTACCAGACTTAACGCCATTTAAGAACGATGTGCGACTTATGGGAATAAGTGCGGGGATGTTGGTTTTTTTATTGCCAATTATTTGCGGCAATCTTATAAAACCGGTTTCGGGTAGATGATTTGATACTGTTGCCATGTTGTTGCACTCCTCTGTGCTTAGTTAACATGGTTGTCTATTATGGGAATATTTTTGCTTATGAATAGCTGGAACAGTTCCAGATGTTTATGGTTTTTAGGTGGGCAAGTTCTCTGTAAGCCTTGTTTTATATGGCTTTGTTGGGTGGGTAGGTTTTCTAAATAGATTTAGGAGCGCCGCCGTTTTTATCTGGATTCAGCAAAGTGATTATGCGATTTTTTGCTTCTTCAGTTAATGTCGAATGATGTTTTTCTAGCCATTCTGCTATAAACTTCCTTCGGCTACCCTGTTTTGGCTTGTCAGGATTACATTCAAGAACAGCAGTCCAGGCCTTGATAGCAATATCTAGTTCTAAACTGAACGTGGGATGATTTGGATTAAGATATGCTGGCGGCATTAATAAGTTGTTTAATTCGGTTTCGGTCTGCTTTTTCGGTACATTGCCAATGCACGCAGCTTCAAAGATGTCACCAATTGCATACGGAAACGTTTTTTGTTCGCGTCGTTGATAGTAGCCGTTTGCATATGCTGGCTCATCCTCGCACAAGTAAAATCGAATATCTTTCTTATTCGAATAAGGAAAATTCAGTTCCATTTCATCAAGGTATGAGTGTTCAGATAGCAATAGGTATTCAACGTTTGATTCTCCCCGAGCTGCAATCTCACTTTCATTATGTTTTGTTAGCTCAAATACACAGGCTTCCACCCATTGTTCAGGTTCGCGCCATCTTTCGCCGATTTCCCAGTCCTTGCTTGTACATACATTCATGGCATCAATATCTAATTCATAATCAAAACAGCCCCATCCTCTATACATGACCAACATAAAAAAGTACCTAGTTAAAGTGAAGTGCGTTAAGCAGGAATAACCGGAAACAGGGCAACGAATCCTGCTTATTGCTCCGTCGAGCTATCCGGTTAATTTGATTGTATCAGGTGTTAATTTAGTAGTTCTTGGTTGTTAGCGGATTTACCCGATCTTCTTAAATGGTATCACTTGCGCGCCATTCTTTAAGCTGTCCAGGTAATCAGCCCAGCTTTGCATCATCCGTCTACGTTCTTCAAGATATTGCGCCCTGTTGTAAGCGGCCCTAACATGATCTCTTGGAGCGTGTGCTAGTTGCCTTTCGATTGCGTCAGGACTCCATCCCTGCTCATTAAGAAGCGTTGAGGCTGTTGTCCTAAATCCGTGCGCGGTCATTACATCGGAATCATAACCTAGCGACTTTAACGCCGTTCTAATCGTACCATCTGACATAGGCCGACCATCACCACGACTAGACGGAAAAACATATTGACCTGTACCTGTTAGCGGTTTGATTGCTTCCAGTATGCTGACAGCTTGAGAGGACAGAGGCACAATGTGATAGAAGTCAGTCTTGCTAATATAAGGTCGCCATTCACGCGCTACGAGGTCAATATCTGACCATAATAATTGACGTATCTCTCCAGGTCGTTGAAAGACCAGCGGTGAAAATCGAAAGGCTAACTGTACAACAAAGGTGCCGTTGTAGTTATTTATGTCCCTGAGCAATTGCCCAAACAAGTTAGGGTCTATGATAGCAGCTCTGTGTTTGGGTTTTTGAGCGGGTATCTGTTTGGCTACAGGTTGAGCGGGGTCGTAATCAGTGAAGTTATGAACAATGGCATAAGCAAAAATGGCGCTTATTTCGCTGTGTAGTCTGTGAGCTGTCTCAAGCTGTTTTTTATCTATTACGGGTTTAATGACGGCCAGTACGTCGGATGATTTAATCTGATTGATAGCCATGTCGCCAATTAAAGGAAAGGCTAGGCGTTCAAGTCTTGATGTTTTCTTGGTTTGAGTGGTTGCTTTTGTCAGGTGCTCAATAGAGCTTAACCATTCTAGGGTGATATGTTTAAAACTGTTTAGTATCGGCAGGCCTTCAGCTAATCGCTCTTTATTTGATGCTAAGAGTTGCCGCGCTTTTTTATCTTCGCTTCTGATCTCTCCGGGGTCGTTGCCCTTGGTGATATTGTCACGCGCTTTTTCTGCTTTGTCTCGGGCTGCTTCTAAAGTAATACCGGGGTAACCACCAAGAGCGAGTTTCTTTTGTTTTCTGTCAAACGTATAAATAAACCGCCACAACTTAGCGCCGGTTTTACCAACAAACAAATACAGGCCCTCACCATCATTAAGCATGTAATCTTTTTCTTTAGACTTGGCCGACTTGTAGACCACATCTTTATTGATATTCTTAGCCATTTTATACCCTTTAATTTATATCCTTTTTTTAAGCACTATAGCAAAGGACATAATAAAGGACATACTTTTGGATGAATACCGCTGTATTTGGTTGCATTTCGCTGGACAATAAAAAACCCGCGAAGCCTTATGACTTGCGGGTTTTTGTAGTTCTTTGCACGGCTCTGAACCAATGTTTGGTACCGAGGGCCGGAATCGAACCGGCACTGAGTCACCCCAACCGGATTTTGAATCCGGCGCGTCTACCAGTTCCGCCACCCCGGCAAAGAACGTGCATTATAGGCAACGTTTATCCATAATGCTAGTTTTTTTTAATGTGTATTTAAAAGCTTAACCTGATAATATCGCCCGCTATGAAAAAAAGTGATTTTAATTACCAGTTGCCTGAAGCGCTAATCGCGCAAAAACCCTTGGCAGAGCGCGATGCAAGTCGTCTGTTATGTATGGAGCGGAACGTCGGACGAATAGCTGACCGGCAATTTATCGATTTTATCGATTTAATCGATCAGCGTGACGTGTTGGTTTTTAATGATACCAAAGTGATTCCGGCTAGATTGTTTGGCAAAAAACAAAGCGGCGGCAAGGTTGAGATTCTTATCGAGCGTATTCTGGATGACCATCGTGCTATTGCTCATGTCAGATCAAGCAAGTCGTCGAAAGCCGGTACCTTAATAGAGTTGGATAAGGGCTATTGCTGCGAAGTATTGGGCAGGGCGGACGATCTGTTTCAGCTGGAATTTAAAGGCGACAACAGTTTGCTCGCATTATTGGAGCAAATCGGCCACATTCCGTTGCCGCCTTATATTACCCGTGAGGATGATCAATCCGATCTAACCCGCTATCAGACGGTTTTTGCCAGAGAGGCGGGAGCTGTTGCCGCGCCTACCGCAGGTCTGCATTTTGATCAAATCATGATGGAAAAACTTAAAGCCAAAGGTGTGCAAAGCGCTTTTGTGACCTTGCATGTCGGCAGCGGTACTTTTCAGCCGGTCAGGGTGGAAGAGTTATCCGAACATTTAATGCACAAGGAATATTTTGCCGTGCTGCCGGAGACGGTAGCGGCCGTTCAGCAAGCCAGAGCAAGAGGAGGACGGGTTATCGCCATAGGCACGACGGCGGTCAGGGCGTTGGAATCGGCATCCGGAAGCGGCCAACTTGAGGCCGGTTTTGGTGATACCGACTTGTTTATTACTCCCGGCTATCAATTCAAATCGGTCGATGCGATGTTGACCAACTTTCACCTTCCCGAGTCTACCTTATTGATGCTGGTTTCGGCGTTTGCCGGTTATGAGCATATTATGAATGCTTACAGCCACGCTATTGACCGCTCTTATCGATTCTTCAGCTATGGAGATGCGATGTTTTTGGGGAATGATATTATGAATAATGATGGGTTTTGATTAACTCAATACTTCTTTTTCATGTCGATAAAACTTTTATTTTACAGTGGTTTATTAGGTTTTATTAAGAGCAATAAGTATATTCATTACATTCGGTAAAGCTGATGAGTCAATGCTTGTGTTCGTCCATTTCGGCTTCAAAGAAGGCTGCCTGTCCTCCATATTATCTGACGCAACCAGCGTAACTATAAGGTTTGCCTGTGTAAACAGGGCTTGCTTTTTAGCGTACTGTTTTTGTTAATTCCCCCATACCCGCCTCCGTATTTTACGAATACCGCTGCCATTGATCGTCATCTCCATCACTTGGCGATTGATTCTGTACGTAAGCTTTATAACGATAGTCAAGAAGGAATATCTTGATTGAGCCATCCTCATTACATCAATAACGCTCTGTGCGACCTGACTTGCCATGTGGTTGCTGCCACACTTGGGACAGACGATTTCCTGAAAGTATTTCATGCGACTGCAAACTACAGATTTACCCGCCGTCGGCAAGATTTTAACCAGCGTTTCTAAGTATTTAGCGATATAGCAATGACTCGTCATTTAATTTAGTGTGTATCCCCTGCAGATGCGCGTTTAACTCAAGATTTAGCAAGCGGGGAAAATGAAGTCTTGCGCTCCAAAAGCATGTGGCAGGTTCATTTTTCCATTGATTCAATGTTGTCATACGTTTTTAGTTTAGTGCTGTGTTTGCTGACAACGGACACCCAATAATGCAGCTAACATTTAACTTTTCGCCTGAAAAATGTAATACCCCGTGATCAGGGATTGACACTCTGTTGCAGTGAGTCAGAGGTTAAGCATATGAAAGCCGTTAGGTGTTTCTACTAATTGTTCACATGGTTTGTTTCCTATAACCTGAAGCTGTTTCTATTTTTCCAACGGACCAACTTATTTTTAGGACATAGAGGTGTTTGCATCATCAATATCGGACTGGATTTATCATTAAATTACAGTCTAAGCCTGTTTTAAATTGATTGGTCGATGTAAAGCAAATTTCTTTCATAATCCTTTTAGGAGTTCATCATGAAATGTATTAAAGCGGATGTCTTGGTTTTGTTGTCTATAAGCTCGTTCGTAGTTGATCGGTGCTGTGCAGGAGAGGGAGGGCTGACATGGAATTCAGGTTCTTTGAATAATAACTCATACACGAGTTGAAGATGGTTGTTTTGAGTTATGTCATTGTCGCTTTTACTGGTCATTTATTATGATTAACAGCATAGATTTAGAATTCAATAAAGTCTTTTGGAAGAATTCCATGGCTAGCTTAGTGTTACAGCGATGGCCTTTTACCAAAGGTGAGACATCCCGTGCAGTTATTGTCGGGCTTAGCGATTTAAGCCGTAAATTAACCCATAAATTTAGGCAAAATCCGCTATTGAGAGTGGGCTGTATGGGATTTTTTGATGATCGTTGGTCGGAACGCTTATCGGAAGACAAGCAACATCAGCCGGAAACGCTGCTTGGCAGTATTGCATCGGCTGCTGAATTTGTTAAAACCTATAATGTTCAGCACATTTATATCGCTTTGCCCTTGTCCGCACAGCCGCGGGTTATGGCGTTACTGGATGAATTACGCGATACCACCGCATCAATTTACTTTGTACCCGATATAGTTTCGTTTGATTTAATTCAGGCCAACATCAGTACTATAGACGGCATTCCCATAGTGGCAATATGCGAAAGCCCGTTTGTCGGCATCAACAGCATAATTAAACGGATCAGCGATGTGGTGTTATCGCTGTTTATTTTGCTATTGATTGCACCGTTGATGTTGTTGATTGCCATTGGCATAAAGCTCAGCTCACCCGGGCCGGTACTATTCAAACAGCGTCGTTATGGATTAGATGGCAAGGAAATTGTGGTTTATAAATTTCGTAGCATGACGGTGATGGAAGACAATGAACAGGTTAACCAGGCAACCCGAAATGATCCTAGAATCACTCGGCTGGGTGGTTTTTTAAGAAAAACATCTCTGGATGAGTTACCGCAGTTTATCAATGTATTACAGGGGCACATGAGCGTTGTCGGTCCCAGGCCGCATGCTATCAGTCATAATGAAATGTACCGCAGCCTGATCAAAGGATACATGATCAGGCATAAGGTAAAGCCCGGCATTACCGGCTGGGCGCAGATCAACGGTTTTCGCGGTGAAACCGATGTTCTGGAAAAGATGCAGGCCCGGATTGATTACGATCTCGACTACCTGCGCAACTGGTCATTATTTCTCGACTTATTGATCATATTTAAAACTATCAGCGTGGTCATCAGGGATAAAAATGCTTACTAATATTAAATTACACTGGTTTGATAAACGTTATCTGTTGCTAATGGTTTTATTGGTATTGTCCATTCAGAAAAGTATGGCAGCCTATACCATTGGTCCGGATGATCTTTTGCGTATTTCTGTGTACGGTTATGACGATTTAAGAACTGAGGTTCGCGTTTCAGCCGATGGCCGAATTACCTTTCCTCTCATCGGTGAGGTCGCCGTTAACGGAAAATCCAGTATAGAACTGGAGGAAGCTATTGCCGTACGTCTAATCGAAGGGGGATTTGTTCATGATGCCCAAGTCAATGTCACTGTGTTAAATCATGTCAGTCAGCAGGTATCGGTATTGGGCTATGTTAATCGGCCGGGGCGCTATCCCCTGGACTCCGATAGTTCAATAGTCGATTTGATCGCCATGGCCGAAGGAATTAACGAAATGGGCGACAGCAAGGTAATAGTAACCCGTACTGTCGAGGGTAAGCCGCAAAAGCAGGAACTGGATTTAAAAGTTTATCTGGAGGATGTTAAAAGCATCGCGCCTTTTAAGATGCGGCAAGGTGATCAGGTTTATGTACCCAAGGCCCCCATGTTCTATATTTATGGCGAAGTACAGCGTCCGGGCGGTTATCGGGTTGAACCGGATATTTCGGTGGTAAAAGCTTTACCGATGGGTGGCGGTCTAACGCTACGCGGTACTGAAAACGGTATAGTCATCAAACGCAAGGACAAAAGCGGCGCTCTGCAGGAAGTTGATGTAGAGCTGGGCGACGCCGTATTAAAAGATGATGTGATTTATGTTGGCGAACGTTGGTTTTAGCATGTGGCAAACAATGTTAGGTAATTAATTATCTTGCCTTTATCGATTGCTCAGGTAGAGCCAATAACGTAACGGAACATTATGAACTTTTATCAATTAATTAATATTCTCCTATCACACAGATCGATTGTCTTGTCGGTATTGATGGTGGCGGTAATGACAACCTTGGGGGTAAGCTTGTCGTTACCCAAGCAATATGTTGCCACGACTTCGATCGTAGTTGATCAGCGCAGTGTCGATCCGGTGACCGGCCTGACTTTACCGGTACAGCTGCTGCCCGGGTATATAGCGACGCAGGTCGATATCATCAGTAGCCGGAATGTAGCGCGCAAAGTGGTAGAAAAGTTAAAACTCAGCGAAGACTCGAAAATACAAGAAGACTTTGTAAAAGCCGGTAGCATTGGCAATATCAAGGATTGGGTTGCGGAATCATTGCTGAAAAATCTGGAAATCATGCCGTCACGCGAAAGCAGTGTGATGCAGGTTGACTTTACTTTTTCCGATCCGCAATTGGCCGCGAATATTGCCAATGCTTTTGCCGATGGCTACATACAAACCAGTATTGAGTTGCAGGCTCAACCAGCCAAATTGAGTGCAGACTGGTTCGACTCGCAAATGGCTTCATTGAGAAATAATCTTGAGCATGCACAATCGGTGCTGTCCACCTATCAACAACAACACGGTATCGTCGCAACTGACGATCGTCTTGATTTGGAAAGTTCTCGCCTGGCTGATCTGTCAAGGCAATTGGTAGAGAATCAGGCTCGCACCAGCGAATTGCAATCCAGAAAAGATTTGCTGACGTCCACCCTCAAGCAAGGCATATCGTCAGAGTCGTTGCAAGAGGTATTAAACAGTCCTGTGATTCAATCGCTGAAGTCGGAATTAGCGAAATCAGAAGCCAAATTTGCCGAATTGTCCAAGCGTGTCGATATAAATCATCCGCAATATAAGCAAATGAAAGCCGAAGTAGATAGCCTGAAACAGAAAGTTCAGTCTGAAGTTAAAATGGTGCTATACAGCATCGCAGGAGGGGTTTCCTCCTCCAATCAACATGACAAGATAATTGCCAATGCCTTTGCTGAACAGAAAGCCAAGGTGTTGGAGCTAAAACAACAGCATGATGAAATAAGAGTGCTTAACCGTGAGGTGGAAAGCGCACAGCGGATATACGATGCCGCCCTGCAGCGAGCGGTACAAAGCCGCATGGAAAGCGAAATGCGCCAAACCAATACTGCTGTCCTTAATCCCGCCGTTCCGCCGCAAAAATTCGCCAAACCCAAGGTGCTGATAAACTTGATTCTGTCGGTTTTTCTGGGTGGCATGTTAGGCGTGGGTTCGGCGTTAGTGGCAGAGTTTATGGATCGTCGGGTGCGATCTGCCTTTGATATTTCCGAGCTGTTGACTGTTCCTGTGCTTGCTGTAATTTCACTTCCGGTTTCGAAGCCAAGTCGGATGGCTCAGCTACCTCATCTTGACAGCCCCAATGACGGTTCCAATAATCGAGGTAATGCATAATGCAAGCAGAAACTATAATCAACAGCAAGATGAACGGCAAGATGAGCAGCAAAATAACCAAAATACAAAATACCGCGTCGATGGGGGCTTTATTGCTTGATGCCGGCAAAATCAGCGTCCGGGATGCCGAACGTATCATCGCCTTGCAAAAACAGAATGGCATGCTCTTTGGCGATGCCGCAAAGGAGCTCGGGTTAGTCACCGATGATGACATACAAAAAGCCTTATCATATCAATTTGACTTTCCATTCCTGACTGGAAGTGAAGAGAATATCAGCCGGGAACTGGTCGCCGCGTACGAGCCCATGAGTATGCAGGTGGAAGCGTTGCGGGCGGTGCGAGGACAATTGATGCTACGCTGGTTTGACGATATCCATAAAACCTTGACGTTGGTCAGTCTCAGTCGTGGTGAGGGGCGCAGCCTCATGGCGGCCAATCTGGCGATTGTTTTTTCTCAGCTTGGCGAGCGTACCCTGTTAATCGATGCCGATCTGCGACAGCCGCGGCAGCATACATTATTCAAGCTACAAAGTATTTATGGCCTGTCGGATGTGTTAGCAGGGCGCGCTGATTTAACGGTTATTACACGAATTCCGGCGTTCCGGGATTTATCGATCTTGCCGGCAGGCACAGTGCCGCCCAATCCGGTCGAATTAATCAGCAGAGGCTTAAAGACCTGTCTGCAAGAATTGCAAACACAATTTGACGTAATCCTGATAGACACCCCGCCGGCAGAACAGGCTATCGATGCACAAATTATCGCCTCAAATTGTGGTGGCGCCCTTTTAGTGGTGCGACAACACAAAACCCGGATGAATGATTTGCAGTTGTTAAAAGAAGCTTTGCAAGACACAGGCAGTCAATGTCTCGGTGTTGTATTGACGGATTTTTAGCAGTTAAAACAAAGGTATATTCGTTTTTAGTGAAAGTTTGGTTTAAGTAATAGTGTTAATAAAATGAATAGTATATAATTATTCTATAATTTTATACTATCATCTTACCCTCTAGGAACTCGAAGATTTACAGTCCGAGCATCGTCATAAATCCAATAAACGCTATGACGACCGCATCAGGATTGTTTATCAGAGAGGAGCAGGTTGGTCGATGACAAAAGTGGCCGAGGCTTTAATGATTGACCTTAAAACAATACGTAACCACTATAAGCGATATCCCAAAGGCGGCTTGGCCTCTTTACTTAATTACGATACGGGTAGTGAAGCGACCCTGAAAAACAAACAGCTGTCTCAGCAACTCCAGCAAAACATCTCTCAGGCAGTCAAAGACATAGTGCATTCCGTCGAGCAAACTTGGCACATATCCAGTGAAGAGTTTAGGAGCCAGCTCTTGTATCGACTCAAGTTCTCCAAGGCTTTCAAGACCATCATATTGCCCGGCTTATTGTCACGTAATGCCCTTCTCGGCAAAAACACCGGACCAGGGCTTACCAATGGTAAGGATGAAGCAATTAACAATAGCTTTAAAAGCTTATTACCTATAGCGGTGCACATAATGGTAATGTTATTTTTGGACAGTTTGCAGCGCGGCCGCAAAAACAATACGACTCAAAATCGGTACTTATTGTCGTGTTTCATGTTGTTGCTAGCAGCGGCGATGCCAAGTAAAACCTATGCCTTGGCATCGCCAGACGATACCATCAGGCCATACGTTGCCTCCACCTTGTTATACGACAGCAATTTTTTACGGCTATCTGACAGTGTCGATCCAGTGTCGGTTACAGGTAAAAGCGACAAAAGCGAATTTGTTAAACAAGTCGCGGCCGGATTTGATGTAGATTGGACGATCGGCAGACAACATATTATTGTCAAAGGAAGTGTTAACCAGAACTGGTTCCAAAACTTCACCACTTTGGATTACACCGGCTGGGACACCCAAGCCCAATGGAATTGGCGAATAGGGAATAATCTGGATGGCGAGATTGGTTATACCAACGCTCAAACACTGGGCGGTTTTGGTCAATTGAATAATCTGGTAGGCAACCTGACAAATAACCAACGTTACTTTGCCAACGCCGGGTACCTGTTTCACCCCAACGGCAAGATCAGGCTCGGCCTGTTTCGGACAGAGATCGAGTTTGACGGTACAGGCCGGCAATTCAGCAATAACACTGAAGATAATGCTGAAGCCAATCTGCAATACCTAAGCCCCACAGGCAGCAGTTTAGGGTTGCGAGTAATCGCAACCGATGGTCAATATCCGCAGCGCGAGTTAACCGTCGGCAGCACTCAGGATAACGCCTACACCCGAATGAACTATGCAATGGTCTGGGATTGGCATTCCAACAGTAAAACACGTATTGATGGGCTTGTCGGTTACACTCAACAAGACTATGCGAATTTTGGTATCCGTAATTTTGACGACATAGTCGCGGAGCTTAGTCTGAACTGGCAAGCCAGCGACAAAACATTGTTGGCGCTGTCCGCAAGACGCCAAATTGCCCAAGCCGATAACCTGTTTTCCAGCTTTGTGCTAACCCAAGGTGTGTGGTTTAACCTGAGTTGGCAGTCTACCCCCAAAATTGCTATAAGGTTACCCATGTCCTATCAACAGCAAGATTATCTGGGCGGTAGCGGTACCAGCGTCGCTGACTTTAGTTTTGGGCAACAAAAAGATAAAGTCGGTAATATCGGCTTTAATGTCATGTATCAGCCATTAGACAGCATCAGTATCGGTCCCGTGCTGAATTACGAAAAACGCGATTCCAACAATCCGGCCTCATCCTACGAAAGCAAATCCGCCGGTGTTAATTTACAAGCGGATTTCTAAATTCTATCGGTAGAAAGTCTTGATACATCGGTGTGTCGAAGTATAAGTCATCGATAGCTTTGTATTAGCTTGTGTTGTTGGTCGACAGTGCGGTTTTTATAGCCGCAGTGAGTCTCCTCGTTCAGTTCCAGTAGTGGTATTTTTTTGACGACGTTTGACTTCGTATTTATCTCACGTCTTTCAGTTTATAAGCCCATTTAAGCCCATTTAATCCCATTAACGGATCATCCGCCATCTTGATAAATTGAGGAGCGCGAGCAAGCGCATTAAACCATCCAATACACATAAAAGTGTTCGTCTCAGCCCCCCAAAGCTCCTCAATAGTCTCCCATCTATCCATATTCTACGAAGCTTCTGACAGTACCCGTTAACCTTCAAAACAAGCTTTTCACCATCACAGTCTTGAATGGCCGTTGTCATCACGACAATTAATAATCCCGCCAAAATGTGGCGTTTAATCCTTGAATCTTTTGGTCCGGGTTATAGCCTTGTTCGCCAGTCATTCGCCAGTCAATGGTGTCGTTTTAACGCGTTGGCTATCTAACCATAGCGGCTGCCGCTGGAAGTTTATGTCGTCCCGCTTTGAGGCCTATATCGGCTCGCAAGTTGTCACGCATACAGACTTAGGAAATAGGTTAGGGTGATTGTAGGGGGAGTGCGGGATAGCTTCATCAGATGTTCCGAATCAATAAAACCGGCTTCTCCGATAGGTAATCGCACTTATTGATTGAAGAAGTTGAAACTTCTATCCTAGAAACACATATACGACAGCAACTGATCTTTTTAGGTTAATGCAACTGAGTATAAAGCGCTGTTTCGCCAAGACGACAATTCTTAATTTTAGGGAAATATGAAAATGAGCTTACTTGATCCATCTATGGAATCACTAAAGCAGTCCTCAGAACCAGTAACTGAACCATTTCTAGAAAGGGTAGGGCTAACACCGGAAATGATTGAGTCGATGGAGCAGCGGCTGGATTACTGGACGGGTCGGCTGTCGGATGCGCCAATACTGGAGTTGCCCACTGACAGGCCGCGCCCGGCGATACCGTCGTACCGCGGGGCAAGTCGGCAATTCAGCTTGTCGTCCGATTTGACCAAGGGACTGAAAGCCCTGAGTCGAGACGAGAGTGTGACCTTGTTCATGACTCTGGTGGCGGCTTTCTATGTGCTGTTGCATCGCTATAGCGGCCAGGACGATATTGTGATCGGTACGCCGAGCGCAGGGCGGAGTCGCCTGGAACCCGAAAGTTTAAGCGGCTTCTTCGTCAACACCTTGGCGTTGCGTGCGGATCTTTCAGGCAATCCGGGCTTCCGGGAACTGCTGGCGCAGGTGCGCGAAGTTACTGTAGGAGCTTATGCCAACCAGGATATACCCGTTGAAAAACTGGTCGATGCGCTCCATCCGCAACGCGACCCCAGTCGCAATCCGCTGTTTCAGGTCATGTTCGTGCTTCAGGATACCCCGGAACTTCCACAGCTCAGTGCCGGAACTACCCAATTCGATCTTACTCTTGAACTGTCGGAAACCCCGCATGGCTTGGCAGGCAGGATGGAATACGCTGCCGACTTGTTCGAGGCTGCGACCATAGATCGCCTGATCGGCCATTTTCAGACCCTTCTTGAAGGCATCGCCGCCGACCCTGATGCACACCTGTCCGAGTTGCCCCTGCTGACCGAACCCGAACGTCGGCAACTGTTGATAGAATGGAATGACACAGGGACTTGGTTTCCACGAGATAAATGCATCCATGAGCTGTTTGAGGCGCAGGTAGCAGCAACTCCACAGGCCGTGGCCCTGGTGTGTGAGCAGAACCAACTGACCTATGCCGAACTGAATACCCAAGCCAACCAGTTAGCACATCTCCTCGGCGAATTGGGCGTTAAGCCGGATGCGCTGGTGGCTATTTGCGCCGAGCGCAGCTTGAATATGGTGGTGGGAGTGCTGGCTATTCTTAAGGCCGGAGGCGCTTATGTGCCGCTTGATCCGACTCATCCCAAAGAACGTCTGGCCTTCATGATCGAAGACAGCGCTCCAGTGGCATTACTGACTCAAGGTCGGCTTGACGGTCTGTTTACGGGTATGGCAAAAGCTTTGCCGGTAATCTATCTGGATGCCGAGCTTCCCCCGTGGACGAACCGACCGGACACCAATCCGGTTAGCCATGAAGAAGGGCTTACCCCTAACCACCTGGCTTACATGATCTACACTTCCGGCTCCACCGGCAAACCCAAGGGTGTGATGATCGAGCATAGGAGTGTGTGTAACCTGATCTCGGACCTGAAGAACCGTTACAATATTCGTGCCGAGGACCGAATTCTGCAGTTCGTCGCTATCGGCTTTGACGTGTCTATACAGGAAATCTTCGGTGCTTTACTCTCGGGCGCTGCATTAGTGCTGCGCAATGATGATTGGATAGCCGGTGCGAAGAAGTTTTGGGCGTTGTGCGAAAAGAATAATGTCTCGATGATCACTCTGCCAACTCTTTTTTGGCAACAATTGGCCCAAGATGAGCAGGCCGTCATCCCTCCCGTTATTCGCCAGATCATCTTTGGCGGAGAGGCCGTCAACAATAAGATCCTGGCGGCCTGGTTTGAACGCAAAAGTTACCGTCCCAAGGTATTTAACGAGTATGGTCCGACGGAAGCGACGGTCAAGGCAACTGTTCATGAGCCGTTGGCCGATTCTGTAAGTTGGCAATCCATCGGCCGCCCCATCAGCAACACCCGTATTTACATTCTCGATACCAACAACCAACCGGTTCCGATCGGCTTGACAGGAGAGCTTTATATCGGTGGTGTGGGCGTTGCCAGAGGCTACCTCAATCGATTGGAACTGACTGAGGAACACTTTGTAGCCGATCCGTATACTGCGCAAGCTGGTGCGCGAATGTACAAGACCGGCGACTTGGCTCGATGGCGGGCCGACGGCACCATTGAATTTCTGGGCCGCAACGACTTCCAGGTCAAGATCCGGGGCTTCCGGATCGAGTTGGGCGATATCGAAGCAAAGCTGGCGACACACCCGTCGGTGCACGAAGTGGCGGTATTGGCGGATGATGACGGTGACGGCGCCAAGCGCCTGGTGGCTTATTTAGTGCTGAAACATAATTTTACGTCCGGCGTCTCTGAGCTACGGGACTTCCTTAAGGAAAAGATACCCGAGTTCATGGTGCCTTCGGTATTTATGTTTCTTGATACGTTGCCAATTACCCTTAATGGCAAACTGGACCGCGAGGCCCTCCCCAAGCCGGACATTAGCCGGCAGGCTGTGAACCATGATTTTGTTGCTCCACAAAGTCCGGTAGAGAAACAACTAGCCGGGATATGGGGAGAAATTTTAAGAATGAATGATGTCGGTATTCATGACAATTTCTTCGAGTTGGGCGGGCAATCATTGCTCGCTACGCAAATGATTATCCGTGTTGAAGAACAACTATCGGTGGACATTCCACTAACCCGTTTGTTTGAAACGCCGACTATCGCGGCATTGGCGAAGTTGATTGAAAATACTGAAGCAATAGCGCTAAACCATGCCAATCGCATTATCCCTCAGCGTCGCTCGGCTTATAAGGTTAACACTCAATTCTTAATATAACTCAGCGACAGCGGATTGTTTTTTATCAAGGTTTTCAAAAAAGTCTGGCGCAGCAATAAATAAACAGGAATAAATATGAAGCTTTTTGAAGATACCTCACACAGTTGCGTTGAATGTTCAGCGGAGGCAACCGATGCAGCTACCGAGCTGTTCGTTTTCCCCATGTCCTTTCCACAGCTGCGTCTCTGGCTTCAAGATAAGCTGGCGGGCTCAACCGGAAACTACAACATACCCTGTGCATTCGAGCTTCAGGGCAGACTGGACGTAACGGCTTTGGAAGCTGCGCTCAACGCGATTATCCTTCGTCATGAAGCGTTGCGAACCTATTTCGCCGAGCGGGATGGTGAGCCGGTGCAAATCATCCAATCCTCGCTTTCTATCCCGTTGACGATAATGGACCTTCGTGGCTATCCCGAAGAACAAAGAACGGCAGAATCGGCGCGAATTGTTCAGGCCGATCAGTTGACAGTCTTCGATCTGGACAAGCTCCCGCTGCTGCGGGCTCAGTTACTACGCTTAGAGGAGGAAAAATACATTTTCCTCCTCGTTTTCCATCACATCATCTTTGATGGTTGGTCAATGACGGTTTTTGCGCGCGAGTTGTCGGCCCTGTATGGGGCGTTCATTCAAGAGCGGCCTTCAGCCTTACCCGAATTGCCGATCCAGTACGCCGACTACGCCGTCTGGCAGCGGGAAGCGCTGCAAGGTGAGGCCATTGAACAGCTTTTGGATTATTGGAAAGCGCGACTGGCGGATGCGCCAACGCTGGAACTGCCTACCGATAAGCCGCGCCCGGCAGTACAGTCGTACCGCGGGGAGAGTCAGCAATTCAGCTTGTCGCCCGATTTGACCGAAGGACTGAAAGCGTTGAGCCAACGCGAAGGCGTAACCTTGTTCATGACCCTGGTGGCGGCTTTTCAAGTATTGTTGCACCGCTACAGCGGTCAGGACGACATTGTGCTCGGTACCCCGAGCGCCGGACGAAACCGTTTGGAGCTCGAAGGCTTAATCGGCTTTTTCATCAGCACCCTGGTGCTGCGTACCGATCTTTCAGGTGATCCGAGTTTCCGTGATCTGCTGAAACAGGTGCGGGAAGTCGCGCTTGGAGCTTACGCTAATCAGAATATGCCGTTTGAAAAACTGGTCGAGGTGCTCCATCCGCAACGCGATCTCAGTCGCAATCCGCTGTTTCAGGTCATGTTCATACTTCAGAACACCCCCGATTACAATCTACAGTTAAATGAAATTACCGAAGAATACATACAGGCCGATAACGAAACGGCCAAATTCGACCTTACCCTCGAACTGACGGAAACCTTGCATGGTCTGACAGGCCGGGTGGAATACGCTACTGACTTGTTCGAGGCCGCGACCATAGGCCGTCTGATAGGCCATTTTCAGACCCTGCTCGAAGGTATCGTCGGACAGCCCGAAACGCGACTGTCCGGCTTGCCCCTGTTGACCGATTCCGAACGTCGGCAATTATTGGAGGAGTGGAAAGGCCCTGCCGTAGCGGTTCCTGAGCGCTGCATCCATCAGTTGTTCGAAGAACAAGCCGCCCGCTCTCCTGAGGCTGTGGCAGTGAGCTATGAAGACCGGCAGCTAACCTATGACGAGCTTAATGCCCACGCCAACCAATTGGCCCATCATCTGCGCAATATCGGTGTGAAACCGGAGGTGCTGGTGGGTATCTGTCTTGAGCGATCTCTGGAGATGGTGATCGGATTACTCGGTATCCTTAAGGCCGGAGGAGCCTATGTGCCGCTTGATCCTGCTTATCCCGGGGAACGTCTGGCCTTCATGCTTGAAGACAGCGCCCCGTTGGTATTGCTGACCGATGGTAAGTATGACGCGTTGTTCGCAGATATGCCGACATGTCCGCCGTTGATTAATCTGTCGGCCAAGTGCCCGTTGTGGGCGAATCTGCCGGAGACCAACCCTGAGCACAGCAAGGTGGGACTCACACCTGAAAATTTGGCTTATGTGATCTATACCTCCGGTTCGACCGGAAAGCCCAAGGGTGCAGGTGCCGTGCATCAAGGCTTGCAAAACCTGTTTCCCTGGTATTCAGGAGAGGCGCGTCTTTCGTGCGAGGATACGGTTTTAGTCGTATCGTCGATAGCTTTTGATCTTACTCAAAAGGTCATTTTCGCCCCTTTACTCGTCGGCGCGCGGGTAGTTTTGGCGAGCGAACCCTTTGACCCGCAGGCAATCGTGACATTGGTGGCAAAGGAAGGTATCAGCATGATGAACCTGACGCCGAGCGGGTTTCATGTGCTGATCGATACCGACACCAACGGGGAACTCGGTGGGCTGCGGCGGGTTATTCTCGGCGGCGAACAGATGAATCCCTCCAAACTATTGGAACTGCCGGAACCGCGGCCCGAGTTTATTAATATTTACGGGCCGACTGAGTGCACTTCTTCGTCTACATTTTACCGGCTGCCTCCTGATCTTGAGCAATACCGCAACCGGTCTGTACCCATAGGAAGGCCGATTGCCAACGCCCGCATCTACATCCTGGATAATCGTCTGCAACTGGTGCCGATTGGCGTGATGGGAGAAATTCATATTGGTGGCATGCCGGTCGGGCGCGGCTATCTGAACCGGCCGGAACTGACCGCAGAGCGCTTTGTGCGTGACCCGTTCATTGAAGAAACAGATGCGAAGATGTACAAGACCGGTGACTTGGCCCGGTGGCTGGCTGACGGCACCATCGAATACCTGGGGCGCAACGACTTCCAGGTCAAGGTTCGGGGCTTTCGCATCGAGCTGGGTGAAATCGAGGCGGCATTACGCCAGCACCCGCTGCTACGCGAGGTGGTGGTGGGCGTGTACGAGTCTGCTCCCGGGAACAAACAACTGGCGGCTTATTTAGTGCCCCAAAGCGATTCCATGCCGACCCCGTCGGAGCTGCGAGACTTTCTTAAACCAAAGTTACCGGAGTTCATGGTACCTTCGGCATTTGTTTTATTGGATAAATTACCCCTTACTCCCAGTGGCAAAATCGACCGGAAAGCCTTGCCTACTCCTGATCACACACGCCCTGAATTTGAACAATCCTATGTTCCGCCCCGTTCTCCTATTGAAGAGATGCTGGTCGCTATTTGGCGAGAGGTTCTGAATATTGACCGGATTGGCATTCATGATAATTTCTTTGAATTGGGCGGACATTCATTACTGGCCGTGCAATTGATTGTGCGTGTCAACAAGCAATTTCAAACTGATTTTCCGATGCACTTGTTGTTTGAAGCGCCAACCGTTGCCGGGGTATCAAAGTTATTAACAACAACGCTTGAACAGACACCGGCGGCGAATGTAGAACAAATTCATACAATTGTACGCGACCTGCCGCTTCCTGCATCCTATGCCCAACAACGGCTCTGGTTTTTAGATCGATTGCTCGGCGCCAGTGGCCTTTATAACATTCCCTGGGCCATTCAACTCAATGGCAGCCTGAATACCTCTGCATTACAACAAAGCCTTAATGAAATTGTCGCTCGTCATGAAGTCTTGCGGACTTGTTTTGTTGAACAGGACGGCGAACTCCTGCAGATCATCAGAGCATCAATGCCCTTTGAATGCGCTTTGGTGACGTTGCCGACATATCCTCAAGAAAATCGGGATAGCGAAATCCAACGCCTGCTCCATACTGAAAGCCACAAACCGTTCAATCTTAAAGAGACGCCCTTAATACGCGCCTTGCTGTTCAAGATATCCGAACAAGAACATATTCTGTTGGTAATCATCCATCACATTGTTTCTGATGGATGGTCCATGGCCGTATTCAGGCAGGAATTAGCAAGCCTTTATTGTGCTTTTAGCCAGAATAAATCGGCTTACTTACCTGAATTGCCTGTTCAGTATGCGGACTACTCGGTCTGGCAACGCGAATGGTTACAAGGTGAGGTACTGGAAAGACAGCTCAGCTATTGGAAAACCCAACTGGCCGATCTGACCGTGCTGGAGTTACCTACTGATAAGCCCCGCCCGAAGCAACCGTCTTACCAGGGCGCACAAGAAGTCATTCAATTATCGGCAGCATTAGCCCAGGGTTTAAAAGACTTGAGCAGACAGCAAAACGTGACCTTATTCATGACGCTATTGGCGGCCTTTCAAGTGCTGCTACACCGTTACAGCGGTCAGGAAGATATTGTTGTCGGCACTGCGATTGCCGGGCGCAACCTGCAGGAAACTGAAAATCTGATCGGCTCTTTCGTCAATACACTGGCATTACGGACCGATGTATCAGGAAAGCCGAGTTTTCGCCAGCTGTTAAGCCGAGTACGTGAGGTCTGCCTGAGTGCATACGCTCATCAGGACTTACCTTTTGAAAAACTGGTCGCTGAATTGCCGGTACAACGGGATATGAGTCGGAATCCGTTGTTTCAGGTCATGATGGTCTTGCAATCTACGGCATTGCAAGACATGCAATTACCCGGCCTGACGATTACCGACCTTACTGTAACCAACGAGACGGCCAAGTTTGATTTGACACTTTCATTAGTGGAGCATCGCGATGGCTTAACCGGTACGATTGAATACAGAACGGACTTGTACAATCCCGAAACCATTACCCGGCTGGGCAGCCATTTTCAAACTTTACTGGAAGCAATAGTCGAGCACCCGGAAACCGCCGTTGCTGAATTGCCGCTACTCACTGCACCTGAACGTCACCAGTTATTGGTCGAATGGAATGCCACCCGTACTGACTATCCGAAAGATAAATGTATCCATCAACTCTTTGAAGAGCAGGTGGCAAAGATACCGGATGCCATCGCGCTGGTTTTTGAAGATCAACAACTGAGTTATCAGGTGCTTAACGCCAAAGCCAATCAACTGGCGCATTACCTGCAAACAGTGGGTGTCAAACCGGGTACCCGGGTGGCTATTTGCATGGATCGCTCTATTGATCTGGTGATCGGCCTGCTGGCTATACTCAAAGCAGGTGGGGCTTATGTGCCGCTTGATCTGACTTACCCTCGGGATCGTCTGGCTTTTATGCTGGAGGATACAAATGCCCGGGTACTATTGACGCATTCTTCACTGGTTGCACAATTACCGATTTGTTCAGGCCGGCTTGTTTGTCTCGATACATGCTGGAATGATATTAATCAGGGAAGTACCGACAATCTGCATTGCAATACTGCCTTGAACAATCCGGCTTATGTTATGTACACTTCGGGCTCTACCGGAGTGCCTAAAGGCGTTGAGGTATGCCATTACAATATTGCAAGATTGATATTAAATAATACCTATGCCCGATTTGATGATAAGCAGAAATTCTTATTATTAGCATCCATTGCATTTGATGCCTCTACCTTTGAAGTATGGGGTGCGCTGCTTCATGGTGCTCGCTGTGTTATTTATCCTGAACGAGTCCCGATTTTGAGTAGTCTGGAAAAAATAATCAAGCAGCAGCAAATCAGTATTCTATGGTTAACAGCCTCATTATTTAATACCGTTATCGATGAAAAGCCCCAGATTCTCAGCACCGTTGCACAAGTCCTGACTGGCGGAGAAGCTTTATCTATAAGCCATATTAATCGCGCTCTTAAGCAATTACCTGACACTCAATTAATTAATGGTTACGGTCCTACCGAGAGTACTACATTTGCCTGCTGTTACCCGATTCCGAAAACGATTGCTGATCAAGCGACTTCAATTCCCATTGGATACCCCATTGCCAACACCCAAATCTATATTCTGGATGCGCTCTTACAGCCGGTCCCTATCGGTGTATCAGGAGAAATTCATGTTGGCGGCGATGGTTTAGCGCTAGGTTACCTCAATCGTCCTGAGTTAACCGCTGAAAAATTCATTAAACATCCTTTCAATGATGATCCGCATGCTCGCTTATATAAAACCGGCGATCTGGCTCGTTATCTGCCTGACGGCACTATTGAATTTCTGGGGCGTATAGATCATCAGGTTAAGATTCGCGGGTTTCGTATTGAGCTGGGTGAAATTGAATCGGTGCTGGGACAACACCCGCAACTGTTTGAGGTCGTGGTGGAAGTGTACGAACCCGTTCCCGGGAACAAACGCCTGGTGGCATATCTAGTACCCCAAAGTACTCCCGCACCACTCGTTTCCGAGCTACGAGACTTTCTTAAGCCTAAGTTGCCGGAGTTCATGATCCCTTCGGCGTTTGTATGCCTCGACGCGTTGCCGCTCACTCCCAATGGCAAGCTGGATCGAAAGGCTCTGCCGAAGCCGGATCAAAGTCAGCAAGAACTGGAAGCCGATTTTATCGCCCCTCGCAATCCGGTGGAGAAGCAGCTGGCCGAGATATGGTGCAATGTTTTGGAGATTGATCGGGTCGGCATTCGCGACAATTTCTTCGAGTTGGGCGGGCATTCTTTGTTAGTGGTTAAGATGGTTGCTGAGGTTAATAAGCTGTTCAATATCGACTTACCCTTGGGCGCAATTTACCAATCTCCACTAGTTGAAGAACTTGGAATAATAATATCGTCCGGTAACCGGCAGCCTTCATGGTATTCCCTTGTTCCGATTCAAACGCAAGGTTCACGGCCTCCCTTATTCGCGATTCACACATTATCCCTAGTAGACTTGCCGCGACATCTTGGAAAGGATCAGCCGCTATATTTCTTACGATACGGTATGGCAGCAGAGATTGGCAATCGTTCTCTCTCCCTACCCTTATTGGAAGATCTGGCCAGCCACTATATTAAGGAACTGCAACAGATACAGCCGCATGGCCCCTACTATTTGATCGGGTTTTCCTTTGGTGGCGTGATTGCCTATGAAATGGCCTGCCAATTAGTTACAAATGGACATCAAGTGAACTTGGTAGGATTGATGGATACCCACCTGACACATGAAAAGCAGTGGCTGCCTTATCATCGGGTTATCTGTAATTTTTTTAGTCTAAGCCCAAGCCAGCTCTTGAAAAAGATCAAAAATAAAATCAATGATCTGGGAACTTCCTATAAATACGGCACGGATTTCTGGCCCCATATTTATACATCAGCACCTGACAACGCTTGTCACAATAATTATCAACCAAAAAGTTATAACGGCAGTCATGTAACTCTATTTCAAGGATGGGAGTCGACGAGTAAGTTTATTAGCTATGTCCGTCCAGAACAGGCATGGAAAAAACTTCTGGGTCACAAGCTGGAAGTTCAACAGGTTTCCGGAGCGCATTTTGATATATTCAGAGAGCCTCATGTCAGAATCCTGGCTAAAAAACTAATCGCTTGCATGGATAAAGTTATTAACGATGACGATCCATTATCTTGAACCCTGTTCCGCTATTTGTAACCGGCGGATGGTAGAAGAGGGCTGCATTGCCCATGTCTTGGGCAATGCAGGTACCAACGGCGTTAGTTTTGAACGCCAACATACAATGCCGGTAGTATCGGCTTTAAATTGATGTTACCTACCGGGCAGCATTACCATCGGGGTCTTAAGTATTAGAAATAAGGGTAAACCCGGCTATGATCATGACAAATAAAATCAATGCTTTCAACAACATCGCAATCCTCAACTTACACCTACCCAAGGTCGGTGACGAAGAAATTTCGATTCAGCGGATCAGTTTTGCTGTGATGCTGTTGTTTAATCTCCCGATCAATCCGGATAAACGAAACCTGGTCGACTCATCGGAAACTCAAGTTTTTTTCCTGCATTTTGGACGGGTTATGTCCTGCTGTGCCGAAAAAACATTCACTGTATTAAAGAAGACACATCACAACATTTCCAGGAGAGCGTTATGATCCCGAAAGTTTTTCACCAAATCTGGATTAACCGGGATAACCCGGAGTTGCCCGAGAAATTCCGTGTTTACCGGGATGGTTGGTTAGCATTGCATCCGGATTGGGAATACAAGCTGTGGAATCTTGATAATCTCGGTTTCACACCACGGCGCATGGATCTCATAAGCGCTGCGTCGAACTATGCGCAAATGGCGGATATTTTGCGTTATGAGATATTGCTGCGACACGGCGGCGTCTATCTGGACACCGATTTTGAATGTTTGCGTAATATTGACCCGATCCTGGTTGGCGTGAAAAATTTTTCATGCTCAGAGGACGGACTTAGCGTATCCATTGGCATCATCGGCGTAGAGCCAAATTCCATCTATATGGAGCGCTGCCTAAGTGCGCTGCCGGAGCGGGTGGGAGAAATAAATACTGCTGTTGAGACGGGGCCCGGTTTGTTTACTCGGGTTCTGCTCGGCGGTGGCCTAGCCGGAGACTTTACACTGTTTCCCCGCGAGTGGTTCTACCCATACAACTGGAATGAGCCCCATCGCGCCAACGATCATTTTCCGCAGGCCTATGCAGTGCATCGCTGGGCTAGCTCTTGGAGCGATAGCAACCATCAATTTGTCACACGGGTTCTTCGTAAGATCAAGCGCACGCTGCAACTTATTGGTGCCCTATGACTCCTGTAACTATTCGTATTTTCGTCATCATGTCGGCGTTAAATAGCGCAGCCTATGCGGCGGGTAGCGTACTTGGTGTTGGCGCGCATGCCTCCCTCGGCACTGAAGAGTTGATGCCATGACTTCAAACAAAGGACACGTCCAGGTGTTGCGCAATATCGCATGGCATTCCAGCGAGAAGGCGCTGCGTATGCTCATCGGCTTTTTGGTGGGCCTCTGGCTTGCGCGTTATTTGGGTCCCGAGCAGTTCGGGCGCTTCAACTACATTACGGCTTGGCTTGGCATGTTTGGGGCCATAGCTTGGTTGGGGGTGGGCGATACCATGATGCGCGACATGGTGCGCGACCGCGCCGACGAAGACCGCATTATGGGCAGCGCTTTCATGATTCGCCTGTGCGGTTCCCTGCTGGCCATCGCATTAATGCTCGCGGCGGCCAGACCGCTGGGGGGCTTTAATGAGACCGATTTCATGCTGCTTGCCATCTTGTGTGTCGGAGTTCCCTTTGCCGAGACTACGGGAGGCATTTGGATATGGTTTGCCTCGCACACCAATATTGGGCCTGCAGTTTTGGGCAAGAATATCTCTATTATTATAGGTGCTTTGTTGAGAGTGGGTGTCATTGTTGCCGGTGCGGGATTGATCGGCTTGATGACAGTATTGACGTTGGAATCCGTTTTATATTGGATGTGTCTGGTAGGGGCGTATTGGTGGTATGGTGAGCGCTTCTCCCATTGGCGATTTGACACTCGCCACGCCTGGCGAATGCTGCTAACCGGCTTGCCTATTATTCTCAATACGCTGGTGGCGTCGCTTAACGCAGGAGTCGACCAAGTTATGCTTGGCCGCCTTACGAGTATGACCGAGGTTGGTGTGTACGCCGCTGCTATGCGTTTTTCCGGAATCTGGTGGGTGGTGCCGCCGATGATTGTTCAATCGCTGGCTTCGCGTTACATCTATCCCAAAGACTTGGGCGAACAACTCCAGAGTAATGTGGCGCGCATTATTGCCGGCATGGCATTGTTGTCTTTGATTCCTTGCGTTTTTATTTCGGCAATTGGCCCGGAGATGATCAGCATGCTTCTCGGCGATCAGTATCTGGGGGCTAGTAGTGTTCTCATGATTCATATATGGATGGCGGTGCTGATCTTCATTGATGCGCCAGTGAACCAGTATTTACTGGCCACTTACCGGCAGTCTCAATTAGTGGTCAAGTCCGTGGTGTTATTGCTATTTAATTTCGGTCTGGCGCTGTTTCTGGTGCCGCGTTACGGGGCGCCAGGCGCTGCTGTGGCAACCTTGATTGCTCAGACTGCGACAGTGCTGGTGCTGCCGATGTTATATCCGCCATTACGGGATGTGTTTGGTATTTACCGTCTTGCGATAAACGAAGTTCGACCTTTGCTGGCCGGTATTTACAGTATTGCGATAAACAAAACTCGGCGTTTTCGAGCCTCATGCACAGGGTTGATGTCTATCGGCAGCCAACGATGGCGCAGTATGGGGTTGGGCGCCGCTCCCAGAAATTATGCTTCCGGTCATGCCAAAATAAGTAATCTGGCCTTGATTTCAGGTCTTGGAATTTGCGCAGTGTTGATGGGATTGTTGGCCGTCACTGCCAACCCGGTCATGATTGGCCTGGGCGTGTGCTTGGTGTTGGGCCCAGTGCTGCTGATCATGCCTGAATTAACCATATGGTTGATACTTGTTATCGGGTTTCTGTTGGGCGTACTTTCAGCCGGCGCGCTAAGTAAGGTTACCTGGGGTGTTTCTCTGCTGAGTATGCTGCTGCTTATACCCTCGCTGACTAATATCTTGTGGAGCAAGCAAAGACGTGCGCCGGGTTTTATGCTGATTGCGCTGCTATTTCTTGTCTATGCGGTTGGGGTCAGCATAGTTCAGTGCTATTCCCTTGTGGAGTTTGTTGCAGGGTTCAAGCGATATTTTCAGTCGTTTGGCCTGATGATGGCGTTGACCATGATCGCATTTACACCTCAAAACTATGTTCGATGGCGCCAGTTTTTGATGGCAGTGGCCTTGTTGCAATTTCCATTCGCACTCTACGAGTTGGTGGTGCTTGTTCCCTTACGTGGCGGGTTGTCCCTGTCGAGTTATACAACTGATGTTGTCGCCGGCACATTCGGGGCTAATTTAGAGGGTGGCAGCCCCAACTCGGTTATGGTGATTTACCTTTTTATCGCTCTATCATTTCTTTCAGCGCGCTGGCGAGCAGGATTAATCAGCAGCAAGATTTTTTATCCGTTGGCTTTTATATGCCTACTGCCTTTAGGCATGGGGGAGACGAAGATTGCTGTCATTATGCTGCCGTTGGTGGGATTGATTTTGCTCAAAGATGATTTGATCAGTGCGCCGCTACGGTTTCTGCCCGCCATTATTATGCTGGCTTTACTAACGATGTTGCTTGGTTACCTGTATGTGGTGATCATAATGCATAGCAGTCTGGATCAGGTTGTGGCTGCAACGCTACGGTACAACGTCGGAGATCAGGGCTACTCAGGGGAGGCGGGGTCTCTTAATCGTTGGACCGCCATCACATTCTGGGCTCAGCATAATTGGCACGATCTCTTAGGTTTTATTATCGGAAACGGGTTGGGTAGTTCTTATACTTCCCTAAATAATTTGGCAGGTCACCTTGGGTTAAAATATTTAAACTACGGCATCGATTTGACAGCTGCTTCTACACTGCTCTGGGATACCGGCCTGATTGGTTTCATGATGTTCGTGAGCATCTTTATTGCAGCGTGGGGCGCTGCCGGTAAGCTGCGCCGGTCAGTTAGCGATCCAACAGTGAGGGCGGATGCTCTCGCAATTCAGATGGCGATTTCGCTCTTTCTTTTGGATGTGGTGTATTCGGCCTCAAGCGTCAATCTGGTTTCTATGGAGTTGATCTACGCGATTGTGCTGGGCTATCTGGGGTATTTAATGAATTACCACGGCCTTCTCGGCAGACAGCGCTGTCCAGTATCTTCATCCAAACAAACTTCGGTAAAGCTCAATGCATAACAATCGCTTTCATTTGTTGTACTTTACCGCAGAACAATGGCCAACATTCCGTCCTGATGTTGTCGCTTTGTTCGGCAAATATCTGCCCCGGTATGGAATCACATGCGATCTGGTAACAGAGCGCAATAGTGCGGTAGAAGATAATCCTGAAACGCCATGGGGCGGCGGCCAGGCAGTGTTATGCAATGTGCCTCGCAATCGCGCCAGCCAGCATTTGGTTAAATTTTGGCATAACCTGCGAGTGCTGATCGCCATGGATGGAAAGAAATACGATGCGATCCAGGTGCGCGACATGTCGGTGACGGCTCTCGCAGGGCTTATCGCGGCCAGACTGAAAGGAATTCCGTTCTTTTACTGGCTTTCCTATCCGCAATCAGAAGGGCAGATCGATCGGGCAATGGCCAGAGGGATCAAGGGGGGCATGCGATTCTGGTTCCCTCTGGTGCAGGGCATATTCGGCAAATGGTTATTGTATCGGGTCGTGTTACCCAAGGCTGACCGTGTGTTTGTGCAAAGTCGCCAGATGCAACTGGATGTTGCACAACAGGGTATCCCCATGGCGAAGATGACGCCGGTGCCCATGGGAGTCGATATGGAAACGGCTACTCCGGAGAGCATTCAGCCGGCTGATGACCCGCGTCTCGAAGGAAAGCGTGTCTTGTCCTACCTAGGCACCTTGGATCGTGTCAGGAAAATCGAAATTCTTTTTCAAATGCTCGCACTAATCAAACAACAGATTCCCAATATCATGCTGGTACTTGTTGGCGATATTGAAGATGCAGCACATCGAAACTGGTTGAAGCAGGAAGCTGAGCGTACGGGAGTTGCGGATTATGTTATCTGGACAGGATGGTTACCCGCGTCGCAAGCCTGGAGCTATGTGCGGTCGGCAGAAATCGGGCTTTCTCCATTTCCTCGCGGTTTTTTATTAGACAGCGCCTCACCTACTAAAGCTATGGAATACATGGCTTTGGGATTGCCCGTCGTGGCCAACGACAATCCTGACCAGGCACAAGTGATCGAAGAGAGTGGTGCCGGAATATGTATAACGTTAGATGGCGATGCCTTTGCACAAGCCGTGACCGGTTTATTAAATTCCCCGGAAACGATGCGGCAGATGGGAACTAAAGGGCGTGAGTATGTGTTGGGTAAAAGAGATTACGACAGCATTGCACGTACGGTGGCGGCGGTCTATCTCGATCTTGGCAGATCAACCGCACCAGTGAGAGGCGCCTCATGAAGCGAAGATCATCTTGGTTCCCTTAGTCACCATAGCAATGGTTTTTTATAAATTGGCGGAATTACCATGCCGTAACTTGAGTAAATCAATAATTAAGAGATGGAACAATAATGATTGCAATCGTTAATCCTCAATTCTATGGCGTTCACGGCATTGCCAGATACCTGGACTCTTTTCTTTCCAATTTGCCGGCGGATCATCCGCCTGTTTACCTGATTACCAGTGACGAGCATCGGGATGAGCGACAGTATGCTGGAGTGGAAATCATCCATTTTCCATACAATCACAGTCGATTCAGTCTTTTTTTCTGGAGTTTAAAAGTACGCAACAAGCTGATAAGCCTCTATGACGAAGGCAAGATCCAATGGGTCAATCTGCATTTTCCGCCATTGATCCCCGGTTTGTTCCTGCCTCGGCATATTCCGGTGGTACTGACTGCGCATACTACTTATCTCGGTATGTCCGGCCGGTTTTACGAGACAAGGCATTTCGTGAGCCAGTGGAGTGGATTGTCGATTGCCGTAAAATTATGGATGGAGCACCGGATTTTCAACCTGACCAGCAAGGTGATTACCCTGACAGAGCAGGGCAGGCAGGAGGTTCTTGCCTATGGCTTTAAGGGGCCGGTAACAGTGATTCCGAACGGCGCCGACGTCAAGTTGTTCACGCCAAATGATGCTATCGAAAAAGATATCGACGTACTGTTTTGCGGGCGTATCGAGTTCCGCAAGGGCAGTCGCTCAATGGCAGAACTATGCCGCCAGTTGATTGCAAGGAAGCCGGATATCCGCATAGCTATCGTTGGCTATGGCGATGACGATGCATGGGTTAAAGCCGAGCTGGCGCCTTATGAACAGAATGTACTGATGACCGGCAAAGTGCCGTTCCTGGAAATGCTGGGGTACTACAACCGAAGCCGGGTTTATGTGTCCACTTCCTATTATGAAGGGTTACCCGGAACATGTCTGGAGGCAATGGCGATGCAGCTGCCTGTCGTTGTCTGGGACTTCCTCTTTTATCGCGGCTTGGTTATTGATGACAAGACCGGCTCGCTGACGGCGCCCAACGATTTTGTCGTGATGACCGACAAGGTGCTGGAACTGTTATCAAATCCTCTGTTGGCGGCTGAAATGGGCAGGAATGGCCGAGCTTTGCTCGAATCGGACTACAACTGGGCTAAGTTGGCCAGCGCTGTGTTGGGTGTTTTCGCTAAGGTAGAATAGAAATGAATAGACCGGTTCATGTGATGATGTTGGGCTTGCGAGGCTTCCCGGGAGTGCAGGGAGGGGTGGAAACACATGCCGAGAATTTATGCTCGCAGCTGGTCGAAAGGGGTTGCGATGTGACGGTGTTGGTGCGGTCGCCTTACCAGCCTGCCGAGACTGGGCCGGAATGGAAAGGCGTGAAGTTTGTATCGCTGTGGACGCCCAAATCGAAAGGACTGGAGGCGATCCTGCACAGTTTTCTGGGGGTACTCTACGCAGCTGTCAAGCGCCCGGATATTTTGCATATTCAGGCCATCGGTCCCGCTCTCATGACCTTGCCTGCCAGGCTGTTGGGATTACGGGTAGTGGTAACACACCATGGCCCGGATTACGACCGGCAGAAGTGGGGGCAGTTTGCCCGCTTTATCCTCCAACTGGGTGAGCGCTGGGGAATGCGTTGGTCGAATGGACGCATTGTCATTTCGAAAGTAATCGCTGATCTGATTCGTGGTAAACATGGTATGGAGTCGGCACTGATTCCAAATGGTGTGGTTTTGCCGCAGCTTCCGGATTCTATCGGGGCGCTTGATAAATTCGGCCTGAATCGAGGTCGCTATGTGTTGCTGGTGAGCCGGTTGGTACAGGAAAAACGCCATCTGGATTTGATTGCTGCCTTTAAGCGCGCCAGCTTGCCGGATTGGAAGTTAGTCATTGTGGGAGGCGCAGACCATCCGGACGTCTATCAACGTGAGGTGTTAGATAAAGCGGCAGAGGCTGGTGCTGTGATGACGGGATTTCAGGGTGGATTGGCATTGCAGGAGCTTTATGCGCATGCGGGTCTTTTTGTACTGCCTTCATCGCATGAGGGTTTGCCTATCGCATTACTGGAGGCTCTGAGCTACGGGCTGCCGGTGCTGGCAAGCGACATCCCGGCCAATCTGGAAGTGTGCCTGCCCGCTGAACAGTATTTTCCACTGGGGAATATCGAAGCCCTTGCTGACCGTATCACATTGTTGTCACGCGAGAGACTGAACATGGCTGAACGCGAGAGTATCCGGGGCTGGGTGACTCAGCGTTATGATTGGCAGGATATAGCCGAGAAAACATTAGGGCTTTATACCAGTTTGCTAGGCGAAAACCGGCCATGATCTTATTGAATGGGTAGGCTGTTAAATTAAAAAGTCAGTATATGCAGTTCGACATGACTCGCGATCTTCAAGTTTTTAATTATTGGCACCTTAAAAAGCACTAAGCCTCAGTCAGCGTATTAAGCATAGCTAAAAGTTCCATCCTGAACGGCCCGGCTGACACTTGAAGAAAAGACGTGGAGCTCGGCTATTGGTTGCATAGATAGGTATTGATAGGTATTCGTACCACTTTTTTTCCCTGCCCTTTTGTTTTGTAATAGGCGCAGATTTTTAATCTCTATCACTTAAAGACTAAGTAAACATTAAAAAGATCTATTGATTTAAAGTTATTTAATTTTACCCGTCGTTAAATGATTGATTGAGCACCGGCAAGAAATCATCGGCTAGTCGAAAAATGCGTTGTGCCGACAGAGCGCAAAGCGAATCCAGTTCGGAACTGAAAAGCTGAATGGAGATCATGAATCGGCTGAGATGTTTGTTATCAGGATTTCAATTTAAAAAGCCATGCCTACCCATCGGCAGAGTTTTTTTGTGGAATAACATACAATCTAATAAATGGGTAAGGTTATGAATGGATCAAAGTTATTGTCGTTTTTGTCTTTAATAATGTTCTTGTTCTGGGGGGGATTTGCGAACAGTACTATTCTTGTAATTGCACCGCATCCCGATGATGATCTTCTAATCGCTGCGGGAGTTACTTATGCCGCGACACAGCGAGGCGAGCAGGTAACAATTGTTTATATGACAAACGGTGATATCGGCGGTCCTACACTGGGCAGCTTACGTCAAGATGAAGCTGCTGCCGGGCAGATTAACAATTTAGGCACTGTAGAAAGTGATCTAATCTTTCTCGGTTATCCCGATGGCGGTCTAGCCACTATGTATCAAAATTATCCTAACGAATCCGATCACTTTTTAGCCGCGCCAAGCGGTCAAATCGCTACATATGCTCACAGGGGGCTTGGCGGGACTGACTATCACAACTTTCGGTTTGGAACGCACGCAAATTATAATCGTTTCAACCTCCTGGCGGACCTGAAGGACATTATCAACACCCAACGCCCGGAGCATATTATTACTGTTGCGGAGTTAGACCAGCATCCGGATCACCTCACTACCTCTAATGCAGTACGCGATGCGATTCTTGCCGTTACCGCGGCCAATCCAGGCTATGTTCCGGTATTCAATAAGTCGTTGGTATGGTCTACTAATTCCAGTATATGGCCTAATTTGGCCGATCCGCAGAGCTATTTTAGCGAACCGCCGGGATTGATGGGCACGGGATTCGCTTGGTCTGATCGTGAAAGCCTGGACGTGCCTTTAGCCATGCAAGTCGTGGGTATAACGAATCTTAAGGCCAGCGCAATTGATGCCCATGTTAGCCAAGGGGGGACCGATAATGATTTTCTTGGGAGTTTCGTCCACAAGGATGAGTTCTTTTGGCCGACCAGCTTAAATGGCGGCAACCCCCCACCGCGTGTTGATGCCGGCGTGGATCAAACCGTGACGCAAGGTTCTACGGTACTGCTCAACGGTTCAGCTAGCAACGATCCGAACAACGCCACGCTGGCTTATCAATGGCGGCAAATAGTTGGGCCTCCTGTAATACTCGCCAATGCCGCAACGGCCAACCCAAGTTTTACAGCGCCGACAGGCTCAATCATTGATACAACGCTGGTTTTCGAATTGATCGTGGATGATGGCATTTTGGATACCTTGCCGGATCATGTTTCAGTGCGCGTCCTTTCCTCATCTCCGCTCCCCAATATAGCGCCATTGGCGACGGTAACCGCATCCTCCCAAAATACCGGGACTAATCAGCAAGCGGTTAAAGCCGTTGATGGCGTAGCCGACGGCTATCCTGGCGATCACACGCGCGAATGGGCGACTGTTGGCGAGCGTGCGGGCGCGTGGATACAGCTTAATTGGAGTTCGTCCTATGAAGTCGCTCGAGTCGTGTTATATGATCGTCCCAACCTGAATGATCATATAATCAGCGCCACGCTCACCTTTAGCAGTGGCGCCAGCATGACGGTAGGCGCGCTGGACAATGCGGGAGCGGGCATTGAGTTTAATATCGATCCAGTCATGACTAGCAGTCTGCGCGTTACCGTGTTGACCGTGAGTGGAAGCACCGCAAACATTGGGCTATCGGAACTCGAAGTGTATGGCGCTCCGCCAACTGGAGGAAATCTGGCGCCTGTCGCCAACGCGGGACCGGACCAGACGGTAGGGCAAGGCGTTTTAGCCAATCTTAACGGCAACGGAAGCTTTGACCCCAACGGCGATAGCTTAAGCTATCAATGGACGCAGACAGCCGGACCGAGCGTATCCTTGTCAGGAGCCAATACGGCTGCGCCGAGTTTCACGACGCCACAGGGTTTAATGGCAACGACAAGGTTGACATTTGCATTGATAGTTAACGATGGGCAATTGAATAGTGTTCCCGACTCGGTTGATGTCACCGTTACCGCTACCTCCGGCTCTGGAACTAATATAGCGCCATTGGCGACGGTAACCGCCTCCTCGCAAAATTTTGAAACTAATCAGCAAGCGGTTAAAGCCGTTGATAACATATCCGACGGCTATCCTGGCGATTACATGCGCGAATGGGCGACTGTTGGCGAGCGTGCGGGCGCATGGATACAGCTTAATTGGAGTTCGGCTTATGAAATCACTCGAGTCGTGTTACATGATCGTCCTAACCTGAATGATCATATAACCAGCGCCACGCTCACATTTAGCAGTGGCGCCAGCATAACGGTAGGCGCGCTGGACAATGCGGGAGCGGGTATTGAGTTTAATGTCGGTCCATTCATGGCCAACAGCCTGCGCGTTACCGTGGTGACCGTGAGTGGAAGCACTGCAAACATTGGGCTATCCGAACTCGAAGTGTATGGCACTCTGCCAACAGGAGGAAATCTGGCGCCTGTTGCCAACGCGGGACCGGACCAGACGGCAGGGCAAGGCGTTTTAGTCAATCTTAACGGCAACGGAAGCTCTGACCCCAACGGCGATAGCTTAAGCTATCAATGGACGCAAACAGCCGGACCGAGCGTATCCTTGTCAGGAGCCAATACAGCTGCGCCGAGTTTCACGACGCCGCAGGGTTTAACGGTAACGACAAGGTTGACATTTACATTGATAGTTAACGATGGGCAATTGAATAGCACTCCCGACTCGGTTGATGTCACCGTTACCGCTCCCTCAGGTTCGGGAACCAATATAGCGCCATTGGCGACGGTAACCGCATCCTCGCAAAATATTAGTACCAATCAACAAGCAATCAAGGCTGTTGATGGCGTAGTCGATGGTTATCCCGGTGACTATACAAGAGAATGGGCGACTATTAACGGACTTGCCGGGTCATGGATTCAGCTAAATTGGAGTACCGCTTATCAGGTAAATCAGGTGATTTTATATGACCGCCCGAACCTTAACGACCAAATCACCAGCGCTACGCTCACTTTTAGTGATGGATCCACTGTAACGGTAGGTGCATTGAGCAATGCGGGTACCGAAGTTGCGATCAACTTTGCGTCGGTGGTAACCACTAGCGTCAGGGTGACGGTAACCACTGTGAGCGGCACTACGGTAAATATCGGTTTATCAGAAATGGAAGTATATGGGGTGCTCTTCGGTGGGCAGTAATAATACCGTGCCCACCTTCGTCGGCGGAACCACTGCCCTGACAGTGGTGCAGGACAGTTCGGCGCTAGACCTGAAGCCCAACCTGCATGTCAGCGACATCGACCACCGGGCAGACGGAAATCGGGAGCCAGAGCGCGCGCCCCGCGCACGGCGCACTGAGCTTTTCCGGCGCCACGGCCAGTTCCGGCAGCGCCAATATCACGCCCGGTGGAACTATTACCTACAAGCCGGTGGGGAGCTATAGAGGCTCCGACAGCTTTACGGTGCAGGTCAGCGATGGCATAGCGACAGTGATCGGAACTTTTACTGTGACTGTTTTATAAAAATAACTTAAATCCATTTGGACAAAATGGATTTATAACTCTGCGGCAGAAGAATGTGGCAAAGGGGCTGTCTTTAACAAGTTAAGAAGTTAAATCAATGGTTAGGCTTTTAAATTTCTGGCATGGGCAATAAGTGCAATGAAAAAAGTCGGCATGTATTCTGTTATCACCGGATCTTTATTTACGGGTGTTCCAAGTGAAAAATACATGTTTATTTATTTCCAGGCACTTAAGCCGGCTTTAGCAGGATAGCTTTACCCGTAGTGATGGGAGTCCAGCCTTCATGATATTTAAAACACAATCGCAACTTCGACGTAAAGGATTGATTAATGAAAAAAAATATTCTCCACCTTGCATGTTATAGTCCTTCTTATGAAGGAAACTTTATTCCATCTCTTCGCTTACTGGAAGAAGAACTGCTATTACTTGGGCAATCCACGAGTTATCTCTTTCCTAAAGAAACTAAAGAGTTTGAGTGGATTTCAGCAATACAAAATCGTGGTCGGTCCGTCTATTTATATCAAGATAATTTAATAGAAACAGTTATATTGATACGCAGTATTATTGAAAAAGAAAAAATTGGTATTATTCATTTACATTTTGCTACTAACCAAACTCTTTTTTGTATGCGAATAATTAAGTTACTGCATCCGTCCGTTAAAATAGTTTTTCATCATCACAATCATTTTAGAAGTCCAAAAAGCCGTGTAAAAGCATTCATAAAAAATTATATATATGCAGCAGATATGCATATTGGAGTAAGTCAATCGGTTACAGAAAAACTACCCGAACGGCTTAAAGATAATAATAAAATTACTGTTAAAAACGCTATCTATTTTCCTCGATTAGATAATTATAAAACGTTAACTCATAAAGATTTAAATGTTCCTAAAAATTCTCGTATTCTACTCATATTCGGGGGTCTTTATCTTATAAAGGGCGTTGATTTGGCAATACAAGCATTAATGCCTATTGCTGAAAAGGAAAATATTATTTTAATTATTATTTGTTCCATAGGAAAAGATGAAACGATTAAATTAATAGAAAGTCAATTTGGACCAATGCCAAAGTGGATCCGGGTAATGAGTGCACAATCTGATATGGGATCTTATTACAGAGCTGTTGATGTATTTCTTTCTCCAAGTCGGGAAGAAGGCTTTTGTTACGCAGTTATAGAAGCCGCATATTGTAATGCTCAAATTATTGCAAGTAATGTTCCCGGATTAAATTTATTAAAAGTTCCACATACAAAAGAATTTAATATTGATGATATAGATTTATTTCAAAAACATATTTTACATTGCATTGATATGCAAGCTGATGAACGCGAAAAAATTCAACTCGAACAAAAAAACTATGTTCAAACAACATTCAACATTGATAAATGGGTTTCTGATGTAATCAATGCTTATAATAATTTACTTAATGTTTAACTTTTCCTGATTAGCAAGATGCTTCAGCTAGTGCCAAAAAGCTCGTCATTCTGGCAGGGATGCCGGAATCCAGTCACATGGATGTGAGACTATGGCTTGGCATCAAGCCTAAATCATGCCACAGCGGTATCGGAAAGTTACCATCCCTGGCTCTGGATGCTGGCATCCCTGCCAGTATGACGGTGCTAGCTGAAGCATCTTGCTAATCAAGTAACTTTTTAATGAATGAGTCAACCAGCGCCTCCTGATACAAAATATAAGGGCGAAAGAATTAAATTAGCTGAACTAAAACAAGACCGATCCTGTCGGCAGGGCAGGGTTATTCGCGAACATATTAGGAGTTGTTTTAGATCTGTTGTGACAAAAGTGTGGCAAAGCTTTTAAGCAGCAATGTGCAACCTGTTAAAGTTTAAAGCGGCTTAGGGAAGGGGTACTACGCTGGTAAGTTGCTTGTTATCTTCTGTGATGGAGCGAAAATCTTAAAGCGGGAGTCTTCTGGAGTTTGCTTGGCACTGTTTGCTTTGGAGGCCAGTTGGCTGATGCATGTTCAGTTACTGTCTTGGAGATACGGAAATATAGGTCGTAACCCGTTGGGTAATCCGGACCGGATTGTCCAACGGGTTACGACAAGTTGCATAATTTTGAAAGGACCCTCCAACAGCCCTTTCACTTCATTGTTAAGTCATTCAGTACCTTGGTAAAAGGCTGAACTTTTGATCAATTTTACTTGTTCAGAGACTCTTTAAATACCGAATACTTCAAGCTCAGATAAACCTATGTTTACAGTGCTGCCGCTTACGGTGTTTACAGTTACCCTTACACTTTTTGTAGACACTGACGGGAAGTTAATGACTACTGCGCCGCCTGAATTATTTAATGTTCCCACTTTTACGGTAGAACCGTTGCTGAAAGTGAGTGTAGCACTGGTGATTTGGTCGTTAAGGTTCGGGCGGTCATATAAAACGACCTTGTTGACTTGACGGTTAGTACTCCAGTTAAGCTGAATCCAGGCGCCTGCTTTTTGACCCATTGTAGCCCACTCGCGAGTAGCGTCTACCGGATAACCGGAGACTACGCGGTCTATAGCTTTGATTGCTTGTTGATTGTTATAGATATCTTGTGAAGATGCTATTACCGACGCCAGTGGCGCTATGTTAGTTCCTGAACTTGAAGAATCGGAAGTCTTGAAGCTGGAAGTAACAGAACCACTGCTAGCACTGATTTTATAGTAATAAACGGTACCGCTGGTCAGGCCGGTAATTTGCACTGATTGGCTGGTAGCCTGAGTGCCGGCACTAACTTGCGAACTAAGGTTGGTCGCACTGGTTCCGTAAGAAACTACGCCGGTAGAAGGAACGTTGGTGGTCCAGTTAATCGTGGCGCTGTTGGCAGTTATACTCCCCGCAGAGTAGGAAGATATGCTGGCTGTCGACGTCGACTGTGGAGTATTAACCGTAGACGTGTTGCTGGCAACCGAGAGATTGCCGGCAGCATCGTAGGCTTTGACCGTGTAGTTGTAGGTTATTCCTCCAGCAACAGTCGTATCGGTAAAGCTGGTTGCAGCGTTCGATCCAATTTCTGTACCATTTCTATAGATTTTGTAACCGCTAACACTCACATTGTCAGTAGATGCATTCCAGGCAAGATTGACCTGGGTAGCAGAGCCGGCAGTAGCGGCAAGACCGGATGGAGCGGAAGGCGCGGTGGAATCAGTAGGCGAAGGAGTGCCGCCGCTGGATGTTTGGTACTCATAACCACCTATATCCGGCGCTGTTCCACGACTGACCTTAAAGAAATCGCTAGGCACGGTACTGACTGGCATTGCAGCATTTATCGCAGGTGAGCTTCCAAGTACTTTGAAATAAGCCGATGTCAAAGCGCCTGGTGCCGTTGTTCCCGCTCTAGCTATCTGAGGATCTCCAAGTATGTTAGTTGACGCTGCCGCTGCTGATGGAGGAGTGACAGACCAATTATTATGAGAAAAAGTAATGCCGTTGTTACTAGGTATACGGTTCTTATTTCCTAAAATAATATTATTTCTAATTTGGGAATTTGTATTAACAGACCCTGTCGATATACCGCCATCAACGATGGTATTATTTGCTATCAATACATTCTTCAATCCGGAATCGGGAACAATCGTCCAACTAAAGGCATCTAATGTCGCGTTTTGAAGAAAATTATTGATAATCGTATTATTGGCAGAGCGAGGAACTTTTGCCACTTCATCGGCCAGAGTAATACCGGTACGAGTCGCCAAAACAATTGCAGGTGCTGAAGTAGTATAAACTATATTACGTTGCACCAAGCTGTTGGAAGTATCGGAAAGATACAAGTTAACTGCATAGTTATCGTAAACGGTATTATCTTCCATTACACAATGATCCGCCTCATAGCAGGATAGACCTTCGCCCCAATTGTTAAAAACTTTATTGCGCCGGAAAGAGGCATAAGAGGTAATGCCTGGCTTTAAGGCTTCTGGTCTCTCATTTCGAGCGGCACTGAGTGCAGAGCCCCACACTGTTGTCCCAGGATTGCCCGAATTCGACCTGATTGTCTGCCATACTGTAGAATCTTCGACAGTATTGTAATCGCCATTAAGCAAGATTCCATTTGCCCAAGTGTGATGAACGTTTATTTTACTGATCGTATTATGATGCCCCGCTACCTGTATGCCATAGCCACCTATATATGCGCCATTGCTATTACAGTTTTTTACTTCAAAACCGGAAACTGTGTTGTTATTGCCGTCCACGGAAATTAATTTACCCCAATTCCCGCTAGGCAATGAGGTCCCGCCGTCAATAACGGGTTTATGATCCTGATAAGCACTCAGCGTAATACCGCTTTGCGAAATGTAAACTACTTCCGCATAAGTACCCGTCGTCACATAAACAATATCGCCATTACTCTGAGCCTTGCTCAACGCCTGTCTTATAGTTTTTACAGGCGATGAAAGAGCTGTACCGTTATTACTATCAGAACCGGTAGGCGAAACATAATAGGTAGCCGCATAAGCTTGTTGAAGCCCTAATAGACCTTGAATGCAAACAATATAAAATAATTTGCGGGAGACTTTTTTCTTCATATTAATTTGTTTTGAATTTTTAATTACTTGTTTAGTCCCATGTGATGCTGTGTGAGGGACATGTAGGTGGGAGATCCTAGAAAGATGCTTCGTCGTAGACCGGATTTTCCGATTGTCTTGAGCATTTAAGGATTGTAAATCCAAATTCAAGTCATTCATATCTGATCTATGTTTCCGCCGAGGCAAGCTAAGAGCCGCTGCTGAACAGTTAGTTAAAGATGGTAGCAAACATGCTACTTTAGTCGATTTATTCATAAATTATCTCTATTACAAAAACCAATTAATTTACAAGACACTCGAGGTCTCTTTTTATAACGCATTGAATTATAAATATAATCGTAAGAAGCATGATATTCATTTCATTTTATTCATACGAAACAATTTCTATATAACTCGAACTGAAGTGTATCCGCAAAATATTAATGTTTTCTTAAATCTAAGTGTAAATACGTACGTATTTTTACGTAGATGGAGAAGATCGATTGAGGTTCGACGATTATCAATAGGTTAACAAGGTGTATCGGACGGGCAAATCAAGCGGCATCGGTATTAGCCGAGTCGCAGACGCTAAGCGTTTTTGGCATCAATGAACTATAACGCTTGTTTGAACCTCCGTGTGTAATCCTCTTCATCAACGTTGAAATAGATCATAGACAGGCCGGCAGTCTACGCTATCCATTTAAAGTTTCAGAATTCTCGATTCATTGAGATAGGGTCCACTTTACCGGGCCGGTGAAATCGCGTAGCCAAGACGCACTTGGCTGCCGGTATAGCGGTTATTCACCAGGGACACATATTCATTTTTTACAGTACCCCCTCTTCATGTTGTACATCGTCTGGCAATGCGTAGCTTCCATTAAGTGTTTGTACTAATTGTAATGGGGGGGCTGGCAAGGAAGAATAGCTATAAAGGTAATCGATGCGTTTTTAGCGTGCCGGTTTGGCGGCAGTTATTTGAATCGCCTCCTTTTATACTGCTCAGGAATATAAAAGCGAATTCATTCCATGCCGGTGGTGTCTGTTTTTACACCTGTTTGATTTTAATAATTTCTTAAGATTGTGTCTGTTCATTGTTTTTAATGCATTTAGTCGATATGGATTTTTAGAACAAAGAGGCTTGGGAGTTACTAAGATTCCGTGATTATTTTGTAATAAAAAAGAAGTGCTAACCCTGTCGTTAGCGTTTGGGAGGTTTGTAATGACGTTTTTTCCTGTTTTTCTGTCTGTTGTATTCGTCGTACGCAATCAGTCAGACCATATTGAAGCAATACTATCAGAAGCTGCTGCCAATATTTCTTCTATGGTCAGCGATTATGAGCTCATCATCGTTGACAACGCATCGAATGATGACAGCGTTTCCGTCCTCAAAAATCTAACGGGAGAGGGGGGGCAACCCAATTTACAGGTGTATGCGCTGACCAAGGAAGTGGATACCGATACGGCATCATGGGTTGGGCTGGAAAACGCATTGGGTGACTTTGTCGCCGTCATTAATCCTTGGTTGGACGATATCGGCTTTCTGCCGGAAATGCTCGACAAGGCGGTCAGCGGCGCCGATGTGGTGTTCGCCAATAATCAGAAGAAACCTGCTCAGAGTCTCGCCTATCGGATTGCATACGCTGTTTTTAATGGACTCTACAAGGGGGCCAACGGTATCAATCTGACCAAGGAGGCGCCGCAGTTTCGCGTCCTGAGCAAACGAATCGTCAACTTCATTCTTCAGCATCCCCAGCCTGCGATAGCCTATCGCCATCTTCCAGCGACGGGGGGATTTGCGCGAGCCAATCTTAACTACAGTGCAATGCCAAGAGTTTCGTACACCAAGCGATTGAAGGGTTGCATCGACCGTGGTATACGGTTGCTGGTTTCAACAACTCGCGCACCGATGCGTCTTGTTACCTCGCTCACTTTGTTTGGAACTTTCTCGAACCTTGTGTATTCCTGCTATGTCGTTGTCATCGGTTTACTAAAGACAGATGTTGCGCCAGGCTGGATCAGTTTATCCCTACAGCAATCAGGAATGTTTTTCTTGATCTCATTGGTATTGCTGGTATTAGCCGAGTACATCCTGAACATGGTTTCTCTTCAAAATGAAGGTCCGCTTTATCACGTAGGGCAAGAGTTCACCAGTTCCCGGATTACAAGGCGCGAGAAGCTCAATATCGAGGAAGTAGCGTCAAAGACATCGCACGAGCCATTCGTCGCTTACCCTAAACGGGCTGCCTGATGCCTGTCACGAATACTAACCAAGACGCAATCATAATCGGTGGCGGATTTTACGGCGCTGCAATTGCCATTTACCTTGCCAAGCAGCGCGGTTTCAACCGCATTATCCTTGTAGAGCGTGAGCAAGCACTTCTCACGCGTGCTTCCTATAACAATCAGGCCCGCGTCCATAACGGCTATCACTATCCACGCAGCTTTACGACCGCGTATCGAAGTCGGGTTAATCTGCCTAATTTCGTACGTGACTGGCCCGATGCGGTAAAGCAGGATTTCACCAAGCTATACGCCATTGCACGCCGTAATTCCAAGGTCACCGCCAAACAGTTTATACGCTTCTGTCGTGACATCGGCGCCAAGATCCAACCCGCGGATCAAGCGCTAAGAACATTATTTGAACCGCGCCTGATCGAGGATGTGTTTTTGGTCGAGGAATATGTTTTCGATACCACAAAGCTGGCAAATTGGGCTGAACGTGAACTGAGTGAATGTGGTGTGCAAATCTGTTTTGAAACGCAGGCTACTGCCATCTTAAATGAGCCAAATGGAACATTGCGCGTTGCCTTGCAGCCGGATCAAGGCATTGAAGAGCTGATTTCTTGCCGCTACGTATTCAACTGTACTTATAGCGGACTCAATCAATTCAAAGGGGACTTTCTCGGTACCAGAACCGGTCTCAAACAGGAAATAACTGAAATGGCACTGATACAGGCGCCACCTGCACTTGATGGGTTGGGTATCACGGTGATGGACGGCCCTTTTTTTTCCATGATGCCGTTTCCTGCTCGCGGACTGCATACGCTTTCTCATGTTCGCTACACCCCGCACCTGCACTGGAATGACATGCAAGGCATCGACCCTTACCAAAAACTAATTCAGTACGAAAGTGCAACTCGTGTCGATCGCATGGTAAGGGACGTCAGCCGATACCTGCCTGCGGTGCTGGATGCGCAATATGTCGATTCGCTCTTTGAAATAAAAACTGTTCTGGTGAAGAACGAGAGTGATGATGGACGGCCCATTCTTTTTGAAAAGCATCCGGAGTTGCCGGGTTGCTACTCTATATTGGGAGGAAAGATTGATAATATTTATGATGTTCTGGAAAAGTTAAATGACGAGAAATTTTAACAACACGTTCTGCAACCCATTTTTCTTGAGCGCATTCATCTGATGCTACTGCTGATATTTTCTTTAATCTTGAGGCAGCAGGATTTCAGAGGAGCGATGGGTGCCCGGAAGTTAAAAACAACTTACGATGTTTATGTACCGTAGTTTTATTGTCGGGTTCCGGCGTGTAATTGGGGCTTTTTTACGAAGACTTCTCGCGAGGAATATTTTGACAGTTACTGCTGTTGGCTTGAGTCAAGGCTATGGCCTATCCCATTCCTGGCGACTGCCGGAAGTTAGAAGAGGGCATGCTTCATATCAAGAAAGCACTGAGCTTCGGGCAAAGCGGAATGCTTGCGCTTCCTGTTTATTTAGATGCTACATGGGTATTCCCTGATTACGCATAATGATGATTCTAAGGCTGTTATCACTAGTAAAGGTATAAAATGAATGCACTAATTGGATTTTCAGGGTTTGTAGGCAGTACGCTTCTTAAACAAACACCTTTCGAGTCACTGTTTCGCTCAACAAATATCAGCGATATCGACGGTAAATCCTTCGATACTGTTGTATGCGCCGGCGCCCCTGCGCAGAAGTGGATTGCTATTCGGGAACCGGAGGCGGACAGGCAAAAAATCGATGACCTGATTGCACATTTGAAAACCATTCAGTGCAAAACCTTTATCCTGATCAGCACTGTCGATGTGTTCAAAAGTCCGTTAGGGGTTGACGAAGCGACACCGGTCGATGAGTCAGGACTTCATGCTTACGGTCTGCATCGCCGCCTGCTCGAAAAATTTGTCGAAGGCCATTTCGCCAGCCACCTGATTGTTCGCCTGCCGGGATTGGTCGGTCCGGGATTGCGCAAGAACGTTATTTTTGATTTCCTGAATGACAATAATATCGAAGCGATCGACAGCCGAGGTACTTTCCAGTTCTACCCAATGGTTAATCTCTGGTACGACATTCAAACTGCACTCAGTGCCGGTTTGCAATTGGTACACCTCACCGCAGAACCGATCACTGTCGCGCATATTGCAATGCATGGTTTCGGTAAATCGTTCGACCACGCTTTAGCCAACAACCCGGCCGTCTACAACATGCAAACCCGCTATGCTCAAATTTTTGGAGCCCCCGGATATTACCAGTACGGTTCGCGTGAAACCATTCAAGCTGTTAGAGGATATGCACAGTCCGAGCCGCTCACGATCAAACCCGGTACGGAGGCGAAAGCATGAGGATAGCTATTTCAAACATTGCCTGGGATACCGTTGAAGATGAAGCGACAGCCAGGCTACTTCATCGTTTTGGTGTTGATGCCATTGATGTCGCACCCGGCAAGTATTTTCCTGAGCCGGCCAAGGCAACAGATGAGGACATCGCCCGTATCAAGAACTGGTGGTCGGAACGTGGTGTCGAAATCACGGGTATGCAGGCGCTGTTGTTTGGCACAAACGGCTTGAATGTCTTTGGCCCGCCGGAGGTTAGGGATGCGATGCTGCAACATCTCGGCGCAGTGTGCCGTATCGGTGGAAGCTTGGGCGCCAAGCGACTGGTGTTCGGTTCGCCGAAAAACCGGGATCGCACCGGATTGAGCGATCAGGTAGCGATGGATGTGGCGGTCTCTTTTTTTAGAGACCTTGGAGACATCGCCCAAAATCATGGCGTGGTAATCTGCCTTGAGCCCAATCCCAGCTGTTATGGCGCCAACTTTATGACCACCAGTGCTGAAACGGCACTGGTGGTGAATCAGATTGCTCATCCGGCCATCGGGATGCAGTTGGACACAGGTGCGCTGGCCATCAATGGTGAAGACCCTGCTACCGTGCTTCAAGGTTATGCGTCCCTCATCGGGCATATTCATGCCAGTGAGCCGGATCTGCTTCCTTTGGGAGACGGCGGAACCGATCACGGCAAGATGTTTGCAGCCTTGGAGCAGCATCTGCCTAATCATGTGGTTTCAATTGAGATGCTGGCGACCAGCAATGAACCCCATGAGGCGTCGATAGAGCGCGCACTGGCTGTGGCGGTTCGGCACTATCGTAATCATGGTATTGAGGCTAAGACATGAAGTGGCTGATCCTGATTCTCGGTATCACCTCCAATGCTTCAGCCAGCGTATTGGTTAAGATGGCTATGCTTCCTCCTCGTAAATTCCCCGCTTTAGATGATTCAATCAGGTCTGTTATTAGTAACTGGCCATTCTGGTTGGGTCTGGTGCTTTACGGTATGGCATTCCTGCTCTACGCTGCCGCCTTGGCCCGCTTACCGCTGAATGTGGCGCATCCGGTGCTCACCTCAGGGGCCGTAGCCGCCGTAGCATTATGTTCCTTACTGATCTTTCGCGAATCTTTCCACTGGACAACCATCGCGGGCATTTTGTTGGTGGTTGTCGGTGTGGGACTGATCACGGTCCGAGTATCCTAACAACAGAGAAAATAGAAGATGAATAACCCTGACATTACTCCAGACGTTCGCGCCAATTGGCAAGTACCCACCTTTGATACCCCTCTCTGGCTTGGACGACAGCATCCATGGTGCGTCGTAATTCCAGTAGTTAATGAAGGCGAAAGAATCAAGAACCTGCTTTCCAGAATGGCGATTCTAAAAATCGACGACATCACCGACATCATTATTGTGGATGGCGGTAGTACCGATGGGTCGCTGGAACCGGAGTCGCTACAACAGAAAGGCGTGCGCGGCCTGCTGGTCAAGACGGGGCCGGGTAAATTGAGCGCACAGCTTCGTTGCGCCTACGCTTTTGCACTTGACCAGGACTATGAAGGAATCGTTACCATTGACGGTAACGACAAGGATGATCCTGAGGCGATACCGCGCTTCATTGAAGCATTAAAGCAGGGTGTGGATTTTGTGCAGGCTTCCCGTTTCATCGAAGGAGGGATGGCAGAGAACACGCCTAAGTTAAGGGACTTCGCCATCCGTTTTATACATGCGCCAATGCTGAGTCTGTTTTCCGGCTTTAGATGGACCGACACCACTCAAGGCTTTCGCGCCTATAGTAGAAAGATGCTGCTTGATCCCAAGATCGCTGTATTCCGCGATGTATTCATGACCTACGAGTTGCTTGCCTATCTTTCCTATCGTGCGCCCAAGCTTGGTTATCGCTGTCTTGAGTTGCCGAGTATCCGGCAATATCCAAAAGGGGAAGTACCGACAAAGATCAGTAGCATTAATGGCAATTTATCGGTATTGCAGGTGCTTATTCAGGCTTGCTTCGGCGAATATAATCCCCCGGGAGGAAATTCGATTATAAGAAATGGGGGAGCAACCAGAAAGCCCGTGGGCAGCTAGAGCAAGGCCTTAAAATGAAGAGCGGGAGTCCTTAACATTGAACTATTTTCAACAACCGCCGCCGGAGGTATTCCCGCCATGGAAGCCATAGCCATTGTTCAAAAAATAAAGTCCTCGCGTCGCTACGCTCCAATAAAATTTCGACTCGGTTATTTTTGCACGTTCCTTAGCTGACAGAGAGGCAGGAAATTACATACATCTATGCGCAGATGTTGTAACGGTCTTCATCATGTTGTGCAACTTTGCTATTAACAGTATCTATACATTTAGTCATGCTTGAGCATGAAGAGGTCATCGTGAATATCATCAAAAAAGAAAAAATATTTCTAATATTTCTTGTCGCTTTTGTCCTTCGTTTGACGGTTTTCTTGCTCTTTCGGCCATGGGACATCCAAGTGCAGACAGAAAGTGTTTTAGACGGCGATGCTCCTGAATATCACAAGCTTGCAGAGTGCATTGTCAATCACTTCACCTTCTGCGGCAATACGTTCAGAACGCCGGGTTATCCATTCTTCATCGCTATTTTCTACACGCTCTTCGGCGCTAAGCCCTGGGTGGTTTTGTTCGCACAAATTTTTGTCGATCTGGTAACGATATTTTATGTCTTGAAAATTGGCGAAATGGTCTTCTCCAGGCGAGTCGGCATTATTGCCGCGACCTTCCTCGCCATCAATCCAAATTCGATATTTACGACTGCAAGCCTTTATAGTGACAGCCTCTTTGTTGCACTTCTTTCGGCTTTTCTGTACTTTTACTTGCGCGGCCTGAAGTTAGGGGAGGGGCGGAATTTTCTAATCGCAGGGGGACTGCTCGCTCTGGCTGTTTTGGTCAGGCCGGTCGGCCAGTATTATTTTTTAATATTACTTTTTTTTACCCTCTTGTGGCCGACAAGAAACTTGGTGACCCGGCTAAAATGGGGGCTTCTATATACGCTTGCTTTTGTAATCACAATCAGCCCATGGTTATATCGAAATTACACGCTCTACGATACCGTAAAGCTCTCTTCAGTTCAGGGGGAGACTCTCCTGTTCTGGCAGGTCGGGTATACCCGAGGCTGGGAGACGCATCAGTCTCGTGAGGTAATTGCTGCCGAATTCAAGTCACAAGCCAGGGCTTTGGGCTACTCGGAAAACAGTAATCCTTTTACCAACGAATCCATTGCACAGAAGCTCGCGGTTCAGTATATAAAGACGCACCCGGTAGTTTTTGCATCACGTTGGATCAAAGGTATGATTAACACATATGTCAACCTGGGTACTGCCGATATCGTCAATAAGTTAGGGATGACCCCTACACAGCTGCCGCCGGACTCATTCGTCAATGAGAAGGGCTTCAAGCTTATATCGCTTTTCTTGCAAACAAAGAGCTTCGCTGAGATCTCGTCGGGTTTGATCGTATTGGTGCTGCTCTTGATAAATTATTCAACGTTTTTATTAGGCGCTTACGTCTTGATGAGGCGCCATCAGTTGGCCGTTTTTGCTTTATTCGTTGCGAGTATTGTGTTTTTTACGATCCCTGGCGGCCCAATGGGTCTTGCTCGGTATAAATTGCCTTGTGAACCGTTTTATCTTCTCGTTGGAGCCGTTTATATCGATCAATTTTTAAATCGTCGCGCCTTGAGAGTCGCGGCCAGAGATGTTGCGTCCGATAGAGGGTCAAATCCTGCAGTAAACACTTAATCAGCAGCTCAAGGATCGGGCATTTTTTGACGATCCTAACCTTACCAGCCAAAAATTGTGAAACAGAGCGAGTTATAATATTAGTTGTAATATTACGTGACGGTAATTATCGTTCATAATAGTTACAGTGCGTCATCACTGTAACTATTATGACATTACAGCCTTAAACCATAACTTTGTGAGAGACAATTGCTATCCTATGACAATATCGCATATTTATCGATTTAGCTTTATTACATTTTCCCTGAGTCTTGTTCTGGCCTTGTTTATAGGTGGTTCACAGCCGGAAGCTGCCGGTTTGTTTATGCCTCCGGTTGATAAGCTGGTGCATTTTTTCTACTTTGCGACTTTCACCTTCGCTATAGTCATGAGTAATACTATACAGCTCAAATATGCCGCTATTTTGACAGTTGCGTTGGGCGCAGCAGATGAGTTGCACCAAATGCTGCTGCCGGGTCGCTCACCCGGTATTGATGATTGGCTGGCTGATAGTTTTGGCGCCGTCACCGTCGTCTGCGTTTTTTCCATCATCAGAAAGCAGCAAAACTGCACAGTCTGATCAATGCGTTAATGGAAACATCCGGTAATTAACAATTACACAACGATCCGTTATGCGATCAATAAGCCTGCGACAACCGCTGCAACCAAAGTAGCTCCGAAATAAAATTTTTCCGCAAACAGTTAAAGCGCCATGCAACGATCCGCTTTATCAAAAGCTACGGTATAAAGCACAGTGGTTTATACTTTCCTGCATTATTTTTACACCCAATAATGACCAAGGCCGACACTATGAACGAATGGTTTTTTTCTTTTGAAAATGTAACCGGCGGGCCCTATACGCTGGATTATGCAAAAACGTTTGCCCGTGAACATCAGGGCGCTTATTGTTGGCGTCAGGGTTTCGCCGACTGGGTTCCCGTCTATGACGCGACTGAAATCAGGCCGATGAAAAAAGACGGCGTCACGCCTTTTCCACCGACACCCGCCTATATGATGTCGCCCAAGCCGACGACATTGCCGGTCGCCCAGTCAGTTAATCCGGTTGTTGCGCAGTCGTCCGTTGCGCATACCCAGTCTTCCAGCGGTTTTGGTCAGCATTCGGTCACCGACGGTATTGATTTTAAAATATTCGGCCATGAAATGCAGTTTGTGGAAATCGAGCTTGATCCACAAGAGAGCGCGATCGCAGAAGCAGGGGCGATGATGTACAAAAGCGCGGATGTGAAAATGGAAACCGTTTTCGGCGATGGCTCGGCTTCGCAACAAGCCGGTATTATGGGACTATTGCTGGGTGCGGGTAAACGCTTGCTGACTAACGAAAGCCTGTTTATTACCGTGTTTACGCAAACCGCGCAGCGTAAAGGCAAAGTGGCATTTGCCGCGCCCTTTCCAGGCACCATTCTGGCCTTACATTTGCAAGACTACGATAGAAAACTGATTTGCCAAAAAGACAGCTTTTTGGCGGCGGCCAAAGGCGTACAAGTGGGTATTCATTTTCAACGCCGTGTTTTAACCGGATTGTTTGGCGGCGAAGGTTTCATCATGCAAAAGCTGGAAGGCGACGGCTGGGTTTTTGTCCATGCCGGCGGCTGCCTGCAAAAAATAGAACTGGCCGCCGGTGAAACGCTGCATGTCGATACCGGCTGCCTGGCGGCAATGACCGGCAGCGTTGATTTTGACATTCAACAGGCAAGCGGCATTAAAACCATGTTGTTTGGCGGCGAGGGTCTGTTTTTTGCCAAATTGACCGGCCCCGGCACGGTTTGGTTGCAAAGCCTGCCGTTTTCCCGATTGGCAGGCCGAATGCTTTCAGCCGCACCGCAAGGCGGGGGCAGGCAGCAGGATGAAGGTTCAATTCTGGGCGGTTTGGGTAATTTACTGGGCGGCGATTGATGCCGTAAAAAAAATATTCAGTCACTTTACCGGACAGGCGCGTTAACGATTAACGGCTCCGCTCTTGCACTTGACCGTTGACACCGATTAAAACCGTGGTTGCCAACGCGTAAAAAATACCATGCTCAACGATGCCGGGGATACTGTTTAAGGTATCGTTGAGTGTTTCAGCATCGATATGCGCGTCAAAGCTCATGTCCAATAGTAAACTGCCGTAAGAGCTTATCGCAAAACCGTTTTTATTGGCATTTTGGCGTAAATCGCCGTGCCCGCCTTTTGCTTCCAGCTGCTTTTTAACCAGTTGCCAGGCAAAAGGCATCACTTCAATGGGAATTGCAAAATGCTGACCGATCCGCTCAACCAGTTTGTTAGATTCAACCAGTACTAAAAACTGCTTGCTGGCGGTAGCCAACAGTTTTTCGCGTACCAAGTCGGCCCCTTGACCTTTGAGCAAGGCTAATTCCGGCGATACCTCATCGGCGCCATCGACATAAAGATCAATGTGACTGACCTGATCGAAACCCAGCACCGGTAAACCCAGTTGTTGCGCCTTAATCGCACTCGTAATCGAGCTGGAGACAGCGGTCACTTTAAGCCCCTGTTCACGGCTGCGATGTGCCAGTTCCTCAATAAAACAATTCGCAGTCGAGCCGGTCCCAAGCCCAACCAGCATCCCGTCCGCCACCTGGTCGGCGGCATGTTTGGCAATAAGTTCTTTGTCGTTCATGGTTTACACCTCAATGTAATGGTTGGACGGGTTGAATAAAATGATAACGATATGCCGTTTTTGAGCGCCTCACAGCAAGGCATTATTAGGGGCTGGGTCGATAAAAAAGGCTGCCGTCGCAAAATGGGTCAAAGCGATTGAAAAAACCGGTAATCGGATTTAAAGGCACCCATTACCCGAGAGATATTATTCTCCACGCTGTTTTTTATGTCCAGTATGCCCGTTCTTGTCGCAAGCCTGAACAAATCCTGATACGGGTGATATTTTAGACAGGTTTTTGGTATATGGATAATCATAAAAATGGCAACAAGCCGGGTATCAGTCAGACAATCGCCGGTACCGAAAACGGTCGAAACTGACGCTGGACGTTATCAAAAAATGAACTCCTGAATCTTGGGAATTAGAAAAATATTTTGATTCCACGATGAATGTAGGATATAACTTACACAATGATTACGGTTTGCCTTTGACCCCGGCGCCGAATCTTTGAGGCCCAGAACACGCCTCGTTAAGCTACCCGTGTAGATTTTTTCATAAACGGGAATTGACGAAAAATGCCCAAAAGGCAGGAGACGCTGTGTTCAGGCAATTTACAATTTACTTTTCCGCTCCGGTTAACATATCTTTGCCGCTTTGCTGCTTGATTGCGGCAACCCGCGCCTATTGTGCGACGGCATCTGCATGATCGCTATCCAGCAATCAGGGGAAATCCTCCAAACCATCATCATCGACTTGTCCATGCCGGAAACGGGTGGTCTTAAAATGATCCGGCGTCTGACGATGCTGTCGGCGTCATCATGACAACAACCCAACGACAACTTGCACACGAAATCCGTGAATTGACAGTCAAGTTAACTGTCGATGGCTGGGACCGTCTTCGTGGACTTCGTTTGGCGCATACTGCGGCGGATAGCCTTGAAGAGTGCAGACGCATCAAATGGATGGAAGCCATCGGCCGTGCCAGTGAGCTCGCTGATTTGTTCTGCGAGTTCGCTCAGGAAGCACCCAAGGAGTCCAGTCTTAAATATGCGCTGAAAGCCGCCACGGCATTGGCTGACCTGCTGGAGGCGGGGCAGCATGCAGCCCATGTGGAGCGTGACTTTCTGCCTGCTCGACCGCAGGAGTGGTTGTTTGTTCTGGCGAGTCATATTTTCGACAGCAACGCAGAGCTGGCCGGAAATCTGGCTTCGCTGGGATTCTCGGTGATCCGCGTGGAAAATATTGATGACGTAGCGGAAGCTTGTCAGGTCGATCAAGTCATCCTGATCGCCGCCGCAAGCTGGCTGACCGAAAACCTGGAGCGCATAGCTGCACTCTTGCCGACAACGAGCGACAGCTTTCCCGCTTCGGTGTTGCTGGCGGCTATTGCCGATACCGACGATTTTCGCACCCAGGTCAAGGCCCGACAGATCGGCGCCCGACTTCTGCTCGACCCGCCGCTGGATGTCACGCGCTTGATAACGGAACTGGCCGGTCTAGCCTGGATGCCGCGCAATGCCTATCGCGTCATGCTCGTCGATGACGATAGCGCTGTTATGACTCTGCATGCCAACATCCTACAGGCCGCCGGTTTCGAAGTGTTGGCAATCGACGATCCGGTTGCCGCGCGGGATTTTCTGAGCGACTTCGCGCCAGAGGCTTGTGTGCTGGACGTAGAAATGCCGGCTTGTCGAGGTACCGACCTTGCCGCTCTGCTGCGCAGGGACAAGCGCTACACCCGCTTGCCGATCATCTATCTGTCCGCCTTCGCCGATATAAACCATCAGCTTGACGCCCGCCATGCCGGTGGAGAGGATTATTTGGTCAAGCCGGTCGATACGCGCCTGCTGGTAACAGCGGTTATGGCGCGAACACAGCAATTTCGCATGCTCGAAGCGGCCTATCGTCAGCGCCGGCATGCATGGCGTCAGCTCGATAATCTCAGGACAGCAATGGATGCACACGCCGTTGTCTCCATTGCTGCCGCAGACGGTACTATCATTGACGCCAACTGCCGGTTCTGCGAACTTAGCGGCTACAGCCGCGAGGAATTAATCGGCCGTAACCACCGCATCGTCAAGTCCGGCCGTCACCCGGCAGACTTCTTCGAAGGGATGTGGCAGACGCTTTCCGAAGGCCGAATCTGGCAGGGTGAAATTCAAAACCGACGGAAAGACGGTAGTTCCTATTGGGTGCAAAGCACCATAGTACCCATTTTGGACGAGTTCGGTGTGCCGGAGCAGTATGTCGCCATCCGTAATGATATTACTGTGCAAAAGAGCATACAGGCAAAACGGCAACATCAAACCCGCCTGCTCAACCTGCTGTGTCAGGCGTTCCAGCAATACATTACCGACCGTGACATCGGCGTGACCAGCACTTTGTTACTGGAAGGCATGCTGCTGTTAATCGACAGCGCCTCCGGTTTTCTGGGTGAAGTACTTTATGACCCGGACGGGTTGCCTTACCTAAAGACTCATGCCCTGATCAATGTCGCCTGGGACGATACTGTTCGCGGCCTCTCTATGGAAAAACAGGTTGCCGGCATGGCGTCTCTCAATCTCGACAGCCTGATCAACAAAGTGTTGTCTACCGGCGGAGTTGTTATCGCCAACGATTCAGCCGAAAGCAATCCTCTGCGGGAAGATTTTATTGGCATACCTATTTACTATGGGGAGGCGCTTATCGGCATCGTTGGCCTGGCTAACCCGTCCGACGCTTACGACGTATCCACCATAGGGGACTTTTTGCAATCCTTTACAGCCACCTACGCCAGCATCCTCGAAGCGGCACGGGTAAGGCATTTCCGGCAACAGGTTATGCTCGACTTGCAACAGGCCAGAGACGACGCAGAACGCGCCAATCAAGCCAAGTCAGTATTCCTCGCCAATTGGGGGCTCGAACTTCACAGACCCTTGAACGCGATGCTCAGTCATATTAAGACTCTGCAAATGAACGATACGCTGGAGGCCGAAACCCGGCAAAAAGTCGTCGAAATTGCAAAAGACGGTCAACGGCTCACTCACTTGATCAGCGGTTTGTTCGATCATATCAACGCCAAGGGTAGTGCCAAGATACCGCAGGAGTCCAAAACGCCGATCATAGCCGAAGCCCAACGTAACAGCGATTCGGAGAAGCGGCGCATTCTGGTTGCCGAAGATAACCCCGCCAACCAGGCAGTACTGCGGATGCAACTCGGTGTGCTGGGTTTTATTGCCGATATTGCTGTCGACGGCGCGGCAGCAATGCTTAAATGGCAAGCAGGAGGGCACGATCTAATCCTGACCGACCGTAACATGCCCGGCATGGATGGCCTGGAATTGACACGCGCCATCCGCGCCACCGAAAGAGAAACGGGCGCGTATGTGCCCATCATTGCCATCACCGCCGCTCAGCACCCGGAAGAGATCTCGCTTTGCCGACAAGCGGGCATGGATGACGTCCTGCCTAAACCTATTGAATTGGATGATTTGCGAAGTATGTTGGAGCTGTGGCTACCGCACGCGTCGCCGCTCGCATCTCGCAACGGCGAAGTCAATATGCGCATCGGGGAAAACAAAGCAATACTGGATACCGATTATCTGGCGCGCATCATCGGTAACGCAGATCCGAAGCAGAAGCGGGAACTCATCGATTTATTTACGACCACGGCACGCCACGATCTGCCGGCCTGTCGGGAGCATCTCGCCGAACGCAACGGGCATAAGCTGTCCTTGGTAATGCACAAACTCAAGTCATCGGCATGCATGGTAGGGGCGCTGGTTTTCGCTCACTTGGCCGAAAACCTTGAGAACGTTGCCAAAGCGAATCGATTAGATGCGGCAGCAAACTTGCTCACCGAGCTTGAGCACGCACTGAGCGACGTGGAAACCGCAGTGAGTCGGCTTGGCGTGTCGATGGTATCGACTATTCAACAGGTAGATACCGTATCAATAACAGCAGACATGCGGCCGGGTTGTGTGCTGATCGTGGATGACGACCCCGTAGCGCGGCGGCAAATTGCAATGCTGTTGTATTCATTGGGCGTCCATGAGGTACGGGCAGTTGAGAGCGCCGAAGTGGCGCTGATAGAAATCGCCCGCGCCAATGGCGGCATCGATTTGCTCGTCAGCGATCTTAAAATGCCCGGCATGGACGGCATTGAGTTCTTGCGCCACTTGGCCGACAACAATTACCGGGGCTGTATAATTATTGCCAGCGGCGTCGAGGAACAGTTGTTGCAGACCGCCGCTGAAATGGTGCGTGCCAAGGGTATGAATCTGCGCGGCATCTTAAAAAAACCGGTGACGCAAGACGCTCTTCTGCGTCTGTTGACGGGCGCTTGCGAAACAACGACGGTACCTTCGGCGCAACGTGAACAGATCGCCATTACGCCGGACGATATTCAAAAGGGCATCCGCCACAACGAATTTGAGGTGCATTTTCAACCCAAGGTGGATGCAGCCAGACTCCGCGTCGTGGGTATGGAAGCCCTGGCTCGCTGGCAGCACAATGGCCAGATGATTTCTCCGGATGTCTTCATCAGCATGGCTGAGCGGCACGGCCTGATTGGGGAGCTCTCCGAGCTGCTGGTCACCAAAGCGCTGGTCGGCGGAGCCCGTCTGGCCGAAGCGGGATATTCATTGACTCTCGCTGTTAATCTTTCAGCCAACTGGCTCTCCGACATCCGGCTGCCGGAATTCATATTGGCCAACGTCCAGGCAACCGGTTTCAAGGCCGAAAATCTGATCCTGGAAATCACCGAAACCGGGGTGATGGCCGATATGGCGACAGCGCTGGACGTAATGACCCGCTTGCGGCTCAAGGGCTTCAAGCTTTCCATTGACGACTTCGGAACGGGCTACTCATCCATGGAGCAATTGCAGCGTATTCCTTTTGGCGAGCTAAAGCTTGATCGGAGTTTCGTTCAGGGCGCCATCGAGAAAACCGCCGCACGCGCTATCCTGGCCTCAACCATCGAGATGGCAAAAAAAATGCGACTTTCCACCGTTGCCGAGGGCGTTGAAATCCAGGCCGAACTGGATCTTGTGCGCGGTCTTGGCTGTGATTTGGTGCAGGGCTGGTTTGTCGCCAAGGCGATGCCGATGGAAGCGCTGCTTGTGTGGCTAAAGGAGCGCAACGCTTGAGCCGTAAGAAATCCCCGGCCAGCCCGGTTATCGCTATCGCCATGAAAGGATTTTTTATGGCCTGCTATTTGTGCGTACTGCTGTTATCGCCGCAGATATTGGCTGACGACATTGCTTCAAGACCTTTACAGCGTGTTACTTTGCAACTGAAATGGAAGCATCAGTTTCAGTTTGCCGGTTATTACGCAGCACTTGAAAAAGGTTATTACCGGAAAGAGGGCCTGGATGTGCGGATTCTGGAGGGCGGCCCCGAACGCCCGCCGGTCCGGACCGTGATCAATGGCGGCGCGGATTTTGGTGTCAGTAATACCCAACTGCTGCTGGAGAGAAGTCATGGCGCACAGGTCGTGGCTTTGGCCGCGATTATTCAACACTCGCCGTTGAGTATGGTGGTTCGCCGCGATAGCGGTATCCGGACGGTAAAGGATTTGGCGGGCCGGAAACTGATGATCGGCCCCGATGATGCCGAACTACGGGCTTATTTTAAACAAAGCGGGCTTGATGAAGGCAGTTTCCAGCGGCAACAGCACAGTCAGAACGTCGTTGACCTGATTAACAGGCGCACCGACGGCTTATCGGCTTACACGCCGAATCAGCCTTATGCCTTGGAACAAGCCGGGGTCGATTACCTGGAGTTGAGAGCCCTGAATGGCGGTATCGATTTTTACGGCGATGTGTTGTTCACCACCGAACAACAGATTAAGGATCATCCCGAACAGGTAAAAGCTTTTCGCCAGGCCAGCTTGCAAGGTTGGGCGTATGCCATGCAACATCCCGACGAAATTGCCGAGCTGATTCATCAACGCTATGCCACAGACCGTTCGCTCGACCATTTGCTGTGGGAAGCGCGTCGCTACCGGCCTTTCATCATGGCGGATTTGATCGAACTTGGACACATGAGCTCCAGACGCTGGCAACATATTGCCGATACTTATGCGCAATTGGGCATGCTGCCGCCAGACTTTGATTTCTCGGGCATGCTTTACGACTCCAAGCCTTACGATTTGCAGCAACTTTATCCATGGCTGGGCGGCGGGGCATTTTTGCTGGTGATATTAGCGCTCTTTAGCGCCTATGTAGCGCACAGTCGTCATAAATTACGTATCGCCAAGTTAACCCTGGATAAGTTAGTCGGTAACGCGCCGGGCATGACGTATCAATTTCAACTCAATGCCGACGGCAGCAGCCGCTTCCCTTTTGCGAGCAAAGGCATTGCCGACGTTTTCGGTATTGAGGCGAAGACCGTTAAACACGACGCCACTGCGATTTTTTTACGGTTGCATCCCGATGATATCGCACTTGTCTGGGAATCTATCCGTAATTCCGCACAGCAAATGACCGATTGTATGCAACAGTTTCGCGTGATTCATCCCCAAAAAGGCGAAATCTGGCTGGAAAGCCACTCCACACCGGAACGGCTGAACGGTGATGCTGTTTTATGGCATGGTTTTATTCGCGACATTACTGAACGTAAACATGCGGAGCAGATCTTGCAAAACAGCGAAAACCGTTTCCGGCAAATGTTTGAGCATGTTCCGGTCGCTTACCAGTCGCTGGATATTGAAGGCCATTACCTGGACTTGAATAGCAAAATGGCGGAAATGTTGGGCTATAGCCGGGAACAATTGCTAGGCCGTTGTTTTAAGGATTTTTTGGTTGAAACAGCTAAGTGTCAGTTTCCTGTTATCTGCGAAGACTTTAAAACTGCACGCGGTGTTGATTCCGAACTGCAATTGCGCCGCAAGGATGGCAGCACCTTAACGGTGTTAATCGACGGACGCATCCAACGCGATGTCAATGGCGAATTTATGCGCACTCATTGCATTTTATGGGACATCAGCGAACGCAAACACATCGAAGACAAGCTGGTTGAGGCTAAAACCGCCGCCGAAGACGGCAATAAAGCCAAGTCGGATTTTCTGTCGCACATGAGTCACGAACTGCGCACGCCGCTCAACGCCATCATCGGTTTCGCACAATTGCTGGAAATTGACGAATTAACGCCGCTGAGCAGTGTCCAAAAAGAGGCGGTTGGACACATCATGACCAGCGGCAGCCATCTGTTAAGCCTGATTAACGAAATTCTCGATCTGGCGCGCATCGAAAACGGCAAGCTGAAGCTGAACATCGAAACGGTTGATCTGGAAGTATTGAAGGACGAAGTGTTATCGCGCATACGGCCGATGGCCGCAATACGCCATATCGACATTGGTCACAGCTACACCGGCCACGACAGAGTGTTGGTCCGCGCTGACGCGCGCCGTCTCCGGCAGATATTGCTAAACCTGCTGTCCAACGCCATCAAGTATAACCGGCAGGGCGGCAGCATAGCGCTGTCCTCCGACGTAATCGGCAATAATGTACGTATCACCGTATTGGATACGGGTATGGGCATATCCGATCAGTATCAAGCAGAGGTATTTCAACCGTTCCAGCGCTTGGGTATCGAAAAAACCGCTATTGAGGGCGCCGGTATCGGTCTTGTCATCTGCAATCGACTGATTAAGGCCATGGGCGGCAGCATCGGCTTCCACAGCTTCTTGGGTATCGGTAGCCAGTTCTGGATCGAACTTCCTATTGTCGCGCCCGCTTGCGGAACTTTTACCGAACCGTCGGCTAAGGCAAGAACGGGAGTCTCGGATCAAAGCGGGCTGGTCAGCGCTCAAGTGCTCTACATTGAAGACAGCCCGATCAACCTTAATGTGATGAGAGACGTTTTTTGCCGGCTTCCTGATATTGAGCTGCTAACCGCCGAAAACGCCGAAGCAGGGTTGGAACTGATTCGCAGGACACCGCCCGGACTTGTGCTGATGGACGTTAACCTGCCCGGCATGAGGGGTCTGGAGGCACTGCATGCACTCAAGTCCAATCCGAATACTAGCTCTATTCCGGTGATTGCCGTAAGCGCTGCGGCTATGCCTGATGATATTGAGGCAGGGCTGAAAGCCGGTTTTCTGGCTTACCTGACCAAACCGTTCAACGTGTCCGAACTGATTGCTCTGATCCGAAAAACTTTCAAAAATCAGTTGCCTGCAGGATCAGGAATGCTTGAGATGAAACATACAGCCGATTTGCAACAGCATGCCCTGCCTGTGTCACCAGTGCCGATGACGGCAAAAGAACACAATGACATTAACCCATAAGCTTACAGCCCGCCTTTCGGGAAAATACCAATACAGAGACCGTTTATGAAGATCAATATGCCGGTAACCGATACAGAGTCTGCAAACAAAAAAGCTTGTCCACCCCGGCAATATTTAAGTGGTTGTGACCGGGGATGTGGTTTTTATGGCTTGGTTACACGCCGTATTTGTGATTGCCATAGCCGGAATCACAACATTGGTAATTATGAAGAGGAAATTTAAATGACAAAGATCGAACAACTTGAAAATGAATTAAGCGAAAGTTTGAATGCTCAATATGTGTTGGGTGAAAAGCTGAACAACAGCATTAAAACGCTGAGAGAGATTGAAAGTCTGCTTGAGACCATAAACGCTAATTTAAAACACTCAAAAGCCTATATTGCTACCTTAGAGCAGGAAAACGAGACGCTTAAGTCGTCATGCGAGGCATGGATAAAACGCGCCATCATGCTCGACTTTAAGGTTTTAAGTGCTCGTAATGCGGGCCAACGATAGCAGCCGAAACACTTGTGACAAACACAAATTTATTAAAAATAACGCGCTTATACAAGCTCGTAGCAGAACCGATACATTCAGCAACTCTTCACGATACATTATAAAGATAAAGGAATTACCCAAATGAATAAGCTCCAGCTCACAGTAAGTCAGATGTTGATGGCGATGACCCTAGTGGTTTTGCTGTCCATGCTACTGCTTTCCTTTGTGGGGTTGCGTAATGTTCAGCAACTCAACGAGGGCATAACTTTCGTTGCCAATACCGGACAGGCCCTACGCAGGCAGATGGATGCAGACATGATGCACGATGCCATCCGCAGCGATGTTCTCGGCGTTGTATTAGCCAGCCTGGACGGACATACCGAAAAGATGAAGGCAATCCAGGATGAGCTAAACGACCACATCGCGCGCTTTAACAAGAACTTTGCCGACAATGCCCAGGCTCAGTTGGACGCGTCTGTCAAGCGCCAGATTGAGACCATTATTCCCGTTGTAAACTCCTATACCCAGCAAGCTCAAGCGGTCGTCGTAGCTGCAATTCAAAACGGAAAGGTTGAAACGGATGCAAGGGCGACTTTCGATCACGAGTTCAAGGCATTGGAAGATGAGATGGAGAAGCTCGCCGACCTGATTCAGAAAGAAGCCGATACGGCACAGCAAGCCGCGGATGACCGTGTATCCGGTAGCCGCATAAATACCCTGCTGATTCTGGCTGTGTCGATGACTGTTTTTAGTATGCTGGCTTGGTATATCTTCCGTCGTATTGCGCATCCCCTGGCTGCTTTGGTAAAGATTACCCAGGAAATCAACCATACCGGAAACTTTGGCATACGCTCGGATATTCAAACTGAGGATGAGCTGGGACACGTCGCGTCTTCCTTCAACAGTATGATGGACTCTTTGCAAAGCGTGCTGTCTGACACCAATACCGTTATGGGAGCGGTAGCCAAGGGCAATTTCACTACGCGGGTAAACGTCGCCGCGCGTGGTGACTTGAATTGTCTGAAAGAGAACGTTAACGCCAGCGTAGACAAGCTTGAACTAACCATGGATGCGCTTACCGAGGTCATGAAAGCCCTGTATGAAGGCGATTTTACCAAACGGGTTGATGTCAGGGTCGAAGGCGAATTCAAACTGACTGTCGATAACGCAATGAAAGCGATGCAAACCATGCTGGACGATGTGGGTGAGATTATGGCCGAAGTTGCTCAAGGCGACGTCAGTCAGCGCGTTAAAGCCGAAGGACGCGGCGATCTTGCCAAATTGAAAGATAACATCAATATCTCTCTCGATGAACTTAGTGTCCTGAGCGACATAGCGCATATCGCCAAAGCACTGTCCGAAGGGGATCTGACTCAAACCATCCACAAGAACTATCCAGGCACTTATGGTGAAGTGATTACCGGCATGAATAGCATTGTAGAAAACCTCAAAGACTTGGTAGGAGACATCAAGGACTCCACCGACACCATCGGTAATGCGGCTAAGGAAATCGCAGCGGGCAATAATGATTTATCTCATCGCACTGAGGAACAAGCCGCCAGTCTGGAAGAAACTGCCGCCAGCATGGAAGAGCTGACCTCTACCGTGCAGCAAAATACCGCAAGCGCCCGACATGCCAACGAGCTTGCTGCCGGCGCGTCAAACATCGCCGGCAAGGGTGTGGTAGTGATTGATCAGGTTGTCACTACCATGGAAGGCATCAACGAAGCCTCCAGTAAGATTGTAGACATTATCTCGGTCATTGACGGTATCGCTTTTCAGACCAATATACTTGCCCTTAACGCCGCGGTCGAAGCGGCTCGGGCCGGTGAACAAGGCCGTGGCTTTGCCGTTGTTGCCGGTGAAGTGCGTAACCTCGCACAACGCGCCGCCGCTGCAGCGGGAGAGATTAAAAGCCTGATTGGCGATTCGGTAGAGAAGGTTGAAGGCGGTACTAAACTGGTGGCCCAGGCAGGTGTAACCATGGAAGAAATTGTTAATGCCATTCGCGGCGTTACCGTCATCATGGCCGAGATCAGCGCGGCCTCAATTGAACAAACATCCGGTATCGAACAGGTTAATCAGGCCATCACTCAAATGGACGATGTGACCCAGCAAAATGCCGCCCTGGTAGAGCAAGCCGCAGCTGCCGCAGAATCGCTGGAAGAACAAACGCATCACCTGTCGGGTACCGTAGCGAATTTCAAATTACACGATAATGTAAATAGTTCGGGCGGTTCTTTTAATGCGGCTCCGGTACAAAAAGTAACAACAATAGCCAAGGCAAATGTCAGTAAAAAGTTAGCAGTAGCCAAGCCATTATTAATGACTTCCGTCGGCGATGAATGGGAAGAGTTTTAATATCGTCGTTGCTGCGTGTGGGCTCATTGGTATTGCGCCCACGGTTTAGCGCAAATGACGGCATGCCGACCTTACTCGCGCCACAGCACCAAAAATTCAGCAATTTTTCTTTACGACACGTTATAGATGCCGATGAATATCACCATTACCCTGCCACGCCTATGTCCTGCGCAGTCCGCAAGCTTGCTGCCGCTATCGATGTTCATTTAAAAATGGCGCTGATTAGATTAGTAACAACATGGGCGGCAAAGCCAATCAAGGCCGACAAAAAACATCCGCCTGTAATCCCCGGAACGGTACTGTTGTTTATTGCTTTGACGCTGGTTGTACCTTTGATAGGTTTGACCAGTATCATGCTACATGGTCCTAAGATAGAGCTCGATACTTATGCCAATCTGGAAACCATTGCCCGCCTCAAGTCTGACCAGGTTAAAAATTGGCTGGACGAACGGCATGGCAATGCCGCATCGCTGGCGGCATCTACCGGTTTCGCAACCCAGGTTGGTCAATTTGTGGGTCGGCAACAGGATGTTGAACTCTCCGGACCTATTCGGGATAACCTCAATACGCTACGTACCGCTCATGGTTTCGATAGCATTCTCTTGCTGGATAATGACGGCCGGTTGTTGCTCAAGTTAGGCGAGCATGCTGATACGCCTCCCGCTTTGCAAGAGCAGCTACATCAGGCAATGACCGATAAATCGGTGCTACGCGGCGAACTTTACCTCGATAGATCCGGCGCGGTTCATCTGGACTGGGTGGTGCCGGTGATTGTTTCAGAGCCGCAAAGTCCCCGCCGTGTAGTGGCCGCAGTCGTGTTGCGTGCTACCGCACAGCATTTTCTTTATCCTCTGATTCAGGCTTGGTCGACTGCCAGTCCCGCCACTGAAATCTTGCTGGTTCGTCGTCAAGGCAATTCCGTTATTTTCCTAAACGAATTGGATCGTCGTAGCGGCACAGCCATGACGCATTTATTATCTTTAAACGATCCGGACCTGCCGGCCGCGGCCGCCATTCATGAGGCCCGGCCCGGCACCATCAAAGGCAGGGATTACCGGGGCGTCTCAGTGCTGGCCGCTTACCGGCCGGTGGCCGGGACGGCTTGGCATATTGTTGCCAAGGTTGAACGCGATAATGTGCTGGCGTCGCTGAGAGCATTAATCTATTGGATTAGTTGGGTGGCTTTTTTTTCCATGGTGACACTCAGCGTGGCACTTCTGTTGTTCTGGAGAGAGCAAAAACGCGTGCAAAGCTTGGCTTTGCTCGTTGAAAAGAGGAAATCGGACGATCTGCTCAGGCATTTTTTCGACTTGCCGTTCATCGGCATGGCAATTACTTCACCGGAAACAAAACGCTGGCTGCAATTCAATGATCGCCTGTGCGATATTCTGGGTTATACCCGTGAAGAACTCGATGAGAAGGATTGGGCGGAGATGACTCATCCGGATGATCTTGCTTTGGATATTGTTCAATTTGAGCGTGTTATGCAAGGAGAATGTGAAGGTTATACCAAGGAAAAGCGCTTCATTCGCAAGGATGGCGCTGTCGTGCATACCAGTCTCGATGTCAAGTGCGTGAGACAACTCGATGGCACAGTGAGCCTCGTTGTTGCCACGGTAGAAGATATCACCGGCAGAAAATACGCCCAGGAACAACTCAGGCTCTCCGCCAAAGTGTTCGAGCAAAGTGCTGAAGGCCTGATGATTACCGATGCCGACTGCAATATTGTAAAAGTAAACCATGCCTTTACCGTTATTACCGGCTACAGCGAGACTGACGTAATAGGCCGGAATCCGCACCTGCTATCCTCCGGGCAACACGATCAGGATTTTTTTCTCGCCATGTGGAAACATCTTGCCACGATTGGATACTGGAAAGGCGAAATATGGAACCGGCGTAAAAACGGTGATGTATATCCTGAAATGCTGAGTATCAGTGTAGTGACGAATGAGTCCGGCGAAGTATCCGAATACGTTGCTGTCTTTTCCGACATATCCCAGATCAAGGCTTCCGAAGCCCAGCTTGAGTTTCTTGCGCATAATGATCCTCTCACCGCTCTTCCCAATCGGCGACTGTTGTTTTCCAGGATTAAGCATGGCATTAACATGTCGTGGCGGGAGGGAAAACAATTTGCTGTGCTGATGCTGGATCTGGATCGTTTTAAAGATGTCAACGATAGTTTTGGCCATTTCGCGGGTGACCAACTGCTGCAACAAGTCGCCGAACGACTGTCTTCACGATTGCGCGAGGTAGATACGGTCGCTCGCCTGGGTGGTGATGAATTTACCGTGATGCTGGAAGATATCACTCGCCCGGAAGATGCGGCACGGGTGGCTGATGAGATCATTGCCGACTTTAGCGAGCCCTGGCAAATTCCTCCTTATGGCGAAGTACGGATCGGTGTCAGTATTGGAATCAGCCTCTACCCGCAACACGGCTACACGCCTGAAATACTGCTACAGCAGGCCGATACCGCACTTTATCGGGCTAAAGCCCAAGGGCGCGGTTGCTATGCCTATTTCTCCAATGAGCTGACTGTCGGTGCGCGCGAACGCATGGAGCTGGAAGCCCGACTGCGCCGGGCAATTGTGCAGAATGAATTGAGGGTTTATTTTCAACCGCAGGTTGATATTGCGACCGGCAATATCGTGGGTGCCGAAGCGCTGGTTCGCTGGCAAGATCCTGCAGAAGGACTTATTCCTCCCTTGCGCTTCATTCCCTTAGCGGAAGAAACCGGCTTGATTATAGCGATTGGCGAATGGGTGCTGCGGGAAACCTGTCGCCAGGGCCGGCAGTGGCTGGATGCCGGTTTGCCTGCTCTGACCCTGTCGGTCAATGTTTCGCCTCACCAATTCAAGCGTTCCGACATGAGTACCTTGGTCACTGCCGTATTGGCCGAAACCGCCTATCCGGCAGAATGGTTAGAACTGGAGCTGACCGAAAGCGGATTAATGGAGTATCAGGATCAGGCAGTCGAACTGCTCAATAATCTGCGCGCCCAAGGTGTCCGTTTGGCCGTTGATGACTTTGGCACCGGTTATTCATCGCTGGCTTGTTTAAAGCATTTTCCATTGGACGTGCTGAAAATCGACAAGAGTTTTATTGATGAGATCCCTAACAGTTCCGACGACATGGAAATTGCAGCCACTATTGTCGCAATGGGCCGTATCTTGGGTTTTAAAGTGCTTGCCGAAGGGGTGGAAACGATAGAACAGCTGGATTTCTTACAAGCACAAGGTTGCGATTTATACCAGGGTTATTTAAAAAGCCGCCCGTTGCCGGCAGAGGACTTCGCCGTACTGTTGCAAGAGAGTACGGCCAGCCCCCGGAGTGATCGCATTTGATTTTTTAATATTCAAATAAATCAATAAACCGCCTTACCGGCGGGAAGTGTCGCCATCATTCAACTAATTGATTTTATCGTGTCTTTAAGCAGGGCGGGATTGCCCTGTATGAGCACTGGCGATGCTTGTCATATTAAAAGCATGAACACTACATTCAAATTTACACATAAATAATAAAAATAAATTAACTATGACTTTTACACAGATCATTTTTTGGGCCAAGAATTCTCTATTTTTCTTGTTTCTTTTTACCCTACACGTGCCTGCGGCAAATGCGGCGGCCGGTGCTGCCAGTGTTTCCGACGAACATATCCGGCAGATTGTCGAGGAACAGCTGAAGAAAAAAGATCAAAAAATTGCCCAACTCGAGGCCCGACTCCAGCAATTGGAGCACGCGCCAGCTGTAGTGGTTACCGCTCCCGTGGAACCCGGCGCAGCCGTTAACGAAAAATCTGCTGAAAAGACACCGACTGAAACGGGAACAGCGCCTGATGCCAAATCCGGGTATGCCATTGTCAATAAGCTCGGTGATTTAACCGAGGAAGTGGAAGCGCTTAAAGACGCGGCAAAAGAAAAAGGCCTGGACATTAGCGGTTTTTTTGACGTGAATGCTAAAACCGATAACTCGACAGACCAGACTTTTAGCGTGGGTTCGGTTGAGATTGATCTGGAGTATAACCATAGCGACAATTTTGCTGCCAGCTCGGCTTTGGTACTGTGCGGCAACTCATCGGGCGCCGATTTTTCAGCGCCGGCCGCTATTACCTGCGGGGGCAGTGGCCCCGGTGGCATTGGCGCGGGTGGCGCGGGCATTGCTGTTGCCGTGATCGATTACCACCTGTTTGACCACTCCATTCCTCCCAGAGGCCGAATTTTTAATGCCGCGGGCCTTCATGTTCAGGCCGGGCGTTTCGACTTGCCGTTCTCAAGCGATTATCAAAATTTCGCCAATTCCGATCGCGAGACCATCACGGCACCGATCACCACGTCAAGAATGCAATTTGGAGGTTTTAACGGTGACGGCGTTCGTTCTTACGGCGCCTGGCATGAGTTTAACTATTCCGTATTTTGGACCGATGCCATGTATGCCAACGATGGCACGTCCCTGGGCGGGCGCTTGGGCGTGTCGCTGGGCAAAAACGCGTATCGCACCCATAACAACACCGGCGAAGGCGTCGAGTTTGGCGTTTCACACTTGAGCGACCTTGATAAAAACAGAAACATCAGGCATTCCGTGTATGGTGCCGATCTCAGTTTCGGCTACCGTTTTTTAAAGCTGCAAAGCGAATTGATGTGGCTTAACGCGCATAACAGTTTCGTACTCGACAATGGCGATGGCACTGTCAGCGACGTCGGGAAGCCCGACGAACTCGGCTATCACACCACGTTGCTGGCCGATCTTGAACGTTTTATCCGTTACCCGATCACCGCTTTTGCCCGCTATGGCCGATGGCAGCCTCATAACAGGATTGCCTACGACTATGATGGCGCAACACTGGTCGCTATCAATAATGTATCCGCTTTAACGCTTGGCTTGAATTACAAATTCAATGACTATTTCAGGCTTAAATTCGAGTACACCGATTCCTTGGGCACCTCAACGCAGGAGCGTTACTTTGATGAAAAACTGGGAATAGCGCAAATGGTTGTGTCGTTTTAATAGGGATATGACTATGAAACAGCTTAAAAAACGTAGCGTTGGTTTTGAGTCCTTCGACGGCGCCCGGGAGCGTCTTGTCGAACGGCCGACGCATGAACGCAATCGACGGGTTCAAAGGTTCATGATGGTTATCGGAGGCTGCGTACTGTTTTCGATGTCTGCGGTGCAAGCGGCTGACAATCCGCACACGATTGCCGCCGGCAAGTCCGGCGACTGTGCCGGTTGCCATGTCGCCCGAATTCATTATGACAACGTTGAAGCGCTGAATACCAAAAATAAGCGCGTCGATTTAAACGCTTTCAATAATGACGGCGTAGCCATGTGTTCAGGGTGTCATAAAACGGAGGATGGCCATAAAGTAGGCTTAAAGCTGGATTTTGAGATCCCGGCCGATATGCCGTTCAATAAAAAGAACGCGCTATCCTGTTTAACCTGCCATTACACGCACGGCGATTTGACCAGCGCCAAGCCGCAAGCCAGCTTCAGCTTTATGGATCGACTGCTTAATGATGATCGGTTGCACAAGAGTTTTTTACTGCGCCGCAATAACGTCGATGGCGAACTTTGCTTAATTTGTCACAATTCAAACCAGGAGTCCAAGTAATGTCCAGAATGCCTTTTAAACGCAGTCATATTTTCATCAACAAAGCCATCCAGGTCCGCTTTATTGCAGGCGCTTTGCTGATGATTTTGTTATCGGGATTGTGTTCTGCCTTATTGATTTTCTGGATAACCGGCGGCGATTTGCAAGCGCAATCCCAATCCGCGCATGCCAATATCGCCAATAGCTGGGAACGGCTGGGGCTATCCATCTTGATCAGTAACGCGGTAGCCATGATTATCGCCGGAACCCTCGCCTGGTATTGGGTCTTGCATGCCACCCATAAAATCGTCGGGCCTCTTTATCGCTTTGAAAAAAACTGCGAACACATCGGCGAGGGTAATTTTGACGATTATGTGTCGTTGCGGGAAACGGACCAGCTTCAGGCGCTGGGCTTGGCTTTTACCCATATGGTCGATAAGTTACGCACTCGAAAAAGTGAGCAGCAGGAAGTGGTTGCCAGGATAAATGCCCAGGTTGAGCAACTAAAGCTTGACCAAGGCATGACCGGACATCAGCTTGGCGAACTAAATGAACTGACCCGGCTGATCAAACAGCTTTAACGTTGAGGATTGCCATTTTTCGGCATAACTTAAAGGTCATCTTGGTAGCTGCTAAAATCCTTGAATATTTGAGACAGAGCCTGAGGTATCCCCACGAATTTCCCAAACTCGCCGTTCCGGCAGGGACAGATATTTGCTCCTGCAATATCTGCATTCCCCACATCCCTGTGGGTTATGCCGGAATCCAGTGCCATGCCTGTCCTGAGCGTAGTCGAAGGGGATGGTAACTTTGGTGACTTTCCAGGTGCTTAATAAAAGCGGGTGGTATTTTAAAGTTTCACATCCTTGTGACTGGAGTCCGGCATCCCTGCCGGCATGACGACTTTTCGGCTATGTTGTATATATTGAATGCGCAAAATATCAAAAACCTGTTGTTTTATAAACTTATTTTATAGGGATGCCTCAGAGACAGAACCCATAAAAACTCCGGCATACTTTACTGCCGTGAGAAATAACTATAATTACCGCTAAGCAACAATAATTGACGGATATGGGTTCGCTCAATAAAAATACATCGGCAAGCGGCAACGCGTCGTCGAATGGACGACTTGTTTTTTCTTATCACGGTTGGTCAGGGTTGTTTTAAATCTCCATATTCTGTACTGTCAGCCAATGCGTAACGTCCAGGTCTTTAAACTATGGTAAAGAATGCGGCAGTTACACTTTTTTGTTCCTGAGGGTTTCTAATGCAAAATCAGCAAACACTTACAATCGATGGAAATCAGGCCGCCGCTACGGTAGCCCACAAACTCAACGAAGTCATCGCAATCTATCCGATAACGCCGTCATCCAATATGGGCGAATGGGCCGACGAATGGTCGTCTCGCGGACAGGTCAATTTATGGGGGACGGTGCCGCAGGTGACCGAAATGCAAAGCGAGGCCGGTGCAGCCGGAGCCATCCACGGCGCGTTGCAGGCCGGATCGATGGCGACCACGTTTACCGCCTCCCAGGGTTTGCTGTTGATGCTGCCCAATATGTACAAAATTGCCGGTGAATTAACGCCGACAGTATTCCATATTGCCGCCCGTTCGCTGGCCTGCCAGGGCTTGTCGATTTTTGGAGACCATAGCGATGTGATGTCGGCGCGCATGACCGGTTTCGGCATGCTGTGTTCCAATTCGCCGCAGGAAGTCATGGACTTTGCGCTGATCGCCCATGCCGTAGCGCTGGAAGGCCGCATTCCGCTGATGCATTTTTTCGACGGCTTCAGAACCTCACACGAAGTCGCCAAGATTAAACTGCTTGATGACGACATCATGCGGGCCATGATTAACGAAGAGTGGGTGAGGGCGCATAGAAGCAGAGCATTGACGCCCGATAGTCCGGTGTTGCGCGGCACGGCCCAGAATCCCGATGTGTATTTTCAGGCCAGGGAATCGGTCAATGCCTATTATCAGGCGATGCCGGGAATCGTGCAGGCTGCAATGGATCGTTTTGCCCAGCTGACCGGCCGGTCTTATCGTTTGTTTGAATATCTGGGTTCGCCGGACGCCGAGCGCGTCATCGTGATGATGGGCTCAGGCGCGGAGGCGGTCGCGGAGACGCTGGATTATCTCAACCGTCAGGGCGAATCGGTCGGCTTGCTTAAAGTGCGGTTATACCGGCCCTTCGATGCCGCCAGCCTGTTAGCAGCGCTTCCTGTCAGTTGCCGCAAAATAGCGGTGCTCGATCGCACCAAAGAGCCCGGTGCGGATGGAGAACCGCTGTATAAGGACGTGCTTGGCGCGCTGGCCCAGGATTTTATCGGCGGCGCGGCCAAATTTTCGGTGCTGCCGAAAGTGGTTGGCGGCCGTTACGGCCTGTCTTCCAAGGAATTCACGCCCGGCATGATCAAGGCGATTTTCGATGAATTGAAACAGGCGCAACCGAAAAATAATTTCACCATCGGCATCCACGACGATGTCACGCACACCAGCCTGGATTGGGATGCAAGTTATCGCACCGACGCACAGGCCGAAACTTTCCAGGCTATGTTTTACGGCTTGGGCAGCGACGGCACGGTCAGCGCCAATAAAAACACCATTAAAATAATCGGCGAAGCGACCGATTTGCACGCTCAGGGCTATTTCGTTTACGACTCGAAAAAATCCGGCGCGATTACCGTCTCGCATTTGCGCTTCGGTCCCAAGCCGATACGCTCCACTTACCTGATTGCCGAAAACGACGCCAACTTCATAGGCTGCCATCAGACGATTTTCCTGGAGCGCTACGACATGCTCGCCAATGCGGCGGAAAACGCGGTATTTTTGCTGAACTCGCCGGAGTCGGCGGAACAGGCTTGGGCGTCGCTACCCGCTAAAATGCAGCGGCAAATGATAGCCAAAAAAATCCGCTTTTATGTGATCGACGGCTATGAAGTGGCCGAAAAAAGCGGCATGGGCAAGCGCATCAATACCATTATGCAGACTTGCTTCTTCGCCATATCCGGCGTGTTGCCCCAAGAGCAGGCGGTTACCGCAATTAAACACGCGGTCGAAAAAACCTATGGCAAAAAAGGTCGCCATATCGTCGAACTGAATTTCAAAGCCATTGATGAAACGTTGGCCTGCTTGCATGCCGTGCCGCTGCCGACACAGGTCAGCAGCCAATTCGACATTCAATCCACGATCAGCGATGCCGCGCCCGATTTTGTCAAACGGGTGACGGGAGAAATTATTGCCGGACGGGGAGATGCGTTGCCGGTCAGCGCGATGCCGATTGACGGCACCTTTCCAACCGGCACGGCGGCTTATGAAAAACGCAATTTGGCATTGGAAATCCCGGTCTGGGAAACCGATCTGTGTACCCAATGCGGCAAATGCGTCATGGTTTGTCCGCATTCGGTCATTCGCAGCAAAATTTTTCCGACCGAGGTCGTGGCCAATGCGCCCGCAACCTTCAAACATGTAGCGATGTTGGGCAAGGATTTTCCGGCCGGTTTGGAAATCAGCTATCAGGTTGCGCCGGAAGATTGTACCGGCTGCACGCTGTGCGTCGATATTTGCCCGATCCGGGATAAATCCAACGCCAGCCGCAAAGCCATCAATATGCAGCCGCAACCACCGTTGCGTGAAGCCGAGCGCGACAATTGGGATTTCTTCCTGTCTATCCCCGAATACGATCGCAGGCTTTTGAAAACCAACACTATCAAAGGTTCGATGGTGCTGCAGCCGTTGTTCGAGTTTTCCGGCGCGTGCGTGGGCTGCGGCGAGACGCCGTACATAAAACTGGCATCGCAGTTGTTCGGCGATCGCATGGTGGTTGCCAATGCCACCGGCTGTTCGTCGATTTACGGCGGCAATTTGCCGACGACGCCGTGGACCAAAAACCCCGAAGGCCGGGGGCCTGCATGGAGCAACTCCTTGTTTGAGGACAATGCGGAATTCGGTTTGGGCATGCGCATCGCTCTCGACAAGCAAAACGAATACGCCAAGGAGTTGCTGGCCTCATTGCGCGAACCGTTAGGCGGAGAATTGGTCGATGCGATACTGAACGCAGATCAGTCCGATGAAGCCGGGATTTACGAGCAACGCGAGCGGGTTGCGGCACTCAAACAACACTTGCAATCGTTGACCGATCAAGCCGCCCAAACGCTGCTCCAGTTGGCGGACAGCTTGTGCAAGAAAAGCGTCTGGATTATCGGCGGCGACGGCTGGGCTTACGATATCGGTTTTGGCGGTCTCGATCATGTCTTGGCGAGCGGGCGCAATGTCAACATTCTGGTGCTGGACACCGAGGTTTATTCCAATACCGGCGGGCAGACGTCCAAATCGACACCGCTAGGCGCAGTGGCAAAATTCTCTGCCGGCGGCAAAGCCACGGCTAAAAAAGATTTGGCATTGCTGGCGATGGATTACAGCAATGTTTATGTCGCTCATGTCGCTTACGCAGGTAAAGATACCCAAACCCTGAATGCGTTTTTGGAAGCGGAAGCCCACGACGGCCCGTCCATTATTATCGCTTATGCGCCTTGCATCGCACACGGCGTGGATCTGTCCAACAATCATCGGCAGCAAAACCTGGCCGTCAAAAGCGGGCATTGGCCGTTGTTCAGGTTCGATCCCGGCAAAATCAAACAGGGCAAGAACCCGATGCACCTGGATTCTGCGGAACCGTCGATTCCTTACCGCGATTTCGTCAAAACCGAAACCCGTTTCAGCATGTTGTGGCAAACACACCCTGAAGATGCAGAGCGTTTTCTGGAACAGGCGCAGCAGGATGTTAAAAACCGTTATCACTATTACAAACAACTGTCTGAGCTGGCGTGGAACGAATCGACCAGTGTTTCAGCGGTGAAAGCCCAACTCAAAAGCGAAACTGCCAAGGAGACCGACAATGGTTGATTTAACGACTGATTATTTAGGCTTGAAACTGGCTAACCCCTTGGTGCCGTCAGCGTCGCCGTTGAGCAGGGACACGGACAGCGCGCGCAGACTGGAAGACGCAGGCGCATCGGCGCTGGTGATGTATTCGCTGTTCGAGGAAAAAATCGAAGCCGAGGAACATCAAATGGACCGGTTTTTTTATAATCAATCGATTGGGCATAATGAATCGGATTCGTTTCATCCGATGCCGGATAACATCCAGACTTATCAAGAGCAGTATCTGGAGCATTTGCAACAGCTCAAGTCCACCCTGGCGATTCCGGTCATCGCCAGTTTGAACGGCACGTCATTGAGCGGCTGGGTCGAGTACGGCAAGCAATTGCAACAGGCGGGTGCCGACGCACTGGAGCTGAATATCTATCATCTGGCCGCCAATAGCGATGAAAGCGGCGACGCGGTCGAACAACGTTACCTGGACATATTGCAGGAATTGAAAGGGCAGGTCAGCGTGCCGATTGTGATGAAGCTTTCTTCGCAGTTCAGTTCGCCTATTCATTTTGCCAAACGTCTGGAGGCCGCCGGAGCCGACGGTATCGCTCTATTCAACCGTTTTTACCAGCCCGACATCGATCTGGAAACTTTGGAAGTGGTGCCAAAACTGGAGCTGTCATCTTCAGCGGAAGCGTTGTTGCGCATACGCTGGACTGCGTTGCTGTATGGACGGACCAAGCTGTCGCTTGCGGTAACCGGCGGTTTCCACCAGACACCCGATGTGTTGAAAGCGCTATTGGCCGGAGCCGATGTGGTGCATCTTTGCAGTGTGTTGTTAAAGCATGGCTCGGGTCGTTTAGCCGAAATTCTGATAGAAATGGAACAGTGGCTGGGCGAGCATGAATACGAGTCAGTCAGCCAGCTAAAAGGCAGCGTCAGCCAGCAACATGCCATCGATCCCAGCGCTTACGAACGGGCCAATTATGTGCAGGTGTTGGATAGTTATTCCAGCCCGGCAGGGGTGTTGAGGTAGTTTTTGTTGCTCGATTCGCATTCCCATGCGGCGCGCCACTGCCATTAAGTTAAGGATTTTAGTGAGCGCTAGTGCGCTAGTTCCCAAGCTCCAGCTTGGGAATTCAGTGCGGGAAGCTCCAGCTTCCCATCTCACGAAGCTGGAGCTTCGTTAACTGGGTTACCAAGCTGGAGCTTGGGAACCAGCGTAATGATCAGTGATTAATTTAGAAAAAATCCATTAGATGATTCTCAATAGCTAGGTTTAGCGATTGTCGTCTTCAATAACACGCAACAAGTGGAGTTAGCAAAATGACAAAACAGCGGCTGGTAAAGCAATTTTGTACCGCTCGTGACACAGCCTATCGACTGTCGGAACTGGCGCCGATAGAGTTCGAACCTGCCACGAATATTTCCGATCCCTCGGTGTTCATAGACACGACCGTCAAGTTTCAAGAAATTCAGGGCTTCGGAGGCGCTTTCACCGAAGCGGCGGCGGTAACCTTAGATAAAATGCCAAGCCACTTGCGGCAAGAAATTATGCAAGCCTATTTCTCTCCAGACACGGGCAATGCCTATACCTTATGCCGAACCCACATCAACAGCTGCGATTTCTCGCTTGGAAATTACGCCTATACGGAAGTGGACGGCGATGTAGAACTTAAGCATTTCAGCATCGAGCATGACCGGCAAGCCCTGATTCCGATGATTCGCGAGGCCATCGATTTGTCCGGCGGCACATTAAAACTGTTCGCTTCTCCCTGGAGCCCGCCGGCCTGGATGAAAACCAATGGCATGATGAATAACGGCGGCAAGCTTAAGCCGGAATATCGCCAAGCCTGGGCGGATTATTACGTTCGTTACATTCAGGAATACGGGCAAGAGGGCATACCGATTTGGGGGCTGACCGTGCAAAACGAGCCGGAAGCCACGCAAACCTGGGATTCCTGTATTTACACCGGCGAAGAAGAGCGGGATTTTGTCAGGGATTACCTAGGCCCAACCCTTCATGATGCCGGGCTTGGCAATGTGAAAGTGATTGTCTGGGATCACAATCGCGACCGGCTGTTCGAACGCGCCAAGGCTGTGCTGGACGATCCGAAAGCCGCTCACTATGTCTGGGGCGTCGGTTTTCATTGGTATTGCGGCGACCATTTCGACATCGTGCAGCTGACTCATGACGCCTATCCCGATAAACACCTTATTTTCACGGAGGGTTGCCAGGAATGCGGACCGCATCTCGGTTCGTGGGATACCGGAGAGCGTTATGCCCACTCGATCATAAACGATCTTAACCGCTGGACCGAGGCATGGGTGGATTGGAACCTGGTTCTGGATGAAACGGGTGGTCCTAACCATGTCGGCAATTTCTGTAGCGCGCCGATTATTGCCGACACCCAAGCCGGAGAAATACTCTATCAAAGCTCTTATAACTACATCGGCCATTTTTCCCGTTTCATCCGGCCAGGGGCTCGCCGGGTGGCCTGCGCCAAAACCCTGGACAGCCTTGAAGCAAGCGCATTTTTGAATGTTGATGGGACTGTGGCCGTCGTGGTCTTGAACCGCACCGAGCAGGCGATTGACTTCGTACTAAAGAGCCAGGGATTACAGGGTAAAACCTCAATACCGGCTCGGGGGATCAAGACTTTTGCTTTTTAATAACGGCTGGGTAAGTTGTTTATGCCCGACATTTGCATATATCAAATGTCGGGCAACGAAAGCTGTTGCCCGACCTACTACTATTGTATGATGATATGTAAGATCGTATTGATGAAGTGGCAAAAATCGAATACCCAAACGTTTTGAGAATAACTTGATTACGAATATCACAATAAAAAACTATAAATCCATTATAGATGTTCCTTTATCACTTTCACGAGTGAATGTTTTCATTGGTGAAAATGGCGCTGGAAAAAGCAATATATTGGAGGCAATAGCCTTAGTCGGCGCAGCATCAGCAAACAAATTAGACAATGAGTTTCTTGCTTCAAGGGGCGTAAGGATTACGCAAGCAGAATACATGCGCCCAGCATTTCCCGGAACTAATTCGACAGAGTCAATTTCTATTTCCGTCGTTGACTCACACGGTGAATCCAAAGAGTTTTTGTTATCTAACGATAATGAACCTTATTCGAAGTGGGAGTGCAAAGTTGCTGACAATGCAATAGCATCGTTAGGTTTAAATGGTTTGATCGAAACAGTTAAAGATTTTTCTACACATGCAAAGGAAAATGGGACAAATAAGGACGAAGCCAAAAAGATAGTGCTTGAATTTGTTGATACTATTGTCCGCAATCTATCTGATTCATCTCCATCAAAAGCAGAGTCTAGCGAAACCGAAAGTTTTTTTAGCAGCACCTTCAAAATGGAAAGTGAAAATGATAATAATTTAAAAAGAAAATTTATTGAGTTAATTTTATCGAAAACACATCTTTGTAAAGAACTCGAAAATTTTATTATCTATTCTCCAGAACATACCGCATTACGCACATTTCAACGTGAAGGGCAAGTAGAACCATTAGGTATTAATGGCGAAGGTCTACTAAAACTCATTTCGGTTATCGCTGAAGACAGCGACAAATCGTGTTTGGAGGAAATTAAAGCGTCGCTCAAGCTTTTGGGATGGTTTGAAGATTTTAAACTAATAAACGACATCATGTCTTATAGCCGTATGGAGGTTAAAGACAGCTATATTGATAGTGAGAAGCGATACTTCGACCAGATGAGCACCAATGAGGGCTTTCTCTTTTTACTCTTTTACTTCGCAGCCATTACCAGCAAACTTACCCCCAAGTTCTTCGCTATTGACAATATTGATGCCTCTCTAAACCCAAAGCTATGTGAAGGGTTAGTAAAAAAAATGGTCTTCTTTGCCAAAAAGCATGACAAACAGATTGTCCTAACTACCCATAACCCAGCAACATTAGATGGTTTAAATCTTGATGATGATGAACAGCGCCTATTTGTTGTTTCTAGAGGCCGATCGGGTGAAACCAAAGTAAAACGTATAAAAAAACCATTATCAAAAGAAGGTTCATCTCCTGTCCGATTATCCGAAATGTTCATAAAAGGTATTTTGGGCGGCCTACCAAAAGGCTTTTAGAGATGAGCAGTTTTGCTTTGATTACAGAGGGTATTACAGATCAAATAACTCTTGAAACGATTTTATATGAGCACTATGACAGCGATTTAGAAATAACCTCCATACAACCCATTAGAGATGCGACAGATGAAAGTCGACAACAGGATAGTGGTGGCTGGGAAAAGGTGTTTGAATATTGTACATTACCAGACTTTCAAGATAGTTTTTTATTTAATGAATATGTCGTCATACAAATTGACACTGACTGTGCAGAACACGTCAATTTTGGAGTGGCTATAACCGACAATGGCAAAGATAGACCTCAGATCGATATTATTAATGACGTCATAAATCTACTTATCTCTAAGATTGGTGAAGATGTCTACAGCGAATATAAAGAGAGAATATTGTTTGCTATATCTGTACATTCACTTGAGTGCTGGTACCTTCCGCTTTTTGAAACATTAAGAGCAAAGCAATCAAGAAGCAAAAATTGCGCTGGGCATTTATGTATAGCAGTTGCCAAAAGAAATATATTTTATAAAAAAGAATACGAAGTTTATAAAAATTTGGCTAAGGCATTCAAAACTAAAAACGCTATTAATCAATGTATAAAATTAAATGAAAGCTTCGGTATTTTTATTAGAAGTTTGCCAAAATTTTAATGCGATGATGGGTGAAAACCTTAAGATATGTTGTCTTTGTCAGACATGATTACCAATTTAAACCCTATTTAAAATTTGGAACATTGATCCTGATCGAGGCGATGTAAAAAGCCATATAGGGTATGCTGTGCGTACCATTGAACTAGCCGAAGAACTGCTACAGTGAGTATCACCAATTAAACTGCTCTGAAATGCTACTAGCCGCAAACCAAAACACTCGGCTTCACATAAACCTAAGGAGGCATTAAAAATGCACCCCTTTATCCAACAACATCAATCCGCTATCGCTGAACTCTGTCGACGTTATCACGTACAACGGCTTGAAGTGTTCGGTTCAGCCGCACGGGGAACCGATTTCGCCCCGGACCGCAGCGATGCCGATTTTTTGGTGGTGTTCTCACCGTCTGCCGATAGCCCTACGCTAAAAGTATTTTTTGGCTTACAAGCCGACTTGTCGCAAATTCTTGGGCGAGCCGTTGATCTGGCGGAAACCTCCGCTCTGCGCAACCCCTATGTTCAAGCCAGCGTCAATCAAAGCTGCGAAGTCGTCTATGCAGCGTGATCCATGGGCTTATCTTTGGGATGCAAGGGAGGCGGCCGCAGCAATCTAACCATCTGATTTGACGGATCAAGTAAGCATCGAACCGATTTCCCTGTATTATGGTTAAAAAATTAACCTGACTCACATGAACTACCAACCGCCCTATACCATCACTCCAACCATCCTGAACTTGGTCGCGGAAATCAGCGAACTGATCGGTCGCTATACGATGTTGGCCGAGCAAAACCTGACGCCGCGCCTGCGCCGGGAAAACCGGATTCGCACGATTCAAGCTTCGCTGGCTATTGAAAACAACACGCTGACCTTGGAACAAGTGACTGCGGTGATTGACGGCAAACGCGTGCTAGGTCTGCCGCGCGAAATTCAAGAAGTCCGCAACGCATTTGCCGCCTATGAGGCGATGGATAATTGGCATCCGGCTTCTGAAGCCGATTTGCTGGTTGCGCATGGTTTGCTGATGTCGATGTTGGTTGACCAGCCGGGAGTATTTCGCTCCGGCGGTGTCGGCATATTTCGGGGTGAGCATCTGGTGCATATGGCGCCGCCTGCCGACCGGGTGCCTTATTTGATGGCCGATTTGCTGGATTGGCTGAAACGCAGAGAAGAGCACCCGTTAATCAGCAGTTGCCTGTTTCATTACGAACTGGAATTTATTCATCCTTTCGCCGATGGCAACGGTCGCATGGGGCGATTGTGGCAAACGCTGATTCTTCGTCAGTGGAAACCCTTGCTGGGTTATTTGCCGGTAGAAACTGTCATTCGCGAACGGCAGAACGAATATTATCGAGCGCTGGCCGAAGCGGATGAGCGCGCCGATGCCGCGCCGTTTGTCGAGTTCATGTTGCAAGCTCTGCGGGATGCTATGCGCGAGGCGGGTGATACCGATCAAGTAAGCGATCAAGTTGCCGACCAAGTAAAAATGCTGCTTGAGGCCATTGGCAACAACGAACTGAGCGGTTCCGAGCTGATGAGTGCATTGGGCTTTTCTCATCGTCCGACTTTCAGGGCAAACTACCTAAACCCTGCCATGGAAGGCGGCTGGCTTGACCGCACCCAACCCGGTTCTCCTCGAAGCCCGACGCAACGCTACCGCTTATCCGCAAAGGCCAGGATCTGGCTGCAAACCAGGAATGAAGAATGAGGATTATAAGACTTGCATTATCGCTGACTAATCAAAACACGACTATTTTCCGCTGATCAATAACTTCGCCTATAACACAGGCCTTGGCTACACCGTTTTGATGCAGAGCTTTCAGGCATGAATCCGCCTGATCGAAAGGCACTGAAAACAACAGCCCGCCGCTGGTTTGGGGATCGAACAGCGCCGGAAACTTTTGATTACTTATCTCGGCATCCAATACTGCGCTTAAAGACCGATAATTTTCCTCGGCAATAGAAGCGTAATAGCCTTTGACAAATAATTCGTCAACACCGTCGAATAAGGGGATCGCCTTGTAGTCGATTTTAACGCCCAAAGCCTGATCGGTATTTTTCCCCATCATCTCAAAGGCATGGCCTAGCAGGCCGAAGCCGGTAATATCGGTGCAGCCGGAAACGCTAAAGGACTTGATGATTTCCATCGCGGTTTTGTTGGATTGCAGCATGCTTGAAAGCGCCTGATCCACCAGTTTGCCGTTGGCCTGGGCCAGCATATTGGCGGCGAAGATTACGCCGGTGCCGATGGATTTGGTCAGTATCAGCCGGTTTCCGGGTTGAGTGAGCTGTTTTCTTAAAACCTGTTCCGGCGCGACTTCGCCCTGGACGGCAAGCGAAATGGCAAGCTCCGCGCCTTCGCCGGTGTGGCCGCCGACCAGGGAGGCGGCGCTTTGGCTCAGAATATTCAGCACGCCCGACATCAGTTGAAAAATATCTTCCTGCTGAATCTTCTTGTTTGCAGCACCGAGCGTCAGGCCGACTTGCGCGGTCTTGGCAACGCCGCCCATCGCGTAGATGTCGCTTAATGCATGCTGGGTGGCAATTTGCCCCAGCAAGTAAGGGTCTGAAATAAACGAGCGGAATTGATCGATGCTTTGCAGGCACAGGCTATGCTCGGAAAGCCGGGTCAACGCGCAGTCTTCGCCATCCTTGACGCCCAGCAAAACGGCGTCGTCTGTGGGTATGTCCAGCTTGTTCAGGCTTTGCATTAACGTGGAGGCACCAAGCTTGCTGCCGCAGCCGCCGCAGGTGTTGCTTTCCCAATCTTCGGGGACCAGCGTGGTCTTGGGCACTGGCATGGTTTTATCGAAATGCCGGGGCTTTACGCTGAAAGTCCTGGCCTGGAAGCGCTTCATAAAGCGCCTGTCGATGCCGTCCTTAACCGTCCACAATAATGAAGGCCACATCCATCTGAGGATTGATGCGCTGTCTTGATGCACCAAGGCTTTACGCTCGCCTATAGTGATCAAAGACAGCACATTTTTCTTGGGATGAAAGGTTTTTAACGCGGGTTTTTCGGTGAAATAGGCGCGGATATTGTGCTCAAGCACCATGCCTTGCCGGACCGCATAAACGCCGGCCTTTTTCAACGGGGACGGCGAAAAATGTATGCAATCTCCGGCGGTAAACAGGTCGTGTTCGTTTTCAACCAGCAGGTTTTTGTTGACCTTTACAAAACCGTCCGGGCTCACCGGCAGTCCCGAGTCTTTAAACCACTGCGGCGCGGCGGCTTGCGTAGCCGTCAGCACCCGATAAAAATCTTTCGTCTGGATCAGTCCTTTATCGTCTTTAAGCATCAGGCCGTTTTCCTGTTCTTTAAGCGCCTGGGTGTTTTTAAAGACTTTTATGTCCAGCTCTTTAAGCGTTTTTGACAGTCTTCTTTGGGCTGAAATATCTTTGGCTGAAACCAGGAATTCATGTCGGTGGATAAGGCTCACTTCGGCATTCCAGTTATGTTGGTCGATCAACATTTTCAGGATAATCGATATTTCAACGCCGGATGCACCGGCGCCAACAACGGCGATCTGTAGAGATTTGCTACCTTTGTAAGCTTTCAGGTCGGCGATCAACCGCTCCCAGTGTGCGATAAACCTGGAAATCGGTTTAAGCGGGATAAGCTTTAACGCCGCTTCTTCTGATGAGTTTTCTAGGCTTTTAGGGGCTATGCCGACGTTAATGGACGCGCAGTCGTAACCGACTTCCACCCTGTTTTCCAGCCGGATTTTTTTTCGTTGCGGATCGATGCCGATGATGTTGGCCTTGATAAAGCGCTGGCCGAGTTCTTCGCAGATGCGTCTTAAATCGAAATGGCATTCTTCATAGGAATAATAGCCCGCCAAGTAGCCGGGTATCATGCCGGAGTATGGCGAATGCGTTTGGTCGGATATTAAAGTAATCCTAAGCCCGCCAATCGGATTCATGGCCAGCATTTTCAAGACCTGAATGTTGGCATGCCCGCCGCCGAGCAAGACCAGGTCTGAAACTATCGGGGTTGAGTTGTTATTCATGCAGATGTATGAGTCCGATTATGCTCAAACTCGTCATACCCGCCGGGCACAAGTGTTTACACAAGTACCGGCCCCTTCTCCCTTGAGGGAGAAGGTTGGGATGAGGGGGATATAAACGGTTATTTTTATTCTCCTCACCCCAACCCTCTCCAGCAGGAGAGGGAGCTAGGTCGGCTTGTAACTTATTGTATTTATAATACAAAAAATTTGTGGAGATATTTATGTCCGCCGGGAGCGGGTATCCAGTGTCATGGATGGTAATCTCAACTCCATCCATGCCGGAATGACGATCTTGACTTGTGTGGACCATATTTTCCTACCGATCAAGTTTTTGATGGAATGTTCTTTCTTGAGAATCGGCTAAAAAATCCAAACAGTCTTGCCAGCAGCCTTTAAACAAGGTCTTCCGTGATTTTAATGACAGCGAATGGATATACAGTTTGTCGTAATAATGCGTCAGCAGGCGCTCAATCCAGTCGAGATAAGCGTCTGCATAAGCCTCATTCAGCACATCGAATTGGAACGATTGGCTCAGCATGGTCTTAATGTTATCGCACTCCATGCCGCCCAGCTTGTTCCTGATCCGTTCAACATTTTTGGCAAAACTTGCTTCCAGTTCGGGTAACGGCATGCCGCCTGCAAAAGGCGCTTGGACATATTCCTTAAAGATTTCCAATGCCCGAACCCGGGCCGGTGTTTCGATCATCACCATCGGCGCAGGGACCATCCGGGCATAAAACAGGTCAGGCACATGGCATCGGCCGATATTGGGGCTTTCATCCTCCAGCACAAAGTTATCGGCAATTTGATATAACGATTGCGCCAACTTGTTTTCAAACGTGGCTTGCTGGGGCTGGCTTCTGCCAACATAGGCTCCGAAAGCGCTGCCGCGATGATCGGCAAGCGCTTCAAGATCGACAAAGTGCCGGAGCTGATGGATTAAGCGGGTTTTGCCCGATCCGGTCATGCCGGACAGGACGACAAAGGGCGCGGGATTTTCTATGGCCTTAAGCGCCTCATGCCTTAAGCCTTTGTAGCCGGAATCGACCCGTAAAACTTCAAGCCCGTTTTGATAGACCCAATCCTGGGCTAACCGGGAGCGTAGGCCGCCGCGCCAACAAAAGATCAAAGCGGGATGCCGGGGATGGCTTTTAATCGATTCGCACCATTGCTGAATCATTCGCTCTTTATAATCGCCGCTGACCAGTTTGTGCCCAAGCGCTTTGGCGGCTTCCGAGCCTTCGGTCTTATAGGTCAGTCCCACATCATGGCGATGGGCGTCTGAAAGTATCGGGATGTTTAGCGTGTTTGCAAAGTGCGCTTTTTCATATTCTCCCTCCGACCTTACATCGATCATAGTTACTTGTTTATTGGTACTAAGCAGGCTAAAAGCTTCGGCAGCGGGAAGGGTAGGGTGGTTCATATTGAAATTATGGTCAGCAAGAATTCGCCTTAATATAACAGAAACGGCTGGCGATCTTCTTGCTACGCTGGAAGAGGGCGTTGTGAGCTGTCATGGCCGGTTAGATGCTTTTTACAATAGCCTGAAATTCCAAGCCAAACTTCTGTAAATACTGCTTAAGCCGGTGCGAGTCATTGGCGCTGGCTTTTTGAGTACGGCTATGATTGAACAATACCCGTCCCGCCTCGGCTAAGCTGCGGCTGGCTCGGCATACGCGCACCACTTCGGTAAGTTGCAAACGATCAAATAAATCCACTTCCGCCAAGGCTTGCGCTGACAACACGCCGGCAAGTCCATCGTCAACCGGCGCTGGTTGCCCGAAACCGGACCATGCATACTGCAAGCGGCCGATTTCTTCGGTCACCAGTTCTTCGGTAATGCGCCCGCCCGTTGCCAGAGTTGCCATGCGGGTAATGCTGGAGTTTAAATCCCGGAAATTCGCTCGCCATAGCGCCTGCGTCGAACGCGCAAATTTTAAATACTGTTCGCGTGCGGCTTTATTAAAACTGACTTTATAGCCTGCCTTGATAGTAAATTGTTGCAGCTCGTGTTCAATATTGGGCTCTAAATCTTCGATGCGCTGTTTTAACGAGGGCAGTTGATAGGTCCATAAATTAATTCGCGCCAACAAATCCTCCCGAAACAATCCCCGTTGTACTTGTTCGAACAAGTCGCGGTTAGTCCCGACTATCAATTGAAAATCGCTGCCGACTTCCCGATCGCTGCCCAACGGCATAAACACTTTATCTTCAATGGCGCGCAGCAGCATGGCTTGCTCGTCCAGACCCAATTCGCCGATTTCATCCAAAAACAGCAAGCCTTTATCGGCCTCGCGCAATAAGCCCATGCGCTGATTCATCGCGCCGGTATAAGCGCCCCGCACATGCCCGAATAAAGCCGACATCGCGTTATCGCCGCGCAAGATCGCGCAGTTGACTTCCACCAATTTTCCGGTCACCAAACCGCGCTGTTTTTTCAGCTCGTAAATGCGTTTTGCCAGACGCGATTTTCCTGCGCCTGTCGGGCCTGTTAATAACATCGGCGCCGACGATTTGATCGAGACATGTTCCAGTTGGGAAATCAGATTATTAAACGCAGGATTATGGGTTGCTATGCCGCCTTTTAAATAAGCGATGCCGTCCTGGGCTTCGCGGGCAAAGCGTGAGGCAATTTGATCGTAGCGCGATAAATCCAAATCGATGACTTGATAACAACCGTGCACGCCTTCCTTGCTCGGCGAGGTTTGCAGCAACTTGGCCGGAATGTAGTTGGCTTCGGTCAGCAGATACAGGCAGATTTGCGCGACATGGGTGCCGGTCGTGATGTGGACATAATAATCATGCTGCTCGGGATCGAAATGATAGCTGCGGGTGAATTCGTGCAGCTGGCTGTAAACCTGTTCGAAGTCCCAAGGGTTTTCATAATCGACTTGATACGGTGTCAGCCGTATTTGCGGAGACATCGCCGCCATATCGTTGAGCGTCAAGGTGGCGAGCTGCTGTTCATCGGCATGGTAAATCAACACAAACTCATCGACGGGAAGGTTGTCGTGCATCAATAGCGAGATGCTGGGCCGCCAACGTTCGTGCCGTCTGCTACCCAAACCGCCGTGATCCAGGCGGGATCCTAAAATGCCGATGATGACTGTATCCATTTTGATAATCCGGTATCTATATTGATAAATTATTTACCTGGAGTTTAGCTTCTTGGGCGTTGTAAATCTACTCTAGCTGAGCAACTGTAGGAGCGGGCCATGCCCGCGATGAAGGATCTGCAAGTCTGCAATCGCCTCGCAAATATCGCGGGCGCGGCCCGCTCCTACTGTGCCTTGTCTTCTTAACGTAATGGCAGTGAATCGCTTACATGCGGTTTGGCACAAGGCTTGCTCTATACAAATCGTTAGTAAACAAACTCAAGGAATCAATCATGACTAGCTCCTACGAAGTCTTACACCAACAAGGTCAACACCCTATTAAGGCATGGACACGCGGCGTAAGCTTTGATGAAAACTCCAGGCAACAATTGCTGAATATCGCCGGACTGCCGTTTATTCACAAATGGATAGCGGTAATGCCCGATGTTCATCTGGGTAAAGGCGCGACGATCGGCAGCGTCATTCCTACCGTCGGCGCGGTGATTCCTGCTGCGGTCGGTGTGGATTTGGGCTGCGGCATGATGGCGACTAAAACCACGTTAAGCGCCTCGCAACTGCCCGATTCGTTGACCGCGTTACGCAGTGAGATTGAAAAACGAGTGCCGCATGGCCGCGTTGCCAATTTTAAAGTGCGCGATACCGGCAGTTGGGGGCAAGCGCCTGAAGACGTTGTGCAAGCATGGTTACCGCTAAGCGAGGGTTTTCAACGCTTGTGCGAAAAACATCCGTGCTTGAAAAATACCAACAACCTCAATCATTTGGGTACCTTGGGAACCGGCAACCATTTTATCGAGATTTGCCTGGATGAGGCGGATGCGGTGTGGGTGATGTTGCATAGCGGTTCGCGCGGCGTCGGCAACCGGATCGGTACGCATTTTATCGAGCTGGCTAAAAAAGATATGGAACGCTGGTTTATCCATCTGCCCGATAAAGATTTGGCCTACATTCCCGAAGGCAGCGAGCATTTTAAAAGCTATCTGGAAGCGGTGAGCTGGGCGCAGGATTTTGCGCTTGCCAACCGGATCATGATGATGAACAACGTGTTAGCAGCAATGCGGGAGGTGTTGCCTGTACCGTTTAGCGCAGAGCTGGAAGCGGTCAACTGTCATCACAACTACATCAGCCGTGAACATCATTATGATAAAAACGTGCTGGTTACCCGGAAAGGCGCGGTCAGTGCCAAGCTGGGCGAAATGGGGATTATTCCGGGCAGCATGGGTGCTAAATCATTCATCGTGCGCGGCTTGGGTAACGAAGAAAGTTTTTGCAGTTGCAGCCACGGCGCAGGGCGGGTTATGTCGCGCACCCAAGCGAAAAAACTGGTGTCCTTGGCCGAGCATATTCAAGCCACGGCAGGGGTGGAATGCCGTAAAGATGAAGCCGTGATCGATGAAACGCCTTCCGCCTACAAGCCCATTGAAGCGGTCATGGCGGCGCAGGCGGATTTGGTTGAAATTGTGCATACGTTGAAACAAGTGGTTTGTGTGAAAGGTTAAAACCGAACTTAGACCTTCTAGGTTCGCTAATTCCCAAGCTCTAGCTTGGGAATTAGCGAGGCGAAGCTCCAGCTTTGCGGGACAGGAAGCTGGAGCTTCCAAGACTGGGTTCCCAAGCTGGAGCTTGGGAACCAGCATAATAAATATATTCAGCGTTGCCGCGAACCATAGGCAACGCAAACAAGAATTTGACATACCAACAACACCAGCGGTTCAGGTTCAAAACGCCTGACTGACGCAAACCTTGTAGGACATGTGCGTATCGGTGTTGAGACGGTGTCAAATAACGCTGCCATAGCTCAGTCAGGTAGAGCGTCCGAGATTACTCGGTAGGTCGTTGGTTCGAATCCAACTGGCAGCTCCATCACTATAGCTCATCCAGGTAGAGCAACTGACGGTTAATCAGTTTGTAGCCGGTTCGAATCCGGCTAGTGAAACTACCCTTCCAAGGTAGCTTGAAAAGCAAAGCCCGAAAGGGCATTAGATAGGGCCTCCCGATTGAAGGCGGCAGTTGCGTGCAGGCAGATGCGGTTTGTCTGTCTTCATGTCATGGTCGCCTGACATCAGCACAGACACTGCCTTTGGGCCGGGTCTGACGGGCGCGCAAACAGCAAGCGTGGGTTTGCCCGCTCGCCATAAGGCTTGGAGCCGGTGGCTGTGCGGAGGCTTTATCACTTTAATTTTAAGGAGACAGCAATGCGTTTAATCAAAAAAATAATAATCGCGGAAACGCAAAAAGGCTTGTTGTTCAAAGAGCAGCAATTTTTAAAAATATTACCCGCCGGTGTCTATAGATTTTGGGATTGGTTCGATCAATACCAGGTTCAGACAGTCACCCTGACCAACACCTTGCAGGAAGAGATCGGTAAAGACTTGCTGCACTTGGCGCAATTACATCCGGATGCGTTCGCCGAGGTGATGACGCAATGGGAAACGGGCGAGCAGGAAGTCGGTCTGGTTTATCAAAAAAATGTTCTAAAAGACATAAAAGCTCCCGGGCAACGCGGCGCTTACTGGAAAACTCAGCAAGAGATACATGTGGACAAGCTGGACATCAGCCAGGACTTTACCGTGCCCAAGAAACTAGCGGCCTTATTGGCGAATGCCAAAGAAGACATGTTACGTTGTGCCGCTTTGAGAGCGATAGTCGTAGCGACAGTGCCGGAAAATCATCTGGGATTTTTGACGGTGGATGGCGAAACGGTCGCAACATTAAAGTCGGGCACGCATGTTTGGTGGCGGTTTAACCGCAATATCGCCGTCACGTTATTCGATAGCCGTTTGCAAAACATGGAAGTCAACGGCCAGGAGATTTTGACCAAAGACCGCGTGAGTTTGCGGGTGAATTTGTCGTCAACCTGGCAGATTAAGCATGCCGAAGTGGTTAAAGCCGAGCTGGCCGATGCCAAGGATTATTTGTACCGCGAATTGCAATTGGCGTTGCGGACGGTTGTCAGCACGCAAACGTTGGATGAACTGTTAGCCGATAAAAACTCTTTGAACACGCAGGTGTTAACGATCGTCGCCGGAAAAGCGGCCGTTTATGGTATCGAAGTAAAAACCGTCGGTGCGCGCGATATTGTCCTGCCCGGTGAAATGAAGGCGATTTTGACCCAAGTGGTTGAGGCGCAAAAACTCGCCGAAGCGAATTTAATCAAGCGTCAGGAAGAAACCCAGGCCACGCGTTCTTTGCATAACACAGCAAAAGTCATGGAAGGCAACCCCGTGTTGTTGCGGTTGAAAGAGCTGGAGATATTAGAAAAAATCACCGGCCGTATTAACACGCTGAACGTTTACGGCGGTTTGGAGGGCGTGATGAATGATATGGTGCGCTTGACTGAGAGGAGCAGATAGCACTTATGCGTAGTGGTTCAAACCCAATCTGAAAAATACTTCTAAAAATCAGTAATTGTCAGGTTAGATTTGAAGCGCTACAACTGAGGTATTCTTGCTAAAACGGTTGTTTTTCGTTTTACTCCTCTAATGCTCGCTGCCGCCGTTGCAGTTTGGCTACGCGTTTTTGCACCAGCGTTTTGGCGGCATCTGCGCCGATATGCGCCTCGCCGCGTTTTTTGGCTAATTCCATTTGCTTTTCACGCTCCATGAAACGGGTTTTCCGCTCGGCCGTGATTTTATCGTAACAATGAGGGCAGCTAACACCTTGCTGATAGTGTTCGCTGGCTTTGTCGGTTTCGGTGATGGGCAGGCGGCAGGCGTTACATTGGTCGTAGTTGCCTTTTTCAAGTTGGAGATTAACCGTTACCCGGTCGTCAAAAACAAAGCATTCGCCTTCCCAAAGCGTTTCTTGTGCGGGAACTTCTTCCAGATATTTTAATATGCCGCCTTTGAGATGATAAACCTCGTCAAAGCCCTGTTCTTTTAAAAAGGCTGTCGATTTTTCGCAGCGGATACCGCCGGTGCAGAACATCGCCACTTTTTTGTGTTTTTCGGGGTCGAGGTTTTCTTTAATGTACTGGGGAAATTCGCGAAAGCTGGTTGTATTCGGGTTAATGGCGTTTTTAAAGGTGCCGACTTGATATTCGTAGTCGTTGCGGGTATCCACCAGTATCACATCAGGATCGGAGATCAGTTTGTTCCAGTCTTTGGGGCTGACATAAGTGCCCACTACGCGTTTAGGGTCGATGCCTTCGACGCCCATCGTCACGATCTCTTTTTTGAGTTTAACCTTGGCGCGGTTGAAAGGTAATTTGTCGGTCAGCGATTCCTTATGATCGATATCCGCCAGACGCGGGTCGTTACGCAACCAATCCAGCACGGTGTCGATGGCTTGGCGTGATCCGGCTATCGTGCCGTTGATGCCTTCGCCGGCCAGCAACAAGGTGCCGCGAATCTGGTTGGCTTCCATGACATCATGAAGGGGTTGGCGCAAAGCCTGATAATTTTTCAGGGTGACAAATTTGTACAGAGCACAAACGACTATGTGAGACATTATTATTCCTTGTTGCGAGCCGGAACGTAAATCCGGTGCAGATGAAAACGATAGACTTCCAGGAAAGTAGCTTCCTGAAAAGTAGAGAATTTCTTTGAGAAAAGGTTCTCAAAGAAACAGTTGAATGATAACACTAAATCTTTTTAAAATTAATTTATGGGAAACGCGGGGAAGTATATTAATAGCCCTGACGTTAAACGATATGAATGTTCCTGGATTCAACTCATAAATGCAATCATGGTAAATATTACACGTATTGAAAAAATATACCTTGACTCATAGTGTCGAGAAGACCATACTGCACCCAGCTTGAAAATAAGATTTACCCTCTGCTTACCATTTCGATGTATCTTCTGTAGTTCCTCGTCCTGTTTTTCATTTTGTAATTTTCAAATTTACCGGCTTGACCCGCCTTTTTAAGGCTTTTTATATTCAAATATTTATAGGACTCATTATGTCTACAATTACTACTGGCATCGTTAAATGGTTTAATTCTGATAAAGGCTTCGGTTTTATCGAGCAGCAATCAGGCCCCGATGTTTTCGTACATTTTCAACAAATCAATAACTCCGGCGGCTACAAATCGCTGGATGAAGGCCAAAAAGTACAGTTCAGCGTAGCGCAAGGCCAAAAAGGCCCACAAGCTGAAAATGTAAGCGTCATCAGCTAAGTTATAAATTACATGCGGCGGCACAATTATCTGTGCCGCAGTTTGGCTTCAAAAGTTCAATCAAAGTCTGTAATAAATTAAAGTCGACTAACTTTAACTGTTATTAACACGACCCTTAATCATCTTGTTGAATCGGATGATTTCAATCTGCTTCGTTTACACCGTCAGTTAATCTCAAATATTGCCAGTAAAGAGCATCAAAATCCATCCTGTAAAGCGTATGTCGCATTGTCCAACGCGTTAGTTACTGAAGTGGCAATCGAATGTTAAGTCACACCTCAAAACCCTATATATTCTAAAGAACCGTTCCGATTGTTCTATGGTAATTACGTTCATTTTCTTGTCATGAGCGAGATTACGCTCTATCCGAAGCATGATTCGGAAATTGAAAATATTTAAGCGAAATAATCGGTAGCGCCAAACCAATCTACCGTATTTTGACTTGCAGGCGTCGGCTTTTCACTAATCAACTCGTCAAGGATATATTCCAGTCCATAAAAATTGCCATTATCAAAAGCCTGATTCATGGGAGCGACAATATCACTATACGTATCGAAATTATGGTTAATCATCTTTTACCTTCCTGTCTCGCTGACTGATATACAAAATTTGGTGTAATACAGATAAGTTTCTCGGCTTGATAAGCAATAATTTCTGTAAGCCATGGCTAAAATGCGCTTTGTTCGCTGAACAGAAGCTGAAGCGGAATAGGGACAGGGGTATTCACTAAGAATGAGTTCAAAAAATCAGGCATTGTTTCGGGAAGCTGTTAATTCCTGCTTCTGTCAAAGCAAAAATACCCACAGGACCCTGCTGCTGTGGTCTTATCTCGTTAGTCATAAAAATTCTTTTTTAGTCCGTTCCAAAGTTTGGATGTATAGCAACGGACATTAATTAAAACTTAAAAATAAGTTTTAACATATTTAAGTTGTATAAGGTGCGTTAACTTGATATTCTTTTCCTCGTCGCCAACCGCAGGCGATATAACAGCTAAGGAAATAATAATGACTGACACACAAAACAATGGGGAAGGAATCATGAGTAAACCTCTTTACGAAAGAATAGGTGGGGAACCGGCGGTCAATGCAGCCGTTGATATTTTTTACCGCAAGGTTCTGAGTGACGACCGTATCAACCGTTTTTTCGACAACGTTGACATGGAAAAACAAGCAGCCAAACAAAAATCTTTTTTGACGATGGCATTTGGCGGTCCGCATAATTATACAGGGGAGGACATGCGTAAAGGTCATGCACACCTGCTTAAGATGGGCTTGGATGACAGTCATTTCGACGCAGTTGTAGAAAATTTGGGAGCAACTTTGGAAGAGTTAAATGTCCCGCAGGAACTCATTACCGAAGTGGTGGCGATTTGTGAAACTACTCGCAACGATGTATTAGGCAGATAAACAAAAACAACGCTGCTCCATGATGTTTTATTGGGCATTATGGAGTCGGGTTTAACGGTAGAATCATGTATAAATTAACGATTGAAGAAAACACTTATTCTTGTCAACCGGATGAAACAGTGCTGGATGCGTTATTACGCGAAAATGTTAATATTTCCTACGCCTGTAAAAAAGGTACCTGTCACAGTTGCATGGTGCGCAGTCCCGATATCTTACCGCCGCAAGCCGCTCAGGCCGGTTTAAAGAATACGCTGAAAAAACATAATCACTTTCTTGCCTGCCTGTGTCATCCGGAACAGGACATGGTGATTAAACTGCCCGATCAATCGGAGTTCTATACCCAGGGAACCGTTGTTGCCAACGAAATGCTCAATAGAAATACGCTGCTGTTGATCATAGCTTTTAAGGATGCATTTGAATTTAACGCCGGACAATTTGTTAATTTGCAAAGACCCGATGGATTAACGCGCAGCTATTCGATTGCCAATACTCCGCAAGAATCCAATACTTTGGAATTTCACATTCGTAGGCTAGCCAATGGCAGGTTTAGTGAATGGCTACATGATGAGCTTAAGGTAGGGGATACCGTAGCCGTATCCGAACCGCGCGGACACTGTTTTTATCTGCCGGAAAGAAGCGATCAAGGCATACTCCTGGTAGGAACGGGAACAGGCTTGGCGCCATTGGCGGGTATTCTGACCGATGCACTTGCACATGGTCACTCCGGTCCCATTTATCTGTTTCATGGCAGTCGTGAAGTTGAAGATCTTTACCGGATTGATGAGATGCGCCAACTTAGCAGGCAGCATGAAAATTTCCATTACGTCCCTTGCGTATCAGGCCATCATGTTCCTGAAGGATTTGGTCACGGACGTGTCAACGAAGTTGCGTTGTCTTCGCTGACAGATTTAAAAGGTTGGCGCGTATTTCTCTGCGGTCATCCTGAAATGGTCAACCAAATGAAAAAAATGACCTTTCTCAAAGGCGCGGCATCGGCCGATATTTACGCGGATGCTTTTTTGGCCTCACCGAGCTGAACAATGCCGCTCATAACCGACATAAGCCGTTTTTTATTTAAAGTATCAGGCAGGTAGTCCGTATGGGCGCTTGCGTAACATGCATGCGATTCATGGCTTAGCTGCCAGAGCCGGCAGCTAATGCTTCAATTGGCATGAATGAGTCTGATAAAGCAGAGCTAACACGCCCGGCAATTGTTGCGGTTATTATCAGCATCCTGTCTGTATTAAAGTAATAATTTCTTGCTGAATAGCGACTGATTATTCTGTTGCTTTTACACAAAAAAGCAGACAAAGCGGTCAAAATCCACCTGTTTATATATCTGCACGGAATATCAATAATAAGGACCTCTTTAGCAGCTAATATCGAGGTTAAAAAGGCTGTTGCGAGCTAACAACGGGCAGGCTGGACACAGGTCAAGGTGCTGAAATGCTTGGCTTCCTTTTATTTAATTAATAATTAAATCACTTGTTTTGCTTATTTAACGGGAGGATTATTCGCGCTCAAATTAAACAAATATTTGGTAACTAATTATGAAAATTATCACAGGAATAGTTTTACTGGCCTCTCTTTTTGCGATAGCCGGAGCCGCCTTTTTCCAGCTTTTTGTTTTACTGACGAATAATCTGTTTTTTCAGCAAGATTATAATCGGCATATCTCACGGCAAGGTTAAGTTCATAATAAAGAGTTGGTTTGCATTGTTTAGTGTGCGTAATGCAGTGATCATCAGGCGTTGACCATCAGCTAGGTGGCGAGGCGATGCTTTATACTTTGGCGTCTCGAGCCACAAGCCATGTAAATAAAGCAGGCGGAACCGGTTACAGGGACTGGTTCAGTAAATTGACCTGAACATCCATGCTATTCAAAACACAACCCAAGCCGAATTGATGAAATATCGAAACATCGGCGGCATCGCGCCCAAAAGCAATAATCACCCTGCCGCCGCGTAAATCGCCCTGGGTAGGATCGAATGCATACCATCGACCGCCGACATAAGCCTCAAACCAGGCATGCAGGTCCATCGGTTCAAGTTGATACAAATAACCCACCACCAGTCGCGCAGGTATACTGATGCTCCGGCATAATGTAATAGCCAGTTGTGCAAGGTCTCTGCAAACGCCATAGCCGCGGTTATGAACTTCAATCGCCGATAGCGGAGAATCGCTGGAACCGGGAATATAGCGGATGGAGTTACGAACCCAATCAGTAATTCTGCCGACCTGATCGTAGCCCGGCAGTGCATCGTTGACTACCTCTCTGGCAAGATCGCCAAATCGGTCGGATTCGCAATAACGGCTGGGTAACAGATAAGGCAGAATTTGGTGAGGAAGATTCTGTATTTCAACAAAATAAGCCCCCGGTGCACTATCAATATTTTCAGCAGTGATGACCTCGGCAGAGGTATGAATAATAAATTCTCCGGGAGGGGCAACCAGACGTTGACGAAAATTGCCATAGTTGTCTTTGCTCTCGGTTATCGGTACGTCAGGCTCAACGACATAAGTGGATTTTGTAATCCTTTGCTGTGCTCCGCTCAATGGGCGCAGCATTAAAATCAAGGCTGTCGGGGCGTCTATCTGGAAACGAAGATCGCAACTAACGCTCAACTTCATGCTGATAAATAATCCGTTATTGCTGTTGTGAACGATGTGTTTACTGACATAAAAGTCCCACCGATTGAATCTCGTTATACGCGTGTCTCAGCCATATTTTGACGCGTTGCCGGTCCAGTAAACCCAAGGCGTTCAGGCTTTCAGTATCCTTGTTTTTTGCCGCCCAAAAACTGGAGCTGTTGCCATCGATCTTGGTCATTACCGGGGCATGCAGTCGCTTCAAGGTAATCACTTTGGCATTCAATGCCAAAGCGCGTTCTTTGACGCCTGATGATTCTAAAATAGTAAAGTGATCGTCGCGAAGCTGGTTTTGCACCAGTATGTAATTCAACCGTGAGTCGTATTGATCGAGCAGTTTGCCGAGCAAATCTACGCAATCTTTGCCGGAGTCCATTACATTCCAGTAGTACAAAGCAATCCCCAACTCCTCTGCCAGTTCCAGCACGCCGGATTCATCGATCCATTTCGCCAGCGGATGATGGGTTTGGGCGGCGAGATCAACCAGAATGCGCTGCCCGGGATTCGCTAATGCAGTCTCCATAATGGCATCCAGGCTTTGGTAATTATCAATGACGGTAGGCGATGCATAGTCCGTATAAAAACGCAGTAAGGAACCATGCGAACGATCCGTGTCAAAACCGATAAACGCTATTTCACTGTCTATCATGTATTGAGCCAGCACACGTGCTACGACCGATTTGCCTACACCGCCTTTTTCGCCGCCGATAAAATGAATAGCGCCCATTGTTTCTCCATTAAGTTAAAGATTCAGGTTCGTGGTTTGGTTTTTTATTGGAATCCGGGGCGTTTGCTCAAGCCGTAACCAAGCTGGATCAATGCCCATCTAATCAGCAGAAAGCAATAATCAAACCAATAGTCGTTTTATTGATGGCCGACACCCTGCACATGTAGCGCGGTACCGGGATAACTGTCCGGAGAAATGTATTGTTGCGAAGCAATCAACCCTATTTTTGGGCATTTTTAGTGCAAGAAACCGGTTTTTATCTCAAATTGGTGCAAATCATTACGAAGATCGGTTATTCAGATTCTATTGTTTTAAGTCGTGATCCAGGGCAAGCAGCGAGAGTAAGTGTAACCGTAAAGAACACGAAGTCGTTCTCTGCTGATTAACACGGATTATGGCGCATTAATTGCTGATTATTATGAATTGCAGGGATTATAATTGCGGTCCGACAGGGTTGATCGACTATCCTAAGAGTCTATTTCTAAAATAATGCATTAATTGAACATGAAACCGACTCAACACGACAAACTAGACACTTATTTCCAGCAGGTACAAGATATTATTCTGAGTCGGCAGGATTGGGTGACCGGCTTATTGCCGGCCAGTACCGCTGTCAATGTGCACGGCAATTATACCGATGCCTGGGTCAGGGATAATGTTTACAGTATTCTCTCGGCATGGGGTCTGGCGCTTGCTTACCGGCGCGTTGAAGACAGCCAGGCTGAAAAAAACAGCGGACGCGCTTATTTGCTGGAGCAAAGCGTCGTCAAGCTGATGCGCGGACTGCTGACGGCGATGATGCGGCAAGCGTCCAAAGTCGAGAAATTCAAGCACACGCAGAATCCGCTGGATGCCTTGCACGCCAAGTACGATACGAAAACCGGCGCCGTGGTGGTGGGCGATCATGAATGGGGGCATTTGCAACTGGACGCCACGTCTTTGTTTCTGTTGATGTTGGCGCAAATGACCGCGTCCGGCTTGCGCATTGTGTTTACGATAGACGAAGTCAATTTTGTGCAAAACCTGGTGCACTATATCAGCCGGACTTACCGTACGCCTGACTACGGTATTTGGGAGCGCGGCCACAAAACCAATCATGGCATTGCCGAGTTGAATGCCAGTTCGATCGGCATGGCAAAAGCGGCGCTGGAAGCGCTGTCAGGCTTTAATCTATTCGGTAAGGACAGCGGACAAGCGTCTGTCGTTCATGTGATCAGTGACGACATCGCCAGGACGCGGATTACGCTGGAATCGCTGCTGCCCAGGGAATCCATTTCTAAAGAGGCGGATTCCGCCGTTCTCAGTATCACCGGATTCCCGGCTTTCGCAGTCGATAACCAAATCATCCGCGCAAAAACAGAAGCGATTATTTGCGAGAAATTGGAAGGCCGATACGGCTGCAAACGCTTTTTGTTGGATGGTCACCAAACCGCCATAGAAGATAGCCATCGTCTCCATTACGATCCGCATGAATTAAAACAATTCATGAATATTGAGTGCGAATGGCCGCTGTTTTTCACCTATTTATTGCTTAACAATTTATTCACAGGCGATAACGATGCCGCCTTGAAGTATCGCACTAAATTGGAACGCTTGCTGGTTGAACAAGATGGCCGGCAATTATTGCCCGAGCTTTATAGTGTCCCAAAAGAGTTAATTGAAGCGGAAAAAGTCGACGCACACAGCCAGGAACGGGTACCAAATGAAAATATACCTTTGGTTTGGGCGCAAAGTCTTTTTATGCTGGGCAGTCTTATTCAAGATGGTTTACTTGAAATTGACGACGTCGACCCCTTAGGTCGGCACAAAGTTATTAAACAAGCTCAGGATTGCAATCTGCAAATTCAGTTGCTGGCCCAGGATGAATCCGTACAAAACAACTTAATGAAATACGGCATTCGTACTCAAACACTCGCCGCTATAGCCCCTATTCAGATCAGGGAAGCCAATGAACTCGCCGATGCCTATACGCATGTGGGCAGAAATGATCGTATCGGCTTAACCGGCAGACCGTTAAGGCAGTTGCGGACTTTGGCGACATCCAAGATGTATATATTGGCAGGCGAGATTCTGCTTTTTCTGCCGCAATGCCTTAATCAAAAAGGTTTTTATCTTGCGATGGATAACCGTATGTTGATGCAGCGCTTACGACTGGAACTGGCCTACATTTATAAGCATTGGGATAGACCGGGCAATCCTTTGGTGGTTATGACCATCAAACAGAATATGTTGGGCATCCATAACCGTGAAGTCCTGATTGACTTTATCAAAGAACTGCAACAAGGTTCTACTTTGGGTATTCCCGTGCAACTTGGAACCCTCTCCGATTTCGCAGAAACTTCAAGTCATGAAAAAATTAGCTATCTGCATGACTTTGAGTTTTCCAAGGCCTCTTGGGAAGAAGCTGAGCGGCCTTTTTTTCAGGTATTACCGATAGACACAGCCCTATCCCCACCAACACTACTTGATACCTACACAGTAACGGAATGGGAAATCAGTGCCGATGAAATACTGATTGAGCAACTAAAAACCAACGCCAACCTTTACGCACAACTTGAAGTATTAAGTTTACTGAGCCTGCGTCATGGTCTGGATTACGATACCGGCTTATCGGCGATGGATGGCGCTGCCGGTCGTGTGCGTGACTTGCTGGAAGAAATCTATGAGCGGGCAGGGGACCTACATGCCTGGTATGTGGTCAGGCGCTGTGCCGGTTTACTGGGTAAATACGACATCAATCTGGAACAGGCGGCCACCGATATACTGGTTCGTCAGCATGCGCTGACATTAGGTCGGGCTTACAGCGGCCGGGCAACCTTGACCCGTCCCGCCGATTCCTCGGAAATTTTGCAGACTATTCGCGCCTACAATAATAATGACGCCAGTGAGCATATCATTATTCAGGAATTGATCATTTATTTGGGCATGTTGATCAAGTCCGATCCTGACTTGTTTACCGATATGCACACGGTGCGAGTGGGTCATATTCTGCAGTTGCTTGTTGCCAGACAAAAGCGCGAATCAGGCTGCGGTACATTGGATCAGGCTTTTAACGAAATTCTTTCTTTGCCGCCTTATCAATTGTTCGGAAAAGTAAAAGAAACACTGGAAGACTATAGCAACACAGAAGATCAACTGGGTTTGGCTGAAACGCTGCACTACGAAGGCGATTGTCGGGAATTAACCGATGCTCGCTTTCCAAAAAACATGGATCCGACGGACCGGGGAGAAATTGTCGATTGGTACCAATGGCGCGAACAGCAAGGCAGTGTCGGCAGGGAAAATGATGCTTTTTTTGCCAGTGTCTGGGAAACCTTGCACCATTGCAAAGGCTTAACGATAGGCGATAAACTCAACAGTAAAAGCCGGCTGGATAGCGACAACACCCTGTCGCAATCAACGGCGGGCGAGCAAAGTTTCAAGTTACACGTCAATCATTTGCTTAACAAAATTCAAGCCCCGGTTTATCGTCAATTAACGGTAGAAGCTCTAAAAGCAATCGCATCTATTTTTCGTGAAAACGTATCGTTACATATTGACGATACCTTGTTAACGGATATTATTATTGGTCATGCAGTAAGGATTATCTGGTTACAATCTCATCCTGAAAGCAAAGAAAATTACGAAGAGTATGTATCGCTGGCATGGCAGGATATTTATCGATTACCACCGCATAAAGTCGCCAACGGCGTCCTCGATGCTTTAACATATCTGCTTAACAATAATGAGAGAGAGGCCTTATGATACTAGCTGGAGATATAGGCGGAACGAAAACGGTATTATCCATTTTAAGCAGAGATGCCAACGGCTCGCTGACCTGCGTGCAGGAGCAAACCTATTCAAGCCGGCAGTTTCCGAAATTTGACGACATTCTGACCGCCTTTTTACCCGCTGACATTACTATCAGGTCGGCGTGTTTCGGCGTTGCGGGCCCGGTCGTCAATCAACGCTGCCAAACCACCAATCTGCCGTGGTTGTTGGATGCAGCAGCGCTGAAAATAAAACTGGGCACGGCTAAAGTAAAGCTTCTGAATGATCTGGAAGCCATGGCGCTGGGCATGTTGTATCTGCCCGAACACGACCTGATCGAGTTAAACCCTCATGCAGAAACCCAGGCGGGCAATATCGCCGTCATAGCGGCGGGAACAGGCTTGGGCGAAGCCATTCTCTATTGGGACGGCAACAAACACTATCCTATGGCTACCGAAGGCGGCCACAGCGACTTTGCGGCTCAAAATGCGCAGCAGGATCTATTGCTGGCGTATCTTAGAAAAAGTTATCCTGATCATGTCAGTTGCGAGCGCATCCTGTCGGGTATCGGTTTCAGTCATTTGTATGATTTTCTCTGTGAGCAGAAATTTGCGCCGCCTTGCCCTGATATTCCTGACAGCGGCGTTGACAGAAATGCCGCCATTTCCGAACGGGGGCTTTCCGGTAAAGACCCTTTATGTGTTGCGGTAGTCAGGATTTTTGTTGAGCTTTATGGGGCTGAAACAGGTAACTTGGCATTAAAGTCGCTTGCCACGGGCGGGGTTTTTATTGGCGGGGGCATAGGCCCAAAAATATTATCGGCTATGCAGGATGGTAACTTTATTCGCGCCTTTAAAGCCAAAGGCCGTTTTCTTCCCTTGCTCGATAAGATCTCGGTGAAATTATCATTAAACCCGCGTACGCCTTTAATTGGCGCGATTAATTATTTTGATTTATAGAGCCGATCATGTTTGCATTCCGGCCCGATCGGTACCTATGACTTGTATGCAACAGGTGACTTGTATGCAACAGGGAAAATATAGATTTCCCTGTTGTTAAAAAAACCGGCCAGCTGTTCTCAAGCTACAAATCAACCCGCATGACTCTCACTGTGCTTTTATTAAGACAGGGCAGTGTGGCGATCGCTTCCCGAAGCTTGTTTTCCCAGCTGCGTCTGAGTTGCAGCAAATAATCATCATCGTCATCAAAGCAATAATACTCATCAAGGCTGGAACTGTTTTTGCGATAAATGAGCATTTCTACAGGCGCCCCGACACTGGCGTTACTGCGGATGGTCGAGTCCATCGATACCAGACAGCAGCGCGCCGCTTCATCGATTGAGGTGTTCAGTTTGAGAAAACGGTCCAGTATCGGCTTGCCGTATTTACTCTCGCCAATTTGTAAAAAGGGTGTATTGGCTGAACTGGTTATGCTGTTGCCTTCTGCATAAACCATATAAGCGCCATGCGGCTCATCACCGATTTGACCGGCTAAAATAAAACTGGCCGAAGGATTAAATGCCGATTGTCCTTCGGAATTGATATGTTGTTTTTGTTTTTCGACGCTGACATGACCCAGGTAGGCGGCCGCCTCGGACAAGCATTCCACATTATTGAGATTGACGTCGGCATTTTTGATTTTATCGCGATGCAACTGCTCTAAAACGGCTTGAGTGGTCGCAAGATTGCCGGCGCACAGCAAAACAATCTTGCGGTCATCGTTGGTTTTAAATGCATGCATTTTTCCGTAAGTACTGACGTTATCAATACCGGCATTGGTTCTTGAGTCGGAAACAAGAATAAGCCCTTCGTCTATAGAAGCTGCAATACAATAAGTCATAAAACATTCGGCTGTTGGGAGGTTAAAAATACTATTAACCATTATCCAACAAAGCAACGCCAACGTCCATGTCACTTAAAGCATGTCTGACACTAAATCATAAGGCTATTAACAACTAAGCCAATTAAGCAGTAGCTTTACCGCATGTCATGATAAAAATGATACCCGAAAGTATTGTAATTTTAAAAGATAGTGTTACTATCTTTTACGGGTTGATTTACTTCCTTCAGTGCTTATTTTAACTTTTATTCTAAATAGCAGGTATAGCATGAAAGATTTTTTACACCTTCATAGCAATAAAGATGAATCACCCGGTTTTTTGCGTGGCGCCCTAATGTGGCGGGGTTCTGTTACCCCTCGTATTTTTTTCAGCCTGCTGCTAATGACTTGTTACTGTGCGTTAATAGTTGCATTGGATCAATACTGGCAGCCCTTGCCGCATCTTGCCGTGACTCCGTTTGAATATACCGGCGTGGTACTCGGATTGGTTCTTGTATTTCGGACCAACGCAGGCCACGAACGCTGGTGGGAGGCCAGAAAATTATGGGGCGCTATTGTTAATCAGAGCAGAAATATTGCCATCGGGGCGTTAAGTTACGGCGATATTTTGAATGTCAGCTCCCAACAGCCTCTGTGGACTAAAGACATGGTGAAATGGACGATTGCATTTTCTTTTGCAACTAAAGAATCCTTGCGCAATGGCAAGAACTTCGATGAGTTAAGCGATTTACTGAACGAACAGGAGCTGGATGCGTTGAAGTCTGCTGGTCATATGCCGCTGTTTGTTGCCGGAAAAATAGCGGAACTATTGCAACAGGCACGACTTAGCCATTATATCGATGGCTTTGTTTTTATGGGGTTGGAAGGCCAACGGGTTTTGCTGATCGATCACATCGGTGCTTGCGAAAGAATCCTGAAAACGCCCATGCCCTTGGTTTATGCAATCAAAGCCAGGCGGTTCATTTTGATTTTCTTATTATTGTTGCCGTTTTCATTAATAGAAAATTTGGGCTTCAGCGCGGTATTTATTTTCTTTTTAGTGGCTTATCCATTGCTGTCTTTGGACAGAATTGGCATTGAACTACAAAACCCGTTTGTCACTAAAAATTTAAGCCACCTGCCTTTAGACTCTATTTGCGACACTATAAAGCTTCATTGTTCGGCATTGCTGGAACAGTCCCAACGCAGTGGAAACCATAACTTTCCTTGAGATCAAAAAATGAAAACATTAACCAAAGAAATGCAAGCCGCCATCACACCGGCAATGGCGTTGGACTTATTAAAAGAAGGCAATAAACGCTTTGTAAATAACCTTAAAATCAACCGTAACCTGCTGCAACAGGCCAATGACACGTCCGACGGACAACATCCGTTTGCGGTTATTTTAAGTTGCATTGATTCCCGGACCTCGGTTGAGTTGATTTTTGATCAGGGTTTGGGCGATGTATTCAGCGTCCGTATTGCCGGCAATATCATTAACGAAGATATTTTAGGCAGCATGGAGTTTGGCTGCAAGGTGGCCGGTTCTAAAATAATAGTGGTGTTGGGTCATACCAAATGCGGCGCAATAAAAGGCGCTTGCGATCATGTGGAAATGGGTAACCTGACAGCCCTGTTAAGCAAGATACAACCTGCGGTTTATGACGAAAAAACCGTCACAGAAAACCGTAATTCGGACAACAGTGAATTTGTCGAAAAAGTGGCCGCCATTAATGTAAAAAGAACGGTACATGCCATTATCGAACGCAGTCCTATTTTGAAGGAAATGATAGACGCAGGTGAGATAGAAATTATTGGCGGCAATCATGATCTCTTAACAGGCGAGGTTAGTTTTTATGATGATACGTTGATTATTAACAACCCGTCATAAGACAACTTTCGGGCGAATACTATTAAGGAAGCGCTGAACAAATCATTTTTACTTGTGGTTCGACAAGGCCTTTAGTCCTGAGCGCAGCCGAAGGATCACCATGAACGGAATCAATAGGTTACCGTTCATCCTGAGCCTGCCTAAGGATTTAATCAGCGCCTCCCTAAGTACCCGCCGCGCAAATTTTAACCCTTCTTACACAAGAGATTACCTGCGTGACTTCATATCAGTTGACCCATCTGAAACAGCTTGAAGCAGAAAGCATCCACATCATCCGCGAGGTGGCTGCGGAGTTCGAGCGGCCGGTAATGCTCTATTCCATCGGCAAGGATTCCGCCGTCATGCTGCAACTGGCGCTGAAGGCATTCTTTCCCGGCAAGCCCCCGTTTCGGCTGCTGCATGTGGATACCACCTGGAAATTCCGCGAAATGATCGAATTCCGCGACCGACTGGTGCGTGAACTGGGTCTGGAGCTGATCGTTCATATCAACGAGGAAGGGGTAAGGAAGGGAGTCAACCCTTTCACCTACGGCAGCAAGAAACACACCGACATCATGAAGACCGAGTCGCTCAAACAGGCGCTCAATAAATATCAGTTCGATGCGGCCTTCGGCGGCGCCCGCCGCGACGAGGAAAAATCCCGCGCCAAGGAGCGCGTTTATTCGTTTCGCGACCGGAACCACCGCTGGGATCCCAAGAGCCAACGCCCTGAACTGTGGAGTCTCTACAACGGCAAGATAGACAAAGGCGAGTCGATCCGTGTATTTCCCTTGTCCAACTGGACCGAACTGGATATTTGGCAATACATCCATTTGGAAAAAATTCCTATCCCAACATTATATTTCGCCAAGGAACGTCCCGTCGTCCAGCGCGAAGGCACATGGATCATGGTCGATGACGAGCGTATGCCGCTGGAGCCAGGTGAGCAGCCTCAGATGCTTATGGTGCGTTTCCGTACCCTGGGTTGTTATCCGTTAACTGGTGCCGTCGAATCCACCGCCAGCACGTTGCCTGAAATCATTCAGGAAATGCTATTGGCAACCACCTCAGAACGGCAAGGTCGGCTCATCGATCACGACCAGACCGGTTCGATGGAAGATAAAAAGAAGGAGGGTTATTTTTGATGAAAAACATCCCTGTTTTCACACTGTGGGCGCGCATTGCGCGTCCAAATCCTCTCCCGGAGGATTTGTAATGGCTAACCAAATTCCCTACGGCCTGTTCGTGACAGGCACTGACACCGGCGTCGGCAAAACCCAGATTGCCGCCGCTTTGGCCCATCTACTCGCAGAGCGGAATCTGATCGTGCGCCCCCGCAAACCGGTGGAATCCGGTTGTCGACGAAAGAAAGGAAACCGCCTTGTGCCCGAGGATGCCAGAACGCTGCAAGTCGCATCTCGAACGGATGAACCCTTGGCGCAGATCTGCCCTTATCCCATGGAACCGGCACTGTCGCCGGAACGGGCGGCAGCCTTGTCCGGTAAAACCTTGACTTTGGATGATGTTCAGGCGGCTTGCTTCAAAGGGGTGGCCGATACAGATTTCCTGTTGGTGGAAGGCGCAGGGGGATTCTACTCGCCGTTGGCATCGGGTGCGCTCAACGTCGATCTGGCCATGGCGCTGTCCCTGCCGGTGCTATTGGTGGCGGCGGACCGGTTGGGCACCATCGGCCACACCCTGATGGCCGTGGAAGCGATCAGACGGCGCGGCTTGACTCTAGCGGGAGTGGTGTTGAATCGGCTTGGCCCCTACGGCGATCCGCTTATGGACAACGTAACAGACCTGTCCCGCTGGTTGGGACAACCGGTGATTGTGACCGACCGGTTCGATGCGAGCACCACTGATCCAGGCTGGATGATGCTTTGTCCTGCGCTGGCGGCCCTGGCTGACCGGTTGACGACAGGTTAATCCGTCCAGCCAGAGTTGGTAGACTTTTAAAACACATGCTAAGGATGACAGGGTAACTTATGTTATTCCAACCTAAGCACATCCACCGAGACTGATAAGGTATGCTGGCCGCCGCCAAAAGCAATGCCCTTTAACGGCGTGACATCCGTGTAGTCGCGTCCCCAAGCCAAGGTGATATGTTGATCGAATGGCACGGCATTATTGGTAGGATCAAACTCCAGCCAACCGGTACCCGGCACATACACGGCAAACCAGGCATGCGAGGCATCCGCCCCGACCAGGCGCTGCTTGCCCGGTTCCGGCTGCGTTTCCACATAGCCGCTGACGTAACGCGCAGCAAGTCCAAAAGAACGTAAGCAACCGATCGCCAGATGGGCAAAATCCTGACACACGCCGCGGCGAAATTGAAGCACGTCGGATAACGGCGTGGCAATTGTGGTGCTGCTCGGATCGTAAGTAAAATCGGCGTGGATTCGCTGCATCAAATCCGTCACTGCCTGCACCAGCGGCCGATTGGGCAAAAATGAGCTTTGTGCATAATTAGCCAGTTCGGCATTGGCGATGACCATCGGCGAGTCCAGCAAAAACAGCTTGGCATCCAGTAGCTCATCATAGTGATTTTGCTGCTGATACTGGCCTTGCGACTGCGACTGCGTTTGCACTTGTGATTGTCCGGGGACTCCTTGCAACTGCTCATGCACTTGCTCCCAAGTGATTAAATTAGTCAAATCGTCACGGCTTTGTCTGGGAAATATCGTGACTTCACTTACTGCGGTGACCACCAAGCGTTGATGCGCTTGTTGTATGGCGAAATAAGCGACACGATTGCCGAAAAAATCCCGGCGTTCGTGAAAATCGCTAGGGGTGGGGCTAATGTCAAAGCGGCTGCTTTGACATTGCTGGCGCCAGAAATCGCGGGGTTGCAATCGTGCTTCATTCTGGCACAGACCAACCAATTGACTGTACTGGTAGAGCGTGCTGTGAGTAATGCGGTATTTCACAGATCATCCTCCGGCTGCATCGGCATCATCAATTGAGGCATTTGAGAATGGCTGAAATAGGCTTGTGCAAGCACTTCATAAAGCTGCCATAACTGCTCCGTCATTGCCGACAAGACACTTTCCAGTTCACTGTAAACGCCGGCATCGTCATCAATATTAATCAGCTCCGGCACTTTAACCAAGCGTAAATCGGTGTAGGCTCTGAGTATCAAACGTTCTTCTTCACTCAACTGTCCCTTGCCGTGTTCTCTTGGCAATGCATTGATATGGCTGGATAATTGATGTAGCTGATAGGCCAGCGAACGTGGATGGGTTTCATCCGTCAGCAATAATTCCAGCACCATCGGCAACTTGATAAATGAGCGGTAGCGGCGCCGATAAATGCTCAAACTGTCAGTGGAGATCAACACCGCTTCCAGCAGCTGATTTTGCAATGCCGGCTCATGACGCTGCACTACCGTGGCGCGCAATAACGCGATCAATGCCAGTGCATGTTCCAGGCGACGGCCGCTATCCAGCATCAACCAACCTGCTTCGCGGGTCATGCTTTCAGTGGTCAGACCAATAAATGCGACAAAGCCGGTGATTAAATCGTCCAGGCATTTTTGCAGTTGCTCCAGATCGCAATGATTGCTCACTACCCGTTGTTGCCAGCGTCGTTGAAGATTATCGACGCAACGCCAGGTATCCTGCGACCAGACATCGCGAATACTGAACGCAGTTTGGGCAAACGCTTGAATGTTGGCCGCCAGCGTGCCGGAGCGCTGGACATTTTTAGCGAGTGCCAGCAATTCATCCTGAGGCTCCTTTAACACAGACGCATGACTGGTAACAAACCCCGGATAGGTACCGGTTACCTGAGTCAGCGCGCTCAATAATACATTGAGACACTGGCTGTCGAGCGGATCGTTAAGTTCCCGGGCTTCGGCCAACTTGAGCAATATCATGCGCATTAAGCGGGTAGCCGCTTTGATACGTTCCAGATATCGTCCAACCCAAAACAGATTATTGGCCGCGCGACTGGTTAAGGGTTCGGTGTCCGCAGACAAAAGCACGTCCCGACCGGGCTGGAACCACAAACTGACCTGATTGTCCGGTTCATCAGCCAATACCCAGGTATCCTTACTAATTCCGCCCGCCTGATTTGAAACAATAAAATCGTCCTGCTGACGGGCAATTCGGGTAAGGCCGCCGGGCATCACTTGATAGTCATCGCTGCCGGCAACTACAAAGCTCCGTAATACCGCAAATCGCGGCTCAATATGGTGGTCGATAAATGAGGGTACCGTAGAAAAACTGACATGCTCCTGACCGACATAACAATGCGGTTTGGCGATAATGGCGGCACGTAAAAGCTCTTTTTCTTTGGCGCTTAACAGTGCGCCAAAAAGGACATGATTTCCTGAACTGCGATTGATCGGCTTAATGACCAGCCGATCAAGATTTTGTAGTACAAAATCCCGTTCACGGCGCTGGCCGCACCACCAAGTGGCAACCGAAGGCAGCATCAATTCCTGATTTAAAAAATACCGCGAGAGTCTGGGTAAAAATGCCAATAATCCCGGATTTTCCAGAACACTGCTGCCCAAAGGATTGGCGATCGCCACATTATTGCGGCGCACGGCTTCAAGCAGTCCGGCCACACCCAGCCGGGAAGCGCTACGCAACTCCAGCGGATCGCAGAAAGAATCGTCAACCCGGCGCAAGATAACGTCGACCGGTTGCAGACCATCCAGCGATTTAAGCCAGACGCGGCCATCGCGTACGGTCAGGTCGTCGCCCTGTACCAGGGAAAAACCGAGATAAGACGATAAATAAGCATGCTCAAAATAGGTTTCGTTAAGAGAACCCGGCGTGAGTATGACAATTCGCGGATCTTCTTTATTATGCGGCGCAATATCAGCCAGCCCCTTGCGCAGGGCTTTGAAAAAACCGGAAAGCCGGTTCACTTGCGTTTCCCGGAAAATATCCGGAAGAACCCGTGTCATCACGGTACGGTTTTCCAAGGCATAGCCGGCGCCGGAAGGTGCCTGGCTACGATCATCCAATACCAGCATGCGGCCATTATGACCACGGGCAAGGTTGGCCGAATAAACAGTCAGCTGGCGTTGAAGATGGGGCAGGGTACCCATGCAAGGATGCAAAAAGCCGTCGTGCGCCAACACCAGTTCACTGGGCAACAGGCCTTTTTTTAGCAGCTGCTGTTTGCCGTAAATATCGTTTAAAATCAGGTTGAGCAGCTCTGCCCGTTGTTTAAGACCGGCTTCAATAAGCGACCAATCTTCACTGCTGATCAGTAGCGGAACAGGGTCAAGCCGCCACGGCCGGGCGAGTTTTTGCGCATCGCCGTAAACATTGTAAGTGACGCCGTTTTCCCGCAACAGGCGCTGGGCTTCGCGGCGGCGCAACTCCAGCTGTTCGCTACCCAGCGTTGCAATGGCGTCCATAAAACGCTCCCAGTAAGGCAGCACTTTATGTTCTTTGGCAACCATTTCATCGTAAACGCCAAGTTTGGTGGCGTAAAACTGCGCGCCAATATTGCCGGTTGATTCGTTCATGCGTACTGCTCAGTGGTTAGAAAATGGAATCAGGCACACCGCTAAGCTGCACCTTCATCATTAAAAACGAAAAAACTTCACCACGAAGAACACGAAGTTTTATGTTCTTCGTGCCTTCGTGGTGAACAAAAGATTGTTAAGCGTCTGTTTACCACTATTCTCCGCTTAAGCAATTTGATTGTTATACCGTATCAAGGCCGTTGTTCAATATTTTGATAATGCCGTAACGGCTCGCCCACATAGATCTGACGAGGACGGGTAATGATCACTTGCTCGCTGTGCAGCATTTCCCGCCAGTGCGCCAGCCAGCCGGGCATCCGGCCGATAGCGAATAACACCGTGTACATATTGGTGGGTATGCCGGCGGCCCGGAGAATCAATCCGGAATAAAAATCGACGTTCGGATACAGTTTCCGGGAGATGAAATAGTCGTCTTTCAAGGCGATTTCTTCCAGTTTCCGGGCAATATCGAACAAAGGATCGCTAACCCCGGCTTTGGCGAATAATTTGTCGCATTGTTTTTTTAATACCATGGCGCGGGGATCGAAATTCTTGTACACGCGATGGCCGAAACCCATCAGTCGGCTTGGCGAGTTTTTATCTTTTGCCTGATTGATAAATTCAGTGCCGTCGCCGCCGTCGGCATGTATCTGTTCAAGCATCTGTATCACTTGCTGATTGGCGCCGCCATGACGAGGCCCCCAAAGCGCCGAGATGCCTGCCGAAGCCACCGCATACACATTCGCCATACTTGAACCTGCGGTACGCACCGAAGAGGTGCTGCAATTTTGCTCATGGTCGGCATGCAGGATCAGGAACATATCGATGGCTCTGACAATATCTTCATCCAATTGATAATCCCGCACCGGCGATGAAAACATCATGTTCAGGAAGTTGCGTACGTATTTAAGCTTGTAGGACGGATAAACTAGCGGTTCGCCGATCGATTTCTTGTAGGAGAAAGCTGCGATAGTGCGTACCTGAGAGATCAAGTTGATAACAATTTGCTGTTCTGTCACCGTATCAAGCCGGTCGGGGATCGGGTAGAACGTGGATAATGAGGCCACCATGGTCGCCAAAATACCCATCGGGTGCGAGCCGCGCGGAAAACCGTTAAAAAAATGATGCATGTCTTCGGGAATGATCGAAGACTCGTTAAGATTGGTTGAAAACTCCAATAACTGTCGGCTATTAGGTAGTTCGCCATTCAGCAGCAAATAGGCCACTTCAACAAAACGCGAATTTTCGGCCAATTCTTCAATAGGATAACCGCGATAACGGAGTATGCCTTTCTCGCCGTCAATATAAGTGATGGCGCTTTCACAGCTGGCGGTATTGCCATAGCCTTCATCCAGGGTCACGTAACTGCTTTGACTGCGCAATTTGGAGATATCGATGGCTTTTTCACCCTCGATCCCTATCAAAGTGGGTAATGAGTAATTTTTATCATCCAATGTCAATATGGCTGGGGATAACTGCTTTAATTTATCGGTCATTTGAATAAATCTCCAAAGCTGATGGCTAGACCATCACTTAATTTTATTTTATTTATCCGCGGATTCCCAAGCTCCTGCTTGGCAATCCGCGTCTTGGAAGCTCTAGCCGCGTAATTTAATGATACGCACAGCGTACCTTACGCGGCTATATCCGCACACTCCGGTATTACCTGCTTCGGTGCCGCAAGTCCATTGTAAACGGATATTCGTGACTTAGCTCTTCAATAGGCGGCGCCATGGGTCTTGGCGCGACTTCATTGACGCTGAATTGTGCTACTGCCTGATGGTCGAACGGCATTGTTATCGGCGGGCGCGTAATAACGCCGGGCGTATGGCCGAAATCCCAAAAGCGGGTGACGCGCCTCGCCTCGGCTTCATAGCTGTTCACCGGAAACGCGTCGTAACTGCGGCCGCCGGGATGGGCGACATGATAAGTGCAGCCGCCTACCGAATGCCCGTTCCAGGTATCGATCACATCGATCACCAACGGCACATGCGGGCTGATAGTGGGATGCAGTGCGGAGGGCGGTTGCCAGGCGCGGTAACGCACTCCGGCAACATATTCGCCTTTGCGGCCGGTGCCGCGTAACGGCAGGCGCCTGCCGTTACAAGTCAACACATAACGTCCTTCGGTAAAGCCGGTTACTTTAATCTGCACGCGCTCTACCGATGAATCGACATAGCGCGCGGTGCCGGTGCTGCTGACTTCTTCGCCCAACACATGCCAGGGTTCAATGGCAAAACGCATTTCCAGATCAATGCCGTCTATCAGGGTGTTGCCGTAACGGGGAAAACGGAACTCAAAAAACGGTTCCAGCCATTCCAGTTCAAAATCGTATCCGGCCCGTTGCAAATCTTTAGCGACCTGTTTCATATCTTCGCGGACATAATGCGGCAGCATAAAGCGGTCGTGCAATTCGGTACCCCAACGGATTAAATCGTGTTTGTAGGGTTCGCGCCAAAACCACGCAATCAGGGATCGCAATAGTAAGGTTTGCACCAGCGACATCCGGGCATGCGGCGGCATTTCAAAAGCGCGTAGCTCCAAAATGCCCAAACGTCCGGTCGAACTGTCCGGCGAATACAGTTTATCAATGCAGAACTCGGAACGATGCGTATTGCCGGTGATGTCGGTCAGCAAATGCCGCAACAAACGATCCACCAGCCAGGGCGCAGGCACTTCACCTTCCGGCATTTGCTGAAAGGCGATTTCCAGTTCATAGAGCTTTTCGTCCCGGCCTTCATCAACTCGCGGCGCTTGACTGGTCGGGCCGATAAACATGCCGGAAAACAAATACGACAAGCCGGGATGATGCTGCCAGTAGGTCACCAGACTGCGTAACAAGTCGGGACGGCGCAGCAGCGGGCTGTCGGTCGGCGTCTCTGCGCCCATGGTGATATGGTTACCGCCGCCGGTTCCGGTATGACGGCCGTCGAGCATGAATTTTTCGGTCCCCAGTCTGACCTGGTGGGCTTGTTCATAGAGAAGGGTGGTTTTGTCCACCAACTCTTGCCAGGTTTTTGAGGGATGAATATTGACTTCGATGACGCCGGGATCAGGCGTCACCATCAAACGCTCTACGCGGTAATCCCGCGGCGGTTCATAGCCTTCCAGCACTACCGGAATCGACAGGTTTTCTGCAGACGCTTCAACGGCAGCAATTAGTTCCAGGTAATGTTCCAGTGAAGTCAGCGGCGGCAGGAATATATGCACGCGGCCTTCGCGGGCTTCAACACAAACCGCAGTGTGAGGCACTTCCACCTCGATGGGTTGATCATCGCCTGAATCCTGCTCGGGATGGGCCTTGAGTTTTTCCTCGCTATGGCTGTAACGGTGCGTGACTTCGCCGTAATAATCGCCGAGTTCAGGCAGTTCCTCAAACAGGCTTTGCTGCTCCTGGGTATCGAGCTTGTCCGGGGCGACCCAGGGCAAGCTGCCTAAGGGCAAGCGCATGCCCATCGGCGAATTACCGGGAATCAAAAACATTTGTCCGCGACGAAAATCCCAGGGGCCGCTTTGCCATTTTTGGTTGGCCCAGTCCCATTTTATCGGCAAGGTAAACCCTGCGGCCTTGCCTAAATCGGCATCCAGCAGTTGCGCCAAGGTCTTGCGTTCAATCGAATCCTTCAGGTTGCTTTTTAACGGATCGATATTGTCCGGCAGCGAGCCTTCCTGCCAGAGATAGTAAAAACTGTCTTCAAAAGCCGTCTTGATATAGCGCGGTTGCAGGCCTAATCGTAACGTGATTTGCTTGATAACAGACTCGGCCTGTTCAACGGTATGGCCGTAATCTTTGTTAATATCGGCCAGCAATTCGGGATTGCGCCAAACCGGAGTGCCGTCTTTACGCCAAAAAATGCCGTATTGCCAGCGCGGCAACGCTTCGCCCGGATACCATTTACCCTGTCCGTAATGCAGCATCGCGCCTTTTGCAAACTGATCGCGCAAACGTTTGGTCAGTGCATTGGCCCGCTCGCGTTTGTGCGGGCCGTCGGCATCGACATTCCACTCCGCGCCTTCCATGTCGTCAACGGAAACAAAGGTCGGCTCGCCGCCCATGGTCAGGCGCACATCGTCAGCCAGCAATTGCCGGTCAACCTGTTGGCCCAGCGCGTCAATGCGATACCACTGTTCATCGGTATAAGGCTTGGTGACGCGCGGGTCTTCATGCAGTCGCAGCACCGTGTTGCTGAACTCAAATTCCACTTCGCACTTGTCGGTGCCGCCGGTGACCGGAGCGGCACTGGCGGGATCGGGCGTGCAAGCCAGCGGAATATGTCCTTCTCCGGCCAATAAGCCGGAGGTCGGATCAAGCCCTACCCAACCGGCTCCGGGGATATAAACTTCAGTCCAGGCATGTAAATCGGTGAAATCCTGCTCCGGCCCGGAGGGGCCGTCCAGCGATTTGACATCGGCGGTCAGCTGTATCAGATAACCGGAAACAAACCGGGCCGCGAGTCCTAAATGACGGAGTATTTGCACCAGTAACCAGGCCGAATCCCGGCACGAACCGCTGAGCGTGGTCAGCGTTTCCTCACAGCTTTGGATGCCTACTTCCATGCGTATGTTGTAGCTAATCGCCTGAAAGACCTTGCGGTTAACATCAACCAGAAAGTCGTTGATATTACGTTTATCCAGATCGAAATCGGCTACCCATCGCTTGAGTAAAACACCTTGCTCGGCGATTTCCAGATAAGGCTGTAATTCTTTCAGCAACAGCGCATCGTATTTAAACGGATACTGTTCCGCATACTCTTCAACAAAAAAATCGAAGGGATTGATCACTGTCATATCGGCGATGACTTCGACCTCAACGCTGAGTTTTGAGCATTTTTCAGGAAACACTACCCGCGCCAGCAGGTTACCGAACGGATCTTGCTGCCAGTTGATAAAATGGTTTTCAGGCTCAATGCGCAAGCTATAGCCTTTAATCGGCGTTCGGCTATGCACCGCAGGGCGCAACCTGAATACATGCGGCGACAGGGATACCGATCTATCAAAGCTGTATACAGTTTTGTGACGGACAGCTACTCGAATGGTCATGATTTTTTTCCTATTGCCGAAGCGTTAAGCATTACAAAAATTTTTCTAACTATGCGTGGGAACGGAGGAATCAAGAAGCGCTTTGTTCCCCGAGCTGGACGGGGGTTGCACCCCAGTCCCTACCGTTTTCGATAACTATTGCCCTATCTTCATCGGTCAAACGTTGCGCTAGTTCCCAAGCTACCGCTTGGGGATTCAGTACGGGAAGCTCTAGCTTCCCGGCTCGCAAAGCTGGAGCTTTGCTCACTGGGTTCCCAAGCGGGAGCTTGGGAACCAGCGTATCTCTTAACTTAATGGCAGTGACGCACTGCATGGGAACGAGAGGAACATAAACTTCGTGTTCTTCGTGTCTTCGTGGTGAAAATTTCTTAGCCATTGCGTACATCAGTTATTGGCGAGCCATTAAACCCGAACAGGTTTTTGCGCTTCGGTCTGCATCCGCAATAATTCTTCTTCGATACCCGCCGCATGCGTGAGTTCGGCGACATTATCCTTGGTAAAGAAGCCTTGAAAGCCGCCAAAGCGCTGCACATATTCAATAATCAAGGAAGAATGCTCGGAAGCGCTGGAAAAAATCTGTTTTAAGCCTTCATCCTTGGAACCGACGACATCCAGCAAAAAGCTTTTGCCTTGCTCGCTGATGGCGTTGACTACAAAATCGATATTTTCCATCCCCTGCTGATTGCCGTCTTTAACCGCCAGCGCAATATGGTGCAACCGCGGTCCATAATTGCGCACAAAATTTTCAGTCGGCGAGGGGAATATTTTAAAATGGTTGACAAAATAAGGCGTGTTATTGGCAGTAAACACTTTGGCCGGGCTGTGCATCTCATCGGCGTAATGGATGCTTTTGGTGACATTGGTCGATGAATTTTGATCGACTATGTCGAACGAACCCCAGTAGTAATAACTGGATAACGACAGCCATTCCAAAATCGCTACTTCCCGGTTTTGACTGTAAATGCGCGTCGCCAAGTGGTCCACCGGTAAAATCAGGCCGTCTATGCCTAATGCCTTTTGCTGATGTTTGGCAAGCTCGCAGGCTTGTTGGGCATCATCGCGGATGCTGCTGACACCCAACGCATAAACACGCGGCTCATCGGGCTCCCGCTCCAGATAGGCGACGATGTTATGGGTATACGGAGAAGGTTTGGTGATCGCCAGATTGCCCGGCAGTTCCAGCTTACGAATGTCATCCTGGGAGAAAAACAGAAAACCCCGGTGCTGCTGCAACTTAACCACATCGTGCCGGTTGGTTACCCTCAAAACCTCTCCCATGTAACGGCTGTGCGGCTTGCTTGAGCCAATCGGGAACACTTCGTTCAGGCTGCGAAAAATACCTTTGGTGTCATCGTTCTTCACTTCACGAATAATCAGATCCGGGGCTGTCATATCAATACGCAAGACATGGGTCCAATGCGACTCGCTTTCCAGTGTGACCAGATAATGATAAGGCGACATCAGGCAGAGTTCCCCGATATATTCAATCGACTTTCCGGGTTCGACGGTCAGCATCATCGCATCGATTTCATGAATCATGTTGCTTAAGTTCAAGCTGTCACGCTCTTCGAGCAACTTGCCCAGGTAATCATTAAAGAAGGATGAGTTTTCTTTGTCACCCTGAACAGGAAACGATAAGGAGTGGCTAATGGCTGGCATAGTGAGTTCTCTACAAGTTTTATCTCTAAAAATAAAGCAAGTGCCATACCAAGTGATCAACCGGCATCTTATAAGGATGCGGTCGGCAATAATTTCACGAAGCTTGGGGGCATAGTTTTTATGGGCTGCATCACTGCCACCAGGGTAAGCGCCATAGGAGCGGGCCTCATTCCCACGCAGCGCGTGGGAATGAGGCAAATGCTCCTGTGAATTGCCGGGATAGCTCATTTTGAAGCTCAGGCTGCACCAAATTGGAGCGGACAAAGCCAAAAATAGGCCTATTTAAGTTGTTTTACTTAGCCGCGGCTATTAACTGATCTTACTTATCCTGTCTAAAACTGTCGCCGTATTGCTTGTTGCTTATATAGATAGAGTCGCTGTGCTTTAGGGCTCAAACATTCAATCGCATAAACAATTTAAGCGGCGTAAGAGATGGCATAAATCATGCTCTCATTTCATAAAGCCAACTAGCCTTATGAAATGTCATGAAATCAATCTGGGAAAACTACAAAACCGATAGTGCTTACGATGAACTCATGTGTTCGGAGTTCCAACCCAGGCAAATCAGTTACCGCTTGTGTCAGTATTTAAATTCACTCAATAAGAACGATATCGATAAACGCAAAATGGCTGCCGAACTGGCTATTTTGGAAATGGGCATCAGTTTCACGGTCTACAGCGACGAGGGCAACATAGACCGCGCCTGGCCGTTTGATATTATCCCCCGCATCATTAGCTCTACAGAATGGCGAATGATAGAGGTAGGTTTAAAGCAACGATTGACTGCCTTGAATTGTTTTATAGCGGACGTTTACGATCAACAAGAATTTATCAAGGCGGGCAAAATGCCTGCCGAAATTATCCATAGCTCAAAAAACTTCCGTAAAGAATGTGTCGGTCTGAAGCCCCGCCACAACGTTTGGGCAAATATTTGCGGCACCGATTTGGTACGCGATAAAGACGGCGTTATGTACGTGTTGGAAGACAATCTACGGGTACCCTCGGGCGTTTCCTATATGTTGGAAAACCGCGTTATCACCAAACGTGTGTTCCCTGAGCTATTGCAAAACATAGATATTTTGCCTATCGACGACTACCCCGGCCGATTGCACGATATGTTGGCGTCGCTTGCGCCCGAGCATATCAAAAAGCCGCAAATCGTGGTGTTAACGCCCGGCATTTATAACTCGGCCTATTTTGAGCACGCTTATCTGGCTCAACAAATGGGTGCGCAACTGGTCGAAGGCGGCGATCTGGTGGTCGATGACGATGACTGCGTCTACATGCGCACTATCGAAGGCCTGGAAAAGGTCGATGTTATTTACCGACGCATCGACGATGACTTTCTTGATCCTGAAGTATTCCGAAAAGATTCCGCATTAGGTGTTCCCGGCTTAATGCGCGCCTGGAAAGCGGGTAACGTGTCGTTGGCTAATGCACCGGGCGCGGGCGTCGCCGATGACAAAGTGGTTTATGCCTACGTTCCGGAAATGATCCGTTATTACCTGAACGAAGAACCCATCTTGCCAAATGTGCAAACGTACCTGTGCGACAACCCGGAGCATCTGGAATATGTGTTGAAGCATCTGCCGGAACTGGTCGTCAAGCCTGCCAATGAGTCAGGCGGCTACGGCATGCTGGTAGGGCCGCATGCAACAATCAAGGAAATCGCCGCGTTTCGGGACATTATCCAAAAAAATCCCCGTAATTATATTGCCCAGCCCACCTTGGCGATTTCTACCGCACCGACGTTGTGCAAAGGTAAACTCGAGCCCAGGCACATCGACCTGCGACCTTTTATTTTACAGGGTGAAAACACTTTTGTGACTGCCGGAGGCTTAACCCGGGTAGCGCTAAAAAAAGGCTCGTTAGTGGTTAATTCTTCGCAAGGCGGCGGCAGCAAAGACACCTGGATCATCAACATGGAGAGCAACTAATGTTATCCCGTTCAGCAGAACGCCTGTATTGGCTGGCACGTTACCTTGAGCGCACTGAAAATATCGCCAGATTGGTCAGTGTGCATATGAATTTATTGATGGATTTACCTAACGGCGTTGAAATGGGCTGGCAGCAGCTCATTCGTATCAATGCTTCGGAGCCGCAATTTTACGAAAAATATAAAATTGCCAACGAACACAACGTCACCCGGTTTCTTTTAATCGACGAAACTTATCCGGTCTCTTTGTTTTCGTCGTTAAGCGCTGCCAGAGAAAACATCCGCACCTCCAGAGATTTGCTGCCCGATGAAGCTTGGGAGCAGGTCAATGAAATGTATCTGTTTGTAAAAAACAATATAGATTCACTCTACAACCGCAGCAACCGCGTTGTCTTTCTGAACGAGATTCTCAAAGGCTGCCAACGATTCACCGGACTGCTGTCGGGCTATATGAGCCATAATCATCCTTATCGGTTTATCCGCTTGGGCAAGAATATTGAACGAGCCGACATGACCAGCCGGATTCTGGATTTGGCCTCCTTGCTTCTGGCTGATTCGCGCAGCGATGAAATGCGCCAATACGAGACTATTCTATGGGTGAATATATTAAAATCACTCAACGCCCAGTTAATGTATCGGCAGCATGTCAGAAGCAGCGTTAATGGCGATGATGTGCTGAACTTTTTATTACTCAACATCAACCTGCCCAGGTCGGTCAGTTGCTGCATCGCTGAAATTGCCGGTTGCATCAATGCCCTGCCGAATACTGATTCCTTGCCGGAAGAGGTCGTGAAACTGGAAACTTACGTGCAAGCCATCGATACCCGGCAAACGACCCAGGCGCAATTACGGGGAATTCTTGATGACCTGCAAAACAAGTTGGGAGAACTGCACGATCGGATATCCAACAACTGGTTTAAGCAAGGCATTGTGGAATAGGGAGCTGCAACGGCGTAACGATGGAAATTACTCCCGCAAATGCTTCAGACATCCCGGCGCTTTGTGAATTGCTGGACCTCCTGTTTTCTCAAGAAGCGGATTTCAAGCCGGATTACGAAGCGCAAAGCCGTGGTTTGGCTCGTATCATCAGCAATCCGGAAGTCGGGCTGATTGTCGTCGCCCGTCAACACAGCCGGGTGGTAGGCATGGTTAACCTGCTCTACACAGTATCTACCGCACTCGGCGACCGTGTTGCGCTACTGGAAGACATGGTGATTTCTCCCGCCGCTCGCGGTTCCGGCGTGGGTTCCCTGCTTCTGGAACAAGCCATTCAATTTGCGCGTTTGAACGGATGCAAACGCATTACTTTGCTGACAGATCGCGCTAATGAATCGGCGCAACGGTTTTATCAAAAGCACGGTTTCGGTTTTTCGGCCATGATTCCGCTGCGTCTTTCGCTGACTGAATAGGTAGTAGGGAGTCCGGCTGCCATGCCGTTATCCGATGATTAAAAACAAGGGGCGCTTAGCAACGATCGATGTCGGGCTTGTTTTATGCTTTTGATAATTACGATGAATACCAGTAGACTGTAAAAAACACGACACAGTCAGATAATGCTTAGACAGCGATTTTTATTATTGTTAGTACTCATGATGGTCATTACGCCGGTTTGGTCTGCGCTTGGCTATTATTCGGGTTCGTTATCTGCTGAACCGTCTTTTGAACAAGGCCGCATTGTAAATGATGCCGATAATTCCGATCATTGTCGGCATCAGGATGAATTTAAAACAGCCTGTCATGCAAGCGGGAGTTGTACCTTTCATGTTTGTGGCGACGGAGGAATCACCGTAGTTTTCTTGTTTACTCAAGCCTATAGCGCGTACCGTTACGAGCATTTTGAAAAGTCCGCCTCCCGTTCTCTGTCATTCTCCCCCGAAATAAGACCGCCTATTAATAGCCTCTAACTGTCGCAGAGTGGGCAGAGTTTTTTGCCAAACCTTGCGCAACTCAACATAACAACTCCGTTTTACGGACTTTATAACGAGTGTAGGAGGACGCATGTCACCACAAATTATATTCAAGTATCTTAGGATTTCGTCAAAAATAACTTCCGCTCTTCGTGGGAACGATGAATTCAGGTTTCGGGAAGTTATTGCCGACCCTATCCTTTGCTTGACGCTGCTGCTATTTTCCGCCTGTATATTGGCAGGTGAAGAGCCGGTAATCGGGCAAGTATTGACATTAAAAGCTGCAACCGAACAGGCCGTTCGGGATAATCCCGATCTGGCGCAAATGCAGGCCAGGGCTCAAGCGATGGCGGCTATTCCGTCGCAAATGGGCACTTTGCCCGATCCTGAAATCAGCTTCAATGCAATGAGCTTGCCGGTTAATACCTTTAGTACCCGACAGGAAGATATGACGCAATTGGGAGTAGGTATTTCGCAAGCTTTTCCTTTTCCGGGCAAGCTTGCCTTGCGCGAACAAGCGGCGGCTTTTGAAGCGGAAGCGGCAACGCAAAACGTCACCGAAGTACGCTGGCGTTTACTGAGCGAGGTTAAAACGACCTGGTGGCTGATCTTTTACCTGGACAGGGCGATCCGGATCGTTGACAGCAATTATGCGTTGTTGCGGCAGTTTGTCGAGATTGCCAGGACTAAATACGAAGTCGGCGAAGGTTTGCAGCAGGATGTATTGCTGGCGCAACTGGAATTATCCAAGTTGCTCGATCAACAACTGATGCTGAAAGCCTCGCGCCGTAATGCCGCTGCCAGCCTGAACGCGCTGCTGGATAAACCGGCCAATGAAGAGCTTCGTTTACCGGACAAGGTTGATTTGCAATTGCCGACCATTAAGCAGGAAACCCTGCTTTATCAACAGGCCGAAACATCGAGAGCGGTACTGGAAGGCAACCGGCAAGGCATTAATGCCGCGCAATCGCGCCTGGATCTGGCCAAAAAAGAGGTGCTGCCTGATTTTAATTTGGGCGCTTCGTATGGCGCCAGAGACGACATGCCTTCCGGCGACAGACGAGCCGATTTGTTAAGCTTGAACCTGAGCATGAATGTACCGATTTTCGCCGCCCAAAAACAGGCCAAAGCGGTTGACCAGCGTACCAGCGAATTAATGCAGGAAAAATACGCCTTGCAGGATCAGTGGAACAAAGTTCGGTCGCAAATTTCGCAAGGTTTCAACGATTACCGGCGCGCTAAAGATCAGGTGGTGTTGTTCGAGACCGGCATCGTGCCGCAGGCAAGACAAACCGTCGCTTCGATGCTGGCCGGTTATCAGGTTAACAAGGTCGATTTTCTGAATTTGGTGCGCAGTCAGATTACTTTATTTGAATACGAAACCCAGTATTGGAAAGCCTTTACCGAAGCCAATCAGTCGCTGGCGCAATTAAGCGCGGCTGTCGGCAAGGAGGAAATTTATGAATAAGCAGTTAATCATTACCGCTATGCTAATGCTGGCTTTGGGTGTCGGCGCAGGCTATCTGATTGCATCCAAAGCGGGTAAGGAACAAGCTCACATCGCCTTGCCGGAAGAGAAAAAGCCATTGTTTTATCGCAGCCCGATGAATCCGTCCGTCACTTCGCCGGTTCCGGCAAAAGACGCGATGGGTATGGATTATGTGCCTGTATTTGCAGAAGAGGGTAGTTCTCTAGAAGGCGAGGTCCTGTTTTACCGTAATCCGATGAACCCCGAAGTGACCTCGCCTGTGCCGACTAAAGATGCCATGGGCATGGACTATGTGCCGGTTTATAAAAAGGATAATGCGAGGTCTGATGACTTGGCAGGGAGCGTTAAAATCGATGCCGTTACCGTGCAAAACATGGGCGTACGCACCACTACGGCAAAAAAGAGCATACTTTCGCATATCGTTCGAGCCGTTGGACGTGTGGCTTATGACGAAGAACGCATCGTACGATTACATCCCAAAACCGAAGGCTGGATTGAAACTCTGCGTGTGGATAAAACCGGTGAGCGGGTCAAGAAGGATGAAGATTTGCTGAGTATTTATTCGCCGCAACTGGTTGTCAGTCAACAGGAATATATTCTGGCGTTAAACAATCTTAAAGTGTTGGAAAAAAGTCCGATCGAAGACATCCGCCGCGGCGCGGAAGAACTGGTCAACAGCTCGCGTGAACGCTTAAAACTGCTGGATGTCCCAGCGCATCAATTGCATGATCTGACGCGTAACCATAACATCAAAAAAAGTCTGCATATTCATACCCCGGCGGACGGTATCGTGATCAATATAGGTGCCCGCGAAGGGCAGTTTGTGACGCCCGAAACCGAACTGTACATGATCGCCGATTTGTCCAAAGTCTGGGTGTATGCCGACATTTACGAATACGAACTGCCCTGGGTCAAAGTGGGCGACCCGGTTGAAATGCAACTGGCCGGCGTTCCGGGGCGTATTTTCAACGGGCATCTGGCTTTTATTTATCCGTATGCCGAAGCGAAAACCCGAACCATCAAGGTGCGGCTGGTATTCGATAATGCCGAGTTGTTATTAAAGCCCGAACTGTTCGCCGACGTGACCATCTATGCGGGTAAACAAGTCGATGCGTTGGTGATTCCCTCCGAAGCGGTTATACGTTCCGGTGCGAAAACCCAGGTTTTTGTAGTACGCGGCGGGGGTAAATTCGAACCTCGCCAGATTACTACCGGCTTATTGTCCAATAACGAGATTGAGATAATTGACGGACTGAAAGAAGGCGAAGAAGTCGTCACCTCCGCGCAATTTCTGATCGATTCCGAATCGAAGTTGCGCGAAGCCACCGCAAAAATGATGGAACCTTCTACGCCTCAACAGTCGGAACCGAACCGATTGATCATGGAGCAGGGGAAGCATCAACATGATTAGCGCGATTATTGATAGCTCACTAAAAGACCGGTTCATGGTGTTGCTGGCCGCCGTCATTATTGCGTTGGCAGGGCTTTGGTCTTTTAAAAACATGCCGCTGGATGCGATACCGGATTTGTCCGATGTGCAGGTCATCGTGTTCACCGATTATGCGGACCAGTCGCCGCAGGTGGTTGAAAATCAGGTCACCTATCCGTTAACCACCGCCATGCTGGCCGTGCCTCATGCCAAAGTGGTGCGCGGCTATTCCTTCTTCGGCCTGTCGTTCGTCTATGTCATTTTCGAAGACGGTACCGATATGTACTGGGCGAGATCGCGGGTGCTGGAATATCTCAACTACGTTAAAGGCCGCTTGCCGCAAGGCGTCACGCCGACCTTGGGCCCCGACGCCACCGGCGTAGGCTGGATTTACGAATACGCACTGGTGGATAAAAGCGGCAAGCACGATCTGGCGCAGCTGCGCTCCATCCAGGACTGGTATTTGCGCTATCCATTGCAAACCGTTTCCGGCGTGTCCGAAGTGGCTTCGGTGGGCGGCTACGTCAAGCAATATCAGGTGGAAGTCGATCCCAACGCGTTGCAAGCCTATCAAATCCCTTTATCCGCCGTTATCACCGCAATCAAGCGTTCCAATAACGATGTCGGCGGCCGTCTGTTCGAAATGGGAGAAACCGAATATATGGTCAGGGGCTTGGGCTATATCAAATCCATCGCCGATCTTAAAACCATTCCGGTTGGCGTCGATGTCAACGGCACGCCGATACGCTTGCAGGATGTTAGCTCTATCCAGATCGGCCCGGAACTGCGCCGCGGCGTGACCGAGCTGAACGGCGAAGGTGAGGTGGCCGGTGGCGTGGTGATTATGCGCTTTGGCGAAAACGCCCAAGAGACCATTAAGGACGTGCGCAAAAAACTGGACGAATTAAAAAGGGGCTTGCCGGAAGGGGTGGAGATCGTCACCGTTTATGACCGGGGCAATTTGATCGAACGTGCGGTGGACACGCTGAATACCGCGCTGATTGAGGAACTGGTCATCGTTTGCGCCTTGGTCGCCTTGTTTCTGCTGCATCTGCGGTCGTCCCTGGTGATTATTGTCACCTTGCCGCTGGGCGTTCTGATGGCTTTTATTGTTATGAAATGGCAGGGCATAAACGCCAATATCATGTCGCTGGGCGGCATTGCGCTTGCGATTGGCGATATGGTTGATGGCGCGGTGGTGATGGTCGAAAATGCCCACAAACACCTTGCCGAAGCGGCCGGGAAAAAACAGGCCGAACTGACTCAAAAGGAGCGCTGGCAAGCGATAGGCAATGCCTCTAAAGAAGTGGGCTCCGGCCTGTTTTTCTCGCTACTGGTTATTACCGTCTCGTTCCTGCCCATCATCACCATGCAGGCGCAGGAAGGCCGATTGTTCAGTCCGCTGGCTTTTACCAAATCCTATGCGATGGCGGCGTCGGCGATATTGACGGTCACGCTGGTGCCGGTGTTAATGGGCTATTTCATACGCGGCAAGATCATTCCTGAACAGCTTAACCCGATCAACCGTTGTTTACATTTTATCCACGCACCCGTTCTAAAGCTGGCGATGCGTTGGCGGGCGATGACGGTGATCATAGCCGCGCTGCTGATGGCATCGACGCTGTACCCGTTGTCGAAAATCGGCAGCGAGTTCATGCCGCCTTTGTATGAAGGCGATATTTTATACATGCCGACCACGTTCCCCGGTATCTCGATCACCAAAGCCAAGGAGCTGTTGCAACAGACCGACAAGATGCTGAAAACATTTCCGGAAGTGCAGCAGGTGTTCGGCAAGATCGGCAGGGCGGAAACGGCAACCGACGCCGCCCCGCTAATGATGGTGGAAACCACCATACAACTGAAACCCCAGGAGCAGTGGCCCGATCCCGACAAAACCACCCGGCAGCTGATGAATGAAATGGACAAGGCCATTCATTTTCCGGGCTTGGCCAATACCTGGACCATGCCGATTAAGAACCGTATCGATATGCTGTCTACCGGCATCAAAACGCCGGTAGGCATCAAGGTGTCCGGCCCCGATTTGAATGTCTTGCAGTCGCTGTCGCTGCAAATCGAACAGGCGATGAAGACCTTGCCGGAAACGCTGTCGGCCTACGGCGATCGGGCGGTTGGCGGCTATTTTCTGGATTTCGACATTAACCGGGAAGCGGCGGCGCGATACGGCTTGACCACCGGCGACGTGCAGGATGTCATTCAAAGCGCTATCGGCGGCATGAATGTCACCGAAACCGTTGAAGGCCTGGAGCGTTATCCGGTCAATGTGCGCTATCCGCGCGATCTGCGCGACAACCTGGAAGCCTTGCGACGGGTATTAATCCCGACGCCGACCGGCAGCCAGATACCGTTGACACTGGTGGCGGACATTAAATTCACCCGCGGCACGGATGTGATTAAAACCGAAGATGCAAGACCCAATGCCTGGATCTATGTGGATATCAAAACCTCCGATATAGGCGGCTTTGTCACGCTGGCGAAACAAAAACTGGCGGAGCGCGTCACCATACCCGCAGGCTACACCGTCGCCTGGTCAGGACAGTTCGAATACATGGAACGCGCGGCAGAGCGCTTGCGTATGGTTGTGCCGCTCACATTAGTGCTGATTTTTGTGCTGTTGTATTGTGCGTTCCGCAATATCACCGAACCGGCCATCGTCATGCTGGCCATCCCGTTTAGTCTGATTGGCGGCATCTGGCTGGTGTATTGGATGGGATTCAATTTATCGGTTGCGGTGTATGTCGGCTTGATCGCTCTCGCCGGTACGGCTGCCGAAACCGGCGTTATGGTGTTGAGTTTTATCGATATTGAAGTTGATAAGCTGCGGCAGCAAAAACAGGCTCCGTTGACCGGCGACGAAATCAGGGCGGCTACAGAAGCCGCCACCGCTTTGCGGGTGCGGCCTGTAGCGATTACCTCGCTTGCCAATATCGTGGGCTTGATTCCGATTATGTGGGCCGCCGGCGCCGGTGCCGATGTCACCCAGCGCATTGCCGCTCCTGCGATGGGTGGGATGCTGACGGTGCTGATATTAAGTCTTTTGGTGTTTCCGGTTATCTACAGTCTGGCCTTGCAGTTTCAGGAAACGCGTAAGGTCTGGCCGGGTCTATCAAGCCACGAGTTATAAAACCAGCCAGGACACTTTGGCGATGTGAGGCATTCAGTGCAATAGAGGGTTCGGCTAATAGGTAACAGCGCTTATTGTTTGAAGGCGTTGAACTCTCTATTCTGTTTATCGATAACCTGAAAAACGACGTCACCTTGAATTTCTCCGGAGAAAACCCATGAAAACAAAGCTACTGATTACCCTGTTTTTGGCTCTTGGTTTGCTAGCCGCATGTGCCGAGATGGACCCGCATCCGATGAACATGGATCTGGCCGTGCAAAATGCGTCATCCAAAGCCGATCATGAAGCGTTGGCGAAACACTATGAGGAAGCGGCTGAAGAAATGCGGGTTAAGGCCGAGGAGCACAAGAAGCTGCTGCGTCAGTACCAGTCAAAAAGCTATCTCTACGGCAGGCAGGCTGAAGATTTTAAAGCGCATTGCCAAAAGCTGGCTGATGTCTATGAAAAAGCTGCCGAGGAAAACTTGAGTATGGCAAAAATGCACCGCCAGATGTAAGAACTTGAAGTATTTCTGATTTAAGGACATCCGTGTCGAGCGTGTTGCGCGCCTTAGGAGCTAAGAATTTCGCTAAAAATAATGGGGTTCCCATGCTCTGCATCACCGCCATTAAGTTAAGTGTTGTAGGAGCGGGCCGCGCCCGCGACATTTGGGCAGCGATTGCAGAACTGTAGCTTGCTTCATCGCGGGCACGGCCCGCTCCTACGGCGTCATTGTGCTTAATTTAACGGCAGTGACGCAGAAGAATTTATTACTGACCAAATTCTAAGGCGCGCACAGCGCGCCCTACGTATGCAAGAAAAACTCAAGATAATTACAGGCTCTAGTTACGGTTTAGCGCGGCGGCGGCATCCTGCTCGTTACCGGCCAGATGTGCGTCGCGGGGCGGCAATACGTCGGCGACGACTTCCAGGCGCTTCCAGGCCGGTGCCGGTGTTTCGCAATGTTGTTTGGGCACGAACGCCGATTCTTCGACCAACGTCATTTTGTGGATATAACGCGGACAGTTCGGGAACATTTCCCGCAGTCTTACCCGCAACACTATTTGCGCTTCGGGCCAGTGATTTTGCAAAGGATCATCGTCCTGTATGAAAGCGCTGCCGTTTAAGCGAAGACGGGCTTGGCGCTGAAAGTCGACGAACAACAGACTGACATGTTCGTTAACCAACACATTCCCCGCCGACAAGTACATGCCGCTGCCATCGTAGAGCGGAAAAGCCAGGGTTTGTTCATCGATAACCTTGACCAAGCCGACGCTGCCGCCTTTGTAGGAACAGTTGGGGCGTCCTTCCCGATCGACGGTGGCGAAGAAAAACATGTTTTGTTCTTCGATAAATATCTTGTCTTCCGGGCTGATTTGACCGCTGACAATCGCATCGACCAGACGGTCTGCCATGGGCCGGGTCTCGAAACGGTCTTGCAGCTGTCGGCTACCTTCATGGAAAAAATCACTCATTGCTCCTCCTCGGAGTTATCGGTTAATAAAGATGTATCTGGCATATCGCTCAAGCTTCCCTCGATAAGAACCAGGGCAGCCTGCTTGGCCTGTTCGGCAGAACCTGAATGACGCTTCATCTGTTCCGAAACGATGGCGCCTTCGATCAGCAAGCTTAATTGCAGCGCCAGATTTTTCGGGGATTTAGAGCCGTATTGTTCGGCCAGATCGGCAATATAGTTTCGGAAATGGTCGTAAAACTCGGCAGACACCTGATGCACCGGGTTGCCTTCAAGCGGAAATTCAGCGGCGGCATTGATAAATGCGCAGCCGCGAAATTCGGGAACAGCCATCCATTCGCCAATCACGTCAAAAATCGCCAGTAACTTAGCCTTGGGCGTATCGGCCTTACCGTTAACCTGATCGACAAACCAGACTCGAAAGTCCTCGTCCCGTTTGCGCAGAAAAGCAATCACCAAATCGTCTTTGGAAGAAAAGTATTTGTAGAGGCTCATTTTGGTAGTACTTGCCGCTTTGACAATGGCATCGACGCCGGTCGCCCGGATACCTTGGCTGTAAAACAGCTCTGATGCGGCTTGCAGGATTTTTTCTTGCAGATTTAAGGACATAGGTTAGGCAATAGAAAACAGGTTGATTGTAACTATACCGATCGGTATACTTTAATGTCAATATACCGACCAGTCAGTATATCTTTTATAACCAATAAGAAACGAGATAATTCGATGGAAATATTATTAATCGGCGCTGTACTGATGATTTTTGCTGTTCTGGCTTCAGCGTGGCTGATGACTTTTGCAAGATGGTTTCCTGTCAAAGGCATTGATGGCGAATTCCTTACCGACTACAAAACCCTGATCAGGGCGCATATCGACTTTGCCTTAATGGCTTTATTTTGCCTGGGGTTTTATGCCGTTAAAGTGCCGTTATCGGTTACAGCTTGCTGGTTGGTGGTGATCGGCGGCATTACCAATCCTTGTGTGTTTGTCATTGCGGCGTTTGATCCGAGCTTTTGGGAAAAAACCATCTGGAAAGTCTATTCGGCTATCAGCTTTATCATCACAACGATAGGCTTTGGCTGGGTGGGTATCAGCTTGTTGAATTACGCTGCGTAGTCTTTGTTTAAACATTTACCGATTACATCTGAACAGACAGGGCCGTTTTGACCCTGTCTGTGTTGAACTATTCCGTCAGCTTCTAAGTAACACATTGCTATTGTGTTGCTTAGGGGATATAAAACATAGCGCGCAATATCTTGTAGCGAGTGCAGATTTCATTTCCTAAAGTCGTATTTGAATCTCATATCTTCATTTATTTTAAATTAAAGTTTAGTTAAATGTCGCTATTTGTCGGCATTTCAAGCAGAACTACGCTTAAAAGCTTATTAACATATCATTAATCAGGGAATACACTTTCATTGGCACAAGATAAAACTAATCTTATGCCAATGAAAGTACAGAAAGTTGTAAATCCTGACTCAGCAAATTCGAACTATCGAGTGTAGCCAGAAATAAAGTCATGTGAAAGAGTTCGGCTTTTTTGGGTTTCTACCAATGTGATTGTTTTTTCGGAGGAAATATCATGAAAGCTTTTTTGAAACGCAGTAAACAAAGTTTTTTTCATTTTAAAACATTCAAGAATATTGTAATAAATGTATTCGGTGCGGGTATTCTGTTGCTTTTCTTGTTGCCGCTAAGTGCTAATGCGGCACTTCGGTGGGACTGGCATTATTCTGGAGATGATAATTCTGTGCAACAAGGAACTTTCGTCACGACTGATGGCAACATTTTTGATCCAAACACTATATATACCGTCACCGAATTTTCTGTAACAAGAAGCGATGCTGGACACTTATCCGTCGGAGCACCGATTGGGAGTACAACCGACGGGACCTACCAGGTGTTCGAAAATGTCCCACTGAAGTTCCGTGTTGTGAATAACGAATTTATATTTGCCCCACCCGGAGTTCTCGGAGGTAGATACGACACTGTATATGATTCCCCTAACGGATGGCACACATTTTTGTTTACTAACATACCAGACCAGTCATTGGCCAGCGCGGGATATCTCTACTACAATCCACCAGAAGGACCTCAGCAGTGCTGTAACAACGGTCGCGTCTTTACTAGCGGTCCTAGTTTCATTGCCTTTACAGCCACCCCAAACGTTCTTTGGCCACCAAACAATAAGCTTGTCCCTGTAACGGTGAGTCCTATAGAAGCAGACCTCCTAAGCTGCCAAATCACTTCGGTCAATAGCAATGAACTGATAACAACTGAGGATTATCAGATAACTGGTGCTTTGACGGTGGATCTGAGGGCCAAGCGGTTGGGAAAAGGAGGAGGCCGAGTCTACACCATTAATGTGAGTTGTTTGCTTTCAGGCTCGGAAGTAACAGGAAACGTTACTGTTACCGTGCCGCACGACCAGGGGAGGTAAACATGATCAGAGTGGGAAATACGATCAGGGAGGTAAGTAATATTATCAGGCCAACTGTTATTGCACGCCCCAAGCCCAGCTAGGACTTTAGCAAAGCATCTTGCATACGCAGTGTGTAGGTTGAGCTGACTCAAGGAAGCCCAACCTACTGGCTCAATAAGCCCCGTAGATCAGATAACCGCTTTTCGTCGCCTGACATTTTGATGCTCGTTAATGTCGGGCATAAACAGCTTGTCTGATCTCTACGCGGCTGGTATCGGCCAAAAGAAGATAGAAACAAAATAACAGAAGCGTTCTGTTGTAACATTTTTTAATCACAATTGATGGTGGTTATCTTTTTAAAACAAGTAACTATGTTCAAAAATTAACCCAACTAAATTAGAGGATTAAAATCATGTTAATCGAAAAATCAAGAAAATACGAGTCTTCCATTTTTAATACCACGTTGCCAAGTAAAGAAGTGTATTCATGCCTGAGGAACGGACTACTTACTAGCGTAATAGCTCTGGGTCTTACCCTCGGCATTTCCGGCCAGGTTTGGGCCGCTCCAATCGGTGTCAGTTTTACCAAAATCGCTGAAACAGAAATTTTGGCCAATCCTGATAGTTGTACTTCTACCAATTGTTTCTATAGTTTTCAAACACCCGCTATCAGTAATGACGAGGTCGCATTCATTGCTTTTCAATATCCAACGGGGGTATCTGGCATTTTCACTAGTTTAGATGGTTCAATCAGCAACATCAAACGAGGCGTTTGCTTTACTCCAGGCTCTTGCACTCGTATCGGCGGCGACGTCTCACTGAGCGACGAGACTGTCGCATTTTTTCTAAATACTAGTTCTTATGGTTACTATCGTTCATCTAGTCTCCTAGTAGGATCGAATGGGGTACTCAACACTGCCTTTAGCTACAGTTGCAGTCCCCCAGCGCCCATAGGTAACCCCGCGTACTGCACACAACCTCAATTGGTAATCCTTCCGTTAGTGAGGGATTTGTCGCGTTTAACACTAACTCGAGTGTTATTGAGAGTGCGGGCATCTATATTTATAACAATAACGTAGCCGGATCGTCGCCAGTCGCTGTCGTGACCCCCGACGACTTGGTTCCAGGTAGTACCGGTAAATTTATCAGTTTCGGGGATCCGTCGCTCAGCGGCAGCTTGGTTGCCTTCGCGGGTACAAGCAGCAATAGTGAGAAAGGCATCTACACGACGGGCATTAATTCCATGGACCAGCTCCTTAGCGTTGCCGTCGATATCAACACCCCCGTTCCCGACGGTACCGGAAACTTTGCAAACTTCGGCAGGCCTTCGCTCTATGGCGATAAAGTCGCTTTCCGGGGTTCCGATAGCAATGATCTGTCCGGTATCTATACTGGAGGAATAGGGGAGGTACTCAACGTCATCGCTGATGCCAACACCCCCATTCCTGGTGGCACCGGTAAATTTACAAACTTTGGGGATCCGTCGCTCAGCGGCAACTGGGTTGCCTTCTATGGCTTTGACAGCAATAACGGAGGAGGTATATATGTCGATCGAGAAGACGTCAAACATAATCCGTTGCTAAAAGTTATCGGTACGAGCGACGTACTTGACGGCAAAACTATCACAGAGTTGTCCTTGGGGCACGAGGGATTAAACTACAATAAGTTAGCATTCCTTGCCCATTTCTCCGATGGCTCATCCGGTATTTACAAGGCTGAGGTCGCGACTACCAAAGACCAATGCAAGAATGACGGCCACACAAAATTCAATTTCAAAAATCAGGGGCAATGTATCCAGTTTGTGGGTAATCACGGTCAGGGGGGTAACTAATACCAGGCCGCTTAATTGTTATTGCGTGTAAAGTTCAAGCGGGAATAGACATGCTGCGTGATGGATTTGTGCTTTAAAATTAATTGCTTACTAAGTATTGAACCTTCGATAAGGTCTGTCTAGTTTTCAAAAGCCTATAAAAAAACCGCCAGCAATGGCGGTTTAATTTGTTTCCAGAGTATTATCAGGCCAGAGATTAGACAGATGGTATCGTTTTGTCTAATGTTCAGGGCTATCTGCGAGATCATCTGGGATTGGTAACAGAGATCCTTGCATCTGGTTGAATCATCATTTCGATGGATACAAATAACCTTAATGGCTATCGACGCGGCTCTTGGGGATTATCGGTGAGAGCACCACGTTGTGGTGCCTTAATGAGGCGCGTTCTAAACCATGATGTTTTTTATCCGCTGAGCCGACAGAATGTATTTCATCGATACAATTATGAAAATACCATATATTTTATTAGCTTACAGTGATTTTATAACACCAAAACATTATGACTGTCAGTTTTAGTAGTGCCAGTTGATCCGCTAGAATCGGCTGTCCGCTTTCCGTGAGTATGCTGGCATTTGTAAATCTGGGCGCGTGATGGTTTGGGTCGAACCGAGACAGTCAATGCCTGATGCAGCTTAGACTCATTTGAGAAACTGTCACATCAAGTCCGGAGTTATTACAAATAAATGGCATTAAAACTCTTCCCAATCGTGATTATCAGCAAGTTGTAGTTTCTGTTTGACGGGTGAGTTTTTAGCCGTATTTGTCCCCGCCGCTGTTATTTCTCTTCGTGCGGGAAGCGCATAAAAAGAGCCGGCAGAACTACGTGAGTTGCCGTCTACTTTAAAGCTGCTCATTATGGCCGCCAAACCTTGCGCCTGCTCTTCCAACGATTCCGCTGCCGCTGCGGCTTGTTCTACCAGGGCCGCATTTTGTTGGGTTACGTTATCCATTTGAGCGATGGCTTGATTGACCTGTTCGATGCCGGAGCTTTGTTCTGCGGAGGCGGCGGTGATTTCGGCCATCATGTCGGTAACGCCGCGCACCGAGCTGACGATTTCTTCCATTGTCAGTCCCGCTTGGGCAACCAGCTTACTGCCGCCCGAGACTTTGTCGACCGAATCATGAATCAGGTCTTTAATTTCCCCTGCGGCCGTTGCGGCGCGTTGCGCAAGATTGCGCACTTCCACGGCGACCACGGCAAAGCCCCGGCCTTGATCTCCGGCACGGGCGGCTTCCACCGCAGCGTTGAGGGCAAGAATATTGGTCTGAAAAGCGATGTCGTCAATCACCGAGATAATTTCCCCGATTTTATGTGAAGACTGGTTGATGTCGTTCATGGTCGTAACCACTTGGCCGACCACTTCTACGCCTTTGCCCGCGATGTCGGACGCGTCAACGGCGAGCCGGTTGGCCTGTTGGGCGTTTGCGGCATTATGCTGTACGGCGGAGGTCAGTTCTTCCATGCTGGCGGCGGTTTGTTGCAGGCTGGCGGCTTGCTCCTCGGTGCGATGAGACAAGTCATTGTTGCCTGCGGCGATTTCTTTAGACGCGGTGTTAATGCTGTCGGAGGTGGTTTTGATCTGGTTAATAATCGCTTTAAGCTTTTCTACGGTTGTATTGGAGTCATCCTTGAGTTGTCCAAAGGTGCCGGAATAGTCGTTGGTAATCGTTTCGGTCAGATCGCCTCGGGACAGGGCTTCAAGTACGCGCACCACTTCGGTGAGACCGGATTCGCTGGTTTGCATCAGTTGGTTGATGCCGACGCTCAGTTCGCAGAAGAAACCTTCCTTGCCCTGTAAGTCGAAGCGTTGGGTAAAGTCGCCTTGCACGGCAGCATCCACTACGTTGGCGATTTCCTGCTCAATGCCGACTTCGGCCGTTCGATCTTTCCATTCCACCACCACCCCGAGTTTCTCGCCGCGTTCGTCATTGATGGGACTGGCAACCAGATAAAAAGTGCGTCCGGCAATAGTAATCTCGCTTCGTAAGGTCGAACTGAACTGCGCCAGCAATTCTTGCTGATGCGCCGGATTTTTGTGAAAAGAGTCGATGCTCGCCCCCAGCAGTTTGTCGAAGTCAAAATGCGGCATGGACTTGCGAATGTCGGTTTCGGCCAGTCGCAGCATGTTATGCACAGCCGGGTTCATGTAGATGATCGTGCGCTCATTATCGGCGATCATCACGTTTGCGCTGATGCTGTCCAGGGCCGTCTTGATGCGCAGGGCGTCGTTGGCTATTCGTCGATCCGCGGTTATGCGCGCAAGCAGTTGTTGCTGCATATTTTTCATGGTTGCCAGCAAACTGCCGTTATCGTTTGCTTTAATCGCTATGGCATTATCGAGTTTGCCGGTGGCGATATTTCTGGCTAAATCGGCAACATCGCCAGGTTCGCCGCCCAATTGACGAATAATGCCGCGACTGATTAATGCTGTTAGTGCTACGGCCGCGGCAACGCTGAAAGCGAAAATGCCGATCAGGATGATACCGTAACTGTGGATCGTGTTTCGAGCTTGCGTCTCATCCGTTGCATTGCGAGCCGTCGTAAGCTGCACCACGTTATCAATAGCGATGCGGTGTTGTTCATAGGCGTTGCGCATTTTTTGGAGACTGGTCAGTGCTGCGCTGCGGTCTCCTGTCTGAACGGCAGGCAGAAAATGATGGTCGGCTTCGGCATAAAAGTCTTGCGCCGCCCGGTAAGAGGCTTCAAGCAGGGGAGTACGCAGCTCCTGTTCCAAAGCTTGGCCTAACCAATAACTGTGGCGGGACTCGTATTCGGTTTTCAGTATTTTAAAACGCGTCGCTAAAGCGCTGATTTCAGCAGGTTCGGCGGCTTGGGTTAATTGCAGCGTTACCAGATAGGACTCGATGATGTATTCAGGCGGCGGCAGGACATCGGCAATAATATCTTTGCCCTGAACGATGCGCTGATAAAGGGGGCCATTAACATTAAGTGTGCTCATGGCTTTGAATGTTGCGAAACCGAACAGCGAAAAACCGATAACCAAGGTGCTCAAAATGATCGTAAAACGCATTTTGATCGTTAACAGACCGGAATTTTTCATCTTATTTAACATGATGCACGCCTATTTTTATTTATGATTGGGATTGTTACGTGCCGGCTATGCCGAATCTTCGGATGCACTGATGACCCAAGGCGACCACGCTAATATCAAGTAGCAGGATGTATTCGTCGCCCAACCCAAGCGATTAGAAGGGTCGCCAGAGAACTGGTTGACCGCTTCAATGAAGTAAAATGTTTAATGTGCTCATCCGTGCAGGATCAGCGTGAATATTGATTTGTAAATTAAGCGCTATTCTTCGGAGCCGTAACATTTGGGGTAGTCGATGCAGACCTCGCAAGAAGGTACGCGACACAGGTACAAGCCTTCCGCTTCGCAAAGCTGCTTGTATATGAACTTTTTCCATTTCATGTCCTTGTCGTTTTTTGCGGCCAATTCGGGAAAGTTGTATTGCAGCATGGCGCTCAGTTGAGAACGCGACCAGAGGCCTAAATCCTGCCATAAATGATCGCTGCCCAGACTGCCGGCTACGATAACGCCTATGATCCAGTCTATTTCGATAATATCGGGCTTGCTGAAATGCTTGAGCAGGTTAACCAGATCATCTTTTTCCAGCATTCGGCTAAAGTCCAGCTTGCTACCCGAGGGCGCATGGTCCGGAATGCTGCTGCCGGGAAAAAGACGGTTTTTTAGCTCATTAAACTGGCCGGACTCCAACCCCATCGTGTCGGGCAAAACGCCTTGCCCGGCACACCAACTGGCCGTCATGCAGGCCAGCCATTCATGATTAGGACTGATCATGGACTTGGGCTTTAGCCGGGCATAGATCTGCTCCCGGTCATCCTGGAGTTGGAGAACGGCAGACATGATTAATATTCGACCAGAATATCTTCATCCCTGACTATCATCTGGCAAGCCAAGCGCCAGGGTGACGGTATATCGTCGACAATCATTTGCTCCATTTCATCTTTGCTGATTTTGCCGCTAACGCGCAGCACTTCTTTTTCTTTTTCGGTTAAAGGGCCGCCCATGCGTTGGTGCTTTTGATCGACACTGCTGACTTTTACCAGGCAGGTGCCGCATTCGCCATCTTCGCATTCGTAATTGATCGGGATTTTGTTTTCCCGGGCCAGTTTCAGCAGTGTTTCGGTATGACTGCCGGCTACGGCGTAGACGGTTTTATCCCGGTATTCGGGATTTGAAAAAGTAACTAAAGCCATGATTTACCCCTTATGAGTGTGATGTGTTGTCGCATGTTTCCGCGTGGGAAATCATCGACGTTATTCTTATCTGCATTACCATGCGAAAGCGCCACCATCTATGTTAAGTTTTGTAGGAGTAGGCCATGCCCGCGATCAATGCATGACCATCCAGCAGTCGTTGCCGGAATGTCGCGGGCGCGGCCCACTCCTACGTAACGGCATTACGCAAAAGCATGGAAACGAGAAACATGTTTTTTAAACCGGCCGGACCTTAATGGTTCCGCCCAGCACTTGTGCCTGACAAGCCAGCCGGTTATGTTTACCGGCCATATTTTCGCGCAGGACTTTATCTTCAAGTACAGACGGCTCGGCCAGATTGTTCCAGCCTTCGGATACTTTCATAATGCAGGTGCCGCAATCGCCTTCGCGGCAGCCGTAAGTAATACCTGAACCGACCTTTTCGGAAATCTCGATCACCCGGGTGCCCGCAGGGGCCGAAACGGTGACATTAATATCTTCAAAGGTAATTGACGCTTTCGCCATTGCTACTCTCCTGATGTGTTAAAAAAATACTAAGCAAGATCGGCCATATCGATCACTTTGGGTTGTCTTAAACCCATCAGATCCTGTGCCATTTCAAGCCCGAATTCACGACAGATTTCGATTTCTTCTTCGGTCGGAATTAACTTAATGCGTATGCCCGGAATGGGCACACGCAATTTGAGACCGCGTAAGCGATCTTCAACCATTTTCACGCCTTCCCCGGTCCAGCCGTACGAGCCGAAAACACCGCCCAGTTTCGATTTGAGATTGATGACAGCCAGCGAGGACAATAAATCCCACACCGGTTTAACCGCATCGCCGTTAATGGTCGGCGTGCCGAACAGGATGCCGTCCGCACCTTCTATTAAATCGACAAACGGCGCTATTTCACTGCCTTCCAGATCGTATAGAGAGACGCGCACATGCTCCACCGCCATCGCGCCTTCATAAATGGCTTCGGCCATGCGCCGCGTGTTGCCGTAGGAACTGATATAAAAGATCAACAGGGTTTTTTCGCCTGCGCTGATTTCGCTTTCCAAAGCAGGTTTTGATAATTCCCGATAGCGCTGGACATAGCGTTGCGGCTGGTCGCGTAACAGCGGGCCATGCGCAGGCAGGATTTTATTGAGCGGCAGCAAAGGTTCAATCAGGACCAGCGCCCGATTTACATAGTCTTTAAACGGCCGCATGATGTGGGCGTAGTAATATTCAAACGAAAAGCGGAAATCGCCGACTTCATCGTTAAACAGCCGCGCATCGCAAAAATGGCAGCCGAACACATCGCCTGAAAACAGGGTTTTTTCTTCTATTAAATAAGTGCATTGCGTATCCGGCCAATGCAAATAAGGGGTATGAAAAAACGTTAAAGTGCGATCGCCCAGCGATACCTGATCACCGGTAAAGACCGGCGTAAAATCGAACGCATCCTGTTTTAGCAGTGCCTTGAGCATGGATTGCGCTTTCTGGGAAATGTAAAGTTGAGCTTGCGGTGCGCGGCGCATCAGCTCGGGCAATGCGCCGGTATGATCGGGCTCAAGATGATTCAGGACGATGACTTTAATCTCGTCATAACGCGCTACCGATTCCAAACGGGCAAAAAAATCATCGGCAAAATTTTCCTTGACGGTATCGATAATGGCAACGCCTTCGCTGCCTCTGACTACGTAAGCGTTGTAGCTGGTGCCGTTGGCGGTTTTTAAGATGATGTCAAAGGTGCGCAGCGACGGATCGAGCGCGCCTATCCAGTGAACGCGTTCGGATAGCGTGACGGCTTGCGGTACGCCATCAAGCGTTAAGACCGGAGGTTTACTCATGACCGCAGCTTGCTTGTACAAGCGGGCGAGGGCAGCTTTCTATATCCTGATGAGGCTGGATTTCTTTTAAGCCGATCCAGTTATCGACCGCGTACTGATCGAATCCGGCCATTACTCTATCGCCGACTTGCATTAAGGGGCGACGAATTAACAACGGATTTTTCACCATCAGCGCTAAGGCTTCATGCTCTGTCAGGTTGTCAGGTTCAATCTCGCCCTGTTTGATGGCCGGGGCGCTGTAATTAAACCAATTGCGTACCGCCAATTTACCGAAAAAAGTGCGCAAGCGCTCAGGCTGCCAGGCTTCAGTCAATAAATTCAGCGCCACAACTTCATGGCCCGCTGCGGCTAACAATTTCTTTTGCCGGGTATTGTTGATGCAACCGGGTTTTTCGTAGAAAGTGACAGTAGCCATCAGGATGTCCTCAATCAGTGGCCCTGCAACTCGGCCATTGCTTCCGCCATTCTTTCCGGCGGAATACCCGTTAAAGAGCCTGGTAAGTTAATGGGCTCGCCTAATGAATTCAATATCGCACCTTCAATAGGGCAAATACTGGCACATTGATAAACGGGGAAGTCGCCCTCGCATTCGGTGCATTTTTTGCTGTTAACCAAAAAATGCGGTTTAGCCTCATAAATGGCTTTACTTGGACAAACCGGTTCGCAAGCATAGCAATTAACGCAGGATTCAATAATTTTTACTGCCATGACAGGCTCCTAAAATACTATCGTGTGGGAATGTGAACCGTGGACTGCGGTAACAACATGCACATCGACTAGACAGATTAATTCACCACGAAGACACGAAGTTTTTAACTTAGTTTTTTCTTCGTGTACTTCGTGCCTTCGTGGTGATATGTTTTTAAGTTGATGCTTATGGGATTAAGTTATCCTACGCACTGGCCCTAACTGAATCTTTAGCCTCATCCAACTTGCCCGCAGCCGCCATCTCTTTGTAAACAGCCAGCACGGCTTCTTCGATGGGTTCCATTGCATGTTCGCCGTTCGGTGCAATTCCGGCCGCTTCAAGTTGCTCCCAAGGCTCATAACCGACTTTGGAACACAATACCGCTTCGCATCCTGCCAAAGCGCGGATAGTCAGCTGTAAAGTGGTTTCGCCGTCGCCGCAGGTGCTGTCGCCGCCGCAATATTGATCGGCTTTACGATGACTGATAAAGCGCACACCGTCCGGCGAGGCTTCATAAATCAGGAATTCTTTGGCATGACCAAAGTGCATGTTAATCACGCCTTGCCCACTGGTGGCTACGGCCATCAATACCGGGCGCGTAGTGAGCTTGGGTTCTTCTTTAAGTTGCTGTGCCTTTTGGGCTTTTTCCAGACGTTTACTGTCCATCTCAGCCTGTATAGCGACATGAATCACTTTGCGTTTTTCCATTGCCGCCTGATAGTCGATGTCCATCTCTTCAATCTTGTCCAGCGTAAACTCGTCGCCCCGATCTTCGCCCAACAAGCCCACCGCATCGGCGCGGCATTGACGGCAATGGCGCATCATATTCATATCGCCGGAACAGCTATCTTGCAGGTCTTGCAGTTCATCGGGGGTAGGGCCGCGTTGCCCCATCACGCCATAGAAAGTGCCATGTTCGGCTTCGGCAATCAGCGGCATCACGTTGTGCAAAAATGCGCCTTTGGATTTAACCACGCGACTTACTTCCGCCAAATGCTGATCGTTTATACCGGGAATCATCACCGAATTGACCTTAACCAAAATGCCTTTGGCAATCAGCATTTCCAAGCCTTTTTGCTGTTGTTGAATCAGGATTTTTGCGGCTTTTACGCCGGTAATGCGTTTATTGTTCCAGTAAATCCACGGATAAATCTTCGCGCCGATTTCAGGGTCAACGCAATTAATCGTGATAGTGACGTGATCGATATTGTGCTTGGATAATTCCTCTACCGAATCGGGCAGCGCAAGACCGTTCGTTGATACGCATAATTTGATGTCCGGCGCTTCTTCGCTTAAACGGCGGAACGTTTCAAACGTACGTTCGGGATTGGCTAACGGATCGCCGGGGCCGGCGATACCTAGAACGGTCATTTGCGGAATAGTAGCCGCCACCGCCATGGTTTTTTTAACCGCCTGATCCGGCGTCAGCACTTCGGAAACCACGCCGGGACGCGATTCATTACTGCAATCGTATTTACGGTTACAGTAATGGCACTGGATATTACAAGCCGGAGCAACAGCAACATGCATTCTGGCGAAGTAATGATGGGCATCTTCCGAATAACACGGATGATTCTGTACCTTCTCCCGTATCGAATCAGGCAATGAATCCATTTGATTGTCGGTTGTACCGCATGAACTGGCTGCACAGCCGCCTTTAGCCTCAGGGGCATCGTTTAATACTGGTAATTGCATCGCATTGACCTCGTAAGTTGTGTTTACTAGCTTACTAAAGCAAATGCACAGGCTATGCCAACGACGGTATTTTATTTGATGGCGTTGATTTATATGGTTATTGTTTTAGCTGGTAGGCAGTATTGTTGCAAACGCAACAGCCATATTTTTAGGTTTTGTTATGAATGGCACAATAGCTTGGGTGATGGAAAAATAACTGTAATTTTATGCCTTGTTGACAAACTACCAGCGCATTCATAATATGCTGGCAAGCTGCATTCACTTATAACAAGGAGCAAACATGAGCAACCTGTCTATACGCGGAATAGATCCCGATCTGGCAACAACCCTTAAACAACAAGCGCAAGCAAGCGGAAAGAGTGTTAATCAACTGGTGCTTGATGTATTGAAAGAGCATACAGGGCTGCATAAAAAAAAGCATTTCACTCAGGAATACCACGACTTGGATTTTCTTTTTGGAAAGTGGACGGATAGCGAATTTCAAAAAATTCAGGGCAAAATTGACAGTGAATCCCAAATTGACGATGAGCTTTGGCAATGAACGCTCTATTGATTGACACCAATATCTACTCTCATGCAATGCGGGGCGATACCGAAATAATCGAGACTCTTCGGCAAGTCGCCCATATTGGCATTACCGCAATCTCAATAGGCGAGCTGCTTTCCGGTTTTAAGGCGGGAATAAAAAAAATCAACCGACAGGAACTCAACCAGTTTCTTGATTCACCCAGAGTCGCGTTATACGGTATTGATGAACAGACAGCTGAGTATTACTGTTTGATTCTTGACCAATTAAAAAATAACGGAACGCCGATCCCTACCAATGACATCTGGATTGCTGCTGTCGCCTTTCAACAAGGCATGCCGGTTTATACAAAGGATCAGCACTTTACCAAGATTAAGGGATTGCTGTTTAGGTGATTCAGGAGAAAGTAAGTGGCCCACCCAATTTTGTTAGGCAACGAAAAGACGTTGTCGAACCTTAAAGGCTATCGTACATAATACGTGACCTTGTCGTAGGTAATATGTACGTTAATCAGCCGAGTAGGGCGGGCAGAAAAGAGTTGCCCACCGCTTACAACTCATCCTATCTGGCTGTACCACTGCCTTTTTTATCCTCGGTTTTCGAACCGTTGCCAGTGTTTTCAGAGTCATCCATACCGCTTTCGTCAGAATCTAAAGGGTCTACTTCATGCGGCACATTACCGTCGTGAATCAGATATTCACGATGTTGCTGATAGGAGCTTTTTAAAAAATAGTAGCGATCGCCATTGGTTGCTTCATCAACCACTTTTTCCGATGTCATTACGCCGGCACGATAATCCGTTGCATCCAGGACACTGGTACCCCCTGATGCGGCAGTACCTGCAAAACCGCCGAAGATGGAAACATAGGTTATAGGGTCCATAAAGACATCACCAATTAACCCTACGGTATCTCTGGGCGAACTGGGACCCATAAATGGCAGTACCAAATAAGGGCCGGACGGCACCCCCCAAAAGCCTAAGGTTTGACCAAAGTCTTCATTGTGTTTGGGTAGATCAATTTTGCTGGCCCAGTCAAAAATACCTCCGACCCCGGCAGTGGTATTGATAATAAATCGGCTGATGTCCATGCCACCTTGCAGCAATTTAAACTGCAAAATATCATTGATGGTGACACCTATGTCATTAACATTGCTGAAAAAATTAGTTACACTATCATCAACGGTGTCATTGGTAACGTTCAAATAGCCTACAGCAAGCGGCTTTAATACGTGTTTGTCGAAGCTATCGTTAAAAGACTGCGTGCTTTTATTCCATCCTTGCCAAGGATCGTCTTGGTCAGCCTCCTTAAGTGTAGTGGTGGCACAACCCGTTAGCGTCATGCCCGCTATGGTGAATGTTAATAATGTAAGTTTAGTAAAGGTGGTTTTTTGCCTATTCATGAGGGGTTCCTTGCGCTTTGGTAAAAGTTTTCCTGCTGAGAAAGCTTCTCCAACCAGTTTTAATGGTAACCAACAGGCTTAATTATAAAGCGTAAAATGGTCGCCAACCCACCGAGGAGTACCCTATTATGGTGATGAATCGGATTCAATACCAGCCAGGCTTATATTTCTGCAACGGTTTGGTACCGAGGCGCAATGCGAGGATGCGCCGGAACAGGCTCGCTGGCCTCAGGACTTACCCTGTCCCTGCGGTCAGGCGAAGCATTATCTACTTCATGTTGGAGCCCGCAAGACATTTCAATGCCAGGACTGTCGGTTGCAAGCCTCGCTGATTTCCGGCACTTTGTTTCAGAGCAATCATCTGGTGTTGACGGTTTGGTTCTTGGTGATCTACTCGATCAGCGAAGACAAAACCGGCTTGTCCGCATTGGCCCTGAAGCCCTTTAGCCCTGTAGGTTGGGCATGCTTTTTATGCCCAACATTTCGAAGCTTTAATATGGGAATGAATTTCGGGTTTACCCACCCCAGTGACGTCATCGGACATCGGAAAGTTGGGCAACAAAGAGCTGTTGTCCAGCCAACAAGACTATACAATCTCAATACAGCCTTTATTGTCGATAATTAAAGCTTGTTCAATGGCTTGCTTATTGTCTAGCAAGGTTTTGATAGTCGTCGTTTTCGAATGATTGCCCATCTTGAGCCTGACAATCTTGGGAGGTTGCCCATGAATCAGGCCCATTTCATAAAAATCTGCATCCTGAGTAGCGATGATGTAGTCGTTATCAATGGCATATTGGCGAATGACATTATCATTGACATGCTCCAGACCGATCAAAGTCACCTGAGTTGAACCGGGGTAGCTGTCTTGGATGAATGGTACGATTCGCCGCGATAGGTTTTCATCAAGCAATAGCTTCATAACGCTTTGATGATTACAGATTGCCGCTCCCTATCGGCGGCAAATTGCAGACAGGCGGTAATATCGTCATCCGTTAATTCCGGGAAGTCTTCGACAATTTCAGCACGGCTCATGCCATCGGCGAGCCAGGAAAGCACATCATAAACGGTAATCCGTAAACCTCTGATGCATGGCTTGCCGCTACGTTTGCCGGGTTCAATGGTAATCATGTTGTGATAATCAATGCTCATGGCTTTGTACTCACTTGGGGTTCGGTTGAATTACATTATATCCCGTTGATTAATAAATGGGATAACAACCCACCTCAAGCTACATCATAATACCAATCCAAAAGCTCTTCCCCTCCCCAGTTTTCCGCATCGCCGGGGATGTGTTCATCGGTTTGGTAGAGCGTCATTTGTCCGGGTTTGGGCGAGGTTACCAATAAGCTTTCCGCATAATCGACTGAACAGCCTTGTTTGCCGGTTTCATCTTTTAGCCATTCGGCTGCCATAACGATGGCTGCATGCCTGGTTTCACCAAAGCCGAAGACGGCATAATCGTGTTGCACATATAAAATAGTCATTGCGGCTCCAAACTCTTTAAATTTGCTTCATAGTAATATCCAAGGTCAAAATCCGGTAAGCGATTTGCCGGGGCGTCATATTCAGCAGGCGGGCGGCTTTGGCTTGTACCCAGCCGCTTTGCTCCAACGCGGCAATGACCCGTTCCCGGTCGTCCATGTTTTCATCATTAAAATCAATCGCGGGTGCTTTTTGCGGTTTATGACTGATAGCCGTGCCGATTTCGTCTTCAAGACCGGTGCTGACCATCACGTCGCGATCGATGATGCCGTTTTGACTCATAATCGCGGCGCGCTCCAGCCGGTTTGCCAGTTCGCGGACGTTGCCGGGCCAGTTGTGCTTCATTAATATGCGTATCGCGCTTTCCTTGATTTCCAAGGGTCGGCCGCCTTGCTGTTGCGAGATTCTGCCGAGCAGGAATTCGGATAACTCCGGAATGTCCTCGGTCCTGTCGCGTAATGCGGGCATGAAGACCGGCATGACATTAAGGCGATAATACAAATCTTCCCTGAACGCGCCTTCCGTCACTTCTTCTTCAAGATTGCGATTGGTTGCTGCAATGATGCGGACATTAACCTTGATGGTTTGGGTGCCGCCGACCCGTTCAAATTCACCTTCCTGCAATACGCGCAGCAGTTTGGCCTGGAACGACGCGGAAATTTCACCGATTTCATCGAGAAACAGGGTGCCGTTATCGGCCAGTTCAAAACGGCCTTTGCGTTGGCTGACCGCGCCGCTGAACGCGCCTTTTTCGTGGCCGAATAATTCGGATTCCAATAAGGTATCGGGCAGGGCGGCGCAATTGAGCTTTAAAAAAGGTCCGCTGGCGCAGCCCGAGTTAAAGTGAATTGCATTGGCGACGACTTCTTTACCGGTGCCCGATTCGCCGCGGATTAATACCGTGGTATTCCATTTTGCAACCTGGCGGATTAAATCGAACACTTTTAACATCGGCGGCGAGTGGCCGATGATGTTCTCGAAGCTGTAGTTCTTGATCAGCGCTTGTTTGAGTTGATCGCGTTCGCTGAGCAAATGACGCTGTTTGCGTTCGATGACCCGCAGCATTTTGACGCTTTGCGCGATCAGGTTGGCAATCATCTCCATAAAGCGGGCGCGCTCGCCCAGAAACAGGCTGTTATCCGGTTGGGCGGCCAGCACGCCGATGGTGTCGCCTTCTTCTATGTAGATGGGCGAGCCGATAAACGGCAGTTCGGGATCGTACAAACCCAGGCGGCCTAAAAAACGCGGTTCTTCAGACACTTTTTCAATGACGATGGTGCTGCCTTCGTCCAGTATGGCTCCCATCAAGCCTTCGCCCGGATTGTACCTGACCGGCTCGGTAAATTTACCTGCGCCGTTGGTGTGGACGACGCTGACAATCATGCTGTTACTTTCAATTTCCCGCAGCGTTATCATGCCGGAGCGCATGCCCGACCGTTTGTGCAGTATCTCCAAAACCGCCTGTAATTTGGCGTGCAAATCGTGGGTGCTGTTTAATACCTGACTGATGATATACAAAGTATCAAGTTCAGCTTCGATCAGTTGTATACGCTCAGCCATTCTCCACCCCCTTAAATACCTGTCTGTGCAGAGGAAAACTGATTTTGAACCGGCATCCTTGATCGTAATCCGGATCTATTTCAATAAAGCCCTGATGCTGGTTGACAATCTCCTTTGCCATCACCAGTCCCATACCGGCCTGGTTGCCGCCCATGGCGCGCGTGGTATAGAAAGGTTCGAATACTTTGGCGCGTTTTTCAACCGGAATGCCTGCGCCGCTGTCTTCAATGCTGACATAAATCAAATCGGCATCGGTATCGGTAGTGATCTTAAGCCGTTGTTCCGCACTATTCGACTCGCAGATGGCTTCAATCGCATTGTCTATTAATTGCTTGAATAAGATGCGCAGGCGGTTTTCGGAGCCCAGCATGGTCGGCAATTTTGACAAGGGTTGCCAATGGACCTCTATGTCGTTACTACAGATTCGTTGGTTATTGAGTAACAGCACTTCATGCAGAATCTGATTAATGTTAACCGGAATAACGGCTGTTTGCAGAATCTCGGGAATGCATTTTTGCATGGTCGCGACCGCTTCTTCCCCGGACTGCTGAATCTGCTGCAGGATTTGCAACAGACCGGCGTGTTGATCGTCGCGCTTGTGTTTTAAAATTTGCTCGGCTGCCCTGATTTGATTCATCGGCATTTGAATTTGGTGCATCGCACCCAGCAAGGTTTCCCTGATGCCGCGCACCCGTTCATCTTCAGCCATAATGGTTTTTAAGGTCTGAATATGCAGCTCTTCCATTTGCCTGCGTTGCCGGGTGATGTCTGTTAAGGTCAGTATCAGGTACTGTTTGGATGCATTCTCAAAAAAGGCGTCGGCATTGACTTCATTTTCGATAAACCAGTTTCCGGCGCACGAAAACCAACGGGTTCTCTGGCTGCCCTTGCTTTCTACTTTAAACTCACGGTTATTAAAGCCCTGTTCCCTGCTTTGCAACTGCGACCATAAATCGCCCATTTCCTCCCGCAGCAAGCGTAAAAAGTAAGTTGCAGGCTCGCCTTTATCAAGATCGCTGACCAGTGCTTTATAGTTATGGTTATCTAAAATAACCCTGTCCTGATCGTCAAGTACAACCATGGCGATAGGCGATGAATTAATGACCGACTCGATCAAGAGTTTTTGGTTGATGACCTTTTTTTCGGATTCGTACGCTTGGGTAATATCCCGATGCATGCCGATGTAATGAGTGATGGCCCCGGTTTCATTTAACATCGGGGCAATGGTCAAATCAGAGAGATAACGCTGGCCGGATTTATGCCGGTTACATAAGGTGCCGCGCCATATTTTCTTGCTGCTGATGGTGCGCCATAAATCGTGGTACACCTCTTTAGGGGTATGTTTGTCCGATAATAACGATTCGTTTTCGCCCAGAATATCTTCAGGCCGGTAACCGGTGACTCTGCAAAATTCTTGATTAACATAAAGAATTTTGGCTTTTTTATCGGTAATGGAAATGGCTATCGGCACCTGTTCAACCGTTTCGGCAAACAAGCTGTACAGCATCTTGTCGCCATAACCTTCACCGAATAAATCAGGTGCAAGTTCTCCGATGACGTTCGCCATGTTGGTATGCGTCTGTAAAAATCGCAATGAAGTTTTTTTCATGTGTTATGGCCGGAGGTGAGAGTGCTTTAAGGTAGCTTTATAAAATTACCTAGCAAATATAAAGCCAACATTAATACAAGTGTCTTGCTGATAACTCAATCTGTCATGCTCCAACCTTGTTTGTAATGCAAGACTACGAAGTAAGCGGGTTAATGGATCATAAGACATTGTAAGGTTTACGACAAAATATTTTTATCGATGTCGGTATGTATTACTTGTAACAGTTTTTATGCACTGATTTGGGAGGTTTTGCGCAGAGAGCTAGGGCGACAAACTTGCTGTGTCGGCACAATTATCGAATTGGCATAATTGATGCTTTGATCTGATAAACAGAATAGCCCTTAAAACAGCCTGGAAAAAACAGTGAGTGAATATCTTCTACTTTTATTAGGCACGGCTCTGGTCAACAACGTGGTTCTGGTTAAATTTCTCGGGCTGTGTCCGTTTATGGGGGTTTCCAAAAAACTGGATTCGGCATTGAGCATGGGTTTGGCAACCACCTTTGTATTGACCTTAGCTGCGATGACCAGCTGGATGCTGGAACATTTTATTTTAGCGCCTTTTAATATCCAGTTTTTACGCATACTCGCCTTTATCCTGGTGATTGCCGCTGTGGTGCAGTTCACCGAAATGGTGGTGCATAAAACCAGTCCGGTGCTGTATCAGATACTGGGTATTTTCCTGCCGCTGATTACTACCAATTGCGCGGTCTTGGGCGTGGCGCTGTTAAATGTGCAAGAGCAATACGGCTTTATGCAAAGCATGATTTTCGGTTTCGGTTCTGCGCTCGGCTTTACGCTGGTGATGGTGCTTTTTGCGGGCTTGCGGGAACGCTTGGCGTTAATGGCGGTTCCTCCGTTGTTTGCAGGCACGCCGATTGCGTTTATTACCGCCGGTATCTTATCGCTGGCATTTATGGGTTTTGCAGGACTCTACAGTAAATAATTTACAGGAAATAAACTATGTATGTTTTATCCGCCATTGTAAGTTTAACCTTATTAGGGCTGTTTCTGGGCTTGCTGCTGGGTATTGCCGCCCGATATTTAAAAGTTGAAAGCAGCCCGGTTGTCGATGAACTGGAAGCTTTATTGCCCGGTTCGCAATGCGGTCAATGCGGCTTTCCGGGTTGCAGACCTGCCGCCGAAGCATTGGCCGAGGGCAATGCGTCTGCAACGATGTGTCCTCCGGGCGGTAGCGCCCTGGCTGAACAAATCGCCGCTTTATTGGGCTTGGATCTCGATTTAAGCGACGTAAAAGAACCCGAACTACTGGTTGCCAGAGTCAGTGAAGCCACCTGCACCGGTTGTACCCGCTGTTTTAAAGTCTGTCCTACCGACGCTATTGTCGGTGCGCCCAAGCAAATTCACGCGGTCGTTGCCGATGCCTGCATCGCCTGCAAAAAATGTGTCGAAGTCTGTCCGACCGAATGCCTGCAAATGCACCCGATCGAAGTGACTTTGCGTAACTGGCGCTGGGCCAAACCTCTGAATGTTTCCGTACAACCGATGGGAACAGGGAGTAATGCCGTATGTTAAGTCTTTTTAAAAAACCGCGTTTTCGTGGCGGCGTCCATGCAGAGGAGCATAAAACCGCGACCGCTGCATTGCCCATCGCAAGCAACTTTCCGTTACCGAAAAAATTGTATATTCCACTGCAACAGCACGTCGGCAAACCCGCAGAGCCGGTGATTAAAGTCGGTGAAAAAGTGCTGAAAGGGCAGTTGTTAGCCTACAGTCAGGGCCTGATTTCCGCACCGGTACATGCACCGAGTTCGGGCATTATTGTCGATGTTAACGATTATCCCGCACCGCATCCGTCCGCATTGCCCATTCGCACTATCGTGCTGGAAACCGATGGCAAAGATGAATGGCTCGAAACGCAGGTTATTGATGACCCGTTCCAGCTAAATCCTGAAGAAATCAGTTTTCGTGTCGGTGCGGCGGGCATTGTCGGTTTGGGCGGCGCAACCTTCCCGACCGCGGTCAAGCTCAATATGGGCCGTGAAAACCGTGTCGATACGCTGATTATCAACGGCTCGGAATGCGAGCCTTATTTGTGCTGCGATGACAGGCTGATGCAGGAGCGCGCCGAGCAGATCATCGACGGTGTGCGCTTGATGTTGCACGGCATGGAAACTGAAAACGCGGTAGTGGCGATCGAAGACAACAAACCGCTTGCCTTTGTTGCGATGCGAGCCGCAGCCGAACCCTATGCGCAGGTTAACGTCATACAAATTCCTACCCGCTACCCGATGGGTTGGGACCGGCAATTAATCCGCTATGTAACCGGTAAAGAAGTCCCGGTCGGCTGTCGGTCATCTGAAATCGGCGTGACCATTCATAATGTCGGCACTGCTTATGCCGTCCATAAAGCCATTCGCTATGGGCAGCCTTTGCTTAGCCGTATTGTCACCGTAGCGGGCGGCGCGGTGAAACGCCCGATGAATGTCGAAGTGCCTTTCGGTACTTTAATCTCCGAACTGTTCAGTTTTTGCGAAGTAAGTTCGGATGAAACCGCTCGCATCATTATGGGCGGCCCGATGATGGGTGATTCCTTGCCGCATGTCGCTTTGCCTACCGTTAAAGCCACCAGCGGCATTTTGGCCTTAACCCAAAGCGAACTCAAAAACACCGATGAGCAACCCTGTATCCGTTGCGCCAGTTGTGTCAGCGTTTGTCCTGCGGGACTCCGGCCTTTGGATATGGCGAACAACATCCGCATTAATCAGTTGGATGCGGCGGTGGATTTAGGCTTGAAAGACTGCATCAGTTGCGGTTGCTGCTCCTATATCTGCCCGTCCAATATTCCGCTTGTCCAGTATTTTAAATATGCCTCGGGTGAAGTGATGGCCAGACAGCAAGCGCAGCATAAATCCGAGCAAACCAAACGTTTGATTGATGCGCGTAATGACCGCATGGAACGCATAGCCCGGCAACAACGCGAAGAAGAATTGGCCCGGCTAGCGGCTAAAGCGGAGCGGGAACGGTTAAAAGCCGAACAAGAGGCATTGGTATGATGTTACATATGAAGCCGAGCAGCGGCGCGCATGTCGGCGCTAACAGCAGCGTCAGCCGTATCATGGGGCAAGTCATGCTGGCAATATCGCCGGCGACTGCGTTCGGGCTGTTGTGTTTCGGTTGGCCCGCGTTGAATCTGTTTATTATCACCGTGCTATCAGCGGTTGTTTTTGAAGTCTTATGTCTGCGGCTCAAGGGCAGGGTAGCTAAACCGGTCATTATGGACGGCTCCGCCGTACTGACCGGCTGGCTGCTGGCCATGACGCTACCGCCTTGGGCGCCGTGGTGGATAGGCGTAGTCGGTTCCGGGCTGGCGATTATTTTGGGCAAACACGTTTATGGCGGTTTGGGGCAGAACCTGTTCAATCCTGCGATGTTGGCACGGGTTGCATTGCTGATTTCTTTTCCTATCGAAATGACGACGTGGGCGAATGTGTCGCCGTTGTTTTTTTCACAGTCGCCGGGCTTTATCGAAAGTTGGCATATTACTTTTTCCGGATTGGACACTATCGATGCCAGCACCGGGGCGACGACATTGGGATTTATCAAAACCGAATTTTCCCAGAACCGTTTACTGAGCGACATTCTTAAAGACACCTCCGGTTTTCTTAACTTTATCGGAGGGACGCGGGGCAGTTTGGGTGAGACATCAACGTTGTTGCTGGGCTTGGGCGGCTTGTGGTTAATTCGCCAGAACATCATTCAATGGCAGATTCCGGTGTCCTTATTGCTGACAGTTGCGCTGTTAGCCGGTGTTTTTCATGTCATGGACAGCGAGCATTATATTAGTCCAATGCTGCATTTGAATTCAGGCGCGATGATGTGCGTGGCTTTCTTCATCGCTACCGACTATGTCACCTCGCCGAATACGCCGACAGGGCAGCTGCTGTTCGGTGCGGGCTGCGGACTGCTGATTTTCGTTATCCGTACCTGGGGCGCGTATCCCGAGGGAGCGGGTTTTGCGGTGCTGTTGATGAACTCGGCGACGCCGCTGATCGATCATTATATTCGGCCACGAATTTATGGACGCGACCGTAAAGGCAAGCCGCTTGAAATACCGAAATCGTAAATATCGTAGGCCGGAATAAGCCGGTTGCAGCGTTAGCGAAAACCGGTGTTTCCTGCATAGCAGTGCGCATGTCTGCCGGAAACGCTTATTCTCGCTAACGCTCGAAAAGCCTTATTCCGGCCTTGTAAGATAGGTTTGATGAGCTCGTTCCCACGCGTTGCGTGGGAATGCATTGCAGGACGCGCTGCGTCCTGTAATTGGAAAGTTTATGTTTGACGCATTGTCGGCACTCACCGTTCGCGGCGCAGCGCGCCTTGACTGCATTCCCACGCAGCGCGTGGGAACGAGACAAAATATAGGAATACACCATGAAACTTGACCCAGCCACCATCGAACGCTTAAAACAAAAAATCGCCGTTTACCGGGAATTCCTGAGAAACTGGTTGGAACCGTCGAATTTGGCGCAACTTAGACCCAAACTGGAATTTCAAACCGGCGTATTAGCGGGATTCGCTTTGATTGCCAGTGTGTTGCTGGGCGTTACCAATTGCAGTACCGAAGGCACTATTCAGCGGCGGCTCGATGAAGATTTAAAAAAATCGTTGGAAGAGGTCGTACCTCCCGCTCTTTACGATAATGACATGCTGCTGGATACGGTAAGCATTCCGTCTGCCGAATACAATATCGGCGCGAACGAAACCACGGTTTATATCGCCCTTAAGTCCGGCCAAGTCACCGCCGTGTGCTTTAAATTCACCGCGCCCGACGGCTATTCCGGCGCCATCAATATGATTATGGGCATAGACCGCGACGGCAATATCCTGGGCGTGCGCGTGCTGAGCCACAAAGAAACCCCCGGCCTTGGCGATAAAATCGAAGTCGCCAAGTCGGATTGGATATTGAACTTTGTCGGTCGCTCTCTGGACAATTTAGCCCCTGCAAAATGGGCGGTTAAAAAAGATGGCGGTGAATTCGACCAATTCGCCGGTGCGACCATTACCCCGCGTAAGTCGGTACAAGCCATTTATCGCGGTTTGCAGTTATTCAAAGCGCATCAGGAACAACTGATTAATCCTTGAGGGCATCGCCATGTTTTTATCGGAAACCTATCGTAAAATCGCCGCCGACGGCATTTGGAACAATAACATCGTGTTCGGCCAAAACCTGGCGCTTTGCCCGTTATTGGCGGTAACCGGAACAGCCACCAACGGCTTGGGCATGGGCCTCGCCACACTGGTGGTTATCATCGCGTCCAACGGCCTCATTTCAGTAACCCGACATTTAATCCCCAGCGAAATCCGTATCCCGATTTTCGTGCTGTTGATTGCCGCGCTGGTGACCTTGGTTGATATTTTAATGAACGCCTGGGCGCACGAACTCTATAAAGTGCTGGGTTTGTTCATTGCGTTAATCGTTACCAACTGCGCCTTGCTGGGCCGTGCCGAAGCCTTTGCCTCCAAGCAGCCGGTAAAACATGCGCTGTGGGACGGCTTGATGATGGGCCTGGGTTTCCTCCTCGTCCTGGTCGCGCTCGGTGCGGCAAGAGAAATCAGCGCGTCGGGCACATTATTCGCCAATGCGTCAGTGTTGCTGGGCGAGTCGTTCAGGTTTCTGGAAGTCACCGTTATTCCCAACTACAAAGGCTTTTTATTGATGGCGCTGCCGCCCGGCGGATTCATCATGCTGGCTTTTTTGATTGTCGGTAAACGCCTGATAGACCAAAAAATCGCCGAAAGAAAAGTATCGATAACCGTATTAACGCCAGTTATTGCTGAGGAGGAATCATGAACGTCGGAGTTTGCTACGCAGAAGTCGATAGACAACTATGGATGCGGCTGGAAGTGCCGGATAACAGTACCATAGAAGAAACCATTAACCTGTCCGGTGTATTAAAACTTTATCCCGAGATAAACCTGTCCAGTCAAAAAGTGGGCATATTCGGCAAAATTGCCCCGCTGGATGCCGCGGTAAAGGATGGGGACAGGGTGGAAATTTATCGTCAAATCACTGTCGATCCGCAGACGGTGCAACGGCGAAGACGCTAGGCAACGGCCATGTATATATGCGTTTGTAAAGCGGTCACCGACTCGCAGATTTTAACCGCAATTGAAAATGGCGTGTGTACGCGAAAAAAACTCACCCATTGTTTTGGAATAGGAAAAGATTGCGGAAAATGCAATAAAGAAATCAGCGCTTTGCTTGAACAAAATCAACCATTACCCTCTGCAACAAACCAACCCATAACGATTATATAAAGGGAAACCACCATGAAAGGCGACACAAAAGTTATCGAGTTCCTCAATAAAGCACTGGAAAATGAACTGACAGCGATCAATCAGTATTTTCTCCATGCCAGGATGTACAAAAACTGGGGCTTTCAAAAACTTAACGAAAAGGAATATCACGAGTCCATTGATGAAATGAAACATGCCGATCAAATTATCGAGCGGATTCTTTTTCTTGAAGGTCTGCCTAACGTGCAAAATATCGGTAAAGTGATGATCGGCGAGAACCCAAAGGAAATGCTCGGTTGCGATTTAAAACTTGAGCAAATTGCCGTGCCTTTGCTCAGAGAAGCGATTGCTTATTGCGAGAAAGTGAGCGATTTTGTTTCGCGCGAAATTTTTGCCCATATTCTGGAGTCCGAAGAAGAGCATATCGACTGGCTGGAAACGCAGCTTGAATTGATTGAAAAAGTGGGTTTGGAAAATTATTTGCAATCGCAAATGTAAAAGTTATCTTTAAAAAATTCCATAGTTGTATTAGTTGTAAGGCAGTTCTGCGCTACGTCCCCACGGATGGGGAGGTAGAATCGTGTCTGGAACAGCAATCCAGAGCAACGCAGGGCAGAAAAATGCTCCTGCATTTTCTGCATTCAGTACATCCATGTAACTTAGCAGTTGCCGAGCAAACCGCCATTTGATTAGCGCAAATCCGTCTTACAACTTTAATAATTTCTATCCCCATTTTGACAAGCCGATTAAGCGCCTTTCGGTCCCGCAAACCACCAAATTATCAGACCAACAACAGGCAGCAGTAAAATCAAAAGCACCCATAAAACTTGCGATCCAGTTGTAGCGCCACTTTTTACGGTGCTAATAATGGCCCAGATGTCCAGAACAAGCACGATAAAACCAAGAAAACCGCCGACTTCAATATCCATACGTCCTCCTAACAGGTCTGTGTTTAATAGATAAACTATTTTGTCTCATTAGCTTCGACTGTACGCTTAAAAACAGATGAGTTCTGTACGGTAACGCTCATTGCTCAGCTTGCATCATTTTTTAAGCATTCTTTAATTGATTTTTAACAAAGTATTAACAACGTCAGCGGAAATGATTAAAGCATTTCTTCGAGTGCCATCAACCGCTTTGACCGACAGCCCTGATCTGTAAAAATATTGTAATAGTCGTGTAGGCGGGGCACCAAAGGTAGGCGCTGTAGGCGATAGCTTTTCGTTGCTCAACATTTCTATTTAGTGCGTTTATTATTGGTAAATACTTGGGTGTCGCTATCGACGAAAATTACGATCAGCGTATGATATTGATTTTTGCCTTCGTCCACTTTTTATTGCAATGGTGAACCTTATGAATTCAAAAAAAATAAGCCTGACAGAGTCCGAATTGTCCAAAGCCTGCAACTACATTGCCAAACAGTTTGCAGCGCATAGCTGGTGGCCATCCGAACAGCCGGGCGAAGCAAAGCGCGAATTTGATTTAATGAAAGGCAGCGCAACCGCCTTGAATGTATGGTGCGAGCGATGGCTGGATGCGGGACAATGTAAAAAAATGGAAAGAGAGATTCGATCCTAGTCGGGTAGGTCGTCAGACAGCAGCTTCATCGGTTGGGTTAGGCGCGTCTTTTGCGCCGTAACCCAACAACATCGCGCGGCAAATGTCGTGCGAGACTTTCTTCTCACCCTACACTACATCGTCCAAATGCCCATAAGCCGGTAACGTTTCCAGCCGATTATCTTCCAGCGGCTTACCCACCGTAAAATGATAAAGACTTTGAAACTTATCGTCCTTAATACCCAAAATTTCATGCACGCTGTCATCAAAATAACAGCCGATGCCGGTGCCGCGAATACCCGCCGCTTCGGCTTCCAGATACAGTACTTGGCCTATCAAACCGCATTCCCAGAATAAACGGCGGTAAAGCCACGGCGCTGCTTCGATTGTTTCGCCAAATTCCGCTATCATTCCCAGGCTGAAGGCGCTGTCGCTGGCGATAGGTTGATGGCAGGACAGCGTTTTGGCAACCTGCCTGCAATCTCCTGAATACAAATGATAAAGCGGTATTGCGTCGGATACTTTCTGCCAGTCGAAATCAGCTAGGGTTGCGGCCTGCAAGGGTTCAAGGGCATCGTTATGTCTCGGCAGCGCATAGATACCGGGGGCTAAACCTTCAACGCGATGCACAAAAATAAACAGGTGGATTTTCGGCGGCCAGCGCCAGTGTTCGAATGCGGCTGTGGTCGGCAAGACGGCGGCCAGCATCCGGTAAAAATCGGTCTGCTGTATCGGCGGCATTTTACCGTCAAACTGTTGCGCGCTGCGGCGTTGGCGGATGATTTGGGTTGCCGTTTTTGTGCAGGATGATTCTATAAGTTGCTGCCTGTTAGCTTGCCAATCAGGTTCTTCCGTTTGCGGTTTGCTTGCGGCAGTTGAGACTTCATCAATAATCGGCCATTGATACATATGATAGGCACGGAGGCTGTCGGCTTTACCGAACCAAGCTCCTGATTGTGCCGCTTCCAGCAGAAGCTTGATGTCTAATGGCATAGTGTCGTGCTGCGTATTAATCCGGCAAATAATATCGGGGGATTCATGTTCCTGTTTTTTAAAATCATCCCGATCGAGTCCCAATAGCTTGGCGATGTTGTCATCCGAGCATTCAGCCTGTAATTCAACCGACCAACCCAATGTCGCCGCGGCGTATCGCAATGCGGCCAAGGCATGGCCCAAGTCATGTTGGCAGTAACGGAAAGCTCTTTCGCCGTATTTCCAGGCTTCGCGCCAATGGACTGAAGATAGGCCGATCAATAGGCCGGAATCGGGCAATATGCCTGCAAACCGACAACGCTGCTCAAGGCTGTGATCATGGCTGACATAGTGGTAAACGCCTGATTTGATAAAGCTATCGCCGATGCTGATCAGATAAGCTTCAGTCGGGTGCAGGTTGCCGCTGGAAGGATTGCAGCGCAATGCCCAGCGGCTGAGGCCGTATTGTTTCCATGCCGACAGGCCGAAAGCTAATTCCAGCAATAAACCGGCATTCGTCAGGTTTAACGGTTGGGCGGATATTGTTTCCGGGTTATCCAGGTCGGCGAACAACGGTTCGAGTTCGGTTCCGGGTCTGGGTAGCGTGATAATTTCGCAACCGGAAAAATACCGGAATTGATCGGGTTGGTCTTCCCAGTCGATTGATGCCGGCGCTTTGGCGTAGCGCTCCAGGCTGTGTTTGGTGCGGTTGTGGTAGGTTAGGACGGTTTCGGTTTGTTTGTTCATATGGATTAAGTCCAAGGAGAAAAGCACTTGTTTTGAAAGGCATTAGTCTTCATATAACGCGTCATCCCGGCAGGGGCTCACATCAGGCAGGATAGCCTGACGTGAGCCCCTGCCGGGATGACGGTGTTTTTCTTTAAATTGAAGTGTATAGACACATGCCCATCCAGCTTATTGAATTTTCTTCGTGTCCTTCGTGGCGAAAGCTTTTATCTATTGTCAATTAATCCGCTTAGGTTCCATAGTCAAATCTTCAACCCAGCAGCCGATCGGATTGCCGAGATTCATGTCTCTATCTTCAAAGCGTACCAGAAAAACACTGCGATCCGGCTCTTCTTCGACATGTCCGATCAGCGTAATGACTCCACGAGTTCCGGCTTCGGCTAATACCTCGCCTTCGGTGCCATCAGGTATTGAACCATCATCGGTAATCGTCTTGGCGGCATAAACGACATCACCTAACTCTAAATCTTCTACGTTCATTTCGTATCCCCTTTCATTTTGTAGCAAACCTTACATTGTCAGCTGGTTGTGTGAGTGAAACCTGTGTGATAACACGTTATTTATTGTGCGGCTGTTTTATTAAAACCTTATTAAACAATCTATTAATAAATAAATAACGAAATGGCATACAGGTTGCTTTAGTTATTAACAAGAACGATGCCAACCATTCAGGAGACTTTAGATGATTACATTAACAGAAAAGGCCATTAGCGCCGTCGGCCGTTTTATTGCCGGATCGGAAACGCCGACAGCAGGTTTACGGATAGAAGTTACCGATGGCGGTTGTTCAGGTTATCAATATGGATTGAAGCTCGAAGGTAGCCAAACGCCGGAAGACACTGTTATTGATTGCGGCGAGGTGAAGGTGTTTATCGATCCGGTCAGTATGCCGATGCTCGACGGCATGTCCATCGACTTTCTCGACAGTATTGAAGGATCGGGATTCAAGTTTACCAACCCTAACGCGGCTAAAAGTTGCGCTTGCGGTACTTCGTTTAACACCAGTGCCGAAGGCGCAGGAACTAAGACCTGCTCATAACTAATAAAACCGTAGGATGGGCAGAGGCATAGCCGAAACCCATCCTAATCACAGACCGACGCGATGGGTTTCGCTTTGCTCTACCCATCCTACAACCTATTTCCGAGGATGAAACCATGTGGGACTATTCAGATAAAGTTAAAGAACATTTTTTTAATCCCAAAAATGCGGGCGCGGTGGTTGATGCCAATGCGACAGGCGAAGTGGGTTCAATCAGCTGCGGCGATGCCTTACGGCTGACCCTGAAGGTTGACGATGACAGTGAAATCATCCTTGAAGCAGGCTTTCAAACTTTTGGTTGCGGTTCGGCGATTGCGTCGTCATCGGTGCTGACAGAAATCATTAAAGGCATGACGCTGGACGAAGCATTAAAAGTAACGAACCAGGATATTGCCGATCAACTCGAAGGCTTGCCGCCGGAAAAAATGCACTGTTCGGTCATGGGCCGCGAAGCCCTGCAAGCGGCGATAGCGAATTATCGCGGTGAAGAGTGGAAAGACGACCATGAAGAAGGTGCGCTGATCTGTAAATGTTTCGCGATTGATGCGGTGATGATCGAGGAAATGGTTTGGGCCAATAAATTGCGCACCGTTGAAGATGTCACCAACTTTACCAAAGCCGGCGGCGGCTGTGCGGCTTGCCATGAAGACATTGAAGCAATTCTGGAAAAAGTGTTGGCCGAAAAAGGCGAGAAATTCGATCCTACTGCCGCACCGGTAGCAGCTCCGGAAAAAATCGCAGCCGTTAAAGCGCCGTTGACCAATTTACAGCGCATCAAAAAGATTGAGGAAGTGCTGGAGTCGTTAAGACCGGCACTGATGGCGGACGGCGGCGACGTGGAATTGGTCGAAGTCATCGGCAACACCGCTTACGTCAACATGACCGGCGCGTGTAACGGTTGCCAGATGGCGGCGATGACGATTGCCGGAATTCAACAGCGCTTGATGGAAGTGATGGGCGAATTCATTAAAGTGGTCCCTGCTTCCGAAATGGCGAAATTAGTGAATATAGAGGTGGCGTGATGACTGACATTTATCTTGATAACAATGCCACCACCAAGGTTGATCCTGCGGTGGTCGATGTGATGATTCCTTATTTTCTTGAGCAATACGGCAATCCGTCATCCATCCATAAATTCGCCGACGGCGTGGCGCGCGGGCTTAAACAGGCCCGGCAGCAGGTTCAGGCCTTGATCGGCTGCGAACATGATTCCGAAATCATTTTTACCTCGTGCGGCACCGAATCAAACTCCACGGCGATTCTTTCCGCGATCAAGGCGCAACCGAACAAGAAAGAAATCATTACCACCACGGTAGAGCATCCGGCGATTTTAAGCCTGTGCGATTATCTTGAAAAAGAAGGTTACACCATCCATAGATTGCCGGTCGATAAAGCCGGGCGCTTGAATCTGGAATCCTATAAGAAATTGTTATCCGATCAGGTGGCGATTGTCTCGGTGATGTGGGCCAATAACGAAACCGGTACGATTTTTCCGGTCGCGGAAATGGCAGAGATGGCAAACGCCGCAGGCGTGATGTTTCATACCGACGCAGTTCAGGCGGTGGGCAAGATTCCGATGATGTTGCAGGATACCAAAATCGATATGTTGTCATTATCGGGACATAAGCTGCATGCACCCAAAGGCATCGGTGTTTTGTATCTACGCCGCGGCACCCGTTATCGCCCCTTGCTGCGCGGCGGTCATCAGGAACGGGGCAGAAGGGCAGGGACTGAAAACAGCGCGTCCATTGTCGGCCTGGGAAAAGCCTGCGAACTGGCGTTAGAGTATATCGAGTATGAAAACACCAAAGTCAAAGCCATGCGCGACCGTCTGGAACAAGGCATTACCGAACAGATTGGGCATTGTTTTGTAACCGGCGATATGTACAACCGCCTGCCTAACACCACCGACATAGCCTTTGAATATATCGAAGGCGAGTCGATTCTGATGTTATTGAATAAATACGGTATCGCGGCGTCGAGCGGTTCGGCGTGTACTTCCGGCTCATTGGAACCGTCGCATGTGATGCGGGCTATGGATATTCCTTACACCGCCGCGCACGGCACGATCCGGTTTTCGTTCTCGCGCTATAACACCATGGCGGAAGTGGATAAAGTTCTGGAGGTGATGCCCGGCATTGTGGCGACCTTGCGAAAGTTGTCGCCGTATTGGTCTGGAGATGGGCCGGTGGCAAATCCTGAGCAGGCGTTTAAGCCGACCTATGCGTAAGGGAGTTGGAGTTAAGTTTTTCTGCTGTTTTTTGACAAGTTTTGGATAAATCCCCATGCCCCGTCTTTTCGGCATCCATGCCGGAAAGACGGCGTTACGATTTGTAGATACCTTGTTAAGAAGGTAGCAATTCATGCCATAAATCGAGCCAATCTGGATTGCCTTGCTCGATTAAACCAATTTTTGCCATTCGCCGCCACTTCTTGATTTGTTTTTCCCGCAATATCGCACTTTCCATACGTTCATGTACTTCATACCACACGAGATTGTGAACGTTATACCGCTTGGTAAATCCATCGGCCAAATTATTTCTATGCTGAAAAATCCTTTTAATCAAATCAGAAGTTACTCCGACATAGAGCGTCCCATTACGACCATTCGCAAGAAGATAAACACACGGTTGCTTTTCCATGACGACACCTTGATTAAATTACCTGATTATAAAGAGTGCAAAAAACTCCGTCATTCCGGCATGGATGCCGGAATCCAGAGCCATGGATGGTAACTATTATTAATGGCACCCGTATCCGATTTTGGCATTATGCCTAGTCATATATTCACATCCATGTGACTGGATACTGGCATCCATGCCAGTATGACGGTGTTAGCTGAAGCATTTTTACTAATCAAGTTGCTTTTTGATTCGCATAGAGGCAACTTCTAACCAACCTTCTGCCGCTTCTTTAATATTGATTAGCGTTTCTTCAACTGTTTCACCTTCCGAAACACAGCCTACAAAAGCAGGAATTTCTGCCCAAAACCCGCCTTCTTCAGCAGGGTGGACTACAACTTGTAATTTCATAATTGCTCCGGTTTTTTGAGTTTTTCTGAAAAACAAAGTGAGGTGATCCATTTTTCCAACTGCTCTTGAGAAATGACGCGATCATTTAGAGAATCCTGTAAAGAACTTTCCTGAAATTATATGAAGCAAAATTTAATCTCCTTAGATCAATATTCTGTAGGTTAGAAACTCATTTTCATCCCACATCCGCTAGTGTCGATGTAGGCCTACAGACAACGGTTATTTAGGTTCTGTTGTTCCATTCTGAATTTAATGGCTTCAATCGGGTCGGGCGGCGTTATCGCATAGTGTTTGTTTTCGTAGGCTTCAATTAAGGTGACCAGCACTTCCATTTCGTCGGCTTCGGGTGTGTCAGGTTCCGTTTGAAAAACCATTTCCAGACGCTGGAGCGCGGCTTTTAATTCGTCATCGTTACGGATGGGCTTGATAATCATCGATTGTCTCCATGTTAATCAAGTCGTATTTACGGTGGTTACCCACTATCCCAAAGCCCGCAGCACAGCTTGCGGTTCTTTCGCCACGACATGCAGCAACGCCAATGCGGAGCCGTGAGGTTTGCGGTCGCCGCGTTCCCAATGGCGAAGCGTGCCGATACTGATGCAAAATTTAGCGGCAAAATCAGCTTGTGTCAGACCCAAGTTGTGGCGTAATTGCGCCACGTCAATTTCTTCCGGGCGATGTGTTTTCGCGGCAATGTCTTTGCCTTCGTTAAGGGCGATTGCCTCGTCTAAACCTTGAGCAATGCTTGCAAATGCGTTAGTCATGTTTCCTCTCTAATGCGCTATGTACGAGTAGTTTAACCAGCTTGGCAAGCTCGTTACGTTCGGATTTTGTGACGTTTTATTTTTCATTTTTCCCGAAAACGGTGAGCAAATACAGTGGAATGCGCGGATCATGGGAATAGTAAATGATTCGGACACCTCCCTCCGCTTTTCCCTTTACCTCCGGTCGCCCAACGAAGTTTACGAATACCGCCGGTACCTTCCATGATGTCACCGTTTAGCGAATGTGCCGCCAAATAGTCAATGACGGCCTTACGCTCTGCCTCAGAGAGCAGCTCGTTGGCGCGGCGGATGTATTCGGGTAATTCGGCAATTGTGGTCAACATAATTATTAGTGTAAGCCAATGGCTTATAGGGGGGCAAGACCTATTACTTGGTTTTTTGTAATCACTCTACTTTGTCGGCTTTACGACAATTTCTTTGTTTTTACGTTGCATTGTTCTGTCGGTATTGCGCTAATCAAGGTTTACATCCCGCTATTTCCGCTGGATAAACAGTTGGCAAGTATTTTGCTCTATGAAGATTAAAGGCATTACGCCAGTTAGCTTGAGTTTAGCCATGAAACCACAGACCCGCACTATTATCATCGACGACACCACGCTCAGGGATGGCGAGCAATCGGCCGGTGTTGCTTTTTCGCTGGACGAAAAGCTGGCGATTGCAACGCAGTTGGCGGAGTTGGGCGTGCCGGAGCTGGAAATCGGCATTCCGGCAATGGGCGCGGTGGAGCGGGACGAAATCAAGGCTATTGCAGCTTTAGGCTTACCCTCGAAGCTGTTGGTCTGGTCGAGAATGCGCCGCGATGATTTGCATGCTTGTTTGGATTTGAATGTGGATAAGGTCGATTTATCGATATCGGCTTCGGACCAACACATTCAGCACAAGCTTAAACAAAGTCGGCAATGGGTTTTAAACACCATTACCTGCTGCGTTCAGGAAGCGCGAAGTTTGAACATGGAGGTGTGCGTCGGTATGGAGGATGCCTCGCGAGCGGATGTGGATTTCTTGATACGCATGGCCGAAACCGCACAATTGGCCGGAGCAAGCAGGATTCGCTTTGCCGATACGGTTGGCATTATGGAACCGTTCGGCGTATTCGAGACGATCAAAAAGTTAAGAGCAGTGACCGATCTGGAAATTGAAATGCATGCCCATGACGATTTGGGGCTTGCTACCGCCAACACGTTGGCAGCGGCGTTGGCAGGTGCGACTCATGTCAACACCACGGTTAATGGTTTGGGCGAACGTGCCGGCAATGCCGCATTGGAAGAAGTGGTGGTTGGCTTAAAGCAATTATATGGCATTGAAACGGGGATTAATCTACACAATTTCCCCGCTCTATCCGAGCAGGTTGCAAGAGCATCGGGCGATGCAATCGGCAGCAGGAAAAGCCTGATCGGCAAAAACGTATTCAGCCATGAAGCCGGCATTCATGTCGATGGGCTGTTAAAGGACCCGAATAATTATCAAGGCGTCGACCCGGCCATTGTCGGCCGCAGTCATCAACTGGTTCTTGGTAAACATTCGGGTACTCAAGGCGTGATTCACGCTTATAAGCAAATAGGTATAGCGGTCAGTCGAATACAGGCACAAGCCTTATTAACCCAGGTTAGGCGCTTTGTCAGTGATACCAAAAGATCACCTAAAACCGAAGAGCTTAATCTTTTTCATCAAAATCTTTAGAGGGTGATCACCATGAACGAACATAAAGAACTGCCGTCAAGTGAGCTGGAAGTTAAAGAAACGTTGGAAGTACCGGATCAGGACGATCATTATCCCGGTTCTTTTTTCAGGATACCCGGTCCGCCTACGTTGGGTAAGACCGGTTGGAGTTTAAATTAATTTTATTCCCGTAGCCTGCTGTTTCCCAAGCTCCAGCTTGGGAAACAGCAGGCTACGGGACGCAGCGCGTCCGGCACGGCATTCCCACGCAGCGCGTGGGAACGAGGGTGTTTACCCTCCGTACTCAATAGGAGCTAAAAATGGTTATGGCCATATCAGATAACATTAAAAGCAAAACACAGGCGCCGTTGGGTTTTCTGTCTCAATGGCATGAAGATGTCTACTGTGTTTTTGGCCGCGATCCTGCCGCGCATAGTGTCTGGGAAATACTGCTGACCTATTCGGGGGTTCATGCGGTGCTAATGCACCGGATCAGTCACCGTTTATGGAAAGCCAACTGGAAACTGGCCGCCAGGATTTTAGCCGCGTCTGCCAGAATGCTGACCAATGTTGAAATTCATCCCGGCGCTACCATCGGCAGGCGATTATTTATCGACCACGCATTAGGCGTGGTGATCGGCGAGACGACAGAGATCGGCAACGATGTCACTTTGTATCATGGCGTGACCTTGGGCGGCACCACCTGGAACAAGGAAAAGCGTCATCCGACCTTGGGCAATAATGTGCTGGTGGGTTCCGGAGCCAAGATTCTCGGGGCGATTACCTTAGGCAACAACGTCCGTGTTGGCGCTAATTCGGTGGTGATTAAAGATGTACCGCCTTGCTGTACGGTGGTGGGTATTCCCGGCCGTGTTATTCAAAGCAAAGGTACCCAAATTCAAAACCGGCACGGTATCGATCTGGATCACCATTTGATTCCCGATCCGGTTGGCAAGGCCATCGCCTGTTTAATTGAGCGGATTGACGAACTGGAAGCCAAACAAACGGAATCGCCCAAAATAATGGCCGAAGAAAGTTGTGATCATTGCGATGCGGAAAGCGTCTGCACTCCCAAAAAAGAAAGTCCGGTAAAACTGGCGGCGAGGGGTTAAATGGATCTGTTGGATTTTGAAGCACAAGGTTTGTATTTTGAACAAGCGGATGTTGCGGGCGTTAAAGAGATGATAGCGGCCGCCGCGGAAAATTATGCGAATGGCGATGCCGAACTGCCTTTGCTGAAAGCTTATTTTTTGGCACCTGAATCGTTGAACGTACTGGTGGCATTAAACCGTTTTTATTATTACCAGCATCGACTGGAAGAAGCTTTAACGGCAACCACCAAAGCCCTGGTTGTGATCCGGCCGACCATAGCTTTTCCCGAGGATTGGCGGGAGCTGCAACCTAACCATGTTAGCGATGCACCGGCCGGTTTATTAATCAACATCAGGCTGTATTTGTTTACCCTGAAAGCCGTCGGTTTTTTGAATATGCGTTTGGAGAATCTGGATTTGAGTCAGGCTATTTTTGAAAAGCTGGTCGAGCTTGATAGTAGGGACAGAATCGGTGCACAGGGATTATTGGAATTGGTGGTCAAGCGTAAAACGGATGTAGGGTGGGCTGGCGCAGCATAAGCTAATATTTTTGAACCTCGATTGTTGGATTATGCTGCGCTAATCCAAATTTATTAACTGGAGCAAGATCATGTTGAAAAAAAACTTAACTGATTCATTACTGACCATTATGCCTATAGTGGCATTTGTTATTCTGGCACTTTACCTTTTAACTCAGGATGCCTCTTTAGTCGGCCCTCTTTAATTACCGGAGAAAACCCATGAGTTTTGAAGAAGAAATGGAAGAGTTGGAATCCGCAGAAGATTTTTTGCAATATTTTCAACTGGATTACATACCCAGCGTGGTGCATGTCAACCGTCTGCATATTTTGCAGCGGTTTCATGATTATTTACAAAAAGCCGCTGATGAAATGCCTGAACATGAACCGGCAAAGCGGGCAATCTACAGTAAATTGCTGATGCGGGCCTATCAGGATTTTGTCGAGTCCGATGCTCAAACCGAAAAAGTGTTTAAAGTGTTTGCAATGGGCGAGTTGTCGCAAACCGCATTTGTTTCTTTAAGCGATATAAAAACATGAAACCCGATCGCTACGACGAAGGCCGGTTTGATTTTGGCGAATCGGTTCGGGTCACCAGGAACGTCCGCAATGACGGCACTTATCCGGGTATGGACGTAGGCACTTTGTTAGTTCGCCGGGGCAGTGTCGGCAATATCCTTAATGTGGGCACTTTTCTACAGGACCAGGTTATTTTTACCGTCCATTTCCTGGCTGTTGACCGAATGGTGGGCTGTCGGCTGGAAGAACTGATCGGTGGAGATGAACCTTGGAATCCCAGTCGCTTCGAGTTCAGGGACAGGGTGGTTTGCACTATCGATTTAGGCATCCAGGGTAATATTCTGTTTACCAAAGGGACGGAAGGCGAGGTTTTTAAGGTGATTAGAGATAACGAGCTGATTCAATACCATGTCTCTTTTCAGGGTAGAATACTGCAAGTGCCTGAGACAGCTTTGGCTCCCGCACACCCTGAGTCATTTAATGAACCAGAGGTTTGATATGACTGTAATTGAAAAACCTGTCCAGCTGGAAACTTACAATTTACTGAGGGCGGCTTTAGCCTTATTCAAAAAATCGCCCAATGAATTGACGGAGGCTGAGTTACAGCAGGCGCAAATCCAGGCTTTAAATGAGTTCAGGATTGAGAGCAGGGTGCTGAATACGCCTGAAGCGGCGGCAGTCATCATTACCGATCATGAATTACAGCAGGCATATCAGGAAATTCGCGACCGCTATGACGATGAGGACGCTTTTTTCAGTGATCTGGAAAAAAACCGGCTCAGCAAAGCCAGCTTGCAGGCGGCCTTGCACCGTCAGTGCAAGGTCAATACGGTGCTGGAGTCGATTGCCAGTCATGCGCCCGCTATCAGCGATATCGACATTGGCATCTATTACCATCTCCATGCCGAGCAATTTAATCGTCCTGAACGGCGTGAAGTCAGTCATATCTTCATCAGCATTAATCCGGATTATGCTGAGAATACCCCTGAAGCGGCGTTAAGTCGCGCTCAGGAACTTGCCGAAAAACTGCATAAAAAGCCGCACAAGTTTGCCGATCTGGCCTTAAGGCATTCCGAATGCCCGACCGCGTTGCAAGGCGGGGTTCTGGGTATCGTGCCGCGCGGCACGCTTTATCCTGAATTGGATGCGGTGCTGTTCAACTTGAAACCGGGTGAAGTCAGCGATGCGGTCAAATCGGAAATCGGTTTTCATGTGCTGTTGTGCAAGAGCATACAAAAGGCTGAAACCTTGTCTTTGGCAAAAGCCACACCCAAAATACGCCAGCTAATGAAAGAACGCGCCCGGCGTACCTGCCAGCGCGCCTGGTTAGCCGGTTTAGCCACTCCTGAATCCGAGGAAAGCAAATGAGCGATAAAGAAATCAAACACTGTTCTTTTTGCGGCATAGAGCAATCCGCTTCGGTACCTTTGATTGCCGGTAGCGAAGGTTATATTTGCGGGGCTTGCGTGTCATTAGCCCATCAGGTTGTCAGTAACTGGAGCCGGAAAAAAGAGCTTTCCGAAATGCAGGGCGCATTGCCTATTCCTGCAAAAATCAAAGACCATCTTGATCAATATATTATCGGACAGCATCTGGCCAAAGAAATATTGGCGGTTGCTGTTTATAACCATTACAAGCGCCTGAAGCACGAAAGCGGAGACGCGGGTTTGGGCGAATTCGATAAAGATGTGGAAATCGGTAAATCCAATATTCTGTTAATCGGGCCGTCCGGTACCGGGAAGACGCTGTTAGCCAGCACTTTGGCAAAAATTGTCGGGGTACCGTTTGTTATTGCCGATGCGACAACACTGACCCAGGCGGGTTATGTCGGCGATGACGTGGAAAACATCCTGGTCAGATTGTTGGATGTCGCCGAAGGCAATATGGTCAACGCAGAATGGGGTATCGTCTATCTGGATGAAATCGACAAAATCGCCCGCAGTCCGGAGCAGCAAACCGGAACCCGCGATGTGTCCGGCGAAGGCGTGCAACAGGCATTGTTAAGACTGGTTGAAGGCTCGCACGTTAAGATTCCGGCCAAAGGGCGTAATAAAGACGGCGACATAACCATGGATACGCGCAATATTCTGTTTATCGCCGGCGGTTCATTTCCGGGCCTTGAAAAACATGTCGAAAAACGTTTAGTGCCGACCAATTCCGCTATCGGCTTTCATGCCGAAGTGAATAAAACGGCTGAAAAACCGTCATTGGACGATATGCTGAATGCGACACAACCGAGCGATTTGCGAAAATTCGGCTTAATCCCCGAGTTTATCGGTCGTTTTCCGGTATTGGCTCCTTTAGAAGCGCTTGATGTTGACGCCTTGATTCGGGTTTTGACCGAACCCAAAAATGCGCTGGTGCGCCAATATCAACAACTGTTTGCTTACGAAGGCGTGGAGTTGAAATTCGAACATGATGCCTTGATCGAAATCGCCAAAAAAGCCATCGAACGTGAAACCGGGGCGCGCGGTTTACGCAGCATTATGGAGCAGATCTTACGCAAAACAATGTTCGATATTCCATCTGCGGATGACGTTGAGCAATGCATTGTCGATGCGGATGTGGTTAAAGGGGAAGGCCAGATCAGGTTGATCAAAAAGGCTGAAACCAAACTCCGGCAGCAGGTCGGGTAGGGGTTAATACCTCGTTCCCACGCGCTGCGTGGGAATGCAGTTAAGGCGCGCTGAGCCACGAATCACGCGCAGTACACAGTAACAGGGGACGCAGCGCGTCCCTCCATGGCATTCCCACGCAACGCGTGGGAACGAGAAAACAAAAAACGGGAAGCTTATGAAAACCGAAGACAAAATCCTCAAGCAGTTGGCAGACAATCCGGTCATCCTGTACATGAAAGGCGTACCGACTAATCCGCAATGCGGGTTTTCCGCCAAAACGGTCGGCATACTCAATACGACCCATATTCCTTACGCTTATGTCAATGTGCTGGAAGCGCCGTTTATCCGTGAGAAGTTGCCGAGCATTTCCCATTGGCCGACTTATCCGCAATTATTTGTTAACGGCGAGCTGGTAGGCGGTTGCGACATTATTGAAGAAATGTCCAACAACGGCAGCTTATTACCCTTATTGACAGCCGCCGCGCCGAAAAAAGCGGAAGCTGAAAGCGATGCACTAAGCGTTAGCGAGGTTACGCAACTGGTGCAGCAGGGCATTGACGATGCCAAAGTGATGATCGAAGGCGAGGGCTGCGATTTAACGATCACCGTGGTCAGTTCGCAATTTAACGATTTAACGATAGTAAAAAAACAGCAGTTGGTTCTGGCAACGCTAAAAGAACCTTTGGCCTCCGGCAAGCTTCATGCGGTCAGCGTTAAAGCGTTTACTCCGGATGAATGGCAGGATAAACAACAGGCTGGCGGACTGCTACAAATTCAGCATTGAACTATTGATATAAACAATAGATAAGAAATTCTCACCACGAACGACTGCATGGACAGATATTTGCTCCTCGGTAATTGCTCCTGCATTACTCTACCTCCTGTATCCATACAGTCGTGCAATATCTGCATTCCCCACTTCCCTGTGGGTTATGTAGAAGGTACGACGTCCAAGGACGGGGGAGGTAGAATTGCGTCTGGAACAGCAATCGAGAGCAATGCAGGAGCAATTGCCGAGACACGAAGAGCACGAAGTTTTACTTTCGGTTTCTTCGTGCTCTTCGTGCCTTCGTGGTGAAAAGTTTTTATTTACTTACTAACGAGTAGCTCACCCGTTAAGCGAGGACATCATGGCTAAAGTAGGCGTTTTTTTCGGTACGGATACAGGCAATACGCGGCGGATTGCAAAAGACATAACAACGGCATTGGGTTCGGCCATTGCCGCCAAGCCGGTGAATATCCGCAATGCCGCAGTGGCGGATTTGCAGGCGTATGACACCTTGATTCTGGGTACGCCCACGTATGGCGAAGGCCAATTGCCCGGCTTATCAACCGGCAATGCGACAACCAGTTGGGAGGAGTTTTTGCCGACGCTGGCCGGGCAGGATTTCAGCGGTAAAAAAGTGGCGATTTACGGGTTGGGCAATCAAAAAAGTTATCCGGTGGAATTTGTCGATGCAATGATCTATTTGTATGAGCAGTTTAAACAATGCGGCGCAACCATGATTGGCGCATGGGATACCGAAGGTTACAACTTTCAAAAATCCAAAGCCGTCGTCGATAATCGCTTTGTAGGTTTGGCATTGGATCAGGAAAACCAAAAAGAGCTTACGCCGGAAAGACTGGACGCATGGTTGAAAATGTTGGCGAAGGCTTGGAGTTAAAGTCAGGATTATCAATGGCAAATGACAATGCAAAACCGGCCTGCAGGCGCGATGAATTGGATGAGGTCAGCTATTTAACGCGAAACGTCTGTTTTAAAAAACAGCCGGTTTCGGCCATTATTTTCGCGTTTGAAGGCATTGCTTATGCATATGTCAACCATTGCATGCACATGCACAGACCGCTAAATTGCGAGCAGGACGCTATCTTTGACGAAACCGGCTTATATCTGCGTTGTTCGATGCACGGCTTTATCTTCGATCCCACAACCGGAGAGTGCCAAAGCCCGGTTTGTTTCGGTCAGCGCTTGCAATCGCTGCGTTTGAAAGAGGTTGACGGCAGCCTCTATTTTGCCGAAAAGCATCTGACCCTTATCGATTGAATGGTGGTAGCGATGATAGAAGAATTAGCGGTCGTGGTGAAAATAGAAAACCATCAGGTCTGGGTCGAAAGCGGAGCAAACAGCGCATGCGGCGGTTGTCTGCAAAAAACCTCGTGTACCGCCAACGCAATCGGCAGCGTTCTTAAGAAAAAGTCGGTACCGGTCGATAGCGATATTCAACTGAAAACCGGCGACGAAGTCATGGTTGCGATCGATGAAAATCTGCTGCTGCGCGCGTCCCTGTTATTGTATCTGGTGCCGTTAATAGCCTTGTTTACCGGCGCAGGCATGGCCGAGTGGCTGTTGCCGGTTGATGCCCATTACGCGGATTTATGGATTGCCGGCAGCGCCGTACTGAGCTTTACAGTTTCGTTATGGTTAATCAATAAAGCGCAAAGTCTGTTGATACTGAATTATTATGCCCGGCCTGTCGTAGTTCGGAAGGTTTAACCTTCGATGCCGGTATGAATGTCTGGGCCATTGATAAAGATGTTCCGCTTAAGCTCCTGTTATTGGAGTTGGTTCATCGTTACGGTGAAAACACCCTGGCGTTGAACAATCAGGAGCAGCATTTTCAAGCTATCGAACTCTGCACGGTTAACGAACCGGATATTTCCGCCTATATCTACACCTTCGGCCAGAATTCAGGACGTTACGGCATAGACCTGAAATACCCGATTTCCATGCATAACATTGTCGGCGAAAATGAAAACCTGACCTTGGACCAAATCATAGAGACACTTTCCACTCATCTTTTTTAACGCTTGCCTATTATGAATCAAGAACAACAATCCGAATTTCGTTATTTTGTCAGTTATAGCGGCGTCAAGCTGCCGTTAAAGCTGGTCAACGAAATAACCGGAGACAGCTTAAACAATCGAAACACGTATTACCGCAGTCGTTTTGATGACCAGGGCAGAATGCTGCTTTGCCAGAAAGTGGTTTACGGCGAGGTTGAATCCGAACATCAGTATCAATATTACGATGACGGCGTTTTAAAGCATGCGCAAATAACCGAGGACGATGAAGTGCGCGAGATTTACTTTAATGAGTCGGGCGAGATGGAGTGTCGCGGCACAATGATCTAATTTGAAAAACGCTTGCTTACAGGGATAACCTTACGGAACGTTAAGTTGATGCGCCCCTCCGTGACGTTTTGATCGAGTGGAATGCTGTGCAGCCAATGGTGCTGAAAAGTCGGCTGCATAACCAGCAAGGTGCCGCTACACAATAATACCCGGCCATTTTCCGACGATTGTTTATGCCTGAACTCGAAGTGGCGTTCCGCGCCGAACGTCAATGACGCGATAAAGGGTTGTTCGCCCAGTTCCGGCTCGTTATCCGAATGCCAACCGACATAATCATTGCCGTTTCGATACAGATTAACCAATACCGAGTTAAAGGAGAAATTTAAGGCTGACTCGATTTTGGCTCTGATCTCGGACAGCAAAGGCGTCCATGACCGGGTTTGCAGCAGGTTGTTACTATAGCTGTAGCGAATACCCGGATCGGCGTGCCAGGTTTGTAATCTGGGCAGGGTAAATTGCCGTCCGGCGACGGCATATCGATTATCGGGCCAATTTTGTTCATGCAGTAAACGCCGATAGATGCGTTCGCATTCGGCGGCATCGTAAAAGTCTTCAATGATCTCCAGTTCGGGGTAGCGCACCATCGACCTACGCTTGGGACTGTACTTTAATGTGCGCCGCCAACGCGCTGTCCATCGTCGTTACGTGAAGCCCGAACCATTGCGGGAGGCGGTCTTTGACAAACGAACGGCCAAAAGCAATCAGTCCTTTATCAACCCGCGATTTAAATTGCTTGAATTCTCCGAGAACCCGTTGATGTTCGCCTTTGTGTTCGGTCTCTCCAGGAAAGGAAAATTGCTGCATCAACTGGTTTTCCCGATCAAAATGCTGTTCGGTCTGTTCGTACAATTGCTGGAACAAGGCTGGGAAAGTCGCGTTATCGGCAGACTCCAGTTTGTTTAACAGGCTGATAAACTCATCATGATCGTTATCGATCAGCGTATAGCCGACGATAAGTGCGTCGGTTTTTTCAATTATTGTCATTTTGTGTTTTCCTCATTTTTAGGTGCTATGTCACTGCCATTAAGTTAATAATTTTAGTGAGCGCTGGTTCCCACACGCCGCGAGTTATGACCCCGAGCGGGACGGGGGTTGCACCTCCGTCCCTAGCGTTTTCGATAACTACTGTCATATCTTTATCCGCCAAACGTTTCGGACGGGGTTGCAAACCCCGTCCAGCCACAGCGCTGGTTCCCACACGCCGCGAGTTATGACCCCGAGCGGGACGGGGTTTGCACCCTCGTCCCCAGCGTTTTCGATAACTACTGTCATATCTTCATCCGCCAAACGTTTCGGACGGGGTTGCAAACCCCGTCCAGCCACGCCTTCCAGGTTTTTAAAACCTGGAAGGTGTGCATAGCGCATGCCCCGTCCAGCCGCAGAATGCTCAACTATGGTTTTTAGGCTAATCCAAACGATAGCCTTCTTCGGCCAAGACGCGCCTGACTACCGGGCGCTCAAGCATCAATCGATAATGTTTCAAGCAATTTTCCGGCAGTACAATCCCGGTTTTGTAGGCCCAAAACTCGACATAAAACAAAGCCGCATCGGCGATGCTGAAAGAACCCATGACATAGCCTTCAGGCGGCAAACCGTCATTAATGACCGCAAACCCTCGTCTAACGATATCCATGCCTTGAGCTCTGACGGCCTCAAAATCGGCTTCATTGAGCGCGAACCGGTCGGTCGTAAAAATTCTGGCGAAACCCTGTCCGTGAACAGTGCCGACCACGTAATCCATCAGCTCAATGACGTGCGCGTCGCCGTCCGGGTCGCCGGGCAACAGTTTGGCTTTGGGATAGCTTCGCGCCAACCAATAGGCGATCGCTTGAAATTCGGTCAGTGCAGTGCCGTCGTTGCGCACCAGCGTCGGGATGGTGGCTTTCGGGTTTACGGCAAGATAATCCGGCGTATTTTGATCCCCAGCCAATAAATTCACGAGATGCGCTTCGAAAACCAAGTCGATCTCTTCCATTAAAATATGGATGCCTGTCGAGCAGGAGCCGGGCGTTAAATACAATTTCATTCGATTTTCCTGTGTGTTTTGAACGGACTGCGTTACCTGCATTCCAGAAAATAAGCATTAATAGTTAAAGCAAAGCTCTGCCAAAGCCCGGCGATGTCCCGCATCACCGCGTTAACGTAGGTTTTGTCCGGTTTATGTTCGTCGGGAAAATTGGATAACGCGCAGGAGGTGCGATGTTTATCGACGACAAACACTAAGAAATCGTCAACGAATCCGTCGAAAGCGCCCAGCGCTTGCTGGGTTACATTCGATAACCCTTGATTAACGGAACTTGCGGCGCTATCGAACGGCAGCGTTTTCACAAATGCCAGCGCCTCGTCATAAGCCTGTTCCAAAACGATCAACACATTGCGTTGAAAACAGCCGTCCCATTGTTGCCGCGAAAGATCTTGGGCGAGTAACTGCTCATATTGTTTTTTCAACACCGGCTTTCGTTCGGCGATATAGCGGCACAATTGAGCAATGCTGTCGGCGTTGTTCATCATTTATGTCCTTAGGATATGGTCGGTAATAACTTCCCGAAACATAAACTCATCGTTCCCACGCTCTGCGTGGGAACCATAAATGTCCTTCGGTTAAATACGACGAAAGCATTAATTCAATTTCTCCAACAACGCCGGCTGCGCTAGTTCCCAAGCTCCTGCTTGGGAATTCGGTACGGGAAGCTCTAGCTTCCCGGCTCGCAAAGCTGGAGCTTTGCTCACTGGGTTCCCAAGCGGGAGCTTGGGAACCAGCGTATCTCTTAACTTAATGGCAGCGACGCAGAGCGTGGGAACCATAAATGTCCTTCGGTTAAATACGACGAAAGCATTAATTCAATTTCTCCAACAACGCCGGCTTAATCTGGTCCAGCCAGCCGATAATCCGGGTTGTGGTCATTTCGGGTTGGCTATGATGATCCAGCACCAGGCCGACAAACTGATTGTCGATAACCGAGTGCGAGCGGGTGAAGTGATAGCCTTCGGTGCTCCAGGCCCCTATAACCTCTGCGCCGTAAGCAACAAAGTGCTGATACAAATGAATCAGGGAACTGGCAAAGCGATCGTAATATTTCTGTTGGTTGCCCAAACCGAACAGGGCGACCCGTTTTCCGGATAAGTCGGCATCATCGAGGCGGAATAAAAACTCTTCCCAGTTTCCCTGCTCACTGCCTGTCGTTCTGCCGGGCAATTCTCCGACCCCGTAACTGGGCGCGCCCAGAATCAGGGCTTTATACTGCAATAATTCCGATACCTTGGCCTGATTAACATTAGCCGGTTCGCTGGCGATTTCATCGCCTAAAACCCGGTACATAATCTGGGCCATCGCTTCTGTCATGCCGGTCTCAGTGCCGTAAAATATTCCGATCTTGTTCATAATTAAATCCAAGTTAATCGTCCACTAACTGCACAGCAATATTTAAACCAACACCCGCTTTCTTCTGATTATTTCGCAGAAGTGACCGGTAGTCCGCTTCAGAAACAACATACTTCAGATTAGTTATGCTTTTTTCTGGTCATCTTAGTAACAATATGGCCGGAAAGTGGGTAGCTTTGTTACAAAATAACGACGCATAAGCGTGATGCCTAAGTTCAGTCAGACACGATTAAACTTGATCGTTTAATTTGCGGACGCCTTAAGAACGCTTAATTATCAATGTATTATAATTATTTGTTGTCGGTTTTTCTCCTTGTCAAGCCACGCTCTCCCTGAATGGCATCATAATTGATGCTTCATAAGCACTATCGATTTGGGAGCTAAATATTATGACCACCTACGCCATCGGCAATGTAAAAGGCAATTATCAGTTACTATTAAAGTTATTGGAGAAAATACAGTTTGATCCGGAAAACGACTGCTTATGGTTTACCGGTAATTTAGTCAATGAAGGGCCGGAGTCTCTGGCTGTACTCAGATTTGTCAAGGGCTTGGGCAAAAAAGCAGTTACGGTGCTGGGCAATCAGGAGTTGCATTTGTTGACAGTAGCGGAAGGCTTTGAACAATCGGAAGCGGGTGACACCCTGGATGAAATTCTTAATGCCCCGGATCGGGACGAGCTATTAAAGTGGCTGCGCCGCCGGGCACTTATTCATCATGATTCCAAACTCAACTTTACCCTGGTGCATGCGGGCATCCCTGCTGAATGGAGTTTTAGCCAGGCGTTAACGTTTGCCTACGAAGTTGAATCGGTATTGTCTCAGGGTAATTATCTGGCTTTACTCGAAAACAGGGAGCCAGACCAATCGCTTTGGCATGCAAAACTCAGGGGTTGGAAGCGGCTGCGTTTTATCGCCAATGCCTATACCCTGATGAAATATTGCAACGAGCAAGGCAAACTGGATTTCAATACCAGCGGCGCGACAGGAACGCAAGCCGAAGGTTGGGTGCCCTGGTACCGGTTACCCGACCGTCTTACATCCAATTTGAATATCATTTTTGCTGATGACTCTGATTTTGAAGACGACATCTTCCCCGGCATTTATCCATTACCAACCCAAGGACAGCTATCCGCATTAAAGCTGGCGGCAACGCCTGAAAGAATCAGCATGGTTTGTTCGGAAGTGTGTCAATAAAAGATCGGAATGCTCGGTTTATTGCATGATTACGCGATGCAGGACGTTTTATTGCGGTTGGCTGGACATTAAAAATTATTGCAAAGTTGCAAACCTACTCAAAATCACTAAACGTAAACAATAAAAAGTTGAATGGCTGAATATTTTAATATATGCTTATCCATATGTTCATAACAGGGTTGAAAATAATGTCTCCGGCTCAATTTTTTAAATGTTTGTCTGATGAAACGCGTTTACGGTGCGTTGCTTTGCTGCAAAAGCAAGGCAAGCTCTGCGTCTGCGAATTAACGGCGGCGCTGGATTTATCTCAGCCTAAAATTTCCCGGCATTTAGCGTTGCTGCGTCAATGCGGATTATTACTGGACAGCCGCGAAGGGCAGTGGGTTTTTTATCAGATCAACCCGAAATTGCCTGCCTGGGCCTTTCCGATTCTGGAGAATGCTTTAGTGGCGGTTGAAAATGGCAGTGTTTTTCATAAGGATTTGGAACGCCTGCATAACATGGAAGACAGGCCTGAAATGGCAAGCTGCTGCTGATTTTTTAAAGCTACTATATCCGCTTATTCGCATATCACTTTATAGGTATTAAAATGAAAAGACTACACATCCACTTGGCGGTAGAAAACCTCGAGCAGAACATTCATTTTTACAGCACGCTGTTCGGCTGCGGACCCACCGTACAACATGACGATTATGCGAAATGGATGCTGGACGATCCACGGGTTAATTTTGCTATTTCCAACCGCAGCGCCCAACTCGGCCTCGACCACCTCGGCATTCAGGCGGAGGACGATCAGGAATTACAGGCGATCAAACAGCGCCTGGACGCCACGCAACAACCTGTCGAAACCCAGGAACAGTCCGCTTGCTGTTATATGCGTTCCGACAAACACTGGATCACCGATCCGCAAGGCATTGCCTGGGAGTCGTTTCATTCGCTGTCCGAGGTTCCCACGTTTAACGATAAAAAAGCGCCATCCGACGGCGAAAACCCATTCGCTTGCCGACCTGCCGGAAATGCCGACTCATCCTGTTGCGGATAACTGACACGCTAATAATTTGCTGCAAAGGAGGGTAAAAACATGCGCGTATTTTGGAAAGCCGAGCGGAAATCGCTGATCCTGATAACGGCGGTTTTTATTGCCTGTTTTTATCTGCCGGTATCTATAAACGCGGCGGCCATCGTGCTGACTGCCAAGAAGAAATCAAGAAAATTTTGCAACCCCTTCAATAACGTTATTCGAGAGACAATATGTTAAACATTCTGGTTATTTGTACCGGTAACTCCTGCCGCAGTGTTATGGGAGAAGCCTTATTCAATCATTTGGGTCAAGGCCGTATCAAAGCCTTTTCTGCCGGCAGTCAGCCGATAGGCAGAATTAACACAGGCGCATTGGCCACCTTGAAACGCCATGATTTGCCGACGGAAGGTTATAAAAGCCAATCCTGGGAAGAGTTTGAAGACCAGCCGATGGATATCGTCATTACCGTTTGTGACAACGCCGCCGGTGAAACCTGCCCGGTTTATTTGACTAAAGCGGTTCGGGCGCATTGGGGCGTCTCCGATCCGGGGCATGTGGAAGGGACTGAAGACGAAAAAATTGCTGCTTTCGAGCAGACATTCAGTACGCTGAAGTTGCGTGTCGAAAAAATGCTTGAATTACCCCTGGAAACGATGCCCCCTGAACAATTGACCGCAGAACTCAATGCCATTGGCCAACTCGATAGCTAATTAACCAGGACCACGTCCATGAGTAAGATAAAAATACAATTATCCAGGAAGATTGCCAGCCCTCCGGCTTCTATAGACACGCCCAAACGTCTGGGTTTTGTTGAGCGGTTTCTGACATTATGGATTTTTATAACCATGGCAACCGGCGTTGCCCTGGGCTATTTCATGCCCAGTTTCACTCAGTGGCTAACCCGTTTTCAGGTTGGAACCACCTCTATTCCCATTGCTATTGGCCTTATTCTTATGATGTATCCGCCGTTGGCCAAAGTCCGTTACGAGGAACTGCCCAAGGTTTTCAGGAACACTAAAGTTCTTATGCTTTCCTTGATCCAGAACTGGATAATCGGCCCGGTGCTTATGTTCGTTTTGGCTATCACTTTTCTCCGGGATTACCCTGATTATATGGTGGGACTGATCATTATCGGCCTGTCCCGTTGCATCGCCATGGTTCTGGTCTGGAATGATTTGGCTCAGGGCGACACCGAATATTGTGCGGGCTTGGTGGCGTTCAATTCCATCTTCCAGATGCTGTTTTTTTCCATCTACGCCTACGTTTTCGTCACTGTCCTGCCCGACTGGTTAGGGATCGCTTCCGGCCTTGAAGTCCCGATTACCATTCTTCAGGTCGCCGAAAGCGTGCTGATCTACCTGGGTATCCCTTTTTTTGGCGGCATGCTCACCCGTTTTTTTATGGTGCGGCGCAAAGGACGAGACTGGTATGAAGAAAAATTTATTCCCAAAATCAGCCCCATTACGCTCATAGCCCTGTTGTTCACGATACTGGTGATGTTCTCCCTTAAAGGTGAATATATCGTGCAGTTGCCGCTGGATGTGGTGCGCATTGCCATACCCCTGGTGATCTATTTCATTATCATGTTTCTGGTTACGTTTTACATGTCAGCCAAGGCCGGTGCCGGGTATCGCATTAGCGCCACGCTTTCGTTTACCGCCGCCAGTAACAACTTTGAATTGGCGATTGCGGTGGCCGTAGCAGTTTTCGGCCTCCAGTCAGGGCAAGCATTTGCCGCGGTCATTGGTCCTCTGGTGGAGGTTCCTGTACTAATCGGCCTGGTCAAAGTGGCCCTTTACTTCAGGCGAAAATATTTTACGACTTTGGGTGTCGCATAAAGCAAAGGCGGATTATTAACGCAACCCCATCTTTGTATTTTGAATAATCGTAAACTCACACAATCCACTTAATTAAAAAGGTAACGCATTATGAAAAAAATTGAAGTATTCGATCCTGCCATGTGCTGCAACACCGGCGTCTGCGGAACTGATGTAGACCAGGCGCTGGTCACGTTTTCTGTCGATGTGGACTGGTTAAAACAGCAAGGTGGAACAATCAACCGCTATAACCTTTCCCAGCAGCCGATGGTTTTTGTTGAAAATCCGGTCGTGCATGCCTTTCTGGAACGCTCAGGCGAGCAAGGGCTGCCGCTGGTTCTGGTCGATGGCGAAATCGCCCTGGCCGGTCGCTATCCTTCCAGGGATGAACTGGGAAATTGGTGCGGTACTCATGAGGTTTCTGCCGACTCTGCGCCTTCCGAAAGCAGTTGCTGTAAGCCTGGTTGTTGTTGAGTACCGGTCATGAAATTTCTACAGCAAGCGCCGGGTTTTTTATTTTTCACCGGCAAAGGCGGCGTCGGCAAGACCTCGCTGGCTTGTGCAACTGCGGTTTATCTGGCCGAGGCCGGAAAGAGGATTTTACTGGTCAGCACCGATCCCGCATCCAATGTCGGCCAGGTTTTCGATGCGGCAATCGGTCATCAGATAACGCCGATTCCCGGAGTGACTAATCTCGATGCATTGGAAATTAATCCGGCGCAAGCAGCCGCACTTTATCGCGAGCGCATTGTCGGCCCGATACGCGGCAAATTGCCGGAGTCAGCCGTCAAAAGCATTGAAGAGCAGCTTTCCGGCGCCTGCACCACTGAAATCGCAGCCTTTGATGAATTCACCGCACTGCTGACCGATTCCGAACTGACCAGCCGATACGATCATATCCTCTTCGATACCGCGCCCACTGGGCATACCATCCGCCTGCTGCAATTACCCGGCGCCTGGGACAGCTTTATCGAAAAGAATCCCGAAGGCGCTTCCTGTCTGGGGCCTCTGGCCGGTCTCGAAAAACAGCGGCAGCGTTATCATCAGGCCGTTACGGCATTGTCGGACCCGGCGCGCACGCGCTTGGTGCTGGTTGCCCGAGCGCAGAACTCGACCTTGCAGGAAGTGGCGCGAACCAGCGGCGAGTTGGCCGACATCGGACTTAACAATCAGTATCTGGTGATCAATGGCTGCATGCCCGAGAGCGAGATCGACGATCCGCTCGCCGCAGCGATTTATCGGCGCGAACGGCAAGCATTGCAAACCATGCCTGAGCCTCTACGCGAATTGGTAACCGATCATACCCGGTTATTGCCTTGCAATCTGGTGGGTCTGGAGGCATTGCGCTCCCTGTTGAGCGGGGAGCAGAGCCGTGCCATTGCGTCCGCCGGTGACTATCAGTCGCCTTTGCTGCCTTCCATGCAAGAGATGGTTGATGAGATGGCTAAGCCGGGCCACGGTTTGATTATGCTGATGGGCAAGGGCGGCGTAGGTAAAACGACGATGTCCGCTGCCATTGCCGTGGCGCTGGCCGAACGCGGTTATCAGGTGCATCTGACAACCTCCGATCCGGCTGCACATCTGACCGAAACACTGATTGGCGAGTTGGGTAATCTGACGGTCAGTCGCATTGATCCGCACGCAGAAACAGAACTTTATCGTCAGCACGTGCTCGAAAGCAAAGGTAAAAATCTGGATGCGCAGGGGCGTTCTTTGCTCGAAGAAGATTTACGCTCTCCCTGCACCGAGGAAATCGCGGTGTTTCAGGCATTCTCCCGCATCATTCGCGAGGCTACGGCGCATTTTATCGTAATGGATACCGCGCCGACCGGGCATACCCTGTTGTTACTCGATGCAACAGGCGCCTATCACCGTGAAATTGCCCGGCACATGGAAGGCAAATCCTTGCATTTTACGACGCCGATGATGCGTCTTCAGGACCCTGAACAGACCAAAGTGCTGATTGTTACACTGGCGGAAACCACCCCAGTACTTGAGGCGGCCAGTCTGCAGGAAGATTTGCGCCGGGCCGGGATTGAGCCCTGGGCGTGGATTGTGAACAACAGCCTGGCGGCGGCCCAACCGTCTTCTATGCTGTTGCGGCAACGCGCGGTTCAGGAACAGCAGCAGATCGAAAATGTCCGGCAACATTATGCAAAACGGCTTGCCATCGTGCCCGTGTTAATGGAAGAACCTGTCGGTGTGCAACGGTTACAGGTGCTGCTGACCTCAAGATAATGAGTAGGTAAGAATATGAAGCCGCCAATGAAGTCCCGAAGACATATACCCTTTAAGACTTTATAACGTTGCGCCTGTAGAAAGGGGCAAGAGGTTGTAGAGGCTTTTCTTATCGGGATAACTTCCAAAATCAGGCATGCTATCCCGGTTATTGAATAGTGTCGGAAGGTTGTTGCCGGAATTCGGCAAGAACATGGGTCGCCTCTTTATCAACGATTAATCCTTAAAGCGGACAGCATTAAGGCATGATTTATGTGTGTTCTATTTGAGCTTAATATGATTTTAAGCCAATCGATAGTATGTTATTTTAGATCCGGGCTTTATTTGTTTATCAGCAGGTGAATTGGCTTGTTGGGTTTCTAAACTGTAGTAAAAAATTTGAAGTAGCAATATTTTAGTTTTTAACTTTTAGTAACTGACTTGGAACAATGATCATGAGCGAACAGACCACTATCGAATTAGTCGATGGCCGGCGATTTCCAGTTGGGGCAGAGCGCGCGCATGATAAAAGCGTGCATTTTCGGGTCTGGGCGCCTGAGAAAAAGATAGTGAAACTGGTGATGAATTCTCAGGGTGAAGATGTTGATCCCCTTCATCCGCCCATCGAAGTTGAACTGCAAAGCGAAGGAAACGGTTATTTTTCGGTAATTTTGCCGGATGTCTGCGTAGGGACATCATATCGCTACCTGCTCGATGATGACCCGCAACCGTATCCGGATCCTGCCTCGCGTTTTCAACCTCAGGGTCCACACGGACCCTCGCAAGTAATCGATGCTTTAACGTTTGACTGGACGGATGCTGCCTGGACGGGAATTGAAGCCCAAGGTCAGGTCATTTATGAGATGCATATCGGCACGTTTACTCATGAAGGCAACTGGGTCGCAGCCGCCAAAGAACTGCCTGAACTGGCTGCGCTGGGTATCACTGTGCTGGAGATCATGCCGGTAGCCGATTTTCCGGGGCGGTTCGGCTGGGGTTATGACGGCGTCAATTTGTTTGCGCCGACGCGACTTTACGGAACGCCGGACGAATTCCGGTATTTTGTTAACCAGGCTCATGCGGTGGGTCTTGGCGTTATTCTGGATGTGGTGTTCAATCATTTGGGGCCGGACGGCAATTATCTGGGGAAATTCTCAAGCACTTACTTTTCTACCCGCTATCAGTGCGATTGGGGCGACCCTCTGAATTTTGATGGGCCCGACTCAAGCGCAGTGCGCGCTTATGTGCTTGCCAATGCCGCGTATTGGATTAAAGAGTTTCACCTTGACGGCTTGCGTATTGATGCCACCCAGCAGATTTTCGACAGCTCCCCTGAACATATTATTGCCGCCATCGTGCAGGCTGTGCGCAGTGCAGGAGCACCGCGCCTTACCTTTATTATCGGCGAGAATGAGCCGCAAGACGCAAAATTGTTTTTGCCTCCCGAACACGAAGGCTTCGGCATAGACGCACTATGGAACGACGATTTTCACCATACCGCAATGGTAGCGATAACAGGGCGCGCAGATGCTTACTATAGCGATTACCGGGGTGTCGCTCAGGAGTTTGTCTCCACCTTGAAGCGAGGTTTTTTGTATCAGGGCCAATGGTACTCATGGCAAAACAATACGCGCGGAACCCCGGTGTTGGACATGCCCCCAGCCAAATTCGTCAACTTCATACAAAATCACGATCAATTAGCCAATTCCGGCAGCGGCAAGCGTGTCCACTTATTGACCAGCCCTAATCGCTATCGGGCTTTAACTGCCCTGTTCTTATTGGCTCCGCAGACGCCTATGTTGTTTCAAGGCCAGGAGTTTGCCGCCACCAGTCCGTTCTTTTATTTTGCCGACCATAAAGATGAAATTGCCTATTTGGTGGCGCGGGGACGCTCTGAGTTTCTGGCCCAATTCCGTTCCCTGGCAACACCCGAAATGCAGGCCCGACTGCCGGATCCCGGCGACCCGATGACGTTTACGCATTCAAAACTCAACTTGAACGACCGTCATCTGCATAAAGAAGAATATGCCTTGCATTGCGATTTGTTAAGCCTGCGCCGTAATGATCCGGTGTTTCAGGCCAGCCGACAGAGCGGCGGTATTGATGGTGCAGTGTTAAGTCCGGATGCACTGGTGATACGTTTTTTCGGAGGAAATCCGGGTGATGACCGTCTTTTATTGGTTAACCTGAGCCGGGACATTCATCTTGTTCCGGCTCCGGAACCGCTATTGGCTCCACCTAAGAACTGCGTTTGGGATGCGGTGTGGGCCAGCGAAGATCCGCGTTATGGCGGTATGGGCATGCCGCCCTGGCCCACGAAAGGCAATTGGTATCTGCAAGGCGAATCTGCTGTTGTGCTAAATCCCGTTAACCAGCCAAAGGGAGCCGTTAATCATGAATAGTGATCTTGTTATCCGAACCCATTGGACCGGAGATCCTGCCGAACAGGAATCGTTATTAAAACACGAATGGCTGGTAACGAATGGTCTTGGCAGCTATGCGTCCGGGACGATCTCGGGTGTACCCACTCGTCGTTTCCACAGTTTTTTAACCGTTGCGCATCCTGATCCGCTGGGGCGCTACGTGATGCTTAATCAACTCAGTGAGTTGGTTCGGTTTTCTGATGGAAGCGTCCAGAAAATAGGCGGTTTCGAATGGGCAGGCGGAGCCTTGGATTTGCACGGCATGTCCAGTTTGCGCGAATTTCGCCTGGACTCCGGGTTGCCGGTGTGGCGCTATGAACTGGCAGGCCATGTGCTTGAAAAAAGAATACTGATGCCCTATATGAGTAATACGGTTCATATAAGCTATCGCCTGGTTTCAGGAATAGGACCGGTGCGGCTTAAGATTCGCGTAGCCGTACATTTTCGCCGCCATAGCGATCCTTTGGACGAAGGCCTGCCCGCGGATTCATACGACCTTAAAGCCTCCGCCGGACGTTTGGAAATTCATGGGCTTTCAATTCCGCCGTTGCGTCTTTACATGGATGGCGAGAGTTCGGCGTTCACGATTGAAACCAAACGCTTTACCGACATTCTTTACCGTATAGAAAAACAAAGAGGCTATGGCGCTCAGGGTGATCTGTGGAGTCCGGGTTATTTCCGCGTTGACCTTGCGGCGGGTAAGGATGTGACCCTTATAGCGTCTGCTGAAAGTTGGGAAAGCATTCTGGCGCTGTCTCCCGCAGAGGCACTTCAGGCTGAACTGGAACGGCGTCAACGGTTACTGGCAGCAGCACATCCGGCATTGCATAAAGGCCTGGCTAGGCATTTGGTGTTGGCAGCCGATCAGTTTATTATCGCGCCGACCGAGCGGGTTGGCGAAACTACGCGAATCCGCGCAACCGGGGGCGATGTGCGAACCGTCATTGCCGGTTACCACTGGTTCACCGATTGGGGACGGGACACCATGATCAGCCTGGAAGGCCTGGCGCTAATTACCGGTCGGCATGTCGAAGCGGGACATATTTTGCGTACTTTTGCCTATCATCTGCGTGATGGCCTCATTCCCAACATGTTTCCGGAAGGCGAAAGCGAGGGTGTGTACTATACCGCCGACGCCACGCTCTGGTTTTTTCATGCGCTGGATCGCTATATCGAGATTACCGGAGACAGGGACATATTCAATGATTTGCTGCCCAAGCTGTTGGACATCATTGATCATCACCTTCAGGGCACTCGTTTCGGCATTCACTGCGATCCCGGCGACGGTCTGCTTATTCAGGGTGATCCGCGTTTTGCGTTGACCTGGATGGATGCCAAACTGGATGATTGGGTGGTGACGCCGCGTCGAGGCAAAGCGGTTGAAATCAATGCGTTGTGGTACAACGCACTGCGCGTTATGGAAAAGTGGATGATAAAGGAAAACCAGAGCTCACGCGTGAGCGAGATTGCAGAGCTTGCCGATGCCGCCCGGCTTAGCTTTAATCAACGGTTTTGGAATGCCCGGACAGGCTACCTGTATGATTTGGTTGACGGCGAAAACGGCAAAGACGACCCGGCGTGTCGGCCCAATCAATTGCTTGCGCTATCGCTACCCCATCCGGTACTGGATAAAGAGCATTGGCAATCGGTATTTCAGAACATCAAGGAGCGGCTGTTGACTCCCGTGGGCCTGCGCACACTGTCTCCGGACCATCCCGACTATAAAGCCGATTACCACGGCGATCTTCGTACCCGCGATGCCGCTTACCATCAAGGCACGGTTTGGCCCTGGCTGATAGGACCCTACCTGGATGCCTGGCTGCGCGTTTATCCCGAACAACGCGAAGAGGCACACGATTTTCTTAATCGATTATTGGAAAGACACCTGCATGAAGCCTGTATCGGCTCCGTCAGCGAAATTTTTGATGCCGAAGGCTTATTCACCCCGCGAGGTTGTATCGCTCAGGCATGGAGCGTAGCAGAGATACTTCGTGTCTGGGTGAAGGTAGCTGAAAACCGAAAGAGTGATTAAGTAACAGGATACAGCGGCATCTTCGCTCAGAATACACGCCGACCGTATGGCTGCTGTCCGGCTTCAACTCAGTCCATACCCGTTCCGTACGCCGAAAATTACTTGTCCAATAGTCGGCTATTTTCATTTTTCCAGTTGCGCTAACAACAGTAGAAAACCATCTGCCCGTTCGGTTCTTGTTGTGTTAATCGGCGTCGATCCGGCAAATTGTCATTTTACAAACTTTGGATAAAACCAAACGAACGCTGATTTATGTGGGTCAACGTACAGACGTTGCAGCCGGGTAATCGTATTATTTTCGTCAATCGGATGAATTGCGGTCCGTTATCGCCGTTTCGGATAGGGTGATTATCGGAACTTGTTGTCGCAATACAAGCACTGATTATTGATGTGCAAAATAAACAAGACAAGATTTTCGTTAAGGAAAAAAGGGCTAACATGGATACAGCCGTATTGGACAAAAGGATAAGCAAGCATAAGGATGATCTTGCTGCGGAGATGGACATGGACACGGTGGAAAGGGTCGAATAGCTTTTCCAATTTATATCTAAATCCCGGATTTTAAATTAACTGGAGGAAGCGATGAATATACGTACATTCACTTTATCTATAGGTATTATTTATTTTATTGTTGGCATACTGGGTTTTTTGCCCGCCTTAATGACAGCTCCACCTCAAGATGCTCCGGTCATGTCTACTCCCTACGGCTTGCTGTTCGGCATGTTTCCGGTAAATACGCTGCACAATATCGTGCATCTGGGTATTGGCGTGTGGGGTATGTTGGCTTATAGAGATATTGACGACGCCCGTACTTACACCCGCAGTATCGCCGTTCTCTATGGCGCACTTGCCGTGTTTGGGCTTATTCCCGGATTAAGTACACTCTTTGGACTGGTCCCGCTTTTCAGCCATGACGTCTGGTTACATTTACTGACATCATTAGCAGCGGCTTATTTCGGTTTCGTGTCGCCTGCAGCATTGGAAATGAGGCACCCAGGACAGCCGGATAAATCGGGCCGAATCTCCTGATGCCCCGCAGTTGGGCCAACTAACTTGATTTGAAGCGGTTTCAGGACACTCTTTTTATTTTATCAAGGAGCGTAGTGAAAAATATCAATATCTCATATGTCCGTTAATTGCTTCATGCTCAAGTTAGTTGGCATGACTGCCGGTTTATGCTGACTTTTATGTCAGGAATGAATATTGGCCGGATTTTGGCCCGCAGCATTTTGAGCACGCACTCGGCTGGTTTAAAAACCAGGATCAGATACTCGGAGGTTAAAACTGTAGCGGTAACAGGACTTGCTTTAACAATTCGCCCTCATCGGAGCCAACTAACCGCAGACCTTTCCAACGCTTTCTTGGGGCTTCTGTTCTCTCGTCTGCAATGTTATAGTCTGGGAAAATTCATACGATATTTGACCATGATCGGATTTGTTCTTTGCAGCTTTTTGTTGGCGGTTCTGGTACAGAACCAAAACGAATTTCTACCGTTCCTAACCACTCCTGTGGCTCTGGGTGTCGGCCTGACAGTCATGGCTATCAGCCTGCTGGCGGGCTATTTGAGAAAAGTTCCCACCGTCATTTGGCACGATGGCTTTGCGTCAAGTTGCCTGTTGATCTGGTATGCCTACTGGGTGCCGCAGTTTAACGACGATGCGCCGATGTTTTTTTTCTTCCCGCTGTATTACGCGTTGTTAACTTCGATCGTGACGTTAACCTTGATCAACAAGAGTCCATATTTCGATCAGGAATCTATCGAGCACCTGCGTTATCTGGAAAAAAACAGCCATTTTAATATCAGTACGATTGTGGTGTTTGTGCTGGTTAGCCTGCTGATTACCCGTCATTACGCGCTTTACCCGATAGCGATGACTTTTTTCATAGTCCGTCATGCGATGACCGCCTGCCTGGAAACTATCGACAGCTGATACGCCTGTCTTTTTGGATCTGAAAGCAGGGCGGGGCGAACCCTGAGGTATCCCACGAATTTCCCAAGCTCGTCGTTCCGGCAGGGATGCCGGAATCCAGTGCCATGGATGGTAACTTTGGTGACTTTCCAGGTGCTTAATAAAAGCGAGTGGTATTTTAAAGTTTCACATCCTTGTGGCTGGATACTGGCATCCCTGCCAGCATGACGACTTTTCGGCTATGTTGTATATATTGAATGCGCAAAATATCAAAAACCTGTTGTTTTATAAACTTATTTTATGGGGATACCTCAGGGGCGAACCCGTTTGCAGTCGTCCCGCCTTTACCTACCTTACTGTTGAATTTATTTTGTACTGCTTAGCCAGTTTACGCGGGCCATTGCCGCTGTTTCGCCTGAGCAGTGCAGTCGCTGGAGTTTATGGATGGTGGAACGCAATGGCCTTTGCCGTGAACTAATAAAGTAGTGTCACTATGAAATATGCACTTGCCTTGGTTTATCGGTATAGGTTATAAATAGTATCGAATCAATACTTAATTTAATGGAGATCAGTCATGATATTTACTAGCAAAACATCCTTACTTGCATCAGCCATTGGCTTGACATTCGCCTGCGGCATAGTTGTGGCCGAAACTGCCGGCTACTTATCGCTCAAGGAAGTGGAAGTGGAATGGGAGGGAAAAGCCGATAAAAAAATGCTGGAAGTGGAAATCAAAACCAATCAGGACATACCGGTTGACGGAAAGTCCGGCGCTTTTGGCTATGGGGTATTGACTGACGGCGGCAATAACGTGCTGGTCTTGACGACGCACCTGCCTATCGATGACAGCTCCCATGAAGCCACCCCTTCCGGATTTCATACCCATGTTCTGGACTTGAAAACGCCGACTGAAGCCTGCCCGGGGGCCAATTTTGAAGTGGACCTGGAAAATTCCGGCAAGAATACCGCTTTCGACGCCAACTACAAGTGGAAAATCGACGATACCAAAATTTCCGTCGAAAAAGTCCCTGTCTCCGACCTGGGCGATGCGGGCGTGGAATCGGTTGTATCATTCACGCTGAAACCGATACTGGACCCCAACAAGAAAGTGACCAATCTTTGTATATCGGTGGTAGACAAGGCTTAAACTCGTATCTGTGGCAGCGCAACACTGATCAGGTGTTGCGCTGTATAGACGAAAGTACAGCAGGGTGCGCATCGGATACCATTTTGCAATCACCACATCAAGCAATAAAGGTACGCGATGCGTACCCTACTATTAAAGTCAAATATCTGTTGATGCAATCGTTCGTAATAAAAATTTATAACTTAACAATGCATCCCATCAAAAACTCCGGTATCCGTTGCTCCAGCCAATACTCCGGTCTAAAAGGGATTAATCCTGAGATGAAGCCGACATGACCGCCGTGTTGGGTCAACTCCAAATGTACACAGGACGATATTTCGTTCAGTTCGGGTAGCACTTCTTTGGTCATAAACGGATCGTCAACCGCCTGAATCAATAGCGTCGGCACCGAGATCGATTTGAGATACTGTCTGGAACTGGAACGCCGGTAATAGTCGTGTACATCGTTAAAGCCATGCAATTTGGCTACGACCCGATCGTCATATTGCCAGAACGAATCGATGGCCGATAAGTCGCCCAATTCCTTGATTTTTTCTGCTTCTTGAGACGGGCCTATATTTTCCAGATGCCGTAATTTAACGTGCATATAGACTTTTAACTCTTTCAGCAGGTTGCCGCGATAGCACTTGGCAAAGCCGTTATCCAGTTTTGTCGCGCAAATGTCCAACAGCAACGGCACCGAAACCGCGACAGCGGCAAACAAATCTAATTGATCGCCTTGTTCGCCCAACCACTTTAAAACCACATTGCCGCCTAATGAAAAACCGACGACGCCTAAAGGCGTTTCGGGTTCGCGTTGGCGCAAGGTTTGATAGAGAAAATGAATGTCTTCTGTTTCGCCTGAATGATAACTGCGCGCCCTGTTATTGGATTGGCCGCTACAGCCGCGGAAATTAAGCGCCGCACTGCGAAAGCCTTGTTTGAGCAAGACGCTTTGCAAGCCTTTGATATAATCCGATTGCGAGCTGCCGGTTAAGCCATGTATCAGGATAATCAACGGCTGGTTGCCGGTTCCGCAATAATCGACATCGATAAAATCATGGTCGGGAGTGGTTAATCGTTCGCGGCGATAATCAGGCGGATTGGGCGCATGTCTGAATAAGGCCGGATAAATAGTCTGCAAGTGGCTGTTTCTTAACCACCAAGCGGCTTTAAATGTTGTTTTGGTCTGCATGGGCGATAGATTTTTGTAACAATAATGGCTGATTGTAATACCATTCGAGAGCAATTAATCAATGTCCGAGGTTACCGCTATGAAAAAAATGGTTATTTACAATCACGGAAAAGACAGCATTCCTTGGGGCGAAAAGACCATTCAATTTGCCGAGGTTGCCAAGCGTTACGGTTATTTGTTTGAAAGTCCGGATTACCGGGAACATCCGGACCCTGATAAGCGGGTCGAACAATTACTGGCGATAGATTTATCCGACTACGATGAAGTCGTATTAATCGGTTCCAGCATGGGCGCTTATGTTGCAACCGTGGCCTCGGAATCGATTAAGCCCAAGGGGCTTTTCCTGCTGGCGCCTGCGTTTTATTTGCCCGGCTACCGGCAAACGGAGTTTAAGCCAACGGCTGAGGATATTCGGGTATTCCATGGCTGGAATGATGATATTGTTGCGCCGGAAAATGCCTGGCGGTTTTGCCAAAAGTATCGCGTCCGTTTGAATGTATACGATACCGATCACCGGATGCTGAGCGTAATGCCTCAGTTGGCTGATGAATTCAGCCGGTTTTTGGCTGGGTTTGGCGGGTGATTATCCTCAAAACTCCAGTTGAAAAGTGTGAAAGCCGTTCGCCCTGAGCTTGTCGAAGGGCGAACGGAATTTTGGAATGCTCAACTTCTTTTAGGGATTATCGAATTGATTTAAAAGTTGAGTTTTAGAGCTGATGGCCTCATATCGTCAATAACCAAACTCAACAACAAGGCCATCCCATGACTACATTGCACATCGTTTGTCCCCATTGCCATGCGGTAAATCGTATAGCCTCCGAGCGCTTGAGCCAACATCCCCGTTGCGGTCAATGTAAAGAAGCTTTGTTTACCGGGCATCCTTTGGAATTAACCGGCCGAAATTTTCAACAGCATATTGCCCGTAATGACATTCCTGTGGTTGTCGATTTCTGGGCGTCCTGGTGTGGGCCGTGCAAGATGATGGCTCCAGCTTATGCCCAAGCGGCGGCTACACTTGAACCCAAGGTACGCTTAGCCAAACTTAATACCGAGCAGGAACAGGATATTGCCGCGCAATTTAATATTCGCAGCATTCCTACGCTGGTCATATTCAAATCCGGCCGGGAAACCGCCCGTATGTCAGGCGCGATGAGCGCTGCGGATATTGTGCGCTGGGTCAATAGTAATATTTAAACCGGATATACAAGAGTGCGAGGCTGTGACAGTATTCATTTTTAGATCAAATTAAAGAATAACCACGAAGACACGAACGACTGTATGGACAGATATTTGCTCCTGCAATATCTGCATTCACCACATCCATGTGGATTACGCAGGAGGTAGAGCACCAACAGTAGGCGCTTTAGGCGATGCAGGGCAGAAAAATGCTCCTGCATTTTCTGCATTCATTACATCCATGTAACTTAGCAATTGCCGAGAGCACGAAGAATAAAACTTAGTGCTCTTCGTGTCTTCGTGGTGAAAAATATTTTCATAGCCTCGCTCCTTCATCTAATACCGTAAAGTTAGACGAGAATAATGCTGTTGCCTGACCTACAAAACTCCAGATGAAGATAGGGCTTCAGCGCCTTCGATCTCCTTGAGGAATTGGGCGACCCAGCGTTCTACGCGCGGCAGGCAGCTATTCAGCGAGGCCTGCTTTTCGGGGATAGCGAAGAAATCGGGTTCATGAAGATAGGGATTTGCGATTCTGCCGACATCGATGGCATCGTGGCTGAGATCGACAATTCGCCCGCCGATGATGTTGTATTGATGTTCATAATGGCCGCAGATCGCCCCGCCGAAAACCTGATTCATGAACAGGCTTCCATATTTGCATGAGCCGGAAAGATCGGATGGGGGCAGTACGCGCCGCTCGGCAGCTTGCTCGCACCATTTACGAAACACAAAGATCTTGGCTTGCGCGAAACGTTCATAGGAATAGGCAAGTTGCGCCTCCCGGTCTAAAGTCCAATCTGTCATGTTAAGGGCCTAAGCGAATTACATAGCGGCCCTCTATGATGGATTGGAGGGATAGGGGAGCGGGTAGGACGGTTTTTTGTCCGCCCTACTTGAGTTCAGTGCGTCTTAACAAACCTCATCATGCGTAAACCTGACCCGTTCTTCAGCCGAACGTCCCAAGGCTTTGGCAAACCAGGGCGGCGGCGCATCGAATACTTTTTGAAACTCCTTTAACTGATCGACCGCTTCGGTGACATCGGGAATCTTGATCGGGTAAATATCGGCGCGTATCACCTTAGCCGCAGCCGGGCCGCCGATAGATTGCACGAACATGACATGGCAATCTTTAATCAAGTTGGCTCGAAACAGGTTTCTGTCATCGCTGCTGTCGGCTTCGATAGTGGAGCGTATATCAACCAGCCGGTAATCATGTCGTGACAACTGATAAACCAGAAAACGGATGCAGGAGCCGAAATGCCCGTTAATTAACGCGCCGCTGTTTGAACCGATGGCGACGCGGATGGAATCGGGCATGTCGCCGTCTTTATAAGACATTATTTCCGGCAGGTCTTCATCTTCGGCTTCGTCGCCCCACAGGTAACGCACCGCCAGTTTGATGTTGGCAAGACCGATGCCGATATCCTCGCCGTCCTCTTCGCCGTCCAGACTGCCTAAACCGGTTTTAAGATTGGTGACGGTGATGGATTTTAATTTCTCGTCATCCAGCGGCGAGCCGACGCGCTCGTGTAATATTTCCAGTAGCCTGGGTACGTCTATACCGGGCAGGATGCGCGATGCCAAGGCAATGCGTAAGGCCAGTTCACGGGGCAATGCTTCCATTTTAATCTCCTGATTTAACAAGCTTGGATAATAATTTGAGTGTTTTTCGGGTGGAGGCTAAATCCAACGCGGTGAAATCGTCGTGCGTTTTAAGGCCCGGATCAGCGCCGGCCGCCAGTAGTTGTTCAACAACCTTTTCCCTGCCGCTGGATGCCGCAAAAACCAAGGCGGTAGCGCCGGAGGCGGCGTTTTGGTAATTAATGTCGATGCCTGCATGAATCAGGGCATCGATACAGTCGCCGTTTTCAGCATAACAAGCTGCCCACAATGCGTTATTGCCGTATTGATCCTTTACATCCAGCACTGCATTCTGTTCGATCAAAAAGCGAACCACATCGCTACGACCTTGCTGACTTGCCAAAATCAAAGGGTAAATGTCGGCACTGTTCTTTAAAACCGGTTGGGCTACGGAGAAATAGTTATTTTGCAACCAATCCCGTATTTCAGGCTTCATTAACGGCTTCCTGACGCTTATCTTTCCAGCCGGAATAACCGCCTTCCAGGCTGTAAACATCCTTAAAGCCGAAATCGCTGAAAAATTCGGCCAAATGCTCGCTGGCATGGCCGTAATAGCAATAAATAAACAGGCTGCGCTGCTTATCGCCGCGTTTAACCAAGGACTCTTTTAAGCCTTCATGAACATGCAGAGCGTCTTCCAGATGTCCGGCCCTGTAATCTTTCATGTCTCTACAGTCCAGAATCATAGGCTTGGATTCTTTAATCAGTTGTTCGGAATCGGCAATGGAGATTGTTTTGTATTTCATGGTAGTGTTAATGACTTAAGAAAGTCATTCCTCCAGGGGATGCGAAGGTTGTAGTAAAACTAACAATAAAATAGATTTTGTTGCTATTCAATGTCGTTAGCGGCTCTGTTTGCTGGCGTTAAGGGCTATATAGATATTCTATAAATTACTCTAGCAAATTAGTTGCCATAATCTTGAACAGCGTGAAATTTCTGAGGGTGATGAGATATTTCAGGCAAAAAAAAGCGCCCTAGTCGAGAAAATAGGACGCTGAAGGTACAACGCTCAGGAAAGGCCATGCAAACGAAACTAACTATGTAAATTATTATGCAGTAATAGTGCCAATATTTAATTATTTTATATTTCAATGGGTTACTATTTACAGCCTCGATTTAAATAATAAGCAATGTAATATTTGCACCAAACGCAGCTATTTATGTTGTTTAACTGCCCTGATTTAGTGCGCTTTCTGCGGATTTTTCCAGATCCATGCCCCGGAATATTGAACAACGTTTGAATACATCCAAAGTCGGCGTTGCTTTTTTGTGCTGACAAAACTTTGCGACCAGTTTGGAAAGCCCTTTAATGTCGCGTCCTGTCGCTTCCGGGAAACTGTCGACTAATTGATTAATTAAAGCAGCATCAACGTCCAGCTCGAATTGATCGATCATGACCTGCCAGATTTGGCGGCGCGCATCGCTGTCCGGCGGATAATACTTAATCAGCGCGATACAACGGGAAACAATGGCTTCGTCAATGTCATCGACACGATTGGTGGTCAAAAACAGCAAGCCGTTGAAATATTCAAGCAGCCTGAGAAATACCCCGACGACCGCATTCATCGCGATGTTATTGTCGCGCCGCTTGATGTAAACATCGGCCTCGTCGATCAGCATCACCGCGCCCCAGCGCTGAGCGCGGGTTAACACGTCTTTCAAGGCTTTTTCCATCTCGCCGACATTGAGTCCCAATTGCCCGGAATGCACCCGGTACAGCGGGCGCTTGATAATTTCGGAATAAACTTCGGCAGTTAAAGTTTTACCCACTCCGGCAGGCCCGGCGCACAGCACCGTGGTGCCGCCCGACTTGCCTTCGATAATGTCATCCATCAGGACATCCATTTCGGCGGTAAGGATGTCGATCAGGTCGATCTGTTCTTCGCGCAGAATCAGTTTTTGTTTTAATTCCGGTTGATAGCGATAAGGCTTGATGTCATTCACATGCACCCATAAATGATGATGCAGCTCCAGATGAAACATCAGCAGGTAGCAATGTACCGGTAGTTCGGTAAATAAACCTTTGGGAATTTCTTTTTCCGACGCTTCAACTTCATTTTCGATCTTCAGGTCGTAGCGGTTGCTTTTGGCGGCTTTGCGTAAATACTTGGCAAGAATGTCGCCTTTGGCATCTACCGATAAGGCGCGTTCGCTGAGGATGCTTTCATCATTCACCAGACGCGCAGTTCCGCCTTCGGTAGACAAAACCACAACATCCTTGCGCGCCCAATCGGTGCTGCGGTGCGAAGCGGTCGGGTCTTCCGCATAAAATCCAGTGCCTTTGCCTAAAAACTGTGTGCCGGACTGGCCGCACCATTCGAAATAACGTCCGGCGGCATCGTCGTAAGTGGCGATAAGCTCGGGCGTTTCTTTAAGAAAGCCTTTGGCGACGAAAATTTCTGTAATCGTTTTGTCGGCAATGTCCCTGGCACGGATGGTAACGGTTGAGGTCGCCACTTTGCCTTTGGCGTTGGCTTTGAGTTCAAGCGTGACCCGTCCGGTTTCCTCTTCGCCCGAAGGCGTAAAGTCCAGCCGGGTGACCACATAGGCCATCGGTTTTCCGGCAACGTTGGTCTGGAATAACCAACCGCGTATCGCGTCATTGATAAGATAACGGGCAATTGCGGGTAGCAGCAGTTCCAGGTCGTGTTCTTCAAACTTGACGGTATCGTCGTTGATCGCTTTTTGCAGCGTTGAAAGCAACGCGACATGGCCTTGCATTTCAGTCCCGGCATTTTTGTAAAGCGTCTGTAAAAAACTTAGCTCGGTGTTGGACAGTTGCTTGAATGACACCTCGGCTTTATTGCCGAAACGCAATTGATCATTCAATGCCGCCAGCCCCGGAAACTCACTCACCATGGCTTCGACATACTTGCGCTCAATCTGAAGTTTCATAGGATCTCTCTATCAATGCGTTGAATAATGAAGCGGGTAGCTATACAACACTGACAGGCATTTAAACCCGGCAGTGTTGTCAGCATCAGTGAAAAGCGGAAAATTATCTTTTAAGCAGGGGGTTCAGAAGGGCAGTAATCACAATCTTAAATTGCGCCTACCGCCGCGTCTTTAATTACTTCGATAGTGTTGTCTTCGGCTTCGGCAAATGAAACGAGCGGCGTTTTCGGGTTATACGATTTGGCGGCTGCATAAGCGATGGCGACCTTATCTTCAGCGGATTGACCTTTCAGCTCGCTTTTCTCAATATACAGTTCTTCGAGCAATTCATTCCATACCAGGCCTTGTTTGAAAGGCATTAATTTATAGGTAAGGCCTTCCAGTTCAACCTGCAAGCCTTTACCGATATTTTCCACGTAGATTAAAGCGATGCAGTCTTCGGCAAGATCGGCTTTATATTTTTCGACAAGAACGGGCAGTAAATCGAGCGTAGGCAACAGGCCGTTGATAAATTTGATCTTGTCGTTTTCAACGATAAAGGCTGAATGAATCAACAGAGCCTCGGGCGGTCTGCGGTCGGTTGTTGAGCCTTCGCGCAGAGATCCTTCTTTTAAAACCAGGTCGCCGCGATAAGCATAAACACCCGCAGTGCCGGTTTGACCGTTGACCAAAGTGACAGTTAATAAGCCTTTATCTTGATAGGTTTCTAGTAGCATTGTTTTTTCTCCGGATGGGTAAGGTGTAAATTTTAGTATTAACCTTGATAAAGCAGGGTTTATGCCATGTTGGAGTGTTGCTTTGTTTTTCTTTTAAAACAGATGGATGGGCGTTTTTTAGCCGTTTGATCGGGGTGGTTATTGATATTTAATTCAACAACGCAAATTGATTTTGTAAGAAATTGTCGGGAACCTTACATTTAGCGGGATGATTAAATGTGCGGAGTTGCGCTGGTTCCCAAACTCCAGATTGGGAACCCGGAAGGCGCAGCTCTGGCTTCGCGAGACGGGAAGCTGGAGCTTCCCACCCCGAATTCCCAAGCCGGAGCTTGGGAACTAGCGCCCACTAAAATCGTTACCTCGTTCCCGCGCGCTGCGCTCGTCTTTATACACAAGTGTGTTTCTGAGTCGTCATACCGGCATGGATGCCGGTATCCAGCACCATGGACGGTACTTGGCGGCTCTACAGATACTTGAGTAATACGACGTTTCACCTCCTTGTGCCTGGGTTCCGGCATCCCTGCCGGAACGACGGTGTCTCGTAGAAACTTGTGTATAACGACGAGCGCGCTGCGCCGCGAAGCCGTGGTGAAAATTTTTTCAGCTTGCGTTAATTTGATTTGGAAGCGCGTTGCTATGGACATCCCACAGCCGCTTATAACTGCTATCCATACGCGAAAGCTTGGTTGTTATCCGATTGAGCCGGTTAAATTCAGGAAACCGTCCTTTGTTGCCGGTACTGTACCATCGCTCCATCGCCAGGGTTAGTAGCTGCCTGTCTGTATAGTCCTGAGCTATCTGGCCCTTCAGCCACATCATGCTGTTACCGGGCGTTAAATCGACAATCCGGTAACGTACCGCGTCGTCAAAAATGCGTACGCCGCCGCCTTCCGCCGCAGTTTGATACAGTTTTACCGGATCGACAACTTCAACGCCTGCCAGATAATCGATAGCGAATTCGTGCAGTTCGGGCAACCACGGCACGGTCGGGCCCATCAATACGGTAGTGGCGTGCTGAGCAAGCTCGGCCAGACGCGGGAAGGTTTTATTGGTAATGGAACTGGCCGTTAAAAATACCCAGTCGGCATCGGGCAATAAAAATTCGCAGGCGGGATCGGGATAATCGCCCGGCATGGGCTGCCGTTCGATGATGCTGAGATTGACCTGGTCGGCATAGCGTTCAATGCCCGGATAACGGCCGATAACAACGACTTTTTTGCCTTGCAGCCGGGGTAGGAAATGATCGAAAACAGCCAGATTGGCGCTGTCGGGCGCAGGCAGCAGGGTTATGCCTGACGGCAGTTCATAACGGTTTAAGCTGCAATTAATAGCCGCCATGGCAACCGTCGCCTTGTAAGGCTCCCAGTCGGTAATCCATCCGGCCAATTCCGACAATGTTTTACCGGCCAAGGTACCCGGCCACGATAAGGTACGGGTCGGGATGCCGGGACTCATCGCCATGCCGATATGCCGAGCTTCACAAACCGTCCAAACCAGGCCGATGTTTAATTGAGAGACTTGCGTATCGCTACCGGCATAATCCAGCAGCAGCTCATAAATTCGCGCCGGATTTTCCATAGCGGTTATTCGGGCATTTCCAGCAACTTGGGTTCGGATTTAATCTGTTCGGCTTTGCCCCAGGCAGTGACACCTTCAACAAAGCGTCGGGTCTTGGTCGGATGCGGCTTGACAACATCGTACTCTGCGTAAAAGGTGCCGTCGCTATTAAACTGGAGCCTGCCGATGCGCTGTTTTTTAGGCTCATCGTACCAATAGCAGGCTAGGTTATCCGCTCCGGCATAAGGGTCTTTGATGAGTACAAAATCGGCGTCATCGTAGCGTGGATAGTGTCGAATGTCCGCTTCAGTAAAGCCCAGTTCGTTGATTTCTTCAGTCAGCCGCTGGCAGACGCATTCAGCCAGCGGACGGTTTAGTGCGATGTGTTCGGATAAATTCATGACTCGGTAATCCCCGCGGCTAAATCCATAATGACTGACGCGCCCGAAAGGTCTTTGGGGTCCAGTTGTTGCAGGTGCGACAAAACAAGCTGCGCGTCAGTGGTGAAACCTTGCCTGAGCTTGATAAATGCTAAGGCTTTCAGTGTATACAAATAAAACAAGGTGCTGTCATTGGCATACAAGTTCCATTTTGGCCGGCTTTGAACCAGTCTACGATAATCATTGGGAAAGCCGCCTTGTTTTGCCGACTCCTCCAGACCTGCCAAAACAATCCGTTCCGCATCAACGAGACGTTTTTGGAAGAAATAAAACTTATACAGCGCAAAATAGGTTTGCAAACAATGGCTATCCAGCGATTGCGCCTGTAAAAACAGATTTTCTGCGCGGCTTTGATCAACCGAGCTTGCGGCCACAGCCGCTTGCAGAAGACTATTAACTTCGGCGGGCATATTCGGGCTGAACATCACCCGTTCTTCTACAAACGCAACTGAACTCATTACCAGATCTCGGCAGGAACCATCAAATTGGCAACCGGCTCGCCGCCGAGCAGATGTTGCTCGATGATGGTTTTTACGTCATCTTTTTTCAGCTTGCCGTACATAATCCCTTCAGGATAAACCAGAACGCTGGGACCCATCATGCAAGGGCCCATGCAGCCGGTGTTGGTCAGGGCGATTTTTTCGAACAGGTTGCGGGCTTGAATTTCATTCATGAATTCATTCATGATTTCGGCGCAACCGCTGCTGGCGCAGGAACCTCTAGGGTGTCCTTGCGGACGGTTTTGGGTGCATACGAATACGTGTTTTTCAGGTCTGGGCATGGTTTTGTTCCTTAATTGTAAATCGTAGAAATGCTCACCACGAAGCCAAAAGTAGGCGCCTCTAGGCGACACGAAGGACACGAAGAAAATAAAATTTCGTATCTACTGTCGTTCCCACGTGCTACATGGGAATGCAGGTAAGGCGCGCTGCACGGTGAGTCACCAGCGTCTGGGACGGAGCGCGTCCTGCACGGCGTCCCCACGCGGCGCGTGGGGACGAGAAAAATCTTCGTGTTCTTCGTGTCTTCGTGGTGAATAATTATTCTATTTCGTGTCTTTCTTGTTACGCCGCTTGTTTATGTTCGTGGGTAAAACAGCTTTTCGGGCATACTTTGGAGCACGCTTCGCAGCCGATACAATCGAGTTTGTTTTTTAAACTCATGACCATGCTGTTATCATCGTCGTCTTCAAAATCGCCGTAATCATCATCAAAGTCATCCGGATCAAGCGCTTCGGATTTTTCTATTAAATCGAAAACATCGCGCGGGCAGACTTTAAAGCAGCGGCCGCAACCGATGCAGGTCTTTTGATTGATGTCGGTGACGTAAGCGGGCGTCCACTCCGTGCCGCCAAAGGTAACGCCGGTTACAAAATCAGACATGGCTATTCTCCTGCTCAGGCCGCATCGCTTTGAGCGGCAGTCAATTTTTGGTTGGCTTCATCCCAGGCTTTACAGGCATCGTAAGTCGCTTGGGCGATACCCAGCAGATCACCGTATCCTTCGGGTAAGCTGTCTTCAATGAGGTCATGCAATACCATCGCTTGCTCATTAGCCAAGCGTTTGTTTTTTTTGACTTCTTTTTCCAGTTTTTTCAATTCTTCAGACATGCGCGCCTCCTTAATCAGTTGCAGCCGCATTGTATTTTTCGATTAAGCCCAGCGCTTTTTCGATGGTTTGATCGCTTTTTTCGCGCAGGTCTTCCAGGCTTGAGAAGCCGAAACGATGGGTATCGCGCAAGATTTTATCGACCACAATCAGCTTGCCGACCATGATTAACGCGCGACCGAAGCCTTCGTGGCTGATATGAACCATCGGTGCAGCCATCAGGCCGGTTTTTTTCTCAATCAGCGTCGCCAGTGAGTTGTAATAGGCTTTTAAGCGGGCAATGGTGATTTCATCGGGATCGCCGATGACCGGGATGTTCTTTTTGCGTTCTTTGGTCAGCACGATAGGGTCGATGATTTTTGCTTCCGACCAACCTTCATAGGTATCGTAAGTATCAATCGCGCGTAATTGTTTGATCATGTCTTTGACAATATCGGAACCTAGATTGGTGTCGTCTTCTTGTACGACTAATGCAGCAATGGCCATGTTTTTTCTCCGTTAAGTGGTAATTTTGGTAGTTCTGGTTCCCAAGCTCCAGCTTGGGAACCCGGTGCAGGAAGCTCTAGCTTCCCGTCTCACGAAGCCGGAGCTTCGTAGACTGCGTTCCCAAGCTGGAGCTTGGGAACGAGCGGATATATTATTCATCCCAACCCTCATCTTCCATCTTGTTAAAACGCTGAGGATCGGGCGACTTATGCTGATTAATCGCCTTTGCCAGCCAACTGGACGGCCCGGCTTTCATCTCATTTTGCAAGTCAACGATCAGGTCTTTAATCTTGCCGCCTTCATGCACCTTGACCGGCTGTATGTTTTTGGCGATCAGCTGGTTGATGGCCGAACCGCCAATGGCCTGGCAATATACCGCCGCACAACCGTCCAGTAATTCGATCTTGACCGACAGCTTATCTTCATTGCCGTCCTGGCTGAGCTCGCCAAACTGGGCGGCTTCCAGCAATTGCGCGTCGTCCATGTCCACCGCATAAATCGCGAAAGACTTGGCCGAGCCGAAATGTTGGTTTACCGTCTCCATGTCGGTCGTGGCAAACGCTATCTTTAATGCGGTTTCCATAAGTTTCCTCTCATCAGTGCTTTGCACTATGTGCATGCGTCTTGTTAATGACATGACAGCGGGTAGTCTGTTATTTCGCTAGCGGGTTTTTGGCTGTAAATGGAGCGGTAGACCGGAATCTCTTCATGCGAATAATTGATGACCAGATTGGCCAGATCGAACAGCGTTTGCCGGGAGCCGCGATAGCCGATCCAGGTTTTCTGGTAGCCGCCGATAATGTCGTATAACGGAAATCCGGCTCTCAAAATGGGCGTACCCAGCCGTTCTGCGGTATCGACCGCATGGGAGTTGCCGATCACCAGTTGCACCTTGTTGGCCTTGCCGATGATTTCCATATCCTCAAGGTCGCCGATTTTGATGCTGTCGACAGGGATTCGCGCCAGCAACGGCACGTTGCAGGAGGTGACGGCGGCAACGACTTCCGCGCCCATTTCCTGAACCTGATCGACAAACGCATTCAGTAAATCCGCATCGGCGGCAATGGCGATACGCAATTGGCCGAGCATGAAATGCGTATCCAGCATCGCATCCTGTAACTGCGCACGCTGCCGCTCAATGCGCTCAGGTACGTCATGGCCGCTGATTTCGGCTAATGCTGACATTAGCGCATCATTGGCTTTTAAGCCGTAAAGATGATCGAGAGCATAAGTCGGCACACCGGTTTTTTGTTTCAGCAATTCCGCCGCTTTGGTCAGCGACGGGCCGATAACCACCGTCGCCAGCGCATCGCCGAGCGTCGCCATTTCAGATACCAAGGTGCCGCCGATAGTGACAGGGCTGAAATCCTCATCGGTCAAACAGCCATCCAGCGAATCGGAGATGTCGGGTACGAAAACCGGCCTGAGTTGGAATTGCTCGAAAATATCCCGAAGCGCTTCCAGGTCGCCTGGAGTCAGCATGTAATTGACCAATACATTGACCTGACGCTTGCGTTTGCCGGGGTAGGTTCCCGCTTCCTTGGCATCCGGTACCAATGCGCGAATAATTTCGGTGAGAGTCAGTGCAAAGCCCGTTTCGACACTGCCGGTAAAATCGGGGGTATTGACTGCGACGACGGCGACATCGGCAAATTCCGGGTTAGCTTCCCTGAATTCCCTGACATTTCGATGCACATCGGCGCCTTGCGTTTCAGCCAGGCCGGTAGTCAAAATGGTAATCAGGGCAGGGCGGGATTTTTCGGCAATGGTAAGAATGCCTTCTCGTACATTTTCGTCCGCACCCATCACCGAACTGCCCTGATCCATCGCCGTGCTTTGCAACGGAATGGGTTCCCGGAAGTGGCGCACAAAAAACACCTTGGCGAATGCGGTGCAGCCTTGCGAGCCGTGCAACATCGGCATAGCGCGGTTAAAACCCAGCGTAGCCAGGGAACCGCCTATCGGCTGGCTGGCTTTCAGAGGATTGACCGATAGCGCTTTGTTTCTTTTCAGGATGTCAGCCATTGTTCACCTTCCTGTTTTTCCACGGTGCGGGCGCTCTAACCGCCTCCCATACCGGGCTTTCAATCGTCAATGCCAGTTGGCGCACCAGCTCCAGCATGCCCTGATAACCTTCATAACCGAATTCGCGTTCCTGGTTAATATCCAAAAACGGAACCTTGGCTTTTAATGCGGTATACATGTTGCGGCCGCCGGCAATCAGGATGTCGGCCTTGTAGTCATGGACGATTTTCAGTAACGCCTTGGGGCTGCCGTCGTCGATCATTACCGTATCTTCGCCCATCAGTTCGCGGATTCTGGCTTTGTCTTCTTCGGTGGATTTTTTGGTGCCGGTCGCAACGACCACCATGCCCAAATCCTGCAACGCGGAAATCACCGACCAGCTTTTTACGCCGCCGGTAAACAGCAATACCCGCTTGCCTTTCAGGCGCACTTTCCACGGTTCCAATGCTTTTTGAATCCGGGTTTCTTCGCGTAATATCAGTGCTTCGGTGCGTTCGGTTAAGTCCGGATCGTTAAGTACTTTGGCAAAATCCCGTAACGATTGGCTGGTGTCGGTTATGCCGTAATAACTGCCTTCAAACCAAGGCGTGCCGTATTGTTGCTGTAACTTGCGGGCGACATTGACCATCGCTTTGGAGCAAACCATCATATTGACTTCGGCTTTGTGCATGGTTTGCACTTCGCGAAAGCGCGCATCGCCGGACAGCGTGCACAAGATGCGCAGACCCAGTTCATCGAACAGCGGCAACACATGCCAGAATTCACCGGCAATGTTGTATTCGCCGATCAGGTTAACGTCATGGATCTTGATTTCCGCGCGTTGAACGGTTAAAGGCAAGGGATCGGGATCGCGGGTACCGATCACATGATTAACCATCGCATCACCGGCAATGCGATTGCCCAGATTTTTGGTGCCGTAAAATCCGGCGCTATCGATCGGTACGACAGGAACGCCCCAGCGTTCCTGAGCTGATTTACAGATGGCGTTAATATCATCGCCGACCAAGGCCGGAACGCAGGTGTTGTAAATAAACACGGCGGGCGGATGATAGGTATCAATCGCCTGTTTGATGGCATGGAACAAGCGTTTTTCCGAGCGCCCCATCACAATGTCCTGCTCGGTCAGGTCGGTCGTCATGCCGATGCGGTATAAATCCGCCCCGGAAGAGCGTGTGCCCCGGTTGTCCCAGGAACTGCCCGCACAGGCAATCGGTCCGTGGACGATATGCGCGACATCGGCAATCGGCAGCAGCGCGATCTGCGCGCCGTCAAAAGCGCAGCCGCCCGCCGAAGCGCCGGGTTTGGGTTTGGCGCAACCGGACTTTTCCTTCTTGTTATGCTCACAGGCAGGTTCGTCCAGCAGCGCGGCAATGTCTTTAGTTGATTTCATCGGCTTAACCAATAGCTTTGTTTATCTAAGCTAAAGCAACCATTGTGCCATTTTGTATTGCATTGAAATTACTAGGGTTTATGGGATGTGGGTTTGTAGTAAAGCTGACAAAGTTGAGGCGTGGATATTACAAGCAGGCTCATTGGAGCAATGGCGTAGGCCTGAATAAGGCTATCTTTTATGTCCGTAAAGTTTTTAACAGCTTACATATATGACAATCATTATTAGCACACTCGTTATAACCGTAATTTGAAGTGCTTCGACATGCGCCGCGCGTCGAATGGGGCGCATTGTTGCGGGCGGCGCATCGAAATCTACGAATACCGGCCGACGATGTTCCACTGCAAAGTAATGATCGTGGACGAACTATGGACCTCGGTAGAGTCGACCCGCTTCGACAACCGCTGAGCAGTGTGCTTTAAGAAAGAATTAATGTGTTTGGTTTTATAATCAACAGGTTTCCACTGGAACTAATCTTCTGCAACAGCAACCGGTTTGTAGACGATTAGCGATAGGAGAATATGGCTCGGGCTTACCCAAGCTAAAAATCTGGAGTTTATAATCGGCACAATCAGGTTGCGGGAGTCAGAGTACCGCTGTGTACTAACGGTTTCTATTTGGATAATCGTTGACGCGCGTTTTAAATGCACCGGTAATTGGGAGCATATCTACCATGACTGAAAACACTACTACTGAGCCACTGTATATCCTGTTAATCAGCGTCCACGGCTTAATTAGAGGTCGCGATCTGGAATTGGGACGCGACGCCGATACTGGCGGCCAAACCAAATATGTCGTTGAGCTGGCTAAAGCGCTGGCAAAACAGCCGAATGTCGGGCGTGTGGATTTGGTAACGCGGAGGATCATCGACAGCGAAGTCGGCCCCGATTACGCCGAACTCATCGAACCGCTGTCGGAAAATGCACAAATAGTCCGCATTGAAGCGGGTCCCGACGCGTATATCCATAAAGAAGAGCTATGGGACCATCTGGATAGTTTTGCCGATAATTTGCTGACCTGGCTGCACCGTCAGCCGCGCTGGCCGGATATTCTGCACAGCCATTATGCCGACGCCGGCTATGTAGGCGTGCGCCTTGCGCATTGGACCGGTTTGCCGTTGATTCATACCGGCCATTCTCTGGGACGCGACAAATGTCGCAGGCTGCTCGCTATGGGCTTGCCGATGGAGGCTATCGAGCAGCGTTATCATATGTCACGCCGCATCGACGCCGAAGAGGATACGCTGACCAACGCCGATTTGGTGATTACCAGCACCCGCAATGAAATCGAAGAGCAATACGAACTCTATGATTTCTACACGCCGGACAAGATGACGGTCATTCCGCCGGGAACCGATCTCGACATGTTTCATCCGCCCGCTTCTGCCGGCGAAGATATCGCCTTTGCAAAAAACCTTAAAATGTCGCTGCATGAGCCGGATAAACCGATGATATTGGCGCTATCCCGGCCCGACGAACGCAAAAATATCGTTGGGCTTTTGGAAGCTTACGGGGAATCGCCACGTTTGCAGCAATTGGCTAATCTGGTGATCGTTGCCGGCAATCGTGACGATATCAGGGAATTGAGCGAGGGTTCGCAAGGGGTTTTGACGGAGTTGTTGCTGGTTGCCGATTATTACGATCTATACGGCCGGGTCGCCTTGCCGAAGCACCACACGGCTGACGACGTCGCCGATATTTATCGTCTTGCGGCGGCGTCCGGAGGTGTTTTCATCAATCCTGCCTTAACCGAGCCGTTCGGTTTGACTCTGCTGGAAGCGGCCGCCAGCGGTTTGCCGCTGGTCGCCACCGAAAACGGCGGTCCGGTGGATATCATTGGCAATTGCTGTAACGGCTTGTTGGTTGACCCCTTGGATAAGTCGGCGATTGCCGAGGCGTTGTTGACCATTATCGAAAATCCGAAAATTTGGCGGGAGTTTTCTGCAAACGGCTTACAAAACGTCGCCCGGTATTATTCCTGGGATGCCCACGCACAAGCCTATCTGCGAAAAATTCAGATGCTGTCGCAGCAAGGGGAGCGGCTCCCTAAAACTCCGCCGCTCGCTAAAACCGGCCGCTACCGGAAGCAAGCCATTTTCACCACTATCGATAATACCCTGTTGGGCGATGTCGAAGGCTTGGCGCAATTTGTAAAACTTATCCGCGAAAAACGTAAGGAACTTCTATTTGGCATCGCTACCGGACGGCGACTGGATTCGGCACTGGCGGTTTTAAAAAAGTACCGTATCCCGATGCCGGATATTTTAATTACCAGCCTCGGCACTGAAATCTATTATGCCCCGCAACTGATCGCCGATATCGCTTGGGCGTACCATATCGATCATTTGTGGACACCGCAGGTATTGCGACGCGTGATCGGCGGGTTGCCCGGTCTGACCCCGCAAGCTAAAAATGAACAGAGCCGGTTTAAACTGTCATATCATTACGACAGCAATACCGCGCCGCCGATGGTAGAAATCCTCAGTCTACTGCGGCAACAGGAATTGTCGGCCAATCCGACGCTCTCGTTCGGACAGTTTTTGGATTTTGTCCCGGCCAGAGCCTCCAAAGGACAGGCGTTACGCTATATTGCCCAGCAATGGCATATTCCGCTAGAGCGTATTCTGGCTACCGGCGGTTCCGGTGGCGATGAAGATATGTTGCGCGGTAACACGCTTGGCGTCGTAATTGCCAATCGCCATTGCGAGGAATTGTCTATTCTTGGCGATACCGAGTACGTCTATTTCGCCGAGGCCTCGCATGCCTGGGGCATATTGGAGGCTATCGAACATTACAACTTTTTCAATCGCTAATACAGTACACAGTCCATGATCAAGCGCATTCTGATTTGTACCGATCTCGACCGCACCCTGCTGCCGAACGGCAGACAACCCGAATCGCCCGGTGCGCGGGCGGCTTTTAGCCTACTGGTTTCGCGCCCGGAGGTGACCCTGGCTTATGTCAGCGGTCGGCACCGCGAGTTGGTTGAAGAGGCTATCCGGGAATACCGGCTGCCGCTGCCCGATTGGGTCGTCGGCGATGTCGGCACGACTATTTACCAGGTGCGTACCGGGGAATGGCGGCATTGGTCTGAATGGGAGCAGAACATCGCCGCCGATTGGCGGGGGTTGACGGCACATGATTTACGGCCCTTGTTTGCCGATTTATCGTCTTTGCGCCTACAGGAAGAAGCCAAGCAAAACCGCTATAAGCTCAGCTATTATCTGCCCTTGTTAACGGATGTCGACGCGCTGCAACAAGAAATGCTGCGGCGGCTTGAAGCCCTGCAGGTAGCGGCCGGCTTAATCTACAGTGTCGATGAAGCGACATCGACGGGCCTGTTGGATGTATTACCCGCCCACGCCACGAAACTTCATGCCGTGGAATTTTTAATGCAGCATCAGGGCTTCGATTATGCCAACACGGTTTTCGCCGGTGACAGCGGTAACGATTTGCCGGTGCTCGCCAGTGCGATTCAGTCCGTACTGGTTGCCAACGCCGACCTTGATGTTGTCGAGCAAGCCAGAACTCAAGCGCGACAACAGGGAACGATAGCGGCATTTTATGTGGCGCAAGGCAGTTTTTTAGGCATGAACGGCAATTACAGCGCCGGGATTCTTGAGGGCGTCGCTCATTATCACCCCGACACACAGGTTTGGATGGAACAAAACCATGAACAATAATCCCCTTTTTCATATTTTCGGCGAAGTGCTGTTCGATCATTTTCCCGATGGCAGCCGCGTGCTGGGCGGCGCGCCGTTTAACGTCGCCTGGCATTTACAGGCGTTCGGACAATCGCCCCGTTTCATCAGCCGGATCGGCAACGATCCGTCCGGATACGAAATTACTGCGTTAATGGATGACTGGGACATGAGCCGTGAAGCGGTGCAAACCGACAACGAACACCCTACCGGCAGCGTCCGGGTACTCATCCGGGACGGCGAACCGCATTATGAAATCGTCGCCGATTGCGCCTACGATTTTATCGACAGCAAATTGCTTGAGGAACAACAGACGCAGGGCATTTTGTATCACGGCTCATTGGCAATCAGGAACCCGGTTTCGCGCACGGCGCTGCAAGCCGCCAAAGCCCGACATCAAGGCAAAGTTTTTGTCGATGTCAATTTGCGGCCGCCCTGGTGGGATCTGGAAACGCTGCTGTCGTTACTTCATGATGCAGATTGGGTCAAGCTCAATGAAGCCGAACTGGCTGCGTTATGCCCCGAAGCATCCGAACTGGAAACAGCCATGCAGGCATTTTGCGTTAAGTTCGATTTGGAAACGCTGGTGGTAACACGCGGCGAACAAGGCGCTGTCGCTTACGACAGACAGCACTTTGTAACCGTGCAGCCACCGGAAAGCACCGCTGTGGTTGATACGGTGGGCGCGGGCGACGCTTTCGCCGCGCTGTTGCTAATGGGCTTAAGCCGGCAATGGCCTTTAAAAACGACCCTGGAACGGGCACAAACGTTTGCCTGCGCATTGGTCGGCAGACGCGGCGCAACCGTCGCCGATAGGGCGTTTTATCGTGCGTTCAGCGAACAATGGGGCGAGTGATTTAGAGATTTTCGTCCACGAAAGACACGAAAAGCACGAAAATAGCCAAAGAGCTACCAAGCCTCATCCCGCCTCGGAAGATGGATGGTTTTGTAATAAAGCATACTGATTTATATTGTGCTTTTCGTGCTTTTTCCCCTAAAAGTCACATGGACTCACTTACACCATCAGGATAACGCTATGTACGAACAAGTTTCCCACTCGCTGTTGAATGCCATTCTGGACGATTTAAAACCGGAAATCAGCCGACAGGATTTGCGGCATTTTTATACCCGGCTAGGCGCTAATTTTTATGCGATTTATTCGCTGTTTTTTAACCTCTACGGACAGCGCAAGGACTTCAAGCCGCAAATGCAGCGTTTGGTGGAAACCATGGCTAAAGGCTATATCAACCGGCCTGCAGAGCTGGAACGCGTCGATATCGAGCGCGAACTGGATCATAACTGGTTCTTGTCGCAAAAATGGGTCGGCATGGCGCTTTACACCAACGGTTTTGCGGAAAATTTGGACGATTTGGCCGATAAAACGCCTTATTTTCAGGAGCTGGGCATTAACATGGTGCATATCATGCCGATTTTGATGTGTCCCGCCGGCAAAAGCGACGGCGGTTATGCGATCAGCGATTTTCGGAAAATCGACGACAGGCTCGGCGACCTGAATGATTTACGCCGGGTTGCCGAGGAATTCAGGAAACGCGATATTCTGCTAGTCTTGGACATAGTGCTCAACCATACCTCGGACGAGCATGAATGGGCCAAAAAGGCGGTCATGGGGGAGCGGCGCTATCAGGATTATTACTTCATGTTCGATAACCGGGAAATTCCCGACATGTTCGAACAAAGCATGCCTGACATTTTTCCCGAAAGCGCACCGGGTAATTTCACCTGGAATGCGGACATGCAAAAATGGGTAATGACCGTTTTTCATAACTACCAGTGGGATTTGAACTACAGCAATCCCGAAGTGTTTATTGAAATGATCGATATTATTCTGTTTTGGGCAAATCAGGGGGTTGATGTGCTGCGCCTTGACGCTGTTGCCTTCCTGTGGAAGAAAATCGGCAGCTCTTGTCAGAACGAGCGCAATGCGCACCTGATTCTTCAGTTGATGAAAGATTGTTGCCAGGTGAGCGCTCCCGGTGTGTTGTTTATTGCCGAAGCGATCGTCGCGCCGGTTGAGGTCATCAAATATTTTGGCGAAGACGCCATTATCGCCAAGGAATGCGAAATCGCTTACAACGCCACGTTAATGGCGTTGCTGTGGGACGGCATTGCCACCAAAAACGCCAAACTGCTCTACCAAGGGCTGAAAAATCTGCCCGACAAACTGGAACGGGCGACCTGGCTCAATTATGTGCGTTGTCATGATGACATTGGCTTCGGTTTCGATGATAACGATGTCCTGGCGGCAGGTTACGAGCCCTACACACACCGGAAGTATCTGGTCGATTATTTCAGCGGCCAATTCGAAGGTTCGCCGGCCAGGGGCATGGTGTTTATGCTTAACGATGCAACCGGAGACGCGCGCATTTGCGGTTCGCTTGCGTCCCTGGCGGGTTTGGAAGCCGCAGCAGAAAGCGGCGATCCGGACCTGATTTCTGCCGCAGTCAATAAAATCCTGTTACTGCATAGTGTGATCCTGTCTTTCGGCGGCATTCCTCTGCTTTACAATGGCGACGCACTTGGCGTCGTGAACGATTACAGTTATCGCGATGACGACAGTAAAAACAGTGACAACCGCTGGATTCACCGCCCCAAAATCAATTGGGAACGAGCCGAATTGCGCAAAAAACAAGGCACGGTGGAATACAGTCTGTTCAGTGCATTGAAAAAGATGATCGCTATCCGCAAGGAAACGTCTGCATTTGCCGATTTCAACAACCGCGAATTACTTGACGTCGATAATGAGCACTTACTGTGTTTTACCCGCTTCAATTATTTGCGGCCATCGGAAAGAGTCCTGGTGATTGCCAATTTCGACGCCAACCCCCAGTATCTTGATCTGGATGTCATCAGCGGCCGGGGCATTAATCTTTACGGCCAGTTCGTCGATTTATACAGCGGCAGAAGTCCGGCCCAGTATGATCGCCGGATTGTTTTGCAGGGTTATCAGTTTTATTGGTTAACGGAAATATGAAGTGGTTTGTTTGACCGGGATTGGTCTCATTCCCACGCGTTGCGCCGCGAGTTGCGGGCAACGCGCCTAAATGCAAGGTATCTCAACGCTAGGACGCAGCGCGTCCCCATATTGCGTTCCCGCGCAGCGCATGGGAACGAGAAGGGTACTCAACTGCCATTGGGCGATATCCGGCACGTGAAATTGCATAAATTTTGAAACGGCTTGTGGATCTTCTCTACACGCATGGTTTCGGGTTAGGGATAGCTCATTTTTTAAAAAGCTTTAGTGCCTTTCAGATTATAATAAACGGCGCTTTAAATACGATATTTAACGAGCGCAGTTATGGCGCAGTGAATCATCGTTTCAAACCAACGTTTGTTCGGATGCACAGCGCGTTTTATGAAGTTTATTATTAATGACTTGTGATGACAAAGAAACGGCAGACATGGATGACTAACCCAAGAACTATAAAAACGACATTATCTGTTTTTTCGCGTAGCACTCCCCGGCATTGTTTCACCGCCTGTATGACCCTAATCATGCTGACAGGCTGTTCGGAACCGACCATTCAAAAGCTTGAAGGCCCGGTTCAGGGCACGACCTATCATATCAGTTACTGGTCGGAATCCCCTGTAGATACTAAAGATATCAAATCCGGTATCGAAAACGAATTTGCGGTCATCGATAAACTGCTGTCCAATTATCGCACCGATTCGACCATAGAAATTTTCAATAGCGTCGAGAACACCGGCAGCCAGGAAGTCGGCGGTGAAATAGTATCCCTGGTTAAAATCGCACAAATCGTAAATCGGGCCAGCCAGGGTTGTTACGATTTAACCATCAAACCGTTGTTCGATTTATGGGGCTTTCGCGGCGATACCCCGACGATTCCTACTGATTCGACCCTTCTGAATACACTGAAAAAAATCGGCATGGAAAAACTGGAAGTCGTGGATGAAACGCATCTGCGTAAAAAACAGGCCGATCTGAAAGTCGATTTATCCTCCATTGCTCAAGGCTATAGCGTGGAACGGATCGGCAAGGTGCTGACCCAAAAAGGCATAACCCATTATCTGGTCGAGATCGGCGGCGAACTGAAAACCAACGGCTATAAACCGGGCCTTCAGCCTTGGCGCATTGCCGTGGAAAGGCCGTTACCCGAAGAACGCACAATGCATAAAATTGTTACCATGCCCAAGGATGCGCCGATGGCAGTGATGACTTCCGGCACTTACCGGCATTATTTCGATGACCATGGCCAGCGTTATAGCCACATCCTTGATGCCCGTAACGGGAGGCCGGTTATTCATAACCTGGTTTCCGTCACCGTTTTGCTTGGTGATCCGTCAATTGCCGATGCCTGGTCTACTGCGCTGCTGTGTCTGGGCCAAAAAGACGGCATGACAGCGGCAAATGCTGCAAAAATCCCCGCACTGTTCATTGAACTGCAAGGTGCTGAACTGATCGAATCCCGAAGTGATGCGCTGAACACGTTGACCACTCTCACCATACATTGATGCCTGAGTCCTAAGTTATGTCGTTAAAAACCCGTAGTTATACTTTTTTTTTACGTTGGGGAAACTTCACTCTAGGCAAGCCGCTTGTGGTGTTGTCAATAGTGGTTCTACTCAGCGTTTTTGCCTTGCAATACACAGTCGAGCACTTAAGCATCAATACCGACACCGCCGAACTGGTAGCGCCCGATGCGCCTTTTCAGCAAAACCGCCGCAATTATGAAAAAGCCTTTTCTCAGGACTTGCACACGCTGTTGCTGGTGGTTGAATCGGACTCGCCGGAACTGACTAAATCGGCCGCTAAAAGATTGCTGCGCCTGATAACCGCCGACAAAGATCATTTTAATTCGGCCTATATTCCCAATGATAACGAATTTTTCCGTCAGAACGGCCTGCTTTACCTTGATACCGACGAGTTGCAGACCTTATCAAACAACCTGTCGCTGGCCCAGCCGTTTATCGGCAGAATTGCCCAGCAACCTAATCTCACCGGCTTTTTTTCAATTTTTGAAGATGCGCTGGCGTCCGAAGACAAGACTCAGATTGTGCCTATCGATCTGACCTCGCTGATTGACAAGGTTGCGTCGGCCTTGCATAAAACGCTCAATGGCGAAAACACTTTGCTGTCCTGGGAGTCGTTGATTAGCGATAAGAAAATGCATGAGCGCAACAGTTTTATTATTGTCTCGCCCAAGTTTGATTTCTCGCAAATCCGTCCGGCGGAAAATGCGATTGAGTCTATCCGCAAAGCTGTTGCCGAAGTTCAGGATCCCAATCTGCCTGCGGTTAAAGTTTGGGTCACCGGCGAAGTCGGTCTTGAAGATGACGAACTATCAGGCATGAGCACCGGCACTTTTACCGCCAGTATTTTTTCCATTGTGCTGGTGTTGTTTATTTTATTAATTGCCTACCGCTCCATATTGCTGACGGTAGCGACATTGATGACGCTGGCCTTGGGGATGCTTTTTTGCGGGGCGTTCGCGGCTTTTTCCGTAAAAGAATTAAATCTGATTTCAGTGGCTTTTGCGGTATCCAATATCGGTTTGGGCGTGGAATATGCGATCCATTTTTGTTTACGTTACCGGGATAATCTGACCCATCATATTCATAAAGATCTGGCGCTACGCAATACATTGACAAGCACAGCGCCCTCGTTATTATTGTGCGCCGGCACCACATCCATTGGGCTTTATGCGTTTATCCCGACCGATTACAAAGGTGTATCCGAGCTCGGTCTGCTGGCAGGCACCAGTCTGTTTATCTGTCTGTTGATTACACTGATCGCCTTACCGGCGTTGTTAAGGATTATTCCGGTTCCATCAAAGTTCCAGACCGGGGAAAGTCATAATGGACTTACGAAATTGTCGGAAAAACTGGCATTCTTGCCGCTCCATTACGCCAAACCGATTGCCGTAGCAACCTTTATTCTCGCAGTTGTCTCCATTGTGCTGACTTTTAACGTGAAGACCGATTTCAATCCGATCAATCTTCGCGACCCTAATACCGAATCGGTTATTGCGTTTAAAAATTTGATGAAAGACAAGGAAACCACGCCGATGACCTTGACCGTCCTGGCCAAGGATGAAAACAGCGCCAAAGCCTTGGAGCAAAAGCTTTCGGGGTTAGCTTCGGTTGATAAAACCGTCAGTCTTTTTGATTTTCAGCCTACCGACCAGGGCGAAAAACTGGCTTTGATTGAAGAAACAGGGCTGATGCTTGGCGCGCAGATCGAGAATTTCCCGGCGTTACAACCCGATACCGACCCGGTTCCCGGCATTGATCGGTTGATAAAAACTATCGACACTATCCTGCCTCAAAAAACCGATGCCCATGAGCGTACCGCGTTAACAAATTTTAAAAAAGAATTACAGGATATTTTGATCGAGCTTGATACGCGGCAAGAGCCCGGTCGGCGCATGTTTATTGAAAAGATCCAGACGACGTTACTCGGCACATTACCGAGCATCATGAACGAATTATCCGCCAGCTTCAATGCCAGAGAAGTTACTCTGGCCGACCTGCCTGCCGACATCAAGGACAAATGGCTGAGCAAGAACGGTTCCTACCGCATCCAGATATTTCCTAAAAAAGACCTGAACGACCTGGCCAGCCTGGAGGAATTTATTACCGAGGTACAGTCCGTTGCGCCAGAAACAACCGATTTGCCGATCATGTACTGGGAATCTATGAAAGAAGTCATATCCGCTTTTCAGCAAGCCATTATGATCGCCCTGATCACTATCGCATTGCTGCTGTTTGCTATCAGGCGCAATATTTTCGATACCGCGCTGGTCATGACACCGCTGATATTGGCCGGATTGTTTACTATGGCGAGTGCGGTTATCACCAACACGCCCATTAATTTTGCCAACATCATCGCTTTGCCGCTGTTGCTCGGACTCGGCGTTGATAACGGCATCCACATGGTTGAAAAGCTGCACCATTCGCTTTCCGAAGAGCAGAATATCTATCAATCCAGCACCGCCAGAGCCATGTTTTACGGCGCATTGACCACCGCCTCCAGCTTTGCCGGATTGGCATTCTCGACGCATCAGGGCATTGCCAGCATGGGGCTGATTATTACCATAGGTATATTCTGGATTATGGTTTGTACGTTTATTATTCTTCCTGCGCTGAGTAAATTGGCGTTAAAGGTTCAAAATAACAAGTAACTACCGTCGAATTCGACCGGGATTTATAGTTTTGGGCTTCTCAACATAACGAGAATTTTTCGAGTGGTGTACCGGATGCAGTTCCCACCGGGAACCGCATCCTGTTACGCTGATAGAGATGATTTGTAACAGTTAATCCGTTGATCAGCTTTGACCGGAACCTGAAGTCGAGTCAAGCATTGTTAGTCAGCAATTCCACGAACGCCTCGGCCGGCAGGGGTTTGCTGAAGTAGTAGCCCTGTAATTCATCACAGCCGATCCCGTGCAGAAATGCTTGCTGATAGGCCGTTTCCACGCCTTCCGCCACCACCTTCAGGCCCAAGCTGTGTCCAAGCGCGACGATGGCTTTAAGGATGGCGATATTGGCCGACGCGGTTTCCAAATCGCCGACAAAGGTCTTGTCGATCTTAAGCCGGTCAACCGGAAAGTCCTTGAGATAAGCCATGCTGGAATAGCCGGTGCCGAAATCGTCAATCGACAGCTTGACGCCCAGTGTCTTGAGGTCATGTAGAGTTTTGATGAAATTAACAGGGTCTTGGGCCAGACTGCTTTCGGTAATCTCCAGCTCCAGACATTGCGGATCGAGTTCTGTATTTTTGAGCGCAGACTCCACCATATTGACCAGATCAAGTTGCCGGAACTGTCTCGGCGACACGTTGACGGCGACAGGGATGGGACGTCCCATAAGCTTTTTTAGCTCGCCGGCCTTGCGACAGGCGTTGACCAGTACCCAATGGCCAATTTCTTCGATTTGTCCGGTCTCTTCGGCTATCGGAATGAAATTCAAGGGCGGTATCATGGCTTCGCCCGGCGGCTGCCAGCGGATCAGCGCTTCGGCTCCGCATATCTTGCCGGTTGCGAAGTCGACCTTGGGCTGGTAGTACAGCAAGAACTCTTCATTTTCCATCGCGTGGCGCAGGCGATATTCAATCTCCATCCGCTCCGTCAATACTTTGTTGAGCTCGCTGGTATAAAACTGGAAATTGTTGCGACCCGATTGCTTGGCTTTGTACATTGCAGAGTCGGCATTCTTGAGCAGTGTGTTGGGGTCAGGTCCGTCGTCAGGATATATGCCGATGCCGATACTGCAGGAAACGACGAAGTCGCGCCCCTCAATCAGCCAAGGGGTTGTTACTGCGGCAAGAATGCGCTGCATGCTCTGTGCGATGTCCTCGACTTTTTGTAGGCTGGTTAGCAGTAGCACGAATTCATCCCCGCCTAGCCGCACCACCGTATCGGATTCGCGTACGCAGTTCGATAACCGCCTGGCCATAGTCACCAGCAGTTCATCCCCGACGTGGTGACCCATGCTGTCGTTGATTAGTTTGAATTGATCAAGATCGACGAAAGCTACAGCCAGCTTGGTGCCGTTTCGGTCTGCAAAGCTCATGCACTGCTGAAGCCTGTCTGCCAGCAAGGTGCGATTCAGCAACCCGGTCAAGCTGTCATGCGTCGCTTGGTATTCGATCTGGCGCTCGTAGTCCTTGCGCTCGGAAATATCTTCCACTGAGCCCTCATAGAACAGCAGCTCTCCTGCAGCGTCGCGGATTTCGCGTGCGTTCTCGGTGATCCAGATAATATCGCCATTTTTACGGTAAGCCTGTGCTTCGAAGTTATGTACATGTCCATGCGCTTTCATCAATGCGATAAATTCGGCGCGCTTGCCGGGATCGACATAAAGCTGCTTTTGGATATCGCGAATGCCATGCATCAGGTCGATTGCCGAATCGTAACCATAGATACGAGCCAACGCAGGATTAAAGTTGAGATACTGCCCGGAGGGACTGGTCTGATAGATGCCTTCCATGGCATTTTCAAAAATGGAGCGGTAGCGCTCTTCCGCTTCGTGCGCCTGTTGCTCGCTCTGTTTGCGGCGGGTGATGTCCTGAATGAATCCCTCCAGCGCCTCCAGTTCTCCCATTTCGTTGAACAGCGGTCCCCCGCTCTCATGCACCCAGCGGATACTGCCATTGGCATGCGTAATGCGGTATTCCAGATCGAAATGTTTGCCGGACTTCACCGCACTGTCAATTCTATCGCGCACCCAAGCACGGTCATCTTCCAGCGTCAGCACCTCATAAGTGATCCGGTGGTTAAAAAGCAGATCCTCGGCATCATAGCCGGTCAGTCTATTACAGCCATCGCTGACAAATACCATGGTCCAGTTTTCATCCAGCAGGCAGCAATACACCATCCCTTTAAGATTGCTCATGAGAGTGCTCAGCATACGCTCTCTGTCCTGCAATAATTTTCTCAGGTTGGGGCTAAAATTTTTAGTGATTAAGGATGAAGACATCTGCCTTCCAATATCAGGAAATGAAAAATTGACTAATGGCTAGTTTGTGTATTAGGCAATAAGCAATATTCATACCGAAAGGCGGAACGCCTATAGAGCAGACCATTGCAGGGCAGATAAAGGATTGATTTGTGTTGAAATGGTGCAGAGGCACCTGGCTGGTGCAATTCAGGCTGTATTAAGGCTAAATTTTTTAGCCCATACTCTTTTGCGAATGATAACTTCTGGCTGTAAGTCGGCATCCGAAACCTATATTAATAGGTCAAGAGCAGGTCTTTTTTCAATCGATTGTCAGTGGAAATAGTAAGCAGTTCTTTAAACTAATGCTGTCAGTTCGGTTGATGCGGTCTTGTATTTTAAAATCGATATTGTCTAATCACGGGGTGAGTTTTGCGATGTTTTATCAGCAGCTTCTTTTTGCTGTTGCGACAGGTAGGTTCCGCCCATAACTACGGCCATTATTAAGATATAAACTACCGAAGCGATGCGTCTGGCCTTTTTTCCCTGTTCATAGCTGTTCATAATGGATTCCTGAAATCTTAAAAAAGCCGGAATAATACAATACTTGTGAAATTAATTAACAAAAGAATTTTTAATGTGAATGCTGCCCAGAGAGCTTTTTTTACAAGGCATTGATTTTGCGCGCTTAAGCCAAGCTTAAGACTCGCTAAGTTAAAATCGAGCCAGATTTAAATAAAAAAGGCTCTACCCTATGAATAAAATCATGCTAGCAGTTCCTGTTTTTTTTATGTGCAGTTATTTTGTTAACCCAATATCAACAGCCGAAGCGTCCGAACATCGCTCCGGTCATAAGGCTTCCAAACACTCTTCGGCAGCAACTCATAAAGCCAGACATCAGTCAGATAATCATCGAAGTACAGTCTCCTGGTATGGCTCTAAGTTTCACGGCAAAAAGACGGCCAGCGGCCAAAAATATGATATGTATGCCATGACTGCCGCACACAAAACACTACCTCTTTTGTCTTACGCTAAAGTGACCAACCTGAAAAATCATCGTAGCGTTGTTGTTCGCATCAATGACCGAGGTTCTTTTTACGGAAAAAGGGATATGGATTTATCCTATGCAGCTGCAAAAGAACTGGGTATCCGGGGATTAGGGTCTGTAGAAATTACACCGCTAAGTCGTAACGAAGCATTATAACCACTAAGTAACAGCGGTAAAACAAGCAAGCGCGGTTAATCTTATACGCTGAAAAAATCAAGTTAAATAACCTCTGTGCCTCGCATCGAACAAGCTTAAGCGTCATAGCCGGAATGGCAGAGTTCAAGGGACCGCAGGTTACATTGCAAGGCAAGCAAAAATTCAATATTCAGCCCGTCGGGCTGGTCAAACCAAATGGCTTGATACTTAATATTCAGCGCAGCTTACTGATTGTATATTCGTTTCTCATTGTCAGTATGGCTAGGCTGTAAAGCGGTTTTTTGGCATTAATACCTGAAAATCAGAGTGTACGCTTATGATTAGGGCTCGGGTCGTGTAAAATGTAGGATCGAATTGCTGGGCAATAGCCCTTGACCCATACAAGTACACAGGGATTTTAAGAGCATGTTAGAAACCAATGAAATCTTAGTTATTTATCATGCCGATTGCTTGGATGGTTTAGGCGCAGCATGGAGTGCATTTTGCAAGTTAGGCAATCAAGTTCGTTACATTCCGGCTCGCTATGGCGACGATATTCCCGATTTTGAACCGGGAGCGATACTCTATATATTAGATTATTCCTACTCGCCACAGCTATTGATCGATGCTTCAGCGAAAAAGCAGGCCAGGTCATACTGATCGATCACCATATGACCGCAATGGAACAATGCGATGCCTTTTTTAAGGTACAGCCACCTCCTGAAAACCTGTCGATCAATTTCGATATGTCCCGGAGTGGTTGCGTTTTAACCTGGCAGTATTTTTTCCACGATCTGAAGCCACCCAAGATTCTGTTGCATATCGAAGACCGTGATCTTTGGCGCTTCAAGCTGGACGGAACCCGAGAGATAACAACGGCACTGTATGAAAGAATGCCGATCGCTTTTGCCGAAATAGGTGCGCTTGACCTGGCGGAACTGTTGGCAGTAGGGCGGATACAGGTTGAGCAATTTTCCGGAATGGTGCAAAGGCTCGCCAAATCTGCACATAGCGTTTCGGTGGCTGGTCAGGTTGGGCTTGCCGTTAATGCTCCGTCATTATTTTCAAGCGATCTTGGGCATGTGCTGGCCGAAAAGTCAGGCACGTTTGGGATGACGTATCAATATGACGGCAGAAAACAACAATGGACGTTCTCGCTTCGCTCAATCGGTGATTACGACGTAGGTCATCTGGCCTTAAGTTTTGGTGGAGGAGGGCACAGGAATGCCGCGGGCTTTGCCTTGGATAGCAACCCGTTTTTCTAGTGCCCGTGCGGGTGAACCTTGGATTGATTTGCATCAATCAGCATTGAATAATGTCAGGTAGCCCTGAATCCATAATATATAATATGTCAACTGAATTATTAGCAACTATATAGCAAGGGAACCTCCGATGAGCATCATTCGTCAAGACGATCTTATTCAAAGCATTGCCGATTCTTTGCAGTATATTTCGTATTATCATCCGCTGGACTTCATCCAAGCCATGCATGAGGCCTACCAAAAAGAAGAGAATCCGGCGGCCAGGGATGCGATGGCGCAAATTCTAATCAACTCCCGGATGTGTGCGGAAGGCCATCGCCCGATTTGTCAGGATACCGGCATTGTTACAGTATTTTTAAAAATCGGCATGGATGTTCGATGGGATGCCGATATGAGTGTCGCCGATATGATTAATGAGGGTGTTCGACGTGCTTATCGGCATCCTGATAACGTTTTGCGCGCTTCGATACTGGCCGATCCGGCAGGTAAGCGCATCAACACCAAAGATAATACTCCGGCGGTGATTCACATGGAAGTCGTGCCCGGCGATACGCTCGACATCGAAATAGCCGCCAAAGGCGGAGGTTCTGAGGCTAAAGCAAAGTTTGCGATGCTCAATCCTTCCGACAGTATTGTTGACTGGGTGTTGAAAGTCGTTCCTACCATGGGCGCGGGCTGGTGTCCGCCCGGCATTTTGGGCATAGGCATAGGCGGTACGGCTGAAAAAGCCATGCTGTTGGCAAAGCAGGCATGCATGGGATCGATAGACATTCACGAGTTAATCGCGCGCGGCCCTTGCAATTCGCTTGAAGAGCTGCGTCTGGAGCTGTATGACAAAGTCAATGCGTTGGGTATCGGTGCTCAAGGTTTGGGCGGTCTTACCACAGTGCTGGATATTAAAATCAACGATTATCCAACCCATGCGGCCAACAAACCGGTTGCGATCATTCCTAATTGCGCCGCCACCCGGCATGTGCATTTTGTTCTGGATGGTAGTGGCGCTGCCGAATTCAAGCCGCCGCGTCTCGAAGATTGGCCTGAAATTACCTGGGACGCAGGCGCTACTGCCCGCAGAGTTAATTTGGATACCGTGACTCAGCAGGATCTGGAGAGCTGGAAGCCGGGAGAAACCTTATTGCTTAGCGGCACCCTGCTGACCGGAAGGGATGCGGCGCACAAGCGCATGGCCGAGCTTTTTGAACGAGGCGAAGCATTGCCTGACAGCGTCGATTTTACTAACAAATTCATTTATTACGTAGGGCCGGTCGATCCGGTTCGCGATGAGGTAGTCGGGCCTGCAGGTCCCACTACGGCAACACGCATGGATAAATTCACCGAAGTCATGCTGGACAAAACCGGCTTGCTCGGCATGATCGGTAAATCCGAGCGGGGGCCGGAGGGAATTGCCGCCATTAAAAAGCATAAAGCCGTTTATTTAATGGCGGTTGGCGGTGCGGCTTACCTGGTGTCAAAAGCCATCCGTAAATCACGTATTGTCGCTTTTGAAGATCTTGGCATGGAAGCCATTCACGAGTTTGTTGTTGAGGATATGCCGGTTACGGTGGCTGTAAATACTGAGGGCGTTTCGGTACATCAAATCGCGCCAAAGGTCTGGCAAGTCAGAATTGGCAGGATTCCAGTTATTGAGGAAAATTAAATCCGGTTTTTTATCGGTCTAGCAGATTCAACAGTCGGTGATGTCATCAAACGTTAGATAAAAATGAGTGCAAAGATTATGTCGATGGCTAAAGGTAAACCTGCTTGAATTTATAAAAATGTACCCCATTGTATTTTGTGATTACAAGGTGAAATCAGGAAAACTCAAAATATGCGCAGTTTTAGCTAAAAATATTCTGAAACTGGAGTATTGATTTGTATTGATTTGTAATTGCAGTTATCTTAATCAATAGTTTTAAAATAATAAGGAGAAATCGGATGTCAAAAGGTCAAAATTTACAGGATAATTTCTTAAATGCGCTTAGAAAAGAGCATACACCTGTTTCTATTTTCCTTGTTAACGGGATAAAGTTACAGGGGAAGGTAGACTCATTTGATCAGTACGTGGTTATGCTGAAAAATACGTCAAGTCAGATGGTTTACAAACATGCTATATCTACCATTGTGCCCAGTAAAGCAGTAAAGCTGACGCATGACAACGAGCCCAATGACGAATGATTAACCCTTTGTATGAGCGTTCCCTACTGCCGATAAATCTGCAGCACGATTACATGTGCCTGGAAAACAAAAGCTTTTTTATAATCACGCCTATGGGGTATTTAATTGTTTGATCGTCCCGAATCAGGCGAACGAGCAGTCCTTGTTCATCTGACACTTCGCTCCATGCAGGAAGATCTTTTAGAATTAAAAGAGCTGGCTAAGTCAGCAGGAACCGATCCTGTCTATGTATTAACAGGCAGCCGCAAAAAACCTGATCCAAAATATTTTGTCGGCAAAGGTAAGCTTGAAGAGCTTAAAGATATTATCGAAACCTATGAAGCTGACATTGTTTTATTTAATCACCCGCTTTCACCCAGTCAGGAAAGAAATCTTGAAGGCTTTTTGGGCGTTCGGGTAGTCGATAGAAATGGGCTGATTCTTGATATTTTTGCCCAGCGTGCGCAAACCTTTGAAGGTAAACTACAGGTTGAGTTGGCGCAATTGCAGCATTTATCGACCCGACTGGTTCGCGGTTGGACGCATTTGGAGCGTCAAAAAGGCGGTATCGGACTTCGCGGACCGGGTGAAACGCAGCTCGAAACCGACAGGCGGTTATTGGGTTTACGCATTAAACAAATTCAACAGCGTTTGGATAAAGTCGATAAACAAAGACATCAGGGACGCAGCAAAAGAAAAAAAGCCGAAGTGCCATCGGTTTCTCTGGTGGGGTATACCAATGCCGGTAAATCAACCTTGTTTAATAAACTGACGGGTGCCGATATTTACGTGGCAGATCAGTTGTTTGCCACCCTCGATCCGACCTTGCGCAACTGCAAGCTACCCAATAGCAGCGAAATTGTTTTGGCCGACACGGTGGGCTTTATACGACATTTACCGCATGAACTGGTGGCGGCGTTTAAATCCACGTTGCAGGAAGCCAGCGAAGCGGATTTATTATTGCATGTAATTGATGCCAGCAGTGATGACAGGGCTGAGACGATCTATCAGGTCAATCAGGTGCTTGAAGATATTAAGGCTAATGAAGTCAGGCAACTTGAAGTTTTTAATAAAATAGATTTATTGACTGACATCCAACCGCGGATTGAGCGGGATGATGTCGGTAATCCTGTTCGGGTATGGTTGTCAGCCGAAACAGGAGTCGGTGTTGATCTGCTTTATCAGGCGTTGGCCGAAATATTTTCAAATACCAAAGTCAAAAGAACGTGTTATTTGCAGCCTGATCAAGGGGATATAAGGGCTAAGTTATTTGCATGCGCAAGGATAATCAGTGAGAAAACTGATGATTTTGGTGCCTGTGAATTAGTTGTTGAAATTGATACAAAATATTTGGGTTTGCTGAAAACGGTTGAGATTGAGGAAGTATTTTGAAAAAAGGCTAAAGGCGAAAGGTGAAAGTGGTCGGTTTTTAGCCTTTCGCCGATATTTACGATAGAATGTCGAACATGAATTGGTAAGTTTAAGTAACCTATATGGAGCAAAGTTATGTCCTGGAATGAGCCTGGCGGCGATAAGAAAGACCCCTGGAGCGGTCGTGGTGACCAAAAAGGTCCACCTGATCTAGACGAAGCAATACGTTCATTGCAAGAAAAGTTAAGTGGTTTTTTTCGCGGCGGACAAGAAGGCGATGGTAGCTCTTCCGGCACTCCTCCATGGAAAAGTCTTGGTTTTCTCGCAGCTGGCGCAGTAGCGTTATGGGGATTAAGCGGCTTTTATATTATTAATGAAGGTACGCATGGTGTTGAAACCCGGTTCGGTAAATATGTTGCCACAACTCAATCAGGTTTGAACTGGCATTTACCGGCGCCTATTGAGCGAGTTGATATCGTTGATGTTAAACAGCAGCGTTATATCGAAGTAGGTTATCGTAGCGGAGGCAATGAACAGACTCTTGGCTCGGTGCCGAAAGAAGCATTAATGCTGACCAAAGATGAGAATATTGTCGATATCCGCCTAGCTGTACAGTATCAAGTTAAAAACGCAAAAGAATTTGTTTTTAACATAGTCAATCCTGCAGCTACCTTGAAACAAGTTACTGAAAGTGCGCAGCGCGGAGTCATCGGCAGCAGCGAAATGGACTTTGTTTTAACCGAAGGCCGTAGTGAAGTCGTGGCTCAGATTAAAAAGGAAATTCAAGAGGTTATGGATAGCTACAAATCCGGTATTCAGATCACCAGTGTCAACCTTCAGGATGCACAGCCGCCTGAACAGGTACAAAACGCATTTGAAGACGCTATTAAGGCGCGTGAAGATGAGCAGCGCTTGATTAATGAGGCGGAAGCCTATTCCAATGACGTTGTTCCTAAAGCACGCGGTGCCGCAGCCAGAAAAATGCAGGAAGCCGAGGGCTATAAAGAACAGGTTATTGCTCAGGCAGAAGGTGAATCCAACCGTTTTTCAAAATTGCTTGCTGAATATACTAAAGCGCCGGATGTGACCCGAAAACGTCTTTATATCGAAGCTATGGAATCCGTATTGAGTGAAACCAATACCGTGATGGTTGATGTTAAAGGCAGTAATAATATGCTTTACCTGCCATTAGATAAAATGATCCAGCATCAGCCTTCGATTCAGCAACCCAATGTTCCTCAAAGCACAGCAGATCAACCACCTCATTCAGCGGTTGAAGCGGCGCAGCCCGCTGTGCGAACTTCAACTCGCGGTCGTGACGCAAGGGGACGCTAATGACACAGAATAAAATTTTGGTAAGTCTGGGTGCATTGTTGTTTATCAGCATGATGTGTTTGTTTACCGTCAGTGAAACAGAAAAAGCCATTAAGTTTCGTTTAGGTGAGATTGTAAAGAATGATTACGAGCCTGGATTGCATTTTAAATGGCCGCTTATCAACAATGTAAAAAAGTTTGATAAACGCATTCAAACTATGGATGCGAAGCCTGAACGTTTTTTAACGGCTGAAAAGAAGAACGTCATTGTTGATTCTTTCGTTAAATGGCGCATCGGTGACGTAACTACGTTTTATACGGTTGTTGCCGGTGATATAGATCAGGCTAATTTACGTCTGGATCAAATTGTTAAAGACGCTTTTCGTGGCGAATTCGGCAAGCGGAATATCAAGCAATTGCTGTCAACCGACCGTCAGGTCATTCGTGAAGTATTGATTAAAAACGCCAAGCCTCTTGCAGCTGATTTGGGTATGGAAATTGTTGATGTTCAAGTCATGCGCATCGATTTGCCGGACGAAGTTAGCAGTTCCGTGTTCCGTAGAATGGAAGCTGAACGTGAGCGTGTCGCCCGCGAGTTCCGTTCGCAAGGTGCTGAGGCGGCAGAAAGAATTCGCGCCGATGCCGACAGACAACGGGTCGTTACTATGGCCAACGCGTTCCGGGATGCGGAAATGCTTCGTGGTGAGGGCGACGCAAAATCTGCTGAAATCTATGCTAAAGCCTATGGCGCTGACGCGGAGTTCTTCACTTTCTATCGCAGCTTGAATGCCTATAAGAAGACATTTACAAGTTCAAGCATGATGGTGCTTGATCCTGATTCGGACTTCTTTAGATACTTTAAACAGCAGAAATAGTTAAACACGATTCCCAAGTTTTAGCCTGGGAACCAGTAACCAACGCTCCGCATGCGGGGCGTTTTGTTTGAGTGGGACATACAAAACATGCAACAAAAAGACTCTTGGCTTTTGCCCGACGGCATAGAAGAGATTTTGCCGGAAGAGGCTAAGCATCTTGAAAGCTTGCGCCGTAAGATATTAGACACATTTGCCTGCTGGGGATATGAATTAGTTATTCCTCCGTTCATAGATTATCTGGATTCCTTATTGACCGGGTCAGGACATGATCTGGAATTGCAAACCTTCAAACTGACCGATCAGATCAGCGGTGAAATGCTTGGGGTGAGGGCGGATATGACCCCGCAAGTCGCCAGAATCGATGCGCATAACCTTAACGCCGAATGGCCGACACGTCTTTGCTATGCAGGTACTATTTTGCACACCAAAGGCGATCCGCTCGAAAAAACCAGAAGCCCGATGCAGATAGGCGCCGAGCTTTACGGACACGCCAGTAAGGAAAGCGATGTAGAAGTCATACGCTTAATGCTGGAAATGTTGGCAATATCCGGATTGCAAAATGTTCACCTTGATTTGGGTCATGTCGGTATCTATCGGGCGCTGTCAAGGCAGGCTGGGTTAACTGACGCACAGGAAGCCGAGTTGTTTGATGTGTTACAGCGTAAGGCCAGACCGGAGCTTCATGAGTTGATGGCTTGCTACAGCATCGATAGTGAGCTTAAGGCGATGTTCCTGAAATTACCCCAGCTAAATGGCGGCAAGGACACCATTGCCAAAGCCCAAGCGGTTTTATCGACGGCTAATGGTGAAGTCAAACAGGCTTTAGCGGATTTGGAAGCGATTGCTGATAAATTAACGAGCAATTTCCCGTCATTACCGGTCAGTTTCGATTTGGCCGAGTTGCGCGGTTACCATTATCACACCGGTGTGGTTTTCGCAGCTTTCGTGCCATCGGTAGGCAGGGAGATTGCCAGAGGCGGTCGCTACGACAATATCGGCGCTATTTTTGGACGCGAGCGTGCTGCGACAGGCTTTAGTGCAGACTTGAAGCTATTATCGGCATTAGGCAAAACATTCTGCCAAAAAGAACGGCAAGCCTTAATTTTTGCGCCCTATGGGGACGATGCAGCGTTAAACGAAAAAATCAGGGATTTACGCGCAGAAGGACAGGCGGTTGTTCAGCAACTACCGGGGCAAACCGGGACTGCACAGGAACTTAAATGCACATCCGTCTTGGAACAAGATCATCAAAATTGGGTCGTTAGGCCATTAGCAAGCTTGGAATAATTATGGGAAAAAATGTTGTTGTTATCGGTACCCAATGGGGTGACGAAGGAAAAGGTAAACTGGTTGATCTGTTAACGGAACAAGCGGAAGCTGTCATCCGATTTCAGGGCGGGCATAATGCGGGACACACGTTGGTTATACAGGGAGAAAAGACCGTTTTGCATCTTATTCCCTCCGGTATACTCAGGGAAAGTGTCCAATGCATGATTGGCAACGGCGTAGTTTTATCGCCTAACGCCTTGCTTGAAGAAATTGAATTTCTGGAAAAAGCCGGTATTCCTGTTAGAAACAGGTTGCTGATCAGTGAAGCCTGCACACTGATATTGCCGGTTCATGTGGCGATTGACAAGGCCCGTGAAATAGCACGAGGCAGCAAAGCGATTGGTACAACGGGGCGCGGTATAGGACCTGCGTATGAAGATAAGGCGGCCAGACGAGGCCTGCGGGCCGGAGACTTTTTAAATCCCACGCTTTTCGCCGAAAGATTTAAGGAACTGGTCGAATACCACAACTTCATGCTGACCAATTACTATCACACTGACGCGGTTGATTATCAAGAGACCCTTGATGAAGCGCTCAGTCTGGGCGAGCAAATCAAGCCCATGTTGACTGACGTGAGTGAGAAATTGTACAAGCTTCAGGATGAAGGCAAAAACCTGTTATTCGAAGGCGCTCAAGGCGCTCTGCTGGATATAGATCACGGTACTTTTCCTTATGTGACTTCGTCCAGCACCACGGCTGGCGGCGCGGCTACCGGCACCGGCATCGGCCCTCTTGATCTTGACTACGTACTGGGAATCACCAAAGCTTACTCGACACGCGTAGGCAATGGCCCTTTCCCGACTGAGTTGCATGATGCGAACGGCGAACACTTAGGTACAGTAGGGCATGAGTTTGGCGCCACTACCGGGCGCAAGCGCCGCACCGGCTGGTTTGACGCGGTCGCAATGCGCAAGTCTGCAAAAATGAACAGCCTCAGCGGTATTTGTTTAACCAAACTGGATGTGCTTGACGGTCTGGAAAAGGTCGGCATTTGTACCGCCTATCGACTTAACGGTGTCGTTACTGAAACGGCTCCTTTAGGTGCTGATCAATATGAAGGATGTCATGCGATTATTGAATACATGCCGGGCTGGACGGGAACGACCGCCGGTGTAACCGATTTCGACGCGCTGCCTGACAACGCCAAAGCCTATATCAAAAGAATTGAAGAGCTGATAGGTGTCAAGATTGCTATCTTGTCTACCGGTCCCGATAGGGACGAAACAATTATCCTTGAGCACCCGTTCGCTTGAATGGCTGTCGCATAAATTACCCGGAGTTAACATGGCTGAAACTGTAGACGAATTGACTGTAACGTACGAAGACGGCGGCATTGAAACAGTCAAGGAACTGGACAAAAAAGTGCTGACCAAAGGTGCATGGGCTACGGTTATGTACCGTTATCAGGACTGGAATCGTGCCAAAGAAGAATACGGTCCCGATAAATACACCATTCGCCGCTATCAAAAACAAAACGGCGAGTACAAGCAAAAATCGAAGTTTAATATTTCCAGTAAGGATCAGGCGAAAGCTATTATCGAAGCGCTGGAAGATTGGATTAAATTGGACTGATGCATGTAGGGCGCGCCGTGCGCGCCTTTTCGGATACCCGAATAATCTTGTTAGCCATTGGCGCGCACGGCGCGCCCTACATGAAGCTCCGTCGCGCCGATTCAAAACTTGAGCGGGTGCATTCGTTATATCGATTTCTAAAATAAATTGCTGTGGTTTCATTCCGCATCGGACCTCCAAGGCATTCATGAGCAAAACCACCTCTCCCTCCGTTACCCGTATCGCCTTAGCCAGCTTCATCGGCACCGCTATTGAATTCTACGATTTTTATATCTACGGCATGGCGGCGGCATTGGTTATCGGCCCGGTGTTTTTCCCCGGCGACAACCCGACAACGCAAGCCCTCAGCGCCTTCCTCACCTTTGCCGTCGCTTTTCTGACCCGGCCTCTGGGCGCGACGCTTTTCGGACATTTCGGCGACCGCATCGGGCGCAAAACAACCTTGGTCGCATCGCTGCTGGTGATGGGCGTCTCCACTACCTTGATAGGCGTGTTGCCGGGCTATGACGCTATCGGCGCATGGGCTCCGGCGTTGTTGTGCCTGTTGCGTTTCGGTCAGGGTATCGGCTTGGGCGGAGAGTGGGGCGGGGCGGCACTGCTGGCAACCGAGAACGCGCCGGCCGGAAAACGCGGCTGGTACGGCATGTTTCCTCAGTTGGGGCCGCCGGTGGGATTTTTATTAGCTACAGGCAGTTTTTTGCTGTTGGCCCATTTTCTAAGTGATCAAGAGTTTAAAGACTGGGGCTGGCGACTCCCGTTTCTTGCCAGTTCGGTACTGGTCATGGTCGGTTTGTATGTGCGGCTGGCTTTGGCCGAAACCCCGGTATTTGCCAAAGTTTTGCAGCAGCACCAACAGGTCGGCTTGCCGCTCAAAGAAATACTTAAATCTCATGCTGCCCCGCTGGCGCTGGGAGCGATGGCGATGGTCGTCTGTTATGCGCTGTTCTATATTTCAACCGTGTTTTCGCTGAGCTACGGCACCACCACGCTGCAAATCCCGCGCCAGCAATTTCTCGGCATGTTGTGTGTGGCCGTACTATTTATGGCCGCCGCCACGCCATTATCGGCCTGGGCAGGCGATCGTTTCGGACGACGCCCAGTATTGCTGATTGCCGGAAGCGCCGCATTCCTGTCCGGTTTCCTGTTAAAGCCGATGCTGGAAAGCGGCTCGCCGTTGATGATTACCGCTTTCCTGTCTTTGGAGCTGTTCCTGATGGGAGCCACCTTCGCGCCGATGGGAGCCCTGCTGCCGGAGCTATTTCCTTCCAAGGTGCGCTATACCGGAGCGGGAACGGCTTACAACTTGGGCGGCATACTGGGCGCTTCGTTTGCACCCTATATCGCGCAACGGCTGGTCGCCGAAGGAGGGCTGGCTTGGGTCGGCGGCTATGTCTCTTTGGCTGCAGCTATCAGCCTGCTTGCCGTATACTTATTGCGCGAAACCCGTGATAACCGTTGGGTGTAAATAGTAGGTTTGGCTTCACTCATCTTGCCCGCATCGGACGGTTTTCTGCAATTATGTCCAATACTGAGGTTAACCGGGATTCTGCGCGATAATGTCCATAAAACAATCAACTACATGAATTTATGAAAAACAAAGGGTTGGTAATTAATTCTTTCTGTGCTTGGGATGGTGAAACGTTTGTGCTTAATATTCTCGGCCAACCCAGTGCAAAACAGGATGCTATCGGCAAGGTTAAAGGCAAGCAACTCAAAATCAGTGTCACTGCCGCGCCAGTGGGTGGCAGAGCAACCGATCATATGGTTCGGTTTCTGACAAAGGAATTTGGGGTGGCAGCCAATGATATTGAAGTGGTTTTTGGCAGGTTCAATGTCAACAAACAACTACGCATTAAAGCGCCCAAGAATCTACCCTCTGTCATTAACAAACATTTATCTCAAGAAGCACGATAGGATAAGTAAAAAATATTAATGCTGTTTTTGTTCTGTTCCCTGAGGTGGTGCGGTCTCCGTACTCGCTTTATCGCCTACACTTTCCAAAATTTCTTGTTCGGTTTTTTTGTTCATAACAATAATGGAAATTCGCCTGTTAATCGGATTGAGTGGTTCGGTAGTGGGATTGTAGGGAACACTGGACGATAATCCGATCACTCTTAAAATTTTGCCTTCGGCAAGCCCTGCTTGGGTCAGTTCGTATCGAGCAGCGTTGGCTCGGTCACTGGAAAGCTCCCAATTGGTATATTTTTTTTGATTGGGCGGAAAAGGCCGTGCATCAGTGTGTCCATTGAGACTGACTCTATTGGGTATCTCGTTGATAACCGGCGCCAACGCCCTCAAAATCAATTTGATTTGCGGCTCAGGTTCTGCGCTGGCCAGTTTATACATGGGTCTGTTCTGGTCATCGACGATTAGAACGCGTAAGCCTTCTGATGTTATTTCCAGTTTGATTTGATCTTTGAACTCGGTTAATTCAGAAGTCGAGTCTATTTTTTCCTGGATTTTTTCCTTTAAATTTTCAAGTTTTTCCTGCTCAATTTCTTCGGCTTTCCGTTCAATTTCTTCAGGAGAAATGTCTTTAATTTCTGTTGTCATGCCTTTGTCGATCTGGCCCTGGTCTTGCGAGGTAATATCTGCACCCCCCGCTTCAATAATGCTGGTTCGATCACCGACATCGGCTCCTTTTTCTTGCGTCGATGCCTTAAAAGGATCTTGAAAGTATTCGGCAATTCCTTTGCGTTCAGGTTCAGTGGTTGTCCCCAATAGCCACATCAGTAAAAAAAAAGCCATCATGGCGGTAACGAAATCGGCGTAAGCCAATTTCCAGGCGCCTCCATGATGAGCATGGCCGCCTTTTTTTATTTTTTTTATGATGATCGGTTGTTGGTCAGCCATTGTTCAAATTAACCTTTATTGGCTCTCAACTGTTCTTCCAATTCCAAAAAGCCAGGACGCATGGAGGAGGCAATCATGGTGCGCATATACTCGGCAGTCATAGCAGGCGATACGCCTTTGGCGCAGCACAGCAATCCTTTTTGGGCGCACTTATAGACGTTGCCCGATGCTTCAAAGCGTTCTGACATCACCGCTGCGACGGGACCGATAAAACCATAGGCCAGTAAAATACCGAGAAATGTTCCGACCAGGGCCGCCGCAATCAGTTTGCCCAGTTCTGAAGGCGGAATACCGACCGACTCCATGGTATGTACGACGCCCATTACCGCCGCGACAATCCCAAAGGCGGGTAAACCGTCAGCGATATTCTGGACGGCTTTAATGGGCGCATGGGCTTCTTCATGATGAGTTTCCAGTTCCTGATCCATCAGTTCTTCCAGCGCGTAGACCTCAACTCCGGTAACGATCAAACGAAGGTTGTCGCAAATAAACTCCATTAAATGATGATCGCCGAGAATTCTGGGCGTAAAGACCGGACTGCTTTTCGGGTCGTCGATAATACTTTCCAGCGATAACAAGCCTTCCTTGCGTGTTTTAGTGGTAATTGCATAAAAGCACAACAGCAGATCAAGGTAATAGTCTTTATTATACTTGGTACCTTTTAAGGTAGCAGTGGCCTGACTGATAGAGGCTTTTATAACGGACATCGAGTTTCCGCAGATGAAAGCACCTACGGCAGCGCCAATGATAATAATAAATTCAAAGGGTTGAAAAAGAACGCCGGGGTGTCCGCCGCCGCCCATAAATCCACCCATGATTGATACAGAGAGGATTATATATCCAACGATAACTAGCATGTGTTCTCTTTTTGTGGTTGGTTTATATTGAAATAACTAAATGAAATTTAGTACACATTAATATTTAAACAATGATCACTGCATGATTTATATATTGGTCAACGCAAAAAACTGATTTTAAAGCTGGATTTTCTTTGTTCCCGATTTAATAATCTTGAGACTATTTTAACTTGATTTTGAAATGCAGGAGCTAATCTTTCGCTGCTTTGCTTTTTCTGATTACGTACTTGTTTAGATCATCTGCTGCCATTTAGATTTGATCACGCAATAACCGGGCAAAATCTTCCGGTGGCAGGGGTTTGCTTTTGATATAACCTTGATAAGTGTCACAGCCTTTTTCGCGCAGGAATGCCAGTTGCTCAAGCGTTTCTACGCCTTCGGCCAGTACCTTGAACCCTAAAATATGGCCCATCGCAACAATCGTCGCGGTAATTTCCATGTCGTCTTGCACCGAAGGAATATCATCTATAAAGCTTTTGTCGATTTTCAGTACATCCAGAGGAAAGCGTTTGAGGTAGGCCAGTGATGAATAACCGGTGCCGAAGTCGTCAATAGCAAGTCGAACGCCCTGAGCACGCAAATTATTAAGCACTTCGACGGCTTTTTCTTCGTTTTCCATTAAGCCGCTTTCAGTTAATTCCAATTCTAATAGCTCGGCCGGGAAGCCGGTCTCGTTCAATACTTCTGCCACCAGGGCGTTAATATCGCTACGGCGGAACTGATGAGGGGAGACATTGACCGCTAAAGTTAATGAGGGTAAACCCGCGTCTATCCAGCGTCGGCCTTGTCGACAGGTTTCGCGCAGCACCCAGGCGCCAATCTCTACAATCAGACCGGTTTCTTCGGCAATGGGAATAAAGTTGGCTGGTGGAATCAGTCCCGCGGTGGGATCATGCCAGCGTACCAACGCTTCTGCGCCGATGATCAGGCCACTGTCGATATCTATTTGTGCCTGGTAATAGACGCATAATTCTCGCTGTTCAGTAGCGCGGCGCAGACGCGCTTCCAGTGCAATACGCTCGCGAGCGATAATGGTAAACTCTTCGGAAAAATAGGCAAAACAGCCGCGTCCTTCATCTTTAGCTCTATAGAGAGCGATGTCAGCGTTATCCATCAATGTTTCAGGACTGTCGCCGTGCTGTGGGAACAAGCTAATGCCTATGCTGGCTCCGATTCTTACCTTTCGGTGTAGCTCAGGATCAGGGCAGGTGCTGTTATTTTTAAGCAATTGAAACGGCATGCTTAAGTCGGCAACGATATTTTCTGCGACCCGTGCCGCATCTTCCGGATGAGTAATGTCTTCCAATAGCACGATAAATTCATCGCCGCCCAAACGCGCCACCATATCGACATCGCGTAACCTTGCTTTGATGCGGGTAGCGACTTGTTGCAGTAATTCATCGCCTGCCAAGTGTCCCATGCTGTCATTAACTACTTTGAAACGATCCAGATCAAGCATCAGCAATGCCAATTGTTTGCCGTCACGTCGCTCCATTTCTATACCATGCTTTAGTCGCTCCCATAGCAGACGACGATTAGGCAGTGCCGTGAGCGGGTCGTAATAAGCCAGGTTGTGAATAGTTTCTTCAGCCTCTTTGTCTTTGGTGATGTCGGTGAAAGCGGCAACGTAATTGGTGATCCGGTTGTTCGCGTCGCTAACCGTGGTAATGCTGAGCCATTGAGGGTAGATTTCCCCGTTTTTGCGTCGGTTCCATATTTCCCCCTCCCAGTAGCCATCCTGTTTCAGGGTATGTTGCAGTACCCTATAGAAATGAGTATCCTGACGCCCTGAGTTAAGTAACGCGTGGGTTTTTCCAACGACTTCTGTCGGGCCGTAGCCGGTAATGCGGGTAAACGCCTTGTTGACTTTCAGGATAATCTGATTGGTATCGGTAATGGACATGCCTTCTTGCGATTCAAAGGCGGTCGCGGCGATGCGAAGTTCTGCCTCGGCCTGTTTTTGCTCGGTAACGTCGCGAAAACTCCATACCCTGCCGACTACTTTGTTGTTAATTATCTTGGGGATAGAGTATCGCTCGACGATTTTTCCATCATTGAATTCAATAACATCGAAGGAATGGGCTTCGGGCGTAGCATATAGTTCGGTTACTTTATTTGAGAAAGCCTCTGCGTTTTTGATTTGATTGGGTCCGTACAACAGCTCCGCATTACCGTCTTTAGCTCCTGTTTTAGCGGCAATGACTTCATCCGGAATTTGCCACAAATCAATGAATTTTTGGTTATGTAGCAGCCAATTATTGTTCAGGTCTACAGCCAGAATAGCTTCGCCGGTGGATTCCAAGGTAGCCTTTAATACTGAGAGGGATTCCGCTATTTGTATCGTTGACTGACCTCGCTCAATCGCCAATTGCGCCAGTCCGGCATAGTGGCTAATCAGGCTGATGTCCTTATCCGTTGGTTGTGTCGGCAGTCGATGGTAGATGGCGAAAGTTCCGAGTACGCGTCCCTGATTATTTTTAATCGGGTACGACCAGCAGGCTTGCAGATCGGCTAGGTTGGCAAGATCGCGAAACGGTTCCCAGTAGGGGTGATGTTGCACATCTTCAACGATGACGCTCTCGCCGCGATACGCCGCCGTGCCGCAAGATCCTACGCCATCTCCAATCGGCAGGCCATCAACGGCTTGATTATAAAAGTCGGGTAAACTGGGCGCTGCGCCATGGCGCAGATGTTTGTTGTTTTCATCCAGCAGTAAGATAGAGCACAGCATATCGGGATGCAGTGCCTCAATTTGACGAGCTAATTCATCCAATACCGTGGATAGATCTCCCCCTTGATTAATAAGTTGAAGAATTTGGTTCTGTAAAGCCAGTTCGTCGGTGCGGGTACGTAATTTATTTTCGACAGCCTTGCGTTCGGTGATGTCATCAAAAAATACCAGAATCCGTTCGCCGACGATTGCATTATAAAAAATTATATCGCGCATCATTCCGTTCTTGCAGGTTACCCTAAACTCCATAGGTTCAAACTCTTTCCCGTCAAGGATGGCTTTTTCCATTGAGCCTAGCCATATTTCTTTTGCCTGATTCCGATAATATTCGTCAGGATAAGCAAGCGGCCACCACGCATCCAAGTTTGGAGTATCGTCCAGTGTGTAACCGAAAGTCTGGGTAAACCGGTCATTCAATAAATCGATTCCGCCCTGTTTATTGGCTATACCTATAGCAACAGGTGATTCTTGAATAAGCAGGCGGAAATGTTCCTCGCTCTCCCGCAGGCTTTTGATCGAAATCAGGCTGCTCAAAGCTTCGGTAACTCTTTGTGCAATCTGGGTGAATATCCATAGATCGTCCGAATCGTGGATATGCGCTTTAGAACAATGGTGAATGCCAAGTAACCAGGGGCTGCCGATCTGCGGCCGAAGTGCAATAAGTAATTGAGATTTTACCGAGAATTCATCGGCGGCTAGCGTTGGAACGGCAAGGGCTAAAGTGGGGCCGTATTGCAAGGTTTCGCCTGTTTCAAGCGCCGCTTGAAACAGTTCTGCAAATTCTTCGGTGACCGGGATTTTTCTGTCGCGAACAAAAGCGCCGGGCCATTCGGGACGGGCTTGCTCTATCGGTACGGACCAAAAGCTTGCCTGGGGATCGCAGGGGTACAAAAACCAGGCACGGTCAGCATCAAAAATCAACTGGATTTCTTTGAGTACTCCATCAAGCATGGTTTCAAGGCTGTCGGCCGTAGAGCTTATTCGGGATATGCGCTCCATTATCTTCAGATGACGAAGTCGGCGGGTTAGTTGCTGTTCCGCTTGCTTGCGCTCGGTAATATCCTGGATGGTACCCACCAGTTGCACGGGATTGCCGGCTTTGTCGTATTCGATGTCGCCATGAGCGCTTACCCAGCGTGTTTCGTTATCGTTTGGGCGGGTGATTTCATATTCCATCGAAAACCGTTCGCGATTACGAATTGTTTTTTGATAATGATCAAGCGCATGCTGACGGTATTCAGGGTGAATCAATGTTACCCAATTGGGAATATCTCGTTCAAAGTGCGCGTCAATGCCGAAAATCCGATCGAGCAAAGGGGAACTTTTCCAGCGACCGGTCGTCAGATCGGTTATGTAATAACCTATTTCAGCCGTCTCATGCGCCAAGCGTAAGAGTTTTTCGTTACGGGCGGCTGTTTTATTTTTTTGCCTTAGCGTTCGATAGGAAGCCAATAGCGTTAAGGTAATAACACCGGTTAATAGGCTGATGATTACGGCAATCTTGACATATTGGAGCAGTTTTTCTTTGTCGGCTTTGGGATCAGGGTCGTAGCTGAAACCTTGCAAAAACTTGTCATTTTCAACCATGCCCGCTTTGATGAAAGTTTCCGCCATGTGCCGCCAGCGCCAGGGATTCATGTGTCCCAGATCGATGACATCCGGCATGATCAACGAACGTATTGCGTCGGCTTCAAAGTTAAGATGATCCCTGGATTTGTTGACGTGATATTTGTTGAGCAATAGATCGATAATTTCCTGCGGATGATCCATTGCGTAATACCAGCCTTCAAGGCTGGCTTGGCGAAAGGCCTTGACGCGTTCGGGATGCTGTTTAAGCTCATCTTCCGTTGTAAACAGAATATCGCTGTAAAAATCGACACCGTAGTTGCGCGGATTGAGTACGGTGAATTCAACTCCTTGTTGCTTTAGAAAATAAGGTTCGTTGCTCAGATAGGAATTAAAGGCATCTGCCTTGCCGTCAACCAAATCATGAATTTCATAACTGCTGGGGATGACATGAAGGCGGCTTATGTCTATGCCTTCATTATTGAACATG
>NZ_JAUXVR010000029.1 GCF_030680395.1 Methylobacter sp. | reverse complement strand
GTGGGGAGCCTATCTACGAACAAGCTCAGAGCTTAAGGCCGGATCGGCTTCCCCAGAAAATCACTTATCACTATAAACTTTTTTGTGTCACATAATCCTGTGTTTTAGAGATGTATTTAATATACAAGGCCGGAATAAGCCGGTTCAAGCGGCAGCGAGAACTGGTGTTTCCGGCAAACACCTCCCAAACTCGCCGGAAACGCCACCTCGCGCTACGCGCCCTTCGGCTTTGCTCAGGAGAGCCTTGGATGGCCTTATTCCGGCCTACTCTGTTTTGAGAACTACCCATGAGCGATTATCGACGCTTATATATTCCCGGCGGAACCTATTTCTTTACCTTGGTCACTTACCGCCGCCAACCGGTATTCGCCGACGCCGAACGGGTGGAGCAACTCCGCCGGTCTTTTCGGGAGGTCAAAACAAAACGCCCTTTCGACCTGCTGGCGGCGGTGGCTTTGCCGGATCATCTGCATTGCCTGTGGCGCTTACCGGAAGGCGATGCCGTTTTTTCCACCCGTTGGCAAATGGTGAAGACCATCTTTTCACGACATGTTCCCGCTCAAACCCGAAAAGGCGGCGCAAAAACCGTTTGGCAGCCGCGTTTCTATGATCATTGCATCCGAGACGAAAACGACTTTCACAAACATTTGGATTATATCCATTACAACCCGGTCAAACATGGCTTGGCGACCGCGCCCGGCGAATGGCCGCATAGCTCTTTTACGCGTTTTGTCGCGCTGGGTTGGTATCCGTACAATTGGTGTGAAATGGCGTCTCCCAATATAGAAGACATAGAACTCGAATAGCCGGAAACGCCGATTCTCGCTGCCGCTCGAACCGGCTTATTCCGGCCTACGTTAATTATTTGAATATCGGTCTGTAGTAAATGCTGCAACTGATGTTTCCGCCTCCACCTAAAACCTTGCGCTTGAGCAGCAGAAAGCAATTTGATACTGTGACGCTACCGCTAACATAACTTAAGGCATTTCATCATGATAGGCACCATTACCGCGTTACTGATCTCTTACTGGTTCTATAAGAGCGCCGAAGCGACCGGAAAAAATCCGCTTTCCTCGTCTATGGTGGGCTTTCTGTCCTATCTGATCCCCGGCGTTGTTTGGACTTTTGCCATAACCCCAGGGATACGCGATGCGGTTGAACATAATCCCGGCACATTGTCCGGCTTGTTCGTCAATTACGCCTATATCCTGGTTGGCGTTGCCTGCGCTATCGGGGTCAAATTCATGCATTTTAAGCAGGCTGAATCGTAAGCGCTGTAAGGCGTGGGCGTTACCAATCAGACCTTCCAGGTTTTACGACTGCCATGGATGGCGGAAGTGCTGGAGCCGCCGGGAGCGGCTCCAGTAAAAATCAGGAAGGTCTGCCTGTCGGCATGCATCTCGTCTAACGCCAGGCAAGGGACTGGCGGAATGACGACATCCCGCAGATACTTATGCATAACAATAAGTTACAGTTTTTGTCTCAGCAAGCGCCTTTGTTTCGGCAACACACCTAAATAATACATCGCAAGAAACACAACACCGATACTGAAAAATACTTTAGCAAAAGGCCTAAGGCTGTCGTCAAAAAAGAACTCCCCGATCATCCAAACCGCATTGCCGCATATCCAGCTACTGACGGCTAGATTATGAAACAGATTGGCAGTATTTTTTCGTCCGAGCCAGGTAATGTGAAAAGCCGCTGCAATCGTCGGCACGATCATGAAAATGCCTTCAAGCCTCCATTCCATCAACCAACAGGTATCTTTTAAAAGCCATAACACAATATGAAAATTCTCATATTCGCGAAGTTTTGTCTCACTCATCCAGCAAACCTTATTCAGCCCAGTTTTTTGCTCTAGCCACGGCTTTAAGCCAATGTCGCTTTAACGATTTAACTTCCAACGGCGGCATTTGTTCATGAAATGACCGATCAATCCGCCATTTCTGATTGAGTTCGTCGATAGTCCATAATCCAATGGCAATACCGGCAAGATAAGCCGCACCCAAAGCCGTGGTTTCAAGATTCGCGGGACGGACAACGTCAACAGCCGAGATGTCGGCCTGAAATTGCGCCAGCATATTATTGACCGCCGCGCCGCCATCCATTCTTAGCTGGGTAATCGCTGTACCGCTTTCTGCTGAAAGTAGCTGTAATACCTCATCAACCTGAAAACAAATACTCTCCAGTGCCGCTCGGGTAATATGCGCCGAGGTTGTGCCGCGCGTGATGCCGAAGATCGAACCGCGCGCATGCGGGTCCCAGTGCGGCGCGCCGAGACCGGTCAGTGCGGGCACGAAATAAACTCCGCCATTATCGTCAACGCTAGCGGCCAGCCGTTCGCTATCCGCTGCTTGCTCGAACAAACCCAAGCCGTCGCGCAACCATTGAATGACCGCGCCTCCGACAAACACGCCGCCTTCAAGCGCATAATGGATTTGATCGCCGATTTGCCAGGCAATCGTAGTTAATAGTCCGTGATTCGAAGCAACCCTTTGCGATCCGGTATTCATCATTAAAAACGAACCGGTGCCATAGGTGCATTTAGCCATCCCGACATTGATGCACAGTTGACCGAATAGCCCCGCCTGCTGATCGCCGGCAATGGCGGCAATAGGAATCCCCGCCCCTATGTCAGAATTACGTGTTTGCCCGTAAATCTCGCTGGACGATTTAACGACCGGCAGCAAGGATGCAGGTATGCCGAATAACCCCAATAACTCATCGTCCCATTGCATCGTATCAATGTTAAACAACAAGGTTCGGGCGGCATTGGAAACATCGGTAATGTGCAGTTCGCCGTTGGTCAGCTTCCAGACCAGCCATGAGTCTATGGTTCCGAATGCCAATTCCCCGCGCTCGGCTTTTTCCCGCGCACCCTCGACATGATCCAGCAGCCAGCTGATTTTTGTCGCCGAAAAATAAGCATCGAGCAGCAGGCCGGTTTTGGCCTTAACCATCGCTTCCGCTCCGGCTTGTTTCAGACGGATACAGTCCTCAGCCGTGCGCCTGTCCTGCCATACGATGGCGTTATAAATCGGTTTGCCGGTGCTGCGCTCCCAGATGACCGTAGTCTCGCGTTGGTTAGTGATGCCGATTCCGGCAATATCATGCGGCCGAAGCTGGGCGTCCTGCATCACTTGCTGAAAAACCCCGGCTTGCGATGCCCATATTTCTTCGGCATCATGCTCGACCCAGCCGGGATACGGAAAGTGTTGCGTAAACGCCTGCTGTGCCATCGCAACCGGGTTAGCCCGCTGATCATAAAGAACACAACGCGAACTGCTGGTGCCTTGATCTATCGCCAAAATATAACGCATCGTTTTCACCTTGAGTTACCTTACTCCAGCCATACCCTATAAGTTTTCCTACCGTCTTCAAAAACAAACAGTTGCTGGGGGATAATGCCGTTGGCGCGGATAGACTCGCCCAACTGTTTGAGGTCGATTGTTCCCGAACTTATGATGCGCGCCAAGACATCTTCAGGAATAAGATGCTCCAAATCCAGCACCGCTTCGGCGGGCATTTTAACCGAAACACGCTGCTCGCCGCTTTCGGTGACGCGCACGCAGAGCAGAGTTGCTTGTTGATCAAAGCCCAACGCAATAACTGTCGGCTCATGCTTAATTGCAGGCAGTTCATACGCCATGGCCTGCTGAATGAGTTCAGGACCGACCGCTTGTCGCAGCAACGTCCACCACGGCAACTTGACATCCAACTGTTGCAATTGCTGGATTAGCCCCTGAAAAGCGCGCATCAGTAAAAACAGGTCGGAAGGTCCGGCCGACCTAAACCACCAGCGATAATCGCCCAGCAGATCGTTAACTCCCTGACCTAGCTGCCACTCCTCGGGATTAAACGCATGGTTTAATAAAAAAGGCCGGAATAATATCTGGCATAAGGCGGGCAAGGAACCGCTGATGGGCGTCAGTTTTTTGCTGTCGAAACCCAGCGCCGCAAAGCAGTCCAAAGGCTTGACAGGGCTACGCTCGCGGCAACCGACGATCAACTTGAGCAGCGCCAGCCTGCGTGGTTCGGCAATGCTAATGGTGCAGCCGTAGTCGAGCAATGTGACTAGCGCTAGGCCGTTTTCGTCGTGGCTGTAAAAGACGTTGCCGGGATGCGGGTCGCCATGCACTTCGCCTGCAACAAACAAGCTTTTAAACAGCGTCATCATCAGCGTTTGGCCGATAGCCAGACGATCCTGCTCCGACCAGTCACTGACCTTGTAAATTAACACACCCTCCGCCCTGCTTTGCACCAGCACGCGTTCGCTGCATAAATCCTTATACACATCGGGAACCTTCAGTCCCGGAACGTGGACGGTGCGGCCGAAATAGTCCTGCCTTTGAGCTTCCGAACGGTAATCAAGCTCGCGGTGCATGTTGTCGCGCAGGCTTTTTTTATAAGCGTCAAGATCAAAACCCCAGCGGTTGACTGGCCCTACACCGGGCATCAAACCGACTAGGCGCAATTCGGCATCGACCGCATCGGCAATATCGGGATAACGGATTTTTACCGCGACCTTGTCGCCGTTTTTAAGTTCGGCGAGATGCACTTGTCCGAGAGAGGCCGCCGCGATGGCTTTATCAATGGAACGGAAAACAGTTTTTACTTTTTGCCCGAGTTCCATTTCAAGCTGTGGGATCATTGCTTTTAACGGCAAAGGCTCTATGCCTTCGACAAGTTCCTGAAAGGGGGTCGTGCCGTCGTTACCCGCAAACAACTGACCGATTTTCATGGTGATGCCGCGCGCGTCGGCAAACAACCCGGCAATCGCCTGTTTGGCGAGCAGGCGCTCGGTTTCGTTCTGAGTGCGTTGCAGCTTTTTGGCAGCCAGCCCGATACGGAAAAATTGCAGGGCGCGTTTTGCTGTGTTGAGTATAGCCATGTTAATCAAGTTACTCCATAAGCTTGCGCCGAAGATAGTTATGGTTGAATGCTGTGGGCGCTAATTTATTAAATCATTAACTTAATGGCAGTAACTCAAAGAATAGGTGCGAGGAATAATCGCCTAAAAACCGCACTCTTAATCACACCACAAGCTCCCCGACAACACAGCTATCACCAACCGCTGTTACCACACAGTTAAGCGTCTGATTCTCCACCGACATGTCGCTGCCAATCACACTTCCAACCCGAAGATAATTCGGCGTATAACCGAACACCCGTTGTTTATCATCTGCCAACGCTTCGCTGTAGCCTTCCCATAACACCGGAAATTCATTGCCTACGTTATCGGCAAAAAACTTCAGTTTCATCTCCTCAGCCAACTCATGCAACTGCCTGCTGCGCTGTTTTTTGATGTCGTTGCTTAATTGATCTGGCAGGCTTGCGGCTTTGGTGCCCTCACGACTGGAGTAGGTGAAGATATGGATATGACCGAAACCGGTTTGCTTAATGAAGTCAAAACTATCTTGCCATTCCTGCTCGGTTTCGCCGGGAAAGCCGACGATAATATCGGTGGTAATATTAAAGTGCGGGATTTGCGCCCTCAGTTGTTTAACGATGACCGCGAATTCCTCGGTTTTACAACGCCTCGCCATACGACGCAGCACGGTGTCCGAGCCGCTTTGTAAAGGCAGGTGTAAATGCGGCATCAGACGCGAATTGCTGAACAGCTCGAAAAAATCGTCCGGCAGTTCCCAAGGTTCCAGCGAGCCTAATCTGAGTCGCGGGATGTCGGTTTCCACCAAAATAGCTTTGATCAAATCGGACAAGTTGTTACCCAGATCGCTGCCGTAACCGCCTAAATGCACGCCGGTCAAAATGACTTCAGTGATGCCTTGCTGGTGCAGGGCATTGATTTCGTCGATGACCGTCTGCACGGGACGGCTGCTTTCTTCACCGCGCGCGACGGTAACGATGCAAAACGTGCAACGGTAACGGCAACCGTCCTGCACTTTAACGAAAGCACGCTGCCTGCCGCGCGTGAACAGCGATATTTCCCCCGGCTCGGTGGACAGGACCGGCATGCTGTCCATGTTCAATTCAGTCAGGGTTTTTTCGACCAGACGGTCCTTATCCTTGTTGCTGACCACCAGATCAACGCCCAATAAAGACGCGGCCTCATCCTCATTCAAGGTCGCGTAGCAGCCGCTGACCACAAGTTTGGCTTGCGGATTATCGCGATGAATGCGGCGTATCAGCTGGCGCGATTTTCTGGCCGCATCCTGGGTCACCGCGCAGGAATTGATCACGATAAGATGGGCGGCTTCGGCTTGTTTGGTGATTTGGTGGCCGGATTTTTGAAAAGCCTGCGCCCAGGTTTCCAGTTCGGCTTCGTTAAGACGGCAGCCTAGGGTTTTAAGATGAACTTTCATGAGAGATAGTGGTAAAAAAACAGGTGCCTTCTGGCGAGGTAAATTAAACAGATTTACGCATAGCATTTTTGCATACTTTCTGCATTAAGGATTAACGCCTATACATGGTATTTATCTTCCAACCATCGTAAAGGGTTATTCTGAATATATTCAGATATTTTTAAATATGATTCTTCATTACGAATAACATGTTCATGATAACGTGGTTGCCAGGAAAACTTAGTATAAGTTTTCCTCATTTCAAAAGTGCATCTACCCTTATACCAGTGTATAAAACGAGGCAAATTCTCATGCAGCATTGGATTATTATTCCCCGTAATCCCGCCACCAGTAGAGACGGGATTTATCGCGTCTCTATTTATCGCATCTATTGTAATCGCGTCTGTATTATCAGTATTTTCGGCGCCATTTGAGACGCGATAAATCGCGTCTCTACGGATATTAATAATTCCATGTACGTGATTCGGCATAACAATAAAATGGTCTAAAACGACAAATGGAAATTTATTTTCTATTTCCAGCCAATATTTATTCGCCAGCTGCCCTAAATCTGACAAGTGCATTTGCCCTTCTTGAATATTGCCGAAATACGATATTTTATTCCCTGTGCAAATAGTTACAAAATAAGGCGCGCTCGAGCCATAATCCCAGCGTTTTAATCGGGCGGAAGATATTCTATATTTGCCTTTATATCTATCAACCATAAATTAATATCCGTAGAGACGCGATAAATCGCGTCTCTACCGGAATCAACCAAAAAACCAATAAGCGACAAATATGGATGCAACAATGCCCGCAAAGTCGGCTATTATCCCACACGCGGCGGCATGACGAATATGTTTGATGCCGACCGAGCCGAAGTAAATCGCCAGCACATAAAAGGTGGTTTCGGTGCTGCCTTGCACAATCGACGATAAGCGTCCGGCAAACGAATCCGCGCCCATGGTTTTCATGGTATCAATCATCATCGCCCTGGCCCCGCTGCCGCTGAACGGCTTTATCAATGCGGTAGGCAGGGCATCGACAAAACGGTCGTCGAGCATGAAGTAATGCACGACGTAACGCGCCAAATCGGCCAGTAAATCCAACGCGCCGCTGGCCCTGAATACGCCGATCGCAACCAGCATCGCGACCAGATAAGGAATGATGGTGGTGGCGGTATGAAAGCCTTCCTTAGCGCCTTCAATAAAGGCGTCATAGGCATTAATCTCCTTGTTGATCGCGCCGAGAATAAAAGTAATGACCAGCGAGAACAGGATGAAATTGCTGATAATCGCGGATTGCTCAAGCATCTGCTGTTGCGGTAAGCTGGAAAAATACGCCAGTATGCCGCCGACTACCAGCGTAAAACCGCCGAGATAGGCCACGATCACCTTATCCAGCAGGTTGATTTTTTGCACGAAGGCGACGGCAAGCAAACCTGCCAGCGTCGACATATACGTGGCTATCAGGATCGGGATGAATACGTCGGTCGGATTGGCTGCCCCCAATTGGGCGCGGTAGGTGAAAATCGTTACCGGAAACAGCGTAACGCCCGAGGTGTTGATCACCAGAAACAGGATTTGCGCGTTGCTGGCGGTTTCGGGGTTAGGGTTAAGCGTTTGCAGTTCCTGCATGGCTTTGATGCCCAACGGCGTTGCGGCATTGTCCAGGCCCAGCGCATTGGCGGAAATATTCATCACGATAGCGCCCAAGGCGGGATGGCCTTTGGGCACATCGGGCATTAACCGGCTGAATAACGGCGTGAGGCTTTGGGTTAATAACAGGATAAAACCGCTTTTTTCGCCGATGCGCATAATGCCCAACCATAAGGCCAACACACCGGTCAGTCCCAGGGATATTTCAAAAGCCGATTTCGACAACGCAAACATGGCTTCCATGATTTGCGCAAAAACCTGTTGGTCGCCCAAGAAAACCAGCTTGAACAGCGCGGTGCAAAAGGCGGCGAGGAAAAAGCTGATCCAGATAATGTTTAGCACGATAGATTTATTAAGTTTAGACCGTTGGGTTAGGCATGTCTTACGCGGGTTCCCAATCTCAAGATTGATAACCCCGAAGGCGAAGCTGGAGCTTGGAAATTAGCAAACACTACGAAGACATCACTAACTGCACAAAAGAAGAGCAGTTGCCTAAAAGTCTGCAAGAACGAGTTGTTCAGTCAATAAATTATCGGACCGGGGATCCAAGCCCGGCGGGTATAATGATCTAAATTCAACATTCACTACGTCGTGTTTCAATTCACTGACCAATACCATCGGCTCCCGAAGCGGTTGTTGGGAGGTTTTGACATTCAGCTCAAACCCACCTTGTCTGAACTCCCACATAAACAGCACAACATTAGCCAATGCCGCCAGAAGAAACAAAATCTTCATGCATGTCCTTCCAGAACACACAGTAATCCTCGCAACACCACATCCGGATCAACAATGGATGCAACACCAAGCTGTCCGGCGATAAGCGCGGCATCTCCGCCAGTTAAAATCAGTTGCGTATTTTCAGATTGTTTTGCCAGCACATGCTCGATCAAGCCGATAGCTGCGGTTAAGGTGCCGCTGTAGATTGCGGCCTCGGTGAAGTTGGCCAGACCGAATGCGTAGCTTGCTTCACTAACAGACAGTGCCTCTGTCCCTTGACCCAAGGATTTCTTCATCAGCGTCAAGCCGGGGCTAATCAGGCCACCTTGATGCCTGCCATCGGCATCGATTAAATCCACGGTAATTGCCGTTCCGCAATCGACTATACAGGCCTGAGCTTGATATTGCTGCCAAACGGCAACTAATGATAACCAGCGGTCAACGCCCAGTTTTTCCGGCTGTTGATAAGCGTTAATTACGCCAAATGCCTGCGTTTGAGGTTTAACCAGGATAACATCCACATCAAGCCAAAGCTCAAAGGCTACCGACTGGACAAGTTCGAGCAAGCGGTTTGCGCTCACGCAGGAAACAGCAAGCCGTCTGGGCGGGCGGATGCCTTTCCATAGATCAATAAGTTCATGCCGATTAATCCGGGTATTAAGCAGGGACTGACCGGTAATGATTTGACCGCCTTTCGTAATTCCCCACTTTAGACGGGTATTACCCATATCAATCAACAAATTCATTGCAGTGCCGAACCATTAAAACTGACTTCGCCGGAGGCAAAGGTCTGCACACGGCCATCCGGGCGTTCAATCAATAACATGCCGTTATCGTCGATGCCTCGCACTATGCCTTCAAATTGTTGCTGACCGATAAACAAGGTCGCAGATTTTCCGGTCAGACAATCGTAGGAGCGCCATTCGTCGAGATAGACTTTAATGCCGACACCTTCATACTCGGCAATAACCGGCAGCAGATGATTTAACAGAGTGCCTGCCAATTTATTCCTGAACAGTTGGTTTTGCCCGGTAATTTTTCTTAAATCGGTCCAGGCTTGAGTGATGCTTTCGGCTTGGGTTTCCGGCAAGAATAAATTCAAGCCCAAACCAATAACGGCGCTGCACGGGCCGTCAGTCTCGCCAGAGACTTCAACCAGAATACCGCCCAGTTTTTTACCCTGACTATAAATGTCATTAGGCCACTTGAGGCCAATATCATGGATTTGATGCTGTTTTAAAGCCCTGATCACGGCCACACCGATAGCCAGACTTAAGCCTGAAATGGCGGCAGGTCCCTGCTGAAAGCGCCAGAGTATCGACAAATAAATATTGCTCCCGTAAGGCGAAACCCATTGCCGCCCTCGCCTGCCTTTTCCGGCTGTTTGATACTCCGCAAAACACACAGAGCCTGAAAGCGCATTATTTTGTGAGCGTTCCACTAAATAGCGGTTGGTGGAATCGATTTGATCATGAATTTCAAACGATGAAATTAATGCGCCGACCCGGTCGTTAACAACGGCATTGATTTTTGGCGCTTCCAACAACTCCAGCGAGTGATCCAGCCGGTAGCCTTTACCGCTGACTGCCGAGTGTTGCAAGCCTAATTCGACCAAGCCATTCAGCTGTTTCCAGACCGCTGAACGACTGATGCCCAGCGCATCGGCCAATTCAGTGCCGGAATGAAACGCTCCGTCCGCCAAGAGAGTAAGGATTTTTTTTTGCTTATCTGAAATGTTCACAACGGCTCAAGCTTTATCGCCAACCTGTTTTTTATCCCTGATCTGTTGCAATTGCTCCTTTACTACATACTTAATCAACATTTCCCGATCCTCATCTTTCATATTAATAAAATTAACACCGACAAAATAAGGATACTGATTATCGTCTGATTGGCTATTTTTACAATAAACAACCCTGCCGTAAGTCACGATGACCGTCATACATGATATCAGCAGTATTTTGATTTCCAGATAATCGCTTTCTTTAAGCGCTTCCTCACAATTAAAAGCGATGCCGGTTGCACTCATGTTAACGTTACGGGTATCGTTTTCCTTAAATTGAAAGCCCTGCATCGTAATAGCCTGGGCAAGAAGATCGATTTTTCTGTCAATTAACCTTAAGTAATCCGCTACGTCCGGCAGGTTTTTATCCAGCCTGTGCAATAACAGCATCGATTCCTGCGATACCATTTCAAGTGCGGTAGACAATGAACAGCTATTCAAAATACTGTCGGAAACATGGTGCGGCGGTTCGTTCACCCGTTTTTCATCTATTTTTTTGTAAAACAGATTAACTTCATCATCAATTCGAAAAAAACCTCTTCGATCTTCAGCTTTCGTCATTTTGATCTCATCCACTAATCTGCAACCTCTAAATTTTTTATTGCCATGATTTAGCCCCAATAACGTTTTTTATTCAATCCAAGGCCGATCCGTCTATCCGAGACAAATCCTTTTTCATCTTACAAAATTGATCCGGAAAAAACTTGCGCGGTTGTGACTGACATTTGACGTTTTTAAGAGGTTTTATATGCACGGTCCCCCTCCCCGCAGTTTGTCAAATTATACGTTAAACAGTTTGATTATTTTATTTTTTGGCTTAATCGTTTAACGCCAGGATAATCCAAGTCGGCCAAGCGTTGCAGCATGTTCTCCATGTGCGAGCCTTGCCAATAGATCCGCCGGCAATCGACGCACTGGTAAAAATCCTCATAGTAGAGCCTCGTCTTGGGTTCGAGACGATCCCAAATATCCGCTTTGGCGACCGGTGCTAACACACCGTTGCACATCAAGCATCGGACGAAAGGATGAATCAAGCCGTACAGGTCGAAGCGGCGCAGGACTTCATCGACTTGGGCTTCTACGTCGGTCGCACGCACCCAGTAGCCGTGGTTGATTTGTTTGATATACAAAAGACGACGATCCCGGGTCAGCACGATACGCCGCTCGTTGACTGAGATATTAACTATATCGGCATCCCTATAGTCGTTGCGATAGAGACTGTCGAAACCCAACAAACGCATGCGTTTGGCGAGTTTGCCCAGATTCACGTCCAGGATGAAGCGGGGATTGCGCAAGGGTTTTTCGCGTAACCTGACCAAAGATGAGATATCCAACGCTTCGAAAACAGGGTAGACCGCGACACGATCGCCAGCTTGCAGTTGATAGTCGAAGCCCACCGACTGACCATTGACAACAATCAGGTCCACCTCGGTGTGAGGCACACCGAAAACTTCAATGGGGTCCTTGATTCCCGGATGGCCGCTGAAACGATAGCGTATCGTGCGCTTGCGTTGCTCCGGTGGAAGAAAATCGTTCAGTTCCTCGTAGAAACGAAATTCAGCTGTGTGTTGTGGTTTCATATTGTCCGCCTGTCGATGACAGCCATTTGGCAAACAGTAGAAAATTCACGCTCATAAGTCAATTTTCTGAATTTTACCTCGTTTAAATCGAAATTATTTAAGATCAGACCCTGAGGTATCCCCATAAAATAATCTTATAAAACAACAGGTTTTTGATATTTTGCGCATTCAATATATACAACATAGCCGAACAGTCGTCATGCTGGCAGGGATGCCAGTATCCAGTCACAAGGATGTGAAACTTTAAAATACCACTCGCTTTTATTAAGCACCCGGAAAGTCACCAAAGTTACCATCCATGGCACTGGATTCCGGCATCCCTGCCGGAACGACGAGTTTGGGAAATTTGTGGGGATACCTCAGGATCAGACTCAATTGATATGGGCATGAACCAACGCACATCAACTGCAATCAATCGAGTCTAAACCCTCTGACTTGTTACATTTTGGTTTTCCTAAAGGGGTTTATTCAAAATAACCCCACGGGTACTCGGGAGTTAAAATGGGCTGAAAGTGTGCCGGAACAGGAAAAGGCGCGGAAAGAAATTCGTAAACCCCAACCAGTTCACGGGTTACAGTCATGCCCAAGCCGGTAGCAAGACCGATAGGAAAACCAATCGCCCCTCGAGCCTTGGTCTCCTTAACGATATTACCCGGTATTTCAAGAAAACCGCAGGTCATTCCGGCCAAACCTCTGCCTAATTTCTGCGCCGCTGTATGCGCATAAGCATTGGGAAATGAAAATAGTGCTAAAACCGTAAAAGCTGCCAATATATAAATACGTAACTTTTTCATGTGCTACTCTCCATTTATTTTTCTTAAATGAAAATCATATCTTAATCGATGATAAAAATACTAATAATTGAATTTTTGCTGTTCAGTTTTAATGCTGTGAACTGGTAACTATTCGACGCTGATTGACAGCGTAAAGCGCAACATTGATAGACCTATATCAACCCATTGCTGTTACTCAAATCTTTCAAATCTTTCAAATCATAGAGCCTAACCAAATTACGTCCCGCGTCTTTTGCTTGGTACATCGCGTCATCAGCCCGCTTGAGAATGTCGTCTTGACTGATTTCATGGTTGATGAATACGACTACCCCGATACTTGCGGAACATTTATGCTCAACGGTGATATCGGTATCTTTGATGGTTTTGTTGATGATCAATCGATAGTGTGCAGACAAGACGTTACGGATCTTTTCAGCGACCATGCTTGCCTGAGAAGTTGATTGTGATTCATCGGTACTCAGTTCACTCAGCAACACTACAAACTCATCGCCACCGAAACGTGCGACAGTATCCACTTCACGTACGCAAGCCTTTAACCGATTAGCTACCTCGACTAACAGCAAGTCCCCCGCCGGATGTCCGTGAACATCATTGAGCGGTTTGAAGTTGTCAAGATCAAGCATCATTAACGCTGCATAATTACCATTGCGCTTACTGCTAACCATAGCCTGATTCAATCGATCATTGAGCAAGCGGCGGTTAGGTAAGTTCGTGAGCGTGTCATAGAACGCCAGTTGACGCACTTGGTCTTCCATCTGTTTGCGCTCAGTAATGTCGCGAATGATACCCAGCGCATGCCAGCTGTTCTTGAGCTTGAATGCTGAAATGGATAGCTCGACAGGGAACTCTTCATCACTCTTGTGCCGTGCAGTAATCTCGAATGTCTTGCCGATAACATTACCTACTCCATAACGTTGGAATCGCTCAAAACCGTCGTGTGCAGAACCGTGATAGCGCACAGGAATGAGTAAAGTGTGCAGGTTTTTGCCTATGGCTTCGTTCGCTTCGTAGCCGAATATTTTTTCAGCAGCAGGATTCCAATAAATCACCTGCTCCTCTGTACCGATTATCACAATTGCATCTTTGGCAGCGGTACTGATCAGGCGGAACTTTTCCTCGCTCTCCGTCAGCGCATTGCTCCTGTATTCCAACTCTGCAGTGCGCTGCTTGACCGTCGCTTCAAGTTGATCTTGATGCAACTGCAACTCCTTAGTGGCATGTTGTAACTTACCGATGGTGGCTTTAATATGCTTGACGAAAGGATGAAAAATCAGCACTGCTTCCAAAGCCAGCAAAAACAGCGTAACTCCCCATAATATGGTTTCTTCTTTTTGCAAGCGCTTTACCGATGCCTCCCCTTCCAGTTGGTACTGGAGCACCATCTGATCAAGAGCGGTAACTAATCTATTCGGTGCGTTTTTGGTGATGTATTGCAATAAGGGACTAGTGGTAGTTAACGCATCATCATTCAGTCGTAGTAACTCATGAACAGTCTTGATGTAGGTTTCTACTTGTAGATCCAACGCATTTGGTCCATCAAAATACATCGCATGGACAGTGGGCGACATGATTCTAGGTAACCCCATCCCGATGTCGCCGCGAGTCAAACCATGATGCGAGCGTTCCATAAGTTCGATTGCATCTGTTAGCTTGCTGCGAATCACTGATCGCTCAGCCTTGGGGGTGTTTGCCAAAAGATTCGAGAACAATGCAGTACGCTGACTGAGCATGCGTTGCCGTCCGCTCACGTTGACTACAGCCGCCGTGCTATTTTGCTCCGATATTACCAGATGCAAACTCAGCCACGCCGCCGTTGAAAGTAATGCAATTAATGATAACGCGATCATATAGCGCCAAGTCAGCGCGCGTGCTACGCTCAAATCACTCACCCAATCTGTTCCTTATAAAGCCGTTATGCCCCACCTGTCTCCGCCAACTTCAAGTGTAAATCAAAAATTACTTTAGCATTTCCAGCCAGCTTCTTCATTAAAATATTGGAAGCTATTAATCTGTTTTGATCGTGAATCGCCCGTTCCTACCCGATCTATAGCAGATAATCAAGTCAATCAACCTACCATCAGCAACATGATTAATGATGGTGATCAGGCTTGATTTTTTGTGTTTAGCGAATGTGAAATTCATTTATCATGAGCCGGGGTTATGTCAATTAATTAATAATTTTCAATAGCTTAAAACTCATGTTGACGCCGGACAAAAAATGCTTAACGGGGTTTATATGTTGTGATCAGCGGGCAGTAATTGCAGTGTCGGGGAATTCGCTGAATACACCATCCACCCCCAGCCGGAAGAACTGTAGATATTCGGCATGAGGCTCTCCCAAGTAGCTGTGTGCAAGATTTCGGTTCTCATTCCGAAAAGTGAAAGCATGGACGAACAGTCCCAGCTTATGTGCATCATTGATGAGTGGAGTGGGGTCCTGGGTGCTGGCGTCTCTCAAATCGATTTTCCCGTCACCGTTGATATCTTTCAGGTTGCCGACAGCATCCAGTTGACCTTTCACTGGAACGATATAAGGTTTCCATGGACCGATCCCATCGGCATAGGTCTTGATTTCGGCAAGCCCGGCGGGTGTCACCATGTCTCTAAAGAGCCGTTGGTCGCCGGATTTTTCCCAATCGTAGGGGCGGTGAAAAGGAGGTGCATAGGTGATGCCGCCTGTCTTGAGGTCGTAGCCACCGGCATCAATGAGTTGCACCATGCGCACTTTTAGACCCTTGGCTCGCATCTCTTTCAGGCTGCTAGGCTCAAAACTTTGCACGAAGATGGGAGCGGTTTTACTGTTCCAACCCGCAGAATGAATAGCGCTGATGAGCTTGTCCTCAAGCGGCAGACCTAGGTCGCGATGATAAGTGGGGTTCTTCGTCTCCGGGTAAACGGCAATAGAGCGCCCAAGCCTATTGCTTTCGGCTTTGACCAGGTCGATAACCTCTTGCAGGGCCACAATCTTGAACTTGCCGTTGTACTGTTGTGGACGCTCGGGGTCGGTAGCGACGACGCCTAGGGTCTTTATTTCGGCAAGCGTAAAATCATGAGCCAACCAGCCACTCTGTTTTTCACCGTCTATCGGCAAGTTCTCGCGCTTACGGCTTGCGAATTCGGGTCGATTGGCAACATCAGTGTTTATGGCCAGATTGGGGTAATGGCTGGCGATCAGTGCGCCGTCCTTGGTAGAGATCAGGTCAAGTTCGATTGCATCGGCACCAAGATCGATTGCTCTCTGATATGCCTCAAGGGTATTTTCTGGCAAGTAGCCCGAAGCACCGCGATGAGCGATCACCAGGGGTTTGTGACCGTCGAGCGTTTGTGGCGGCAGTGGAGCTATGCTGCTGCAGCTGGCAATCACCGTCAGGGCCATCAAACCGACTAGTGTAAGTGTAGTCAGAACTGTCGGATTAGTCTCGAACATGAGTGAATTTCCTCGAAAAATATATGACCAGCATCCACTTGATCTGTGGAGATCTGCTCGCGTAAAGCTTATCCTGAATTCTAGCAAAATTCGGTGGATGCTTTCTTAACTAAATGCATATAACTTTATCGGAGTTCAATGACTGCTTTTTTGGCCGATTTAAAACTGTCGTGGTCGACTGAAACTCGCTGAGGCTGCACAAATTTAAGGCTGAACCTATCCGAAATGAGAGTTACTGTCTTTTGCAAATCGCAATAACTTATACTCCTTGAATTCAAACGAGAAAGTAAATGCCCACACCCAGCCATGTCAGAAACAGTAGCAGCCAAGGAAGCCAATGCTGTCGATAAACTATTGGCTCTTGTATCTCATGATCATCCGACTCAGTCGACTGCTCCTTTTGACTTGATATTTTCTTGAGTTTTCTGTTCAAGTCTCTGGCTTTTTCTTTTTGCTGTCTTTTGTATAGATCAATTCCTTTTTGAATGCCTTGAGCAATGAGTTTGGTTTGTTCTTTGGTTTGAGCGGGGCGTTGAGTTCCTCTGGCTATTTTCAACGCTTCCTCTTGAGTTTGCTGCGATGGCTTTTGATAACTATTTTTAGTCATGACTGTATTTTGATAATGAATGCATCTCTAATTATACTGCGCGCGGTCACGGAAGCGGATAATCAAATTACCAGCATCGTATAGATAATTAAGTGTTACACATCCAAAATATACATTGACAGCACTGGCATGAGAAGTTCGTACTACATACACCCAGCTTAAAAATAAGATTTACCCTCTGCTTACCATTTCGATGTACCTTCTGTAGTTCTTTGTCCTGTTTTTCATTTTGTAACTTCCAAATTTACCAGCTAGACCCGCCTTTTAAAGGCTTTATTACTTAATATTTATAGGACTCATTATGTCTACAATTTTACTACTGGTATCGTTAAATGGTTTAATTCTGATAAAGGCTTTGGCTTTATCGAGCAGCAATCAGGCCCCGATGTTTTCGTACACTTTCAACAAATCCAAAACTCAGGCGGCTACAAATCGCTGGATGAAGGCCAAAAAGGCCCACAAGCTGAAAATGTAACGGTCATCTAAGTACCAAAATGTCTGCTGCAGCCGCATTTTGCGCTGCAGTGGGCATTAAAATTTAAGAAGAGTCATAAAAAGGCGACTTATTTTTTATGCTAGCGCTTGAACTTCTTTATAAAGGCCATCATCTATGACCTGCAAACTACTCGGGGGGCAACATGGCTTCGACGTGGGTAGCAAAACCCCCACGCGGGACGGGGTTTTGCTACCCCGTCTCAAACGTTTGATGCCGGACATATACACAATAAACATGTGGACGGGGTAACATACCCCGTCCAGCTTGGGAGAAAATTAAAAACCCTCGCCAACCCCTTTCAATTTACCGACCTCGACGTTCGCACCGCTATCGATGAGCATAACGACGTGGGTTTTGCGCCAAAGATGTCTGCGAAGCTTTAGACATTACCTGGGGCGGTCCAACCCTCGAAAACATGCCGGAAAAGTGCAAGCTCATGTTAAAACTTAACACCAGCTTCGGAGAAAAGGACACCAATTTCATCAACGAAGCCGGTCTTTATCGGCTGATCTTTCGCTCTAACAAACCCAAAGCGAACAGTTCGCAGACTGGGTTTATGAAGAAGTGCTGCCGGCGATCCGCAAGCACGGTTTTTACGGCGCCCTACCCGCCAAAGACTACATCGCCGTGGTTAAGCAGGTTTCCCAGTTAACCGATCAGCTCACCGACACCAAAAACGCCTTTACCCATCAACTGCTGGTTAAGCCCTTGCGTAACCTGTGCAACATAGCCGGTCACCCGATGCCCGATATTAAACTGATCAGCCAACAAATCGACCAGCTGGACCTATTCGCAGGTGCTGATCATGAATAGCGCACCCGAAGACGGCCTAAACAAACTGCAATACGCCATCCACGCCCTAGACGGCATCAACCACGGCATTACCGCCGCCCTGGAAACCCACAGCGCCATCACGCCGATGCAAATCTACTGCATGCTGGAGTTGGTCAGGGGTGCGCTGAACGAAAGCCTGGCTGAACTCACAGAACAAGAGTAATTCCATTTGCGCCTTGGGACGGGCGAAGTCGCCTGCTCCAAGGCCTATCATAACTTGTAAGCCTATGAACCATATGCGTTTGTATTAAACTTGGTACTAATAGTCTCAGTTTGTTAAGGGTTGTCAGATGCCTGCCCTCCTGCGAAAGACTGCAAGACGCGACATTCAAAGATTTTAGGGTATGACAGCAGTAAAACCGAAAACAGTCGTTTTACGTAAAGCTAATCGCAAATCCCTGCCGGAATGACGGGCTTGTGTATAAGGAACCGGAGTCGAAGTTAAATCACCTTGACTCCGAAGGCTTCCAGCAATCTGATCAGCTTGATTAACGGTAAACCTATCAACGCATTCGGATCGTCACCCTCGATTCGCTCAAACAAGGCAATGCCTAAACTTTCCGCTTTAAATCCGCCCGCGCAGTTAAAAGGCTCGTCAAGATCAACATAGTGTTCGATTTGCTCTCGCGATAACACTCTAAACGTTACAGCACAATGATCACAGTCAACTCGATGTTGCCCGTAACGACTGTCGTAAACACAGACGCCGGTATAAAAATGCACTGTCTTACCCGAGGCAGCTGCCAATTGCACAATCGTGTTTTCGCGGGAGCAGGGTTTGGTTAGCGGCTTGCCTTCCAGCATCGCCACTTGATCCGAGCCGATAATCAGGTGTTGCGGAAATTTAGGCGCCAGCGCTACGCTCTTTTGCAGCGATAAACGCATTGCGGTCTGCATGGGCGCTTCATCGGACAGCGGCGTCTCATCGATATCCGGGTTAGCCGTATCAAAAGTAAGACCGAGTTTTTTCAATAATTCGCGGCGGTACGGCGAACTCGATGCGAGGACCAATTTAATGGCAATAGTCATAATAATAAGTATCTAAAAATTATAGAAACCTGAACCCAATCTGACATTTCAGAAATAAGCTTCGTTAAATACGGCCAATCGTCTTGGATCGGCCGAGGCTGTGTCAAAACGCACAAATCGAGAAAGCTGTGGAGTTATTGAGCTAAATATCGATCGTTGTGGAGTCAACCAGGAAAACAGCGTCCAACATTTTCCACTCATCAGTGTTGAATTTTCCAGTCAAAAAAATTGCATTGCTAATAATATCAAAAGGGTAGTGGCTAGTTGCTGGAAAGTTTAAACGCTCTTTTGTTGTAATAATGGCAAAATTTAGACGCTGTTTCACACCACCACGCAGCAAATCCCAGACAAGCCCGTCCCCCGCCCAAAATCACTCCTTCTCACCCGCGCGGTTTTTGCGAAAAAATTTTGCAGTGAAATAAATTTCTAAATGGTGAATATAGCTGACGTGCCGGAGTTGCTAAGTATCTAGCGAGTAGAAATAAACAATTGAAATGGCGATATTTGAACTGATAAGGCGATTAGCGACGTCTTTCAACCGCCAATTTTCGCCAAATTGTTTTTTGAATTTTGATTTTTTGCTTTAAAATCAATGACCTATATGGCGGAGAGTGAGGGATTCGAACCCTCGATGGGCGATAAAACCCATACTCCCTTAGCAGGGGAGCGCCTTCAGCCTCTCGGCCAACTCTCCAAATAGATGATATATCTCTTTAAGCTACGGCCTTGTGCCCAGAGATATTTTTAAGAGGGATCCTCTCAAAAACGAACATAATTCCCTTTATCTAACGATATTAAGGCGCAAACGCTAAACTACTCCACAAAAAACATTTTGCGAAATACTTTACACCCTACTTGAGACTAAGCTCACATCAATTAGCTGGTGAGTGCCTACGGCACTCATAAAAATTCCTGCTACGATTTTACTCTTCAGATCCAGTCAAGCCAGCCGGCCCATTCTGTTCTTTTTTGATCCTTTCGTAAATCTCTTCCCTGTGTACAGAAACTTCTTTTGGTGCGTTAACACCTATGCGAACCTGATTTCCTTTAACTCCAAGAACAGTGACTGTAACTTCATCACCGATCATCAAAGTCTCCCCTACCCGACGAGTCAAGATAAGCATGGCTACTCCCTATATATGTTAAAAACGAACTGTTCTTAAACAGCATCCAACCAAGACGCGCAATTATAGCAGCTTTTTCTTATAAATAAAGCCTAAGATTCTATTTTCTGATCTAATTTAAATGCGGCATGCAATGCCCTGACTGCGAGCTCTAGATATTTTTCATCGACTACAACCGATATTTTAATCTCGGATGTAGAGATCATACGGATATTGATGCCTTCGTCAGCCAACGCCTTAAACATGGTGCTGGCAATACCTGCATGGGAACGCATGCCAACACCGACAATGGATACTTTGACGATGCTGTCGTCACCAGTGACGTTTCTGGCGCCCAACTCGGCGCAAGTTCTATCCAGCAAGGTTTTCGCCCGCTGATAATCATTGCGATGCACCGTAAAGGTAAAATCAGTGGTCGCATCATCGGCGATATTCTGGATAATCATATCAATTTCGATATTGGCATCGGCAATCGGCCCCAAAATTTTAAACGCAACTCCCGGCAAATCAGGCACGCCGGTGATGGTTAATTTAGCCTCATCCCGATTAAACGCGATTCCTGAAATTAAAGCACTTTCCACTTGTGATTCCTCGTAGGTAATGAGCGTACCCTTACCTTCTTTAAATGATGATAATACGCGTAACGCAACGTTATATTTGCCGGCAAATTCTACCGATCTGATCTGCAATACTTTTGAGCCCAGACTGGCCATTTCCAGCATTTCCTCAAAAGTGATTTTATCCAGCCTTCGGGCTTTCGGTTCCACTCTGGGGTCCGTGGTGTAAACACCGTCCACATCGGTATAAATATGACATTCGTCGGCCTTTAAGGCTGCCGCAAGCGCCACTGCGGTGGTATCCGACCCGCCACGCCCCAGCGTGGTAATATTGCCGTGTTCGTCCACTCCCTGAAAACCGGCCACAACCACGACCTTGCCCTCACTAAGATGAGCTCGTATACGTGCGTCGTCTATGTTGCGTATCCTTGCTTTGGTGTGACTGCTGTCGGTAAGGATTTTGACCTGACTGCCGGTATAAGAACAGGCATCGCAACCCAGCTCATGTAAAGCCATGCTTAACAATGAAACGGTAACTTGCTCTCCGGTTGACAGCAACACGTCCATTTCCCTGTCGTTCGGGTGTTTCTGCATGTCTTTTGCCAATGCAACCAGACGATTGGTTTCACCGCTCATCGCGGAAACCACCACGACAATTTGATCGCCCAGATCATGGGCTTGTTTAACCTTTTCGGCGACCGCTTTAATGCGTTCGACAGTACCTACCGAGGTGCCGCCGAATTTGTATACATATAATGCCATTTAATAAAACCTTCTATACGCCAAGTTGCGTTTGGATCCAGGCCGGAACCTGAGCCAATGCGTCAGCCAAGCCGGACGGATCATTGCCACCGGCCTGAGCCATATCGGGTCTGCCGCCGCCTTTTCCGCCGACCTTAGTGGCGACAAAATTCACCAGATCGCCGGCTTTTATCCGTCCCATCTGGTCTTTAGTCACACCGGCAATCAAACTGACCTTATCACCTTCAACAACTGCCAGCACAATTGCGGCGCTGCCTAATTTATTTTTTAACTGGTCGACCATGTCTTTCAGGGATTTGGGATCAACGCCATCGAGCTTGACCGCCAATACCTTAATCCCACCAACATCGACAGCCTGAGCGCCCAGTTCGTTACCCGCAGAACTCGCCAGCTTTGCGTTCAAGCGTTCCAGCTGCTTTTCCAAAAACCGGTTTTTCTCTATCAGTTGCTCGACTTTTTCCGGCGCTTTTTCCGGTGCGCTTTTAACCAATCCGGCAATACTGGCAAGTGCCTGATCGCGACTGGCTATAAAATCAAAACAACCGCTACCCGTTACCGCTTCAATTCGCCTCACGCCTGCCGCGACACCTGTTTCATTAATAATTTTAAAGCAGCCTATATCCCCTGCCCGTTCGACATGGGTACCGCCGCAAAGCTCGGTTGAAAATTCGCCGATTTTCAAAACCCTGACTTCATCGCCGTATTTCTCGCCAAATAACGCCATTGCACCGGCCTTGACCGCTTCATCTTTCGCCATGACCTGTGAGCTAACAGGATTGTTTGCCCGAATCTGCTCATTAACGATACGTTCAACGGTGCTGATTTCGTAAGCCGTGACCGGCTCAAAGTGGGAAAAGTCGAAGCGCAACCGCTCGGGATTAACCAACGAACCTTTCTGCGCGACATGATCGCCCAAAACCTGCCTTAATGCAGCATGCAACAAATGGGTCGCCGAATGGTTAAGCTCGGTTGCCTTTCTGTCTGCCGCGCTGACACGGGCATCGCATAACTGGCCGCTAGTCAGGGTTCCTGAAATCAATTTCCCTTTATGTAGAAACAGGTTTCCGCCCTGTTTTTGAGTATCGGTGACTTCAAATACCGCTCCATCTGCTTCGATTTTGCCGCAGTCGCCGATCTGACCGCCGGACTCGGCATAGAAAGGCGTTTTATCTAAAATAACAATGCCTTCTTCGCCATCCTGCAAGCTGGTTACCGGTTGACCTTTCTTGTAAAGACCGATGATATGCACCTGATCGTCAAGCTGATCGTAACCAGTAAATTCGGTTTGCACATCAAGCTTTATATCCTGATCGTAATCAGCGCCAAAACTGCTCGCAGACCTTGCTCTGTCGCGCTGAGCCGACATCGCCATTTCAAATCCGGCATGATCGACAGTCAGATGATTTTCACGGGCAAAATCAGCAGTCAAGTCAACGGGAAAACCATAGGTATCATAAAGCTGGAATACCGTATCGCCGGGGATCACAGAGCCTTCCATCTTGGCGACGCAGGCCTCCAGAATCTTCATGCCTTGCTCCAGGGTTTCGGCAAAGCGCTCTTCTTCTTTTTTCAGCACCCGCTCAACCTGGGCTTGCGCAGCTTTAAGCTCGGGAAAAGCTTCACCCATTTCATCCGCCAGCGGTGCGACCAGTTTATAAAAGAATACATCGCGGATACCCAAACGATAACCGTGCCGGATGGCGCGACGAATAATGCGGCGCACCACATAACCGCGTCCTTCGTTGGACGGCATCACGCCATCCGTTATCAGGAATGCACAAGAGCGGATGTGATCGGCAATCACCCGCAATGAACTTTGCGTCAAATCGCTGATACCGGCAAGCTCGGCCGCCGCTTTCAACAGTTTTTGGAATAAATCGATTTCATAATTGCTATGCACGCCCTGCAACACCGCCGCGATGCGCTCCAGCCCCATGCCGGTATCGACCGAGGGTTTCGGCAACGGCGTTAACGAGCCGTCAGCGGCACGATCATATTGCATGAACACCAGATTCCAGATTTCGATATACCTATCGCCATCTTCATCCGGCGATCCGGGAGGTCCACCGGCAATATCCGCACCGTGATCGTAGAATATTTCAGTGCAAGGCCCACAAGGCCCCACATCACCCATAGACCAGAAATTATCTTTAGCGCCGATTCTGGAGAACCGGACTGGAGAAATGCCGACATCATCCAGCCAGATTTTTTCCGCTTCCGAATCTTCGTCAAAAACGGTAATCCATAATTTTTCCGCCGGAATTTCCAGCTCCTTGGTCAAAAAATCCCAAGCAAAATGTATCGCTTCTTTTTTAAAATAATCGCCGAAGCTGAAATTACCCAGCATTTCAAAAAAGGTATGATGCCTCGCGGTATAACCGACGTTTTCAAGGTCGTTATGCTTGCCGCCCGCCCGCACACAACGCTGACTGGTTGCGGCCTTGCTATAGTCGCGATGATCTCTGCCTAAAAACACATCCTTAAACTGCACCATGCCGGCATTGGTGAACAATAAGGTCGGATCATTGCCCGGAATCAGTGAACTTGAAGGCTGTACGGAATGTCCTCGCTCGCGAAAGAATTCCAGAAAGGCGGTGCGCAACTGGGCGCTAGTCATCTTTTTCATAATAAATAAATGCTTTTAAAAAAATCGGGTTGCGCGAGGCTTACCCAAAACTTAGAGAAATCTAATATTCAACTCATCAAATAACGCACTGATCATTGCGCCCGAAAACCCGCGATGCAATAAAAAACGGCTGCGTTTTGCCCACTCATTGCGTTCCAACACCGTGTCATGGCTGTATTTTTTGCTGTAAACCTGCTCCAGCAGTGCCATCCAGCTACCGGCCTCTTCTTGGACGATGCCTTCAAGGTCAAACGCCGCTATGCCGTTTTGTTTAAGTTCGTAGCTTACGCGAATTGGCCCGTAGCCCTTCTGGATTCGGAACCGGGCGTAGCTTTCCGCATACCTTAAATCATCCTGCCAGCCGTGCTCGGCCAGTTCATCAATGACCGGCAGCGCGTCATCCCTGTCAAAACCTCTTAAAGCCAATTTAGCCAGCAATTCCTGCCGGCAGTGTTCTCTGCGCGCCAAAAGGCGCAAGCAAACGCCTTCGATTTCCTTGGCGACCTGAGCCTCTCCAATCAAAACGAACTACTCGTCCTCATCAACCACAGGCGCTTCAATCAAAGGAGCAACTTTCTTACCGAAAGCCTCGGCTCTTATTTTGGCTTCAATTTCTTTTGCTTTTTCAGGGTGCTCTCTTAAGAAGGCCTTTACATTATCCTTGCCCTGTCCGATTTTTTCCTCACCGTAGCTGTACCAGGAACCCGCTTTCTGAATAAAACCGTAACTTACGCCCAGATCCACCAGTTCGCCTAGAAAAGAAATGCCTTCACCGTATAAAATCTCAAACTCAGCTTGTCTAAAAGGCGGCGCAACTTTATTCTTGACGACTTTTACCCGGGTTTCATTGCCGATAACTTCTTCGCCCTTTTTAATCGAACCGATACGCCGAATATCCAGACGCACCGAAGCATAAAACTTAAGCGCATTACCGCCGGTGGTGGTTTCAGGACTACCGAACATGACGCCGATTTTCATCCTGATCTGGTTAATAAAAATAACCAGCGTATTGGAACGCTTGATATTACCGGTCAATTTCCGTAAAGCCTGAGACATCAAACGCGCCTGCAAACCCATATGGGAATCGCCCATATCGCCTTCAATCTCGGCCTTTGGCGTTAACGCCGCAACCGAATCAATCACGACTACATCAACCGCACCGGAACGCACCAGCATGTCGGTAATTTCCAGCGCCTGTTCGCCGGTATCCGGCTGGGAAACCAGCAAGTCATCGACATTAACGCCAATTTTTTCGGCGTAACTTGGATCTAAAGCATGCTCGGCATCGACAAACGCCGCCGTACCACCGAGTTTTTGCATCTCGGCGATCACTTGCAGCGTCAATGTCGTTTTACCGGATGATTCAGGGCCATAAATTTCAATAACACGACCGCGAGGCAAACCGCCGCAACCCAGCGCAATGTCCAAGCCTAAAGAACCCGTGGAAACCACATCGATGTCACGTGAAGCAGCTACATCGCCCATGCGCATCACAGAACCCTTGCCAAATTGCTTTTCTATCTGCATCAGCGCCGCGCCTAGCGCTTTCTTTTTGTTCTCATCCATTATTAGTGCCCTTTATGCCCTGCGGCTATGTCGGTTAGAAAGAAATATCGCCAAAATCAAATTATTTATTATCACATACAGACAGGGCTTCGGATAGTGTTGATTTGCCTGAAAAGATTCAAGTACCGCTCCCATTACGTCGCCGCATACAGCAGCGCGGAAAAATTTTGTCTTATTTTTAAGGCCGTGACACTGACTAATTCCGATAAAAACAGCGATAAGATATATCCGGATAGCTCCGTAATGGATTAATCATAACGCTCACTTTATAAAAACGTTGCCGAGCTGAACTATTTCAATAATCAATAGTTCACTGTATTCTATACAGTAACTGATGTTATGCAATCATCGTTCCTATGCTCAGGCAGCGCTGAGCGGATCGTCTACAATGCCATTCCCACGGTTTCCATGGGAGCCGTACCCTAAACTAAAAGTTGGAATCTATTAAATAATGACTAGCGAATCTCCTAGGCCCTCCTGGCAAAGTTATCTTGAGTTATGTAAACCCAAAGTGGTTGCCCTGATCGTCTTTACGGCTATTGCAGGAATGTTATTAGCCGTTCCGGGAATGCCGCCCATTGGCTTGTTTATCTACAGCAGCCTAGGGATTGCTCTGGCCGCCGCCTCGGCTGCCGCGATTAATCATTATATCGACCGCGAAGCCGACGCGCTGATGGATCGCAACAAAAACCGCCCCTTGCCCAAAGGCGAATTAAGCTCTACCAATGTCATCACTTTTGCGTTGGCGCTGGGCGTTATCTCGATGATATTGCTGATCGTCATGGTCAATATCCTAACCGCATTGCTGACTTTTTTGTCGGCGCTGGGTTACGCGATTATCTATACGGTCTACCTTAAAAGAATGACGCCGCAAAATATCGTTATTGCCGGCGCTTTCGGAGCCACTCCGCCGATGCTGGGCTGGTGCGCGATGACCGGTGAACTGCATCCTTATTCACTGTTGTTATTTTTGATTATTTTCGCATGGACGCCGCCGCATTTTTGGCCGCTGTCTATCGCCAAACGTAAAGAATTCGCCAAAGTCGGCATACCGATGTTGCCGGTAACACATGGCGTAGAATATACCCGTTTGCAGATTTTGCTTTATTCGCTGTTGCTGTTTATCGTCACCCTTCTGCCTTATCTGACCGGCATGAGCGGCCTGATTTATTTGTCTGCTGTGGTGCCGTTGGGTCTCGGCTTTATTTATTTCGCCATTTTGATGATGCGCAGGAAAGACGACAAAACCGCAATGCGAACTTTCTTTTTTTCGCTGATGTACCTGACCGGCGTGTTTATTGCCTTATTAATCGATCATTATTTTAAATTTACCTTATGACATTCACTCATCACGAACAAACACCCTACCCGGAACATCCATTCGCAGAATTCATCCGCATCCTGGGTAAAGGCAAAAAAGGCTCAAGACCGCTAACTCAGGATGAAGCCTATCGCGCGATGCACATGATTATGACCGACCAGGTGCAGCCCATTCAGCTGGGCGCATTCCTGGTGTTGATGCGCGTCAAGGAAGAATCTCCAGAAGAATTGGCAGGTTTCGCCCAAGCGGCTAGAGAATCATTCGATCTTGCTGATAATGCCGTAAAAGTCGACCTGGACTGGTCGTCTTATGCCGGAAAACGCCGACACTTGCCCTGGTTTTTGCTGTCGGCTTTGCTGCTGTCCGAAAACGGCATCACCGTTTTTATGCATGGTGCCAGCGGCCATACAGCAGGCAGGCTGTACACTGAAAACATGCTGGGTTATTTGGGCATTCAATGCGCAAGCTCAATTAACGACGCCAAACTGCAACTTGAGCAACAGAATTTCAGTTATTTATCGCTGGAGCATTTCTGCCCCAAGTTGCATGAAATTATCGAACTGCGCCCGATACTGGGCTTGCGCTCGCCGGTGCACACCCTGGTGCGTTTGTTAAACCCGTTTAATGCACAATACAGCATCCAGGGCATATTCCATCCCGGTTACCGTCCCGTGCATCAACAAGCTGCCGCCCTGTTAAACCAGCCGCACATGGCGGTATTAAAAGGCGAAGGCGGCGAAACCGAACGTAATCCCGATATGGAATGCCTGGTGCAAAGCGTGCACAACGGCGAATTGTCCGACGAAAACTGGCACGCTTTGTTTAAGCACCGCCATGTTAAACCCGAGCTGCTTGAGCCGGAGCAATTGGCGTTAATCTGGCAGGGAAAGGTTGAAGACGAGTTTGCGCAAGCCTCCATCATCGGCACGGCTGCAATTGCGCTTAAGTTATTGGGCAAGGCTGAAACTCAAGAACAGGCTCAGCAATTGGCGACTGATTATTGGTTGGGACGGGATAAGCAAAAATATGCAGGGTTATCTAATAACTGAAACCAAACTCTTAGCAGAACTCTCCAACATTTTTTTAAGCAAAAAGCATCTGCTTGCAGTACGTTGTCAAATATGACAATATTGCCCAAATAAGGCAAACATATGGCTAAAAAGACACGGTCTATTTCATGGATAAAAGCGGCGCGGAAAGACTTTGAGGATTTTCCTGCACCGGTGCAGATGGATGCCATCCGCGCACTGACCGTCGCAACGGAAGGCCGGATGGCCGACCATGTAAAACCGTTAAAGGGCTTCGACACAGGTGTTATGGAAATTGTCCTGCGTCACCGTGGCGACGCTTTTCGCGTTGTTTATGCCGTCCAAATCGGTGAAGAATTATGGGTTGTTCACGCCTTTCAGAAGAAATCAACGCAAGGCATTAAAACACCGAAACATGAAATAGACCTTGTGCATGAACGTCTAAAACGATTAAAGGAAATGTTGCAATGAATGACGAACCTTTTGAAATTATCCGTGGCAGTGGCAACGTATTTGCCGACTTCGGCCACCCCAATGCCGCAGTTGAACAACTGAAAGCATTGTTGGCCGCAGAAATTATCGGTGTTCTTGATGACTGCGCCTACACAGTGCGTAAAGCAGAAGAACTGACCGGCATTGCCGCCGCTGACTTTTCACGCATCCGTAAAACCAAGCTCGACCGCTTCACCATTGACCGGCTTATGACAATCCTTAAACGTCTCGATCAGGATGTTGACGTGCATGTTACTGTTCGTCCTCACAGCGAAAGCGCGGATGTCCAGCGACTTTTGTAATATAAGTATTGCAAACCAATCGAGTACGACCTCATTGATTCGTAAGCTGGAAACGCCACCTCGCGCTACGCTTGGGTGGCCTTATTCTGGCCTACTTTCCTACGAGTGTGGCGATATAGAGGTTATTCATATGGCGAAAATGGGAACCAGAATATGAGCAAAATAACCGCAGCAGATACTCTTGAATTATCAATACATGAAAGGATTCAATTGATAGAAGACATCTGGGATACGATAACTGCAAAAGCATCTTCTATTGAACTGACCGACGAGGAGAAAAGCATAATTGATGAGCGGCTGGAAAAGTATCACCAAAGCCCTGAATCAGGCTCTCCGTGGGATGATGTCTACCAGAGAATCGTGAACAAACAACCCCATTAGGCTTTTTATGAAAATAGAACTCGTCACCACTCTTAAACGTCAGGCCACTAAAATTCTTGCCGAACTGCACGAGTCCAAAGAGCCTGTTTTAATAACCGAGCACGGTCAACCGTCGGCCTATCTGGTAGATGTCGATGATTATGAGCTTATGCAAAGTCGTATGCGTCTTCTTGAAGGTATAGCGAGAGGGGAATCGGCCATTTTGGAAAATCGCACCTATAGCCAATCGGAAGCGAAAGAGAAAATGGGCAAATGGCTCAAATAATCTGGACCGAGCCGGCCTTATTAGACTTGAATGAAATTGCCGAATACATTGCACTTGATAAACCAGATGCGGCGGGCCGCTTGGTTAAACAGGTATTTTCCAGTGTTGACCGTCTTGAACAGTTTCCTGAATCAGGCCGTATACCTCCAGAATTAGAGCACTCAAAGTATCGTGAAATCATCGTTGGCCCCTGCCGAATCTTATATCGTGTCGGTCAAGACAAGGTCTACATAGTTTATGTTATGCGGGGAGAGAGGCAACTCCGGAAGTACTTGCTGGATGATCGGATACAAGGCTCCAGCTAACAAAAAATGCCAACATTTAAACCTATGCTTTCAATACTGCTGACCTACTTACTGCTCCTGCTGATAGTTTTTCTATTCCAACGAAAAATGATCTATTTCCCCGATACGTATTCGATCGAAGACCAACAACAATTGGCCGATCAAGCCGACCTGAAACTCTGGCCGTCAGCGGATGATTATCGGGGACTGGTCTCTAACACATCCCAACCAAACAACAAGGGCACGGTTATCGTTTTTCACGGCAATGCAGGTTCTGCAACCGACCGGACTTATTATCTGGACGCGTTGGAAAAACAAGGTTACCGGGTGATCCTGGCCGAATATCCTGGCTATGCCGCCAGAAACGGCGCGCCATCGGAAGCTGCATTGGTTTCGGACGGCGTCCAAACTGCAAAACAGGCGTTAAACGACTTTGGCGAACCTGTTTTTCTGTGGGGGGAATCAATCGGAGGAGGCGTGGTCAGCGGCATTGTGCAGAGCGGGCAGGTTCCGGTTAAAGGCATTGTCCTGATCACGCCGTTTAGCAGCATGGCCGATGTTGCGCAACACCATTACTGGTTTTTTCTTGCCAAATGGCTGATCCGCGATAACTTCGACAATATTAAAAATCTGCAAAATTACTCGGGTAACGCTGCGATTTTGATCGCGGAAGCGGATGAAATCATCCCCAATAAATACAGCTTAAAGCTGTTCGAGTCACTGCACCATAACAAGAAACTCTGGACATTTAAAGGCGCGGGTCATAACACCCTACCGCTAAATAAAGAGCTTCCGTGGTGGCAAGAGGTTATGCAGTTTGTTAACGGGCAAAACTGGGTATCCCCTTAATCTCCGTTTTTTCCATATGTACATATTGCAAGCCGAGCAATGTTCCTGCATCGGCAGTACGCTCAACCCATACCACCTTAATCTCGCCGTCCAGACCCAACCGCTCAAATTCAAACACGGTTATCTCACCGGCTTCAACAGCGACGGATTCAGCAAGCGTAACCATTAACCCGTCCACCGAAACATTGACGGTATTAAATTCGCGATATGCACCATTTAGCAGGATTCTGCCTGAAGCTGTCATGTTTTTTCTATGCACTTTTCTCTTGTATAGTTGATTATCAACGTCATAGGTAACATTTCTAAATTCCAGTGCTAACAATATATGATTATTAAGCATATCAACCCTGACTACCTCGGCTTCACCAGCCAAGCGCATTTCCGGAAGATACAAATCTATCGTGGTCGATGCAGACAGCATATTAAAAATATCTTTGACATCTCTACCCGCCTGATCAGGTTTTAATTCTGCAAGCACACCGGTTAATGAAAGATCTTTAATAGTGATTTCCTGCTCTTCTTCCCCCATATAAATCAGACCATGCGACATTAAATTTTTTCGATAAGGCCGGTTTAAATCTAAATTCATCTAACTTTCCTCTCTGATTATCTATTTATCTTGCTGTTTAAATACTGTATAAGGCTACCTCGTGCAATTATAGTGTCTGTGTTATATTTTTTCTTTTCATTGCAATTATTTTTCCTGTCCTGAGTTTGTCGAACGGGATTGCCCACAATATCTGAATCCTACACAACGCACCGCATTATGAAAAAGCCATTAATCCTGCTCTTGCTATTGTCCCTGACCGCCTGTACGGCACTCACGCCTAAAAACAGTGACAATATATGCTCTACTTTCAGGGAAAAAGATGACTGGTACGATGACGCTAAAAGCTCATTTAAGAAATGGGGCGTACCCATTCACATTCAAATGGCAATCATGCATCAGGAGTCGCACTTTGTCGCCGATGCGCAACCGCCGCGCCCTTGGCTGCTGGGGTTTATTCCCTTGCCCCGAGCCAGCAGCGCCTATGGCTATGCCCAAGCCAAAGATGAAACCTGGGACAGTTATCAGGACAAGGCAGGCAGTTGGGGGGCGGATCGCGATGAATTTGCAGATGCTACTGATTTCATCGGCTGGTATTGCAACATCAGCCACACCCGGCTGGGCATATCGAAGCTGGATACCAAAAACTTATACCTCGCCTATCATGAAGGACATGGCGGTTATCAGCGCAAAAGTTATTTACAAAAAGCAGGACTCGTACAGATTGCCAACAAAGTAGCCAAACGGGCAAAACTATTTCAAAGCCAATTAAGCGGATGCCAAAGCGATTTAGAAAACAAAGGCTGGTTTTTTTGATAAACTATCGATTCTACGTTAACAATAAAGGATAAGTCGTGAGAAAAATTCAAACTAAAGTTCTTTCAATCGTCACCGTTCTTCTTATAGGATTTACTATGTTTTCAATGGCCAATGCCACCACCCCCGCAGAAAATAAAGCCGCAGGAACAGCCTTTCTTGCAGAAAACGCTAAAAAACCCAATATAGTAACAACTGCAACCGGCTTGCAATACGAAGTATTAACACCCGGAACCGGCACTGCTTCACCTTCAGCCACCGATAACGTTACCGTACATTACAAAGGCACAACCCTTGACGGCGAAGAGTTCGACAGCTCTTACAGCCGCGGCGAACCAGCCACATTCCCGCTAAACAGAGTCATCGCCGGATGGACAGAAGGCGTGCAGTTAATGAAAGAAGGCGCCAAATACCGTTTTTATATCCCGTCAGAACTTGCTTATGGCGAACAAGGTGCAGGTCGTGCAATCGGCCCGAACGCTGCATTGATCTTCGATGTTGAGCTGATTAAAATTCAGTAAGAAAGCAGGCTAAAGGCGCAAGGCGAAGGACAAAAAACCGTTGCTTTGCATCTACCGCTCAGCCTTAAACAGTACCCGATCATCCGTTCCGACTATTCAAAGCCGGCTTTGAACTCCAGCGTTAAAGGAGTCCAAAGCTGGCTTTGGACATTTTGCCCTTAGCCTTTCGCCTTTTGCCTAAGCTCTTATGCCCACTTACCAATTATTTGCTACAACGCCCAAGGCGATGGAAACCATCCTTACCGATGAACTCCAAGCACTCGGCGTCAACAATATCAAGGCCACTCTAGCCGGCGTCTCTTTTCAGGGAGACTTGGAAACCGCCTATCGGGCCTGCCTGTGGTCAAGAACAGCAAATCGGATTTTACTGGTGCTGAGCTCTTTCGAGGTAAAAACCCAGGAAGACTTGTATAACGGCGTACAAAAAATCGACTGGTTTGAGCATATTAATCCTGAAGACAGCTTTGCCGTCTCGTTCAGCGCGAAAAACTCAGCGGCGATTAACAACACCCACTTTGGCGCATTAAAAGTTAAAGACGCCATCGTCGATCAGATGCGGGCAAGGTTTCAAACCCGACCCAGCATCAATACCGAACAACCCAATATCCGCATCAATGTGTATTTGAATGGCGAAAATGCTCAGTTGAGCCTCGACCTATCCGGCGAAAGTCTGCATCGCCGCGGTTATCGGGATGTCAATATCAAAGCACCGATGAAGGAAAACCTTGCGGCTGCCATGTTACTGCGTAGCGGCTGGCCCCAAATCGCCAAACAACAAGGGTCATTAATCGACCCGATGTGCGGCTCAGGAACCCTGCTGTTGGAAGGCGCAATGATCGCCGCCGATTATGCGCCGGGTTTGCTGCGCGATTATTTCGGCTTTACCGGCTGGAAAAAACACGATGCGCAATGCTGGAAAAAATTACGCGCGGAAGCCGAACAGCGCAAAAAAATCGGCCTGGAAAAACTGCCGGTTATTGTGGGCTTCGATCAAAATCGCCATACCGTCAACACTGCTCTGGCGCATATCGCCAATGCCGGTCTGCAAAATAAGATTCATGTTGAGCGCCGCGATATTGAAGACGCGGAACCCGCCGAAAGCTGGAACCCCGGCCTGTTGATCTGTAACCCTCCTTACGGCGAACGCTTGGGCGACGAGCAGGAAACGGCCGAGTTATACAAAAAATTCGGCGAATCACTCAAGGCGCATTTTACCGGTTGGAAAGCCGCGATGATCATCAGCAACCCGGAACTGGGCTTTCGTTTGGGCATACGCTCGCAAAAACCGATTACCCTGTTTAACGGCGCGCTTGAATGCAAACTGTTACGGCTGGATATTGAAGAACGCAATTTTTTCATCCCCAAAGCCAGAACACAGGAAGAACGCATTACTCAGGCGATTGAAACCAGCAAAATTCAGGAACAGCGGATTGCTCAAGCAACCCAGACCAGCACTACACAGCAACCCGAAACCACCAGCGCCGACACGCTTGCCGACCGGAATATAAGTGAGCTGGGAGCGGAAATGTTCGCCAACCGGCTCAAAAAGAACCTGAAAAAACTGTCCAATTGGGCCAAGCAAAATCGCATCACCTGCTATCGGGTCTACGATGCCGATTTGCCCGAATACGCGGTTGCCGTCGATATTTATCAAGGCGAAGCTTGCCGCTCCCAGCTCACGCCCCTCGCCTACATCCCTGTAGGCGATCAAATCTGGATCAATGTACAGGAATACGAACCGCCCAAAAGCATCGATCAACACAAAGCCGATCAGCGCCTGGCGGGGCTACTGGCCGAAATCCCCCGCGTCCTCGGCGTCAATCGCGAGCAGGTTTTCCTGAAAATACGCCGCAAGCAAAAAAGCACCGATCAATACGAAAAACACGATGATCAGGGCCGATTTCACATCATTGAGGAAGGCGGCTGTAAATTACTGGTGAATTTTGAAGATTATCTGGATACCGGATTATTCCTTGATCACCGGCCGATTCGGATGTTAATTCAAAAACAAGCCAAAGATAAAAGCTTTTTAAACCTGTTTGCCTATACCGGCAGCGCGACGGTCCATGCGGCAATGGGTGGGGCCAAATCAACGACGACAGTCGACATGTCCAATACCTATATCAACTGGGCAAAAAAGAACATGGCACTGAACGCCAACGAAGGGGCGCATGAATTTATACAAGCGGACTGTCTGGAATGGCTAACCATTGAAGCTCAGCTGGCTAACAGACACTACGATTTAATTTTTCTTGATCCGCCCACTTTTTCCAATTCGAAACGGATGGACGCCGTGTTCGATATACAAGCTGACCATGTGCAACTGATCAATAACGCAGTTTCTTTGCTGTCGCCGGGAGGTGTCCTATACTTCTCCACTAATTTCAGGCGTTTTAAAATCGACAAGCAGGCATTGTCTGATTTAATTGTAGAAGACATCAGTGCGGCAACTATTCCGGAAGATTTTGCCCGTAACCCAAAAATTCATTATTGCTGGAGAATTCAAGAGTGATGCGTAAAGTTAAAATCCTGGTTTCCGGTCGAGTTCAAGGCGTTTACTTTCGCCTTTTCACCCAGAACAAAGCCAAACATTTTGCTATAAAAGGCAGCGTCAAAAACCTTCCGGATGGCCGGGTTGAAATCATCGCCGAGGCAGGAAGCATGGCCATTGAAAAGTTTATCAAATGGTGCCACAAAGGTCCTATAACCGCCCGTGTCGATCATGTTGAAATTACTGAACTTCAACCTGGTGAATTGTTGACGTCTTTTGAAGTAAAGTAAAAGGCTAAAGGCTAAAGGCTAAAGGCTAAAGGCTAAAGGCTAAAAAGTTTAGCGGCTCTCCGGAAATAAACAACAATACGTACTGCCAATAAACCAGCTATCACCCCAGCGTAAATCAACGGCTCGGTATAATCTGACTTTATCAACCAAAAATAATGTACCAGAGCCGTAATTCCCGCCACATACACTAGCTTGTGCAGCTTTATCCAGCTTCGTCCCAATCTTTTCTGCATTCTTTTTGTTGAGGTTACGGCTAAAGAAAGCAACAACGAATAAGTCAGCAAGCCCATCAGTATATAAGGGCTTTTCGGCACCTCGTCTTTAAATGCCTCCCAGGATAACGACAAATCAAGGACGATAAAAACCAGCAAATGCAGACTGGCGTAGAAAAAAGCATACAAGCCCATCATACGCCTAAAGCGCATCGGCCAATTCTGCCCGGTTATTGTTTTACTGGGCGACAGCGCCAAACCGATGCACAAAAACCGCAAAGCCCAATCGCCAAAACCGAAATGCAGGGCTTCTACTGGATTAGCGCCAAGCTGATCGTTAAAGGCATCATTGGTCAGCAACAAAAAAGGCAGCAAGCTCAGTAAAAAAACAATAACTTTTATGGCCGCCCAGCCTTTTTTGCCGGGTAACATCAAAAATACTTTTTCAGATCCATACCGGAATAAAGTGCAGCGACTTCCGCACCATAGCCGTTAAACTTTTCGGTATCGCGCTTCGGGGTAAAGAGACTGCTGCCCAGCACCCGCTCGCGGCGTTGACTCCACCGGGGATGGGATACTTCAGGATTAACATTGGCGTAAAAGCCATACTCATTAGGCGCGCTTTTATGCCACGCAGTTTCAGGCATATTTTCGATAAAGCGTATTTTGACAATCGCCTTGATGCTCTTGAATCCGTATTTCCACGGCACAATCAAGCGCAACGGCGCGCCATTCTGATTAGGCAGCTCATCGCCGTACATGCCGGTGACCATCATCGTTAACGGATGCATGGCTTCATCGATGCGCAAACTTTCCACATAAGGCCAGTCTAAGCCGCCGGAGCGCTGACCGATCATGACTTTCGGATTATAAATCGTGGTAAATTCGACAAACTTTGCTTTTGAGGTAGGCTTAAACCGCTTCAACATGTCGCCCAACGGAAAGCCTATCCACGGCACCACCATAGACCAGGCTTCCACACACCGAAACCGGTAAATACGTTCCTGCACGGGATTATCTTTTAGAATATCTTCCAGATTGTAAACACCCGGCTTTTCCACCTCGCCTGCAACTTCCACACTCCACGGCTTGGTTTTTAATCCCTTGGCTAAAACAGTCGAATCCTTTTTATTCGAGGAGAACTCATAGTAATTGGTGTAATTCGCTACATCCTCACGATCGGTGACCGGTAATTTTGCGGAATAAGGCCCGACCGGCACATCGGCATATTTTCCCGCTTCTGCATGTCCTAAACTCGGCAACATAATCCCCGCTGAAAATATGGTTGCCGCTTTAATAAACTCCCGTCGGGATTCAAAAACCGCCCGGTCAGTAATTTCGCTGCTTAAGATGTTTGATTTGGTTTTAATTAACATGATCAACTCCTTTGTTCCAGACGATTGCCCTAAGGAGTTTAAATAATACATCAAACCGTTTTGACATCGTTAATATTGACAAGCGGGAAAAGCAATTTCGGTCAACGCAGTTTTATAAAAAACGTATTCACCGCAACATGAATCAGAATTTCGACAATTTCTCATCGTTAAACCCAATCGTTTTTTTAGCACCGTAGATTGCCGATTGCACTTATGAGTTGAATCTAAGCTTCTTTAAACATCTTTGGTCTTAAGATAGGCGATCAACTTTCTTTGGAATAGTCAAAGCAAGCTTTAACTACATAAATATAGGTAAGGAGTGTGAGCGCGACTGCATGGGCAAGCTGTTAGGTGACACAATGAGTGAAAAAGTGGGTATTGATAAATACCATATTTTTTTCAACTTTTATGTCATTTAATGTGTGCTGTTTTGATATAAATAATGAAAACTCTTGGAATCTTTGAAACCCATAGTGAAAAGATTGCTCGACTGCGGTGTTAGATTGTTGTTAATTATCGCCCCACACCGGAGAGCTGGGGCCAATATAGGGTTCTAAATTCAAACAATATTTCACAACCAATTTATCGGCGCTGGACACGATGTGGTGCTTTATTGAATGAACCGTATATCGCTTTGGATGTTCTAATGAAGCAATAATGCCAACTCCATCTAACCTTTCCCAACCTGTATCATCGAAGCGGTCTCCAAGATTTACTGCGATAAATGGTGCTGAAGACTTAAACCGAACAACCGGTTTATGCTCGCCTGATGTGTCACACAGTTCAAGTATGTATTCAGTATGCATTGGCCTAATAAGTAATTATTGGTTTCCATATATCATCGCTAATAATCATTATCTGGACAATAATCTCAGGATTTTTTCATTAACTGTGTCAGCCAAAATGTTGGACGACGAAAAGATGTCGCCCAACCCAGCTATCCGTTTATTAGGATAAAAATATTCAACCTTCTTTTTTTGAGAGATACAACTCTTCAACCTGCTTTCTGGCCCACTCGGTCTTTCTTAAAAACTTCAAACTCGACTTAATGCTGGGATCGTTATTAAAACACCGGATGTCGATCAACCTGCCCAGTTCGGCCCAGCCGTAATCGGCTACCAGCTCTTCGAGTATCCTTTCCAAGGTAACGCCATGCAGTGGATTTCCCGGTTGTTTGTCACTCATAATCTAATCTTCATGTTCATAGCGACGACGTATCGCTTCATCTCTGGCATCATTGATCTCCCGCATGATACTACCAACATCCGCCACTTTGCTGCTGGCCTTAAATCGGCCGGTCAATTCAACTTGCGGAGTCAAATCGCCTGTCTCATAAAGTTTCCAGATCTCTTTGCCATACTCGGTAGTAAGCAGTTCGGGAGCAAAACGGCCAAAATAATCGGCCAGATTATCGACATCGCGTTCCAGCATTCTGGCGGCATTATTATTCGCCGCCGCGTCGACAGCTTGCGGCAGATCGATGATGACCGGGCCGTTGGCGTCAACCAATATGTTGTATTCGGAAAGATCGCCGTGTACAAGTCCGACGCAAAGCATCCTAACCACTTCCTTAATCAGCAAGCCGTGGTATTCAAGAGCTTGCTCCCGGCTCAATTCAAGATCGTTCAATCTGGGCGCAGCGCTGCCGTGTTCATCAGTCACCAACTCCATCAATAACACCCCTTCGACAAAGTTGTAGGGCTGCGGAACGCGCACACCGGCGGCGGCAAGACGGTACAACGCATCCACTTCGGCATTTTGCCACACCTCTTCCTGCTGCTGCCGCCCAAACCGGCTGTTTTTCTCCATCGCACGAGCCTGACGGCTGTTTCTCACCTTGCGCCCTTCCTGGTACTGGGCCTGTTTGTGAAAACCGCGTTGGTTAACATCTTTATAGACTTTGGCGCAGCGTATCTCGCCTTCGGAGAGTACCACGTAGACAGCGGCCTCTTTACCGCTCTTTAACGGACGAATAACCTCGTCGACGAGGCCGTCCCGCACCAGCGGTTCAATACTTTTTGGAGTTTTCATAGCCGCCCTTATACGCTATCTTGGTAAAAGTTAAAAACATTAGCGGCCTTTTTCTTCGACATAGACTTTGATCCGGTAATTCTTTCGTTCATATTTTAGTTTATTTTATGATGTGCAACGTCGATAGGGTTAGCGATTTGCCTTTAACATCGCTTTGTAATCAATTTTTACATTCAATCCTGCAACCAGGCCAATACGCCCTCCCCTGCAACACGCCCGCTAGCAAAACAGGCGGTTAACAAATAGCCGCCGGTCGGCGCTTCCCAGTCCAGCATTTCACCGGCGCAGAACACGCCCGGCATGGAACGTACCATTAATCGCTCGTCGAGCGCCTCAAAGGTAACGCCGCCCGCACTGCTGATTGCCTCATCAATCGGCCTTGCGGCAAGCAGTTTAACCGGCAGCGCCTTGATAGCTTCGCAAAGATGAACAGGATCATCGAAATTCTCCTTCGATAAAGCTTCCCTCAGCAAGCCGGCCTTTAAGCTGTCGATACCAATTCGCTTGCGAAGATGATTTGCCATACTGTGCTTGCCGCGCGGCTGCGAAATTCTGTCGATAAGAAACTGTTTATCCTTGTCGGGAGCGAGATCAAGATAAATCAACGCCGTTCCCGATACCGCAATCTGTTCGCGCAACAAGGCAGACATCTTATAAATCAAGCTCCCCTCAACACCATCCGCAGTGACGACCAATTCGCCCGGCTGACAAAATTCAGCTCCGGCCGAATTGGTAAAAGACGCTTGCACTGACTTCAAAGGCTGTCCGGCAAAACGACTGCGAAAGAACTCGCTCCAAGCCACATCAAACCCGCAGTTTGAAGGCTGTAGCGGCTCAACCGAAACTCCGCGTTGAGCCAGCAACGGCACCCACGCGCCTGTAGAACCCAGTCGCGCCCAGCTACCGCCGCCCAAAGCCAGCACCACGGCATCTGCACTGACTTTCCGCTCACCCTCCGGCGTTAAAAAACGCAGCGCTCTATCCTCGCCATCATCCCAGCCCAGCCATTGATGACGCATATAAAAACTCACACCCTTTACACGCAATCGAGGCAACCATGCACGTAACAAAGGCGCAGCTTTCATATCAACAGGAAATACTTTTCCTGACGAACCGATGAAAGTTTCAATACCTAAACCCTGTACCCATGCTCTTAAAGCCTCGGGTCCAAACCTATCAAGCATCGGTTTAATATAGGATTGACGGGAGCCGTAGCGGGACAAAAACTTATCGAACGGCTCTGAGTGGGTGATATTCATTCCGCCTTTTCCAGCGATCAGAAATTTTCGCCCCACGGAAGGCATGGCATCGTAAAGATCGACCGTCACACCCGCTTGACTTAAAACTTCCGCTGCCATCAATCCGGCCGGACCGCCGCCGATAATCGCAACGGTTCGGTAGCGGCCTTGGTTCCCGGCAGTCTCGACCGCCATCTCTGGCGCTGTTAGGTTTATCAAGGTATTACTGATTGTCTTGCTCTCTACAATTAAATTGATTCATAACTCGAAGTTTCCATTACTTAACAGAGTCTCTGCATGACAAACAATAGCTATTATACAATACCATTTTGTCCTTGAATTCATAAAATAAAACCCACTATCGGCTCAAAAACCAGATGAATCCTGTTAACGCCAACATTTTTAAAAACATACCGAATCAATTATCGGAAGAGCTCATTGAATGCATCTTCAATCGGGATAATATTCGAATTGAACGCATTATATCCCAAGGTCATATTACACCGGCAGGACAATGGTACGATCAAGATTGGGATGAATGGGTACTGCTGCTTCATGGAGAGGCCATACTCCTTTACGAAAAAGACCATCAAACCTTCCATTTGAATGCCGGTGATTATCTGCTGATTCCGGCACACACCCGACACCGGGTTGAATGGACCCCGCCCGACCTTCACACCATCTGGCTGGCTGCTCATCTGCACTGAGGTAACATTAACGGCCTCATTCGAGTTTTCGGCACGCCGCGCTGATCCTGCATTGCCTACATTGGGTCAAGTAAGATTTATTTAACAAAATACAGCCATAAAAAACAGTATAAACGGTATATACTGTTTTTTTATTTAAGTATAACGGAGAATAATGATGAACCCAAGACAACCTAAATCCCCAAAAACTGCAACTGAACAGCCGGAAAATCAACCGATTACCGAAGCATTAACAGAGCATAAAGCAAACAAAAAAACCTCAAAAAAGCCATCAATAGCAAAAGCCGGTAATACCACGGAAGTCAAAGAAGCCGTTGAGATACCTGAAAAAGAAGCGGAAACGTCGGTTAAAAAAAGAAAATCCATTAAAGAAAAAGTAATCAGGGATAGCTTTTCTTTTCCGGAACATGATTACCTGAAAATTTCAGAACTCAAGCAAACCTGCCTGGCAGAGGGAATCCATGTTAAAAAAGGCGAACTTCTTCGTGCAGGACTCCAGTTGCTTACCCAATTGAGCCTTGCCGAACTCAAACAAGCCATCGAACAGGTTGAAAAAGTTAAAACAGGCCGCCCGAATTCTTCAAAAAAATAATGGATTAATTACATTGTAATAAAGCCGTCAAAAAGCAAAGTTATACTTTTTGGCTATGAAAAAAGACAAGATCAAAAAACATAAGCTTTTACTTCGGCATCTGACCCTTGACGATTACGCTAATATTGCGGTTTTAATGGAGCATGTCTACGGTAATTTGGGTGGGGCCTGGAAGAAAGACCAGTATACGTCCCAAATCACCCGTTTTCCTCAAGGGCAGATTGTCATTGAAGATAATGGCCAGTTAGTGGCCGCTGCATTAAGCATGGTCGTTGATTATGCCCGCTTTGGCGATGTCCACACCTATGCTCAAATTACCAGTAATGGTTATCTGACTCATCATGACCCACTCGGCGACACCTTGTATGGCGTCGATATTTTTGTCCACCCAAAGTATCGAGGCTTGCGCTTGGGCCGAAGATTGTACGATGCGCGCAAAGAGTTATGCCGCAACCTGAACCTGCGTCGATTTATTGCCGGTGGACGGATTCCCGGCTATGCCAAATACGCCGATACCTTAACGCCGGTGCGTTATATCGAAGAGGTCAAAAATCGGGAAATTTATGATCCGGTGCTTTCATTTCAGCTGTTTAACGGTTTCCATGTACGTAAGCTGTTAACCGGCTATCTGCCTGTCGATGTCGATTCGAAGGGGTTTGCTACCCTGCTTGAATGGGTCAATCTTGATTATGTCGATAAAACGCCATCGCTAGGCAGCTCCAAAAATGTCATCCGTTTAGGCGTTGTACAATGGCAGATGCGAACCTTGACCAGCGTCGAAGAATTGCTCAAGCATGCCGAATTTTTCATTGATGCGGTAGCCGGTTACCATGCCGATTTTGTGCTCTTCCCCGAATACATGAGCGCGCCGCTGATGGGCTTGTTTAATGATAAAAGCCCTCCCGATGCCATTCGCGCCTTGGCGGGTTTTACCAGTGAAATCAGGAATGGCTTACTGGAAATGGCCATGTCTTACAATATCAATATTATTGCCGGTTCCATGCCCGAGTATAGCGCCCATGAACTCTATAACGTGTCGTGGCTGCTCAGGCGCGACGGCACCTTTGAAGCCCAATACAAAATCCATGTCACCATTGACGAGGTCAGTTGTTGGGGCGTTAAAGGCGGCGATGCGTTAAAAGTGTTCGATACCGATTGCGGAAAAATCGCGGTATTAATCTGTTACGATTCCGAATTCCCCGAACTTGCCCGCTTGGCGACTATCCAGGGCGCGCAAATTATTTTTGTCCCCTTCTGGACCGACACCAAGAATGCCTATCAACGGGTACGCTATTGCTCTCACGCCCGCGCCATTGAAAATGAATGTTTTGTGGCGATTACCGGCAGTGTCGGCAATTTGCCGTACGCTGAAAACATGGATATCCAATACGCGCAAGCGGCCATTTTCAGTCCCAGCGACTTTTCATTTCCGCATGATGCGATATTAGCGGAAGCGACGCCAAACACCGAAATGACTTTGATTGCCGATGTTAACCTGGATTTATTAAAACAAGTCCGTACTCGCGGCGCTGCACGTAATCTTGCGAATCGGCGCCCGGATTTATATCGTTTAGAGTGGTTTTGAAAAATCGGTTAAACCTTTTATAAGAAATTATCACCACAAAGATACGAAGTTCTATTTCTTCGTATCTTTGTGGTGAATAAATGACTTTTAATCACCTGTTACCAGCATTCCGTGCTTAGCCGATTTGATTCTGAATGCGGCCTGAGAGTAATGAGAAGTTACATTCAACTCAACATCGCAAATAGCCTGTCATCAAAACTTAACTATTCTGTCATTTGATGTTCATGAGTTCGACACAAAACTGACACCTTTATTCATTAAGGTATCCACATCTTTATTTAGCCATGTGGATACCCATGAAAAAAACAGACGCAGCAATACAGTTCAAGTCTTCCAAGCGATTGGAATCTTTTGTTATCGCCAGGGATGGTGTGTATGCCGGAAACCTGCCGGGAGCTGGCGCGGAGGCAGACTCAGAAACGTTAATAAAAGAAGCCCAGGCGTTGCGTTTCCGTGTGTTCGCCAAAGAAATGGGCGCCAAGCTCAAGACCGAATCGGAAGGACTGGATTATGATGAGGTGGATAATTATTGCGATCATTTGATTGTGTATGACAACGTCAATAAAAAAATAGTCGGTTACACGCGATTGCTTAATCAAGATCAGGCGGAACGCCTTGGCCGTTTTTATTCTCAAAGCGAATTCAATCTGGATCAGGTATTAACGTTACCCGGCCGTTTTTTGGAAATAGGCCGAACTTGCGTTGACCCTGATTATCGCGGCAGCGCGGTGCTAACTACGCTTTGGTCGGCACTGGTTCAATACGCGCTTGAAGGACAGTTTAATTATTTGCTCGGTTGTGCCAGCATTACTCCGGGGCCCAGCGGTTTTGCCGTCGATGCGGTTTACCGGAATATCGATGCCAAAAATATTGCGCCCTCCTCTATTCAAGTCAATCCCAGCATCCCGGTACCCAGCGAATTAAGATGCGCTCGGGACGAGTCGGGTATTCCTCCTTTATTAAAGGCTTATTTTCGTTTCGGCGCTATGGTCTGCGGCGAACCTTGCTGGGATAAAGATTTTAACTGCATGGATTTATTTATGTTATTACCGCTCGACCAATTGCAAGAGCGTTACAGCAAACACTACATGCGCGGCTATATCTCCAGGGATGGAGTGTATACCGCAAGCCAATCGGGAACTGGCGTGGCGCAGTAGGCCGGCAATGAAATCGAAAATACGGCTGTACTATAAACTGTTCCTGGTTGTCGTCCTGTTTACCAATGGACTCATCATAGCTACGGGTGTTTTCCCGGCACTGAGTTTTTTATATTCAACGCGCGACGCCAAAGTCAAAAAGGATGCAATCAAAACCCGCTGGCTACGAAAGTTCAGCTCGATTGTTAACCTGCATATAATCAAAGATGGCGAGTTGCCGGAACGACGCGCCATCCTAATTAGCAATCACATCTCCTGGTTGGACATCATCGTGATCGGCCAATATTTACCGGCCTGTTTTATTGCCAAGAGCGACATTTCAAACTGGCCGGTCATCGGTTATCTGGCCCGACAAGCAGGCACTATTTTTATCCGTCGCGGCGATAAACAGCATATCCGGACTACCGCCGAAAAAATGGTCTGGTTGTTAAAACAAAACAGCAACATTATTGCTTTTCCTGAAGGGACGACGACTAAAGGCGACGAGGTTTTGCACTTTCATTCCTCTTTATTTCAACCTGCCTTACTAACCAAGTCAACTGTTCAACCCGTAGTCCTTCAATACCAAGGCACAGCCAAAGAACATGCGCCTTTTGTCGGTGACGATGCCTTTGTGCCGCATTTAATCAGGATGCTGGCTTTGGATAAAATCGAGGTGCGGCTTAGTTTTCTCCCTGTTATTAACAGCTCGGGAAAAGACCGTCATACCGTCAGCCTTGAAGCACGAGACAGGATATGGGAAAAAATTTCAGAAGGTGTACCGGCGGGTAATTCGGATCAACAGCGTTTAAAATCATCTTAAGGTTCAATTCATCACCCTGTCATGAGCCTGCTATAAGCTTGCAACAGTTATAACGTTAACCACAGGATACGCTATGAAAATTTTAAGTTTAATGAAAATTGCTGATATTTTTACCGTTGGAAATCTGTGCTGCGGCGTCCTTTCGATTTTGTTCGCCATTGACGGTTCTTTTTACTTAAGCGCATTGCTGCTGTTTTTGGCGGTGGTGTTTGATGTGCTTGATGGAAAAATAGCCGGTCTACTGCATCAAAAGAATCTTTTCGGCAAACAAATCGATTCCATGTCCGATCTGGTATCCTTTGGCGTTGCTCCCGCCTTGTTATTTTACTCACTGAGCTCTCCCGGTATGTTAGGCATCGCAGTGGCCTTGTTCTTTATCGCCTGCGGCATGCTTCGGCTCGCTCGCTATAATATTTCAGACGGAACGGGCTTCGAGGGCGTGCCTATTACCGTGAACGGTGTCCTGTTTCCGGTCCTTTTCCTGCTTTTTGGCAGCTTCCCTCAAAGCCTGAATTATTGGCCGATAGTCTTTTTAATTCAGGGTTTCCTGATGATTTCTACTTTTAAAATAGCGCGGATATTCTGATCACCTCCCTTGCATGAATCCAGTATGAAAAAAGAATTATTGTCGCAACCGGTTTTTTGGGAAATAGTGCTGTATTTGACTATAAATACTGATTCGGTTTTATGACTGCCATTAAATTCCCTGAACTCGAACAACTTGAACGCATTATTGAGCAATTAGGAGACCGAGCCCAAACCGAGGTCATAGAAAAGATCCAATACCAGGATCATGAATTCCCCATTCATTGCATTACCCTGGGATCGACTCAGCCCGATGTGCCTGTATTGGCCTTTTTCGGCGGCGTACATGGACTGGAGAAAATCGGTTCCGAAGTGATCCTGTCCTATATGGAAACCATCAGTCAGCTATTGGACTGGGATCAGGAATTTCTGGCCCGGCTGGAAAAATCCCGACTGGTTTTTGTCCCCCTCGTCAATCCGGTCGGCGTTTATCTGGGCACGCGTTGCAATGGCAACGGCGTCGACCTGATGCGCAACTCGCCTGTGGAAGGCATAGGCGCAACCCGTATTTTCAGCGGCCACCGCCTCACTCCCCGCCTGCCCTGGTATCGCGGCGATGAATCCAAAATGGAAAAGGAAGCTCAAGCTTTATGCCGCGTTGTACAACAACACATGTTCAATTCTCCGTTGTCGATCGCCCTGGATTTGCACTCGGGATTCGGCATTCAGGATCGACTATGGTTTCCCTACGCCTCGCGCAAGACCCCGTTTGCCTTTATTGCCGAAACCTTGGCCTTAAAAGAACTGTTTGATCGTTGCTATCAACACCATATCTACAGGATTGAACCGACCTGTCAGGAATATATGATTAACGGCGACCTGTGGGATTACCTGTTCGATGATTTTGTGCAACGCTTTGAGGCCGAACGCTTATTCCTGCCGTTGACACTGGAAATGGGCTCATGGCTTTGGCTGCGCAAAAGTCCGATGCATCTATTCTCGCGGCACGGCTTGTTCCATCCGCTGCTGCCGCACCGTCAGCAACGGATTTTTCGGCGGCATTTCATGCTGTTTGACTTTTTATACCGCAGCCTTTTGTATCCGGAACAATGGACACAGCTGAAGCCGCGACAAAAGGCAGCCTATGAAAAAAAGGCCTCAGGTCTTTGGTATGAATAAAGCGCCAGGAAAAAACTGGATACTGCTGAGAGGCTTGGCGCGTGAGTCGGGACATTGGGGCGATTTTGTTCCTCTTTTAAAATCGGCATTTCCGGAGGCTCAAATAACGCTGCTGGATTTGCCCGGCACCGGTTGCTTTCATCGGGAAACCAGTCCGAACACGATCAAGGCGATAACCGACAGCGTACGCCACGATGCGCTGGATAGGGGTGCCATACAACAACCGGCAACGATTCTTGCGCTTTCGCTGGGAGCGATGGTGGCCTGGGAGTGGATGCGCCGCTATCCCGAGGATATTTGCGGCGCAACCCTGATGAACACCAGTTTTGCCGATGTGAGTCCCTTTTATCACCGGCTACGCTGGCAAAGTTACCGAGACTTTGTCGCATTGGCGATGATGCGCGACTTGCATAACCGGGAATCGGGAATCTTGCGGTTGACAAGCAACCGCCGAAATCAGCGGAAACAAACCATTCGCGTCTGGGAAAAGATACAAAATGAACGCCCCATAAGCCTTAAAAACAGCGTCCGCCAGATTATAGCGGCTGCAACTTATCGGCCCGGCAAGATAAAACCGAAGCAACCGGTTTTATTATTAAACGGACTAGGCGATCGACTGGTTGCGCCGGCCTGCTCAGAGGCGATACACAAAAAGTGGAATCTGGAACTTCGCAGACATCTTTGGGCAGGCCACGACCTGACGTTGGATGACGGCGCGTGGGTGGTGCTGCAACTGAAAGAGTGGGTAGACATTGAAGCAGGCCGCTGAAACTTAATGGAAACGTCATCAAACAGTTAACTTCCTGTAATAATTCAAGGGTATTTTAGCTACCATCGAAACTTGTTAAAGGTGGATAGCATGACATTAAAGTATCGTTCAATTTGGATCTCAGACACCCATCTGGGCACTAAAGGCTGCAAGGCTGAACAGCTGAGGGATTTTCTCGATAATGTCGAATGCGACTATCTCTATCTGGTCGGTGACATTATCGATTTGTGGAAATTCAAATCCGGCTTTTATTGGCCTGCCCTGCACGGCGACATTGTGCAACGGGTGATCGACAAGGCCAAAAAAGGCACACGGGTCATTTATATACCCGGCAATCACGACGAGCCGTTCCGCAAACATGCCGGGATGCATTTTAACGGTGTTGATATACAGCTCAATGCCATTCATACCACCCGGGACGGCCGCAAGTTCCTGGTTCTGCACGGCGATGAATTCGACAGCATCGTCTGTCACAATAAAAATCTGGCTTACATCGGCGGCGAGGCTTATGAGGTATTGTTGGTCATCAACCGCTGGCTGAATGTGTTGCGCTCAAAAATGGGCTTCAAATACTGGTCCATCTCCGCATTTTTAAAGCACAAGGTCAAAAACATCATCAGTTTCATGGATAACTATCAGCATATCCTAAGCCTGGAAGCGCAAAAAAGGCATGTGGACGGGATTATTTGCGGACACATCCATCACGCCGACATAACTGAAATGGAATTCGGTAAAACCTACTGCAATTGCGGCGACTGGGTGGAAAGTTGCACCGCATTGATCGAAGATGAAGCCGGACAGCTGTCCATTGTCCACTGGCTGGAAGAAAGTCAGCAACTGCTGGATCAGCAGCTTGAGCCGCAACCCGAATATGCACAAGTAGCGTAAGTCTTTGTCACAAAAACTTAAACAAACGTTCATATCTTTGTCACAGAAGAGTTTTATGCTTTGCCTTGAAGGTTAACGCCTTTCGTCCCCGCAAAAGATCGCAACCGGCTTTTGTAGAGTTTCTCTCAAGAGGATAAAGATATGAAACTGCTCTATTCCATCCATAAATACGACGTTTTCATGTTCACCTGGCTGATCAATGCCAGAATACACGGCACCTTGACCAAGGCCAGCCGCTATATATCGAAAACCGGCGACGGCCCGCTGTATCTGGTCATCATAGGCTTGCTATATTGGAGTGAGGGTTTTGAAAGCCCCTTTTTGCATGCTGTTCTGTTGGCTTTTTTAATCGAAAGACCCATCTATTTTGTATTAAAAAACAGCCTGAAACGCAATCGGCCGCAAGCTGCTTTACAAAACTTTCGCAGCATTATTACGCCCTCGGATCAATTCAGTTTTCCATCCGGCCATACGTCCGCCGCTTTCATGATGGCGACTTTGCTCGGTTATTACTTACCCCCCTTAATGATCCTTCTTTATTGTTGGGCGGCATTGGTCGGTTTCTCCCGCGTGGTGCTGGGCGTGCATTTCCCGACCGATACGTTGGTAGGCGTCATCTTGGGCATCGGTACAGCGCTCTTTAGTTTGGGACAAATCGTAATATGAATATTTTTTATGGCGTACAGGGCACCGGTAACGGCCACATCACTCGCGCGCGGGTGATGGCGAAAGAACTTTATGCCGCCGGAATTGACGTTACCTTTCAATTTACCGGCCGCCCTGCGGATAAGTATTTCGATATGGAAGTCTTTAACGGCTATCAATCACGCACCGGCCTGACCTTTCATACCGAGAAAGGCCAAGTCAGCTATTTGAAAACCGCATGCGATGCCAAACCCATTACTTTTATAAAAGATATAAAATCACTGGATTTAAGCAGCTATAATCTGGTCATCAGCGATTTTGAACCGGTTACCGCCTGGGCGGCAAAAAACCAGAAAAAGCCTGTTTTGGGCATCGGACATCAATATGCGTTTAACCATAAAATCCCCAGAGAGGGATCGGATCCTATCGCCAATCAAGTTATAAAGTATTTTGCCCCGGCTGATGTGGGTGTCGGTTTACACTGGCATCATTTTGGCCAGCCCATTTTACCGCCCATTATCGACACGCCCGAAACGCCAAAAAGCATTATCAAAAACAAGATCATTGTGTACCTTCCTTTCGAAGACCAGAATGAAGTCATCCGGCTTTTGTCGCCCTTTAAAAATTTTGACTTTCATATTTATTCGCCGGAACCGGTTCCATCCAAATTCGCCCACATCACCTGCAATTCGCTGTCGCGCAACGGTTTCCAGAAAGATTTATACGATTGCGCCGGTATTATCAGCAATGCCGGATTTGAGCTGGCCAGTGAATCGCTGCAACTGGGCAAAAGAATCCTGGCTAAACCGCTGCATGCGCAAATGGAACAAATCTCCAATGCCGCCGCCTTACAGCAGTTAGGTTACGGGCACATCATGCATGATATGGACAGCTCAGTTATTGAACACTGGCTGCATGACAACCGCGCCGTCCATATTACCTATCCCAATATTGCCAAAGTGCTGGTGCAATGGATACAGAACGGTATGCCTGAAATGGATACGGATTTTATTGAAGCTGTCTGGAGTACTGTGGAGGTTTTGCAGATTAAGCAATGAAGGAGGAGAGTGAAACGAAGTACGCGGCGTGATGAAGAAATCGTCAGATCATTTTTCAATATGCAGAACTGCTTACATTGATGCGTTAGCTAACCTTGAGTTTCAATAATAAATGAGAATATTCATAAACAAAATAGCACTACCGGCTATGCTCACTTTTTAATCTATCGGAGAGTATACAAATGAAAGTAGCAAAGATAACCCCCCTTACGGTACGGCAATATGCAGCAATTTCCGACGAAGTTTACGACGAAATTGAGCGATGTGACTGTGCCGGAATGATTGCTGCCAAATGTGTCAAACACCCCGAATACGGCGACATCATCCTCATTTCATCGACTACCCATATCGACTGCTTAATGATTCATTTTTAACCTGCACTTGCAAAACATAGCGCAGCCTGAGACCTTTGCCTTTTCCTCGACAAAAGACTAATACTTCGTCCGCGGCCACCCGCTTTCGTCCAGTACGGCAATCGCCTCCTCGCAGCTGATTATATTTTCCTTGTTGTTAAGAATATAGTCCGCCAGACACTCAATAGCCTTCCAATGAGTGTGTGAGCTTATGAACTCAAAGGCTTTGTCAAACAGCTCAACCAGCTTTTCTTCGTGCCGACTTCCGGCTGCAATAAAAATATCCAGATACTCATAAACCTTTTCAAGGTCGGATGTGCCGCCGTAATAATGCAAGGCATCAATGTTAACCAGTCGGGCATTAAACTGCTCATCATCACGAAGAGCCACATGTTTTGCTTCCGCCAGAGGCCCTGCCAATAAATTGATCATATCCGCTTCAAAAGCAGTCTGATAGGCATCTTGCTCAGCGGCCGAGAAATAATGGGTGCTTTCAATCAGCGCAACCGGCAGGCTTTGAATCAGGCGGCCTCCTTCCACGACTGCGGCAAAATGATCATAAGCCAAGCGGTTATCCAAAGAACTGTCTTTTTGACAATCCAATGCCTTAATAGTGATTTGAAAATACACCGAGGGCAGTTGCTTTTGTTTATTGTAAAGATAAATGGCGGCAGCGTGACCCGCCTCATGGAAGGCTATTTGTCTGATCAAATCGTGATCGTTAATGGTATAGGATGTATCCGTCTGGTAATTCCGTTTCATGATTTCACCCGTAAGCTAAAAAGATGCGGTCAGGGCTGCCGGCCGCATTTAAAGAGGAAGGATAGCTAAACTCTAATTCCCTGAATAAGGGAGCAATCACAAGAGTTGCAAATATTCTAATGAATAAAATCGGCCTTGAAAATGTGACCGATTGACGCGCGACAATAAGCCGCGCAAATTGGCACGATACATGCTTAACATTTAAGTTTGCGTTATAAAAATGCTTACAGGCTGCATAAATACTGGACTTAAACAAATCATTATCCGGACTTCCAAGGCATTTAACACAGCAAAATAGGTCATATGCCGTACAACCCTATCTGACTTTCAACCCAACACAGGAGCTAACATGACTAAATCGGAACTCATCGACCTATTGGCTAAAAAATGGCCGCATTTAGAGCGGAAAGCGGTGGAACTGGCCGTTGGCTGCATGATCGAGCAGATGAGTAAAGCGTTGACCGCTAACGATAGAATAGAAATCCGGGGCTTTGGCAGTTTTTCCCTGCATTACCACCCGCCTTTTACAGGCCGAAACCCCAGAACCGGAGCGGAATTAAAGTTGCCGGCCCGGTATTCACCTTATTTCAAACCGGGCAGAGAGCTACGGCAGCGAGTGGATTTGTTAAGAACAAGCTGCGAGATTAAACAGAAAGCCTAGTTTTTACTAAAACGGCTTGAACGAATTCCAATAGGCGGTCTTATATCAGGGATGATTACAGCACCAGGCGGTGGTCAAGAAAGTTCTCAACCACCGTTCATCATACCGGTTTTTTATTGACCGATGGATTGACGCATATGGGTCATTGCTTCTTCGGTATGCTTGGTACCGACATCGGCATGTCCTTGTTTAGCGTGAGCTATAGCTTCTTTTAAATGCTTAACCGCATCAGTCATATGCACATGCGCCTCAGCATGTTCCTTTTCAGCCGCTTCGGCATGTTTTAGACCTTCTTCAGCATGCTTAAGCAGTTGGTCGGCATGACCGTCTTGTCCATGTGCCGTAGCCATAGCCGAATGCTCCAGTGCTTGCGCTGTATGATGTTCGGTAGCGTTAGCCTGTGAGCTTAAGCCAAGAGCGATGGCAGCCATTAATACAGTAATAGATTTTAATTTCATGAGAATTTTCCTTAAATGATTAGCAATGTTGCATCCCCGTAACGGCTATCGTCATATAAGACATTTGAGCATTATGGTTGACGTTAGTGTAAGGCATTCAGGCGGTCGTGTACATTAAGGCATTGTGACACTCCTTTCAAAATTGTTGAGGATAATGCTTCCGCCCGACACTACAAGATCGGGATATTCGAGTATTTTTAGCGCATGCGTAGGGTCGCCTTTGACGGCAATCATATCGGCCGGGGCGCCCGGTTGCAGAGTGCCCAGCAGCGGACTATTCAAATACCGGCCTGATTTCGATGTCGCGCTACGCAAGACCTCAATCGGCTGCATGTTTGCCAGATGCATCATAGCGATAAGCTCCTGCGCATCAATGCCCCAGGGAATGTCGGGATGCGCAATCTCGGCACCGTATAAAAGCGCCCCGCCCAATGCCGCAAAAGCGCGGGCATTGTGAGCGGCCCCCGTACACTTGGATAAGGTATCCAGCGTGGTGATTGTTTTTACCTGTTGCGATACCGCTTTTTTCAGCAACGCATCCGGAATAATGTCGCAAGGCACATGCGCCCATTCATCAATGCCGGCATCAACGGCTATCTTTGCGCCTTTTGCCTCGCCGATATGCGCCGCCACTTTGCGTCCCTGTCGATGGGCTTCATCGACTATCGCCCTGACGATATGTTCGGATAATAGCGGCCATCGCTTTTTTGAGCGGGAAGTCTTGCGATGGGGACCGCCATCGGCATGATGATGACCCGAGGCCCACGGCGCGCCCGCTTCGCCGCCCGGCTCCAACGCGACCTTAATCACGACCGCGCCGCCGTTAATAAGGGTGCGGACAGTTTCCCGCGCTTGCTGTTCGGTGGCAACGGCTATGGCGATATTTTCAGCCCCCAATTCAGGTATCGGATAACCGCCGGGCGCGGTGATAATCGGCCCGGAGGTCAGCACACGCAAGCTGCCGTCGCCGCCATAAGGCGGGTGCAACGGCCCGCCTACGTCCCGGATCGTGGTGATGCCGTGCTTTAGAACGGTATCGGCCGGAATATGTTGATAGGCCATATGTCCATGCAATTCGATGAAACCCGGCAGCAAGGTTGCATCGCCCAAATCGATGACTTTTGCCGCACCGGACTTGAATGTCTCGCGGGCGTCGATTTGGGCGATAAGCCCGCCGACCACCAATACCGAGGTATTCGTCCTCATATTATTGCCGTCGAAAACGCGCGCGGCATGAATAAGAACGGGTGCCGTTTCTTGAGCGATAATCGGAAATGAGGCAACGGCCGTTAAGGTTAAAAACAATAACGGTTTGATGAGGGCGTGTATTTTCATTATCAGGCGATTTTGCATTTCATGTCCTTTTAAACGGAGCCTGCGTTGTTCAATCAATAAAGTGTTAGGGATGTTCGGCTTTGGATGCATAAAGTTTGTTTTGCTTTATTCCCGCTCTACGTCATGTATTTAGAAAAGTTTATGTTTTGCGCATTGTCGGCAATTCACCGTTCGTAGCGCACCTTGACTGCATTCTCACGTAGCGAGTCACTGCCAAAGTTAAGAAGACAATGACGCCGTAGGAGCGGGCCGCGCCCGCGACATTTGGACGACGATTGCAAAGTTGCAGCGCTTTCATCGCGGGCGCGGCCCGCTCCTACAACGCTTAACTTAATGGCCTTGACGCAGCGCGTGGGAACGAGAAACAACGACCAAGTTAATAAGTGATTTCTATGCCGCCATAGAAAGACAGCGGTGCTCCCGCGTTTAACATCGCATCGGTTGCTGTTGCGGTGTTCATAATATTGGTATTGGCAACGTATTTGGTGTCGAGCAGGTTCCGGCCTTCGAGAAACACCTTGTAATGATCATTGGACCAGCCGGTACGCATGCCGAGCAGACCGTAAGCATCAATCTTATAGGTATTCGCGTAGTCTCCCCAACGCTTGCCGACCACATCGAAAGTAGGCCCCATAAAAAAGCCGTTCGCATGGTGATAGAGCGCCTCGCCCTTTAAAAAATATTTGGGCGCTGCCGGTAACGCATTGTTGCCGTAAGTGCGGTCATTATCAAAATTGAAATGGTTGATAGTGTAGGTCAGCATGGGTTTGATGGTATGCGTACCCTTGCCATCCAGGGCAAAGCTGCCGCCGATTAAACCTTCAATGCCTGCGTGAATGGTATTATCAAAGTTCGCCGCCTTGGCAGAACCGCCGGGCGGGGTCGTGGATAGAATCTCGTTATTAAGCCATGAATAATACAGCGACAAATCCCAGTTCACCGTGTTTAAGTTGCCGAGTTTTTGAGTGCCGCGCGTGCCTATTTCGACAGAAGTGCCCTCCATTGCCTTCAGGTTGGTAGTGCCTAAGCCTGCGGTGATGTTGTCCGATATGTTGTAGTTAGTCGGCGGTGCGTATAAACGGCTGACATTTCCATAAAGGCTGGCGCTCTTGGTCAGGTTATACATCAAGCCTAAACTGGGATTAATGCCGCTATAGTCATTGCTGTGGTTGCCGCCTTGAGAATACACATTGAAGTTGGCGTCCTGAGGAATCGGCAGCCTGGTATTATTGACTTCACGGTGCGCAAACACGCCTTGCAACGCGGGTGTCAGCGTCCATTTATCGGTAATATGCCAGTGATCCTGGGCAAAAATTTCGACGTTATCGGCTGCTTCCTTGGTGATTTGATTGGTCATAGGCCCACGCACGCCGCCGACATTCGTGTAGTTGCCGCCTTTATCCGAGTTGGTGCCGTAATTCACGCCCAGCAATAATTCATGACTGTCCAGACGCAGGTTGTAGCGGGCGGACGTACCCCAGTCCTGTTGGACTGAATCGACCAGCAGACTAAACCTGTCTGCCGTATCGCCGGGAAAAAAATGCACCGTATCGACGATCGGATGATAAAGATGCTGGTTTTCAAAAGAAAAACCGACATCGAACGAACTTTTGTCGTCAATGGTCCAGGTTGTTTTGTTGGCAACGCGCTCGGTCTCGGTATTCAACTGATAATTGCCGCCGATAGCCTGGCTGCTGGCCTGATAGGGGTTGGCGTCGAATTGCGCCCTGGTCAACTGCCCCGGCAACTGCTGATTATTTTTAATGTAGCTGACAAAGGTACGGTTAACCACGGAATCGGAGATTTGCCAGCCGAAGTTGCTGTAAAGGCCAAAGCGATCCTGTTTGTTATGGTCGCGGTAGCCGTCCCATTCTTTGCCTTCCAGAGTCAATAAGCCGTCGAAGCTGTCATTGAAAACCTTGCTGACCGTGCCGCGACCGAGAAACTGGCCGAAACTGCCGCCGCTGAGTGAGAGCCGCGCGGTAGGACTGTCCTGAGCGGTGGGCGAGGTAAAATCGATGGCGCCGCCCAAGGCGCTGGCGCCGTACTTAAACGCATTGCCGCCGCGGGCAACGGTTGCGAAACTGGAGGCCAGCGGATCGATCATGCGGTTGTGGTTGTTGCCGTCAGCGGCCGTGACCGGCAGGCCGTCTTGCAGCAACTTAACGCCGCTCCCGGCAAAGTTGTTGGCATCCAGATTCGAACCGCGGCTGGTTATAAACACTTCGTCGTTGCCGCTTTGGCTGGTCGCCCAAACACCGGGCACGTAGCGGAAGAAATCCGCTACGCTGGATACATTACGGTCATGCAACTCATTGATATTAACCAGGCTGACGCCGCCCGGCGAAAGAGCGACTTCTGCGCTTGCCGTTTCAAGTTTCCGGTCGCTTTTTTCCGTCACTTCCATTGTTTTAAGTTCGATGGGAGATTGTGCTTCGGTCGTTTTTTTCTCTGCTTTAACTGTTTTCGGCTGCTCTTGCGCCATCACTGCGCTGCTGGAATTAACCAGTAAAAAGGAAATAACCAGGGGGCTGCTTAGCTGTAAAAGCGAAACAGGTCGATTGGAGCGTATGAATTTCATGATAATTCCAACGTAGTAAAGAAACACGCCTCAGTATTGGCTGAGAATTTTTTATTCGACAGTCAAAGCAACACTTGGCTTTGGCTCGAATACGGTGCGGAGATACTACCCAATACCGACAGCGATTTCCTCGCGCATTCGTATGGCAAAAGGAGTATTTCGTATGCCAAAAGTAGGATTGCGCGATATGACCCGGTTTCTTCAATTTAGTGTGTGATATGCCGTACTTTTTACACCGGAATGTTTTTTATCGCCCCCCAAAAAACCATTAACGCCATGAAAATAATGCGATAACAAGTCAAGGCGCAGTTTGTGCTTAGGATTTGGTCAGTAATAACCTGGATGTTTTATAGTCACAAAACCAAACGAGTCATAATGGAAACACAGCAAACAACAGCGAAACGGTGGCGCATCAGCAGCGACGAACTGCAATTTCACCAGCAAAAAAACTGCCTGCATCAGTCCTTACCGGAAGATTTAGGCGTGGGCCGCTCAGCCATATTCCAGCTTGACCAAGACTTAAGCTATATAGAAACCCGCTACACGCCGTCAAAAGACCTGGCTGTTTTGAGCAAAACAGACTATCAGGAGCCGAGACTGGTGGTTACGCTAGGCTTAAAAGGGCAATCCCGATTTGCCGAAAAAAACGGCGATGAAGTTGTTTTTAACGAGGGCTACACGTCGATAACAACCATGCGTTCAAGTGTTGGCGAACGGCAATACCAAGCCCATAAACCGACGATGCAGCTTCGTTTCGCACTGACTAAGAATTGGCTGAACCGATATGTTGGCGAACATAAGACTACCCAGCTGTTTAACAAAAACGGCATTCAATTATTAAGCTATCGGCCTATCTCTCCACAGGCGATATGCGCTGCGCAACAGTTATTGAACTGCAACGAATCCAGGGAAACCAACCGGATATTCATGCATGGACAAATCATGTCGCTGTTGGCTTTTGAGTTAAGCCACCTGTGCGAAGACAAGCGTCGAAATTCAGCGGAATTCAATCAAAAAGATGCCGCTATCGCAAAGTCGGCGCGGGATATTTTATTCCATGAATTCAAGAACCCGCCGTCAGTGGAAGAGCTGTCAAAACGGGCGGGAACCAATCAATTCAAATTAAAAAAGCTATTTCATCACTTTTTTAACAACACGCCTTACGGTTTGCTGTTGGAAATCAGGATGAATAATGCCTATCAATTGCTGGAATCGGGACAGTGTCAGGTGGGTGTTGCCGCAGATCGGGTTGGCTACAGTCATGCCAGCAATTTCAGCACTGCGTTTGTTAAACATTTTGGGATTTCACCCAAGGCCATTTCAAAAAAGCACTAAGATAGTCCGTAGCAAAAAGCATTATTCACCACGAAGGCACGAAGGACACGGAGTTTTATGTTTTTTCTCCGTGGTAAAAGGAACAAATGTTTTTTTTCATTTTGTTAAAAACTTTCCTGATTGGCAAGATGCTTCAGTCAGAGACAAAATATTCGATATACCAACAGCTAATTCCAAAAAATGCGACCTGTAGAGACGCGATTTATCGCGTCTGCTCTCCAGTTTGACCCAAAATCCGGAAAAGGCGCAACGATTGGATACGCGATAAATCGATAGACGCGATAAATCGCGTCTCTACGGTTGGTTGGCTGAAGCATCTTGCTAAATCAGGTCAACTTCGTTATCTATCCTTCCAGCAACAACCGATGCAGCGTAATTAAAGTTACAATGGCCTAACCCAACACAACAGATGCACCTGAGAAAGCATGAAATTCCTGATTATCGATAATGATGCCGTTGAGCGTTCCCTAACTTTAAAAACATTGCGCTGTGTGTTTGCCGACGCCGATATCGTTCAGGTTAGCAGCCGCGAGGCGTTTGACGAGAAAATCACCGAAGCCGGTTTTGATCTGGCGATTACCGAATATCGGCTCGATTGGACAGACGGATTGACTTTATTTAAGGAAATCCAATCCCGCTATGCCTGCCTGCCTGTCATCATGTTGACCGACGCTGGAAACGAAGACATAGCGGCCGCTGCGATCAAGATCGGCATGGCCGATTATGTCGTCAAACGCAATCGTCATTCTTTACCCGACGCAATAGAACAAAGCCTGTTTAAAACAAAAAAAGAGCATTGCAAAAACGACAACAAATTCCAGTTACATGAAAGAAGGGACCCTTTCATTTCCCGATTCACACGGGATTTCGCTTATTTCATACGCATTTCCCCGGAGGGCAAACCGGTATTCGAATGGGTCACGGAACCTTTAAAACGGCTTATCGGCGATGCCGCATTTCAGGGCGAGTCAAACCCGGCTCGCGATTGGGTATTGCCGATCCATCCTGACGATATGCCGATTATTAAGGATCGATTTAACAAACTACTGACGGGGCGCGAAGATACCAGCGAGTACCGGGGCATTATTAATGGCAGTGAAGTTCGCTATTTTAGCGATCATTCATTGCCGGTTCGCGATCTCATCAGCGGTAAAGTCATACAAATATACGGCGTCATGCAAGACATCACCGCCCGCCGTAACGTTGAAGAAAAATTGTATTTGATGCAGCATGCCATTGATTCCAGCAGTAACGGCATTGTCATTACCGGTTTGGCGGACACGGATTATGCCATTATTTATGCCAATAAAGCCTTCTTACGCATGACGGGGTATTCCCTGCAGGAACTGTTAGGCCATAATTGTCGTATTATGCAAAATAACGATAGCGATCAAGAAGATATTCATGAATTGCGCGCCGCATTGCAAAGTAAGCGCGATGCCCATGCCATTTTGCGCAACTATCGCAAAGACGGCAGTCTGTTCTGGAACGAAATCTATATTTCGCCGATACAGGATCAACAAGGCAGGATTACCCACTACGTCGGCGTGCTGAACGACGTGACTCATCGCGTCGAAATGGAAGATGCGCTAGGTAAAAGCGAAACGAGGATACGCTCTGTTTTTAATAATGTATCCGACGGCATTATCATTATTGATGAACATGGATTCATTGAGAAACTTAATCCGTCTGCCGAAAGGCTTTTCGGTTATTCCGCCGAGGAATTGACAGGTCATAATATTAACAAACTGATGCCTGAGCCCGACCGGAGTCGACACGATTCCTATTTAAAAAACTATCTGAGCAACGGAAAAGCTAAAATAATCGACATCAGACGCGAGGTGAGCGGACTCAGAAAAGACAGCTCGATTTTTCCTATGGAACTCGGCGTCAGTCGGTTCTACGTGGATCAGCGTCATTTTTTTATCGGCACGGTGCATGATATAACCGAACGCAAGAAGGCTGAGGAAGCGTTACGGGATTTATCCGGCCACCTGGAGACCGTCAGGGAAGACGAGAGAACCCGAATCGCACGGGAAATTCATGATGAATTGGGCAGTCTTCTGACCGCGCACAAAATGGATTTAAGCTGGTTGCAGAAACAGATACCGGCAGATTTGTCCTTATGTCATGAAAAAATTGCGGTGATGAATCTGCATTTAAACGATGGCATTGGTTCGGTCAGAAAAATCATTGCCGATCTTAGACCGAGTATTCTGGATCATCTAGGCTTATTAGCGGCCATCGAGTGGAAGCTTGATGAATTTAAACGGCAAAACGGTATTCAATGCGTTTTAACGGTTCAGGAAAATGATATTGTCATGGATGAAGGCCGGGACATCGCCGTTTTCCGAATTATGCAGGAAGCATTAACCAATATTGCTCAACATTCCGGAGCAACCCATGTAACGCTTGATGTTGAAACAGGTGCAAACAGTCTGATGATGAAAATAACGGATAACGGCTGCGGCATGACTAAGGCGCAGATGCACAAATCCGGTAAATACGGCATTCTGGGCATGCATGAGCGCGCCCGTCATTTTGGCGGCGAAGTCATCATCGTCAGTAAACCGGAAAAAGGAACCTCACTGGTCTTGAACATGCATTTAAAGTCATCCGAAAGCGACGGTTACCATGATTAAAGTATTAATTGTCGACGATCATGCCATCGTCAGGCGGGGACTCAAGCAAATCCTCGCCGATATTCCCGATATGGAGGTGTTCGGTGAAGCGGGTTCGGGCGATGAGGCTTTAAAGTTTATCCGGGACGAGGGTTGGAATATCATGCTGCTCGACATCGCCATGCCGGGTAAAAATGTGATGGAATTGATTAAGCTGGCGAAGCATCAATCTCCGCACCTACCCATCCTGATCTTGAGCATGTATCCGGAAGATCAATATGCGATCAGAATGCTGCGCGCCGGTGCTGACGGCTATCTCACCAAAGAAAGTGCGCCCGAGCAATTGGTCGAGGCGATTCGAAAAGTCGCTAAGGGGGGGAAATATATCAGCCCGGCGATGACTGAAAAACTGATTGCAGAATTGAATACGAACCAGAAAATACCGTTGCATACCACGCTGACCGATCGCGAGTTTCAGGTTTTTTGCGGTATTTGTGCAGGTAAAAGCATTACCGACCTTGCCCAGCAGATGACGCTCAGCGTCAAGACTATCAGCACGTATAGAACCCGTCTCATGAAAAAAATGAATATGTCCAAAAATGCCGAAATTATCCATTATGCCTTTAAGAATGATTTGCTTGATTAAGGCTTCATACTGTTCGCTGAAGTTATCCTGATACCATTCGCAGTGCACTCTATTTATTCCCTCTGTATCGTGTCAGCAACCCCCGCCGAAAGTTAGCTCGCTGTTTTTTATGTAGGAATATTCTTACATATAGTCTCTTGTAAGTCTTATCGATTTGATAGCGATTAGCTGATTTCTAACCGTTATGATTTGGCGGATAATAAAATGAATATACAAGATGAATTATTTCATGATGCTTTTCTTAAGCTTGAACAAGAAAACATGGAAATATTACTGGGTAATGACTTAATTTAATGTATATCAATAATAAATGTGGAAACAAGTTGATTGGCGCAAAGTACGGTTGAAAAACTCACAAATAGTCAACGAGACAAATTTTTACAGGCTGTTTTATTGCCGCGCTTTTATCTCCGTAAAATATTGCCGTATTTGTCACTATCATGATGACTCAAAATCAACATTGCCTTAATTGAGCAAGCATCCGGTATCGAACCCATCAAACCTTCACCCGAATAGATGCAAGTCGTAGCGACTGGAATCACCAAAAAACAAGCGCAAAGCCTGTTGATTATAATAGGGTTTTAAAGTGGATGATTATTCGGGCACCTTCCTTTTTCACTCTAAAGAAACAATACTGACCGGAATGAGCGCACATAAAAGTTCAGTAGCAATCAAGTCAAGCTGAAACCACAATCACATTTATTAATAGTATCGATTGGGAAGAATTTTAATGCTGCCAAAAGAGGAATAACACGATGATGTCCATTAATACAAGCAGGATGACGCTACGCTCGATATGGATAAATTATTAAAATTAGAACAGTTGAATCAAGATGAATATCAATAATAAAACGAACATTAGAGTTTGTGAGGGGAAAGGATGAAAATAAATATGCCTGTAACTAATCAGGAAATCCTGATGAAAAAAGGTGGGTTGCTGATTACACGAACCGATTTAAAAGGAGTTATTACTTACGTCAACGATGAATTTATCAATATCAGCGGTTATACCCGCGATGAACTGATAGGCGCTGAACATAATATTGTTCGTCATCCCGACATGCCGGCGGCCGCCTTTGAAGATTTATGGCGGACTTTAAAAGCGCTTAGACCCTGGAATGGCCTGGTAAAAAACAGAGCTAAATCCGGCGATTATTATTGGGTAGATGCGAATGCAATGCCTGTTTTTAAAAATGGCAAGGTTCATGAATATCTTTCCGTTCGACGCGCGCCAAGCCGGGAAAATATTGAAAAAGCAGAGCGGCTATACCGGCAGCTTGATGCCAAGACGGCAACAATAAGACCTACCGGTTTAGCCGCAATGGTTAAATCCATCAAGGAAATGGATGTCTGGAAAAAAATGACAGTAGCGCTGGCGGTGCTCTTGGTTCCCGTTTTCTACTTGATGTACCTGTTGTTTTTAGCGCAGGACCATTTGCTGCTGGCTGCTGTTGCAGCGTCGGTCATGATTGCATCGGCGATAGGTTTCAATGTAATCAAAAACTTCACCACGATGTTAAATAAAACCATCGGTATTTTTTATCGTCTGGCCGAGAAAAGGTTCGGCAATGTGCAGGACTTAACCCGAAATGACCTGATCGGTGATTTTCAGCGCGCCTTGTACTCGATGGAAGTAAATTTGAGTTTGGATTTGGCACAATCCAGAGACGATACCGCAAAAGCCATACGAATTAATCAGGCGCTGGATAATGTCCAATCCGGTGTCATGGTGACCAATACCAATCTTGAAATTATTTACACCAACGATAGCGTTGAACGCATGTTCAAGGCTGCGGAGAATGATATTCGCCAACAGTTACCGGACTTCAATGTCGATAAACTGATGGACGCGAGTATCGACAGTTTTCACAAGGATCCCGCTCATCAACGCCGACTGTTGGAAAACTTAAAAGAACCTTATAGTTCAGAGCTGGTTATTGGAGGTCAACATATTAATGTTATTGCCAGTCCTGTCATTGATGGTGAAGGCGAGCGCATCGGTTTTGTTGCGGAATGGAAAAATAGAACACAAGACATTCTAATTGAACAAGAGATTGGACAATTGGTGCAGGATGTTAAAGCGGGCGACCTCGGCAGCCGCATCAACATGAGCGATAAACAAGGGTTTACCAAAATGTTGTCGTCCGGCATCAATGAATTAACGGACGTCATAGAATGCGCCTTTAGTGATATTAACAGGGTCATGGAAAACATGTCCCAAGGCGATTTAACCAGTACGATTACCAATGACTATCAAGGCGTCTATGCCGAGTGCAAGAATAATATCAATGGCACCCTGGAAAAATTGAGCGAATTTATTATTCAAATCAGGGATGCGGCTGATTTTATAGACAGTTCATCGCAGGAAATGGCCAGCGGCAATAACAACCTTTCCAGTCGTGCCGAACAACAGGCGGCCAGCCTGGAAGAAACCGCTGCGAGTATGGAACAGCTTGCCAGTACCGTAAAAAATAATGCACAAAATACCGTTCAAGCGACAGAGGTTGTTAATTCGGCAAGTCAATTAGCGCAAAAAGGCGGCGATGTAGTTAAATCAGCTATCGCTGCGATGCAGGAAATTAATGAAAGCAGTAATAAGATTGCTGAAATTATTGGTGTGATTGATGAAATTGCCTTCCAGACTAATTTACTCGCATTGAATGCTTCCGTAGAAGCTGCCAGGGCGGGAGAGCAAGGTCGCGGTTTTTCGGTTGTTGCAACAGAAGTACGTAACCTGGCCCAGCGAAGTGCCAATGCCGCCAAACAAAGTAATGACCTGATTCAGAACAGTGTCCAAAAAGTCCGTGCCGGTACCTCGTTTGTTAACGAAACAGGTGCGGCGCTAACTGAAATTGTCGAAAGTGTCGCGAAGGTTGGCGAGATTGTGGCGCACATTGCCAGTGCCAGCTCGGAACAATCGGCGGGTATCGAGCAAGTCAATCAAGCAGTTTCTCAAATGGACGATATTACCCAGCAAAATGCAGCTTTAGCGGAACAAGCAGCGGCCGGCAGTATTTCCATGAGTGAACAGTCTGCCAGCATGACCAAGTTACTCAATTTCTTTAAAGTAAATTCGAAGAATAATTCTGCACCCGTTAAAGCAATCGCGCGAAGTAAAGCGCCAGTAGTTCCAATAGTGAAGCCGGCGCATGTAAAAACCGCGTCACATGGCAATGCAAAAAACAATGACGACGAGTGGGAAGAGTTTTGATCTGAGACATAAGACCGCTTATCGAATTGTCTCCGGCGCAAAATCGGTCAAACCAGATGATAACCTGGTGCTTCTAAGAATTGAGAGATCCGATGATCGATTTTTAAAGGCACCCATTATCCGCTGCTCGGCGACTTTACCGTGTCCGGCATACTGCTAAATATCGTTTAAAAACACCAAGCCGACTGACTCCTGCGGTAGGTTCAGCCGGGGTGTATTATTAATCCCAAGCCACCGACTAAAGTATATTTTTTATATACTTATCAATAAAATACACAACACTTCTCTGTCTCGAATCATGTACTGAAATATTCATGTCATCATGAAGAAATATCCCCGTCATAAAAGCCCTCTATCCTGCTGCTAACCTCAACTTGCATAGGGGCTCTATCAGATGCCGGATCTACGCAAAGAAATAATCAGTATCCTTGACGGCAAACTATTAACCCCGTATTTCCAACCTATTGTTTCCTTGACTCAAAAGAGAATCATGGGTTACGAAGCACTAATTCGCGGCCCATCCGATAGCCCGCTACACAGCCCGTTTAACTTATTCACCACTGCCGAACGCTTTAATTTAAGCACAAGACTGGAGTTCCTCTGCCGGGAAATAACCATACAGCGCTACGCCGACCTGGGCATTAAAGAAAAACTGTTTATTAACGCCAGTCCTTTGGTGCTACTGCAACCGGAATTTAAAAAAGGCGAAACACTCAGGTTACTCGACCACTACGGCGTCAATCCGCATTCTGTCATTATTGAATTAACCGAACACAAGCCGTCCGATAACTACGAAATCATGCGCGCCTCGGCCAAACACTACCGGGGCATGGGTTTTGAGATTGCCTTGGACGACTTGGGCGCCGGTTATTCAGGGCTAAGACTCTGGGCTGAATTACTGCCTGAATATGTCAAAATAGATAAACACTTTATCCACGGCCTTGATGACGATCAGATCAAACTTAATTTTGTTCGTTCAATTCAAAGCATGGCGGTCTCTCTCAATTGCAACGTCATTGCCGAAGGTATCGAATCAGAAGAAGAATTTAAGGCCATAGAAAAACTTGGCATAACCCATGCCCAAGGCTATTATTTTGCCAAGCCAACGGCTATTCCCGCAGAGAAAATAGACACTTTACTGTTTGCTACCGTCCAGACCAAGGATTACAAAACGGTTCCATTTAATAACGCCGTAACGGCAGTTCATATCATCAGAGACATCACGCCTATTTCATCAAAAACCACTATCAGTGACGTGATGAATCTGTTTCATCACAACAGTGAACTAACCATACTGCCATTGGTCGATGACAATACGGCTTCGGGCATTATTTTTCGTGACAAATTCCTCACCAAACTGTTCTCCAATCGATATGGTATTGACTTACATGGAAAGAATCCCATAAAAATGTTTATTGAAAATACACCGTTATGTATTGATAAAAACATGCCCATCGATTTAGTCAGTAAACAACTGACATCATTAATGACTAACGACTCGGCCTTTATCATTACCGATAACGGGGCCTATATGGGCATAGGCACGCTGCTGGATTTACTCGCCGAATTTACCCGCCAGCAAATTGATAATGCCAGGCACGCCAATCCCCTTACCTTATTGCCGGGTAGCGTTCCCATCAATATTCAGATCAATCAATTACTGGCCAACAAAATACCTTTCGGTTTCGGCTATTTTGATCTTGATAACTTCAAACCCTTTAATGATATTTACAGCTACGATGCGGGCGATGACATCATCAAAGCCGTTGCCAATGTGCTAATTAACTACATTCCGGCGGAGAGCGGTCGGGTCGGACATATAGGCGGTGATGATTTTATTGTGATTTTTACCTGCGATGACTGGTTAATCCGCTGCGAAAACATACTGGAAGCCTTTAAAAATACTGTCCCATCCTATTACCGTAACAGCGATATAAAATCCGGCGGCATTCATACTGAAAACAGGGCGGGAGAAAAATGCTTTTTCCCCCTGATCAGTCTGTCCATCGGACTGGTAGACCCTGTAGCAACCGGTCAGTGTCAGTCCCATGTCGATATAGCCGATTTAGCGTCCGAGGCAAAAAAAATGGCCAAAAAAATCGCAGGCAATAGTTTATTTATTAACAAACGAATGACCGTAAAGAATTCAGAAAACTTTCAATCCCTTACACATAGCTCAACAACCAAATTGCATGCCGTTAAGTAATCCTGATGCGTCACTCCGTGCAGGTAAAACATTAAACGCGCTCTGAAAAGGTTCAAAATGTTTAAATATATCAATTTCAAATCCCGCATTCTGTTTGGTTTTCTTGCCATCATCAGTTTAATTAATTTATCCAATACAGCGCGCGACACCGTGTTGGTAAACCATAAGAACTAACGGTAGTAATGCCCTCCGCAATATTGAAAACGTAGCGACATCCAAATCGAAGCCTCAACTGCACGCTGTTGCCAATGGCGATTGAATAATGAAATCTTCTTTGCTGCACCGACTACCGATGACAACCCCAGCCCTCGCGAGAAAGTTATGACAAAAAAACTGAATAAAAAAATATTAAGCGCAAGGCAGGATCAATACGCCTTAATAAAAAAACAAATCAACGCAATGGGAGCATTGCATAAGAACGAGGGCAAACAACATATATTCAATACACAACTGACCCAACTGATCAATACGATCCCCGATGCTGTCCTGTTCAAGAATAGAGAAGGACGCAAACTAATCACTCATCAGCTGACCCAAAGTCTTTTCAAACAGCTTGACCTTGATTGGTACGGCAAGACAGATATAACGCCTTCCTTAGCGCACAAAAAGAGACGAACCGATCCTGAGCATAATCGGATGTCGTTGAAATCCGAGCTACGCCTTGCGTTAGAAAAACGCCAGTTTATGCTTTACTACCAAACTCAGGTAGACAGCGATCGTCAAATGTTCGGTGTAGAAGCCCTGTTGCGCTGGGAACATCCGCAATACGGGCTGATTGCCCCGGATCAGTTCATCCCCATAGCGGAACAATCAGACCTGATCCTGCTCATCGATACCTGGGTGCTGCAAACCGCCTGCGAACAACTCAAACTGTGGCAGAGCGACCCGCTTAAACAGGATTTACTGCTTTCCGTCAACATCAGCCCGCGTCAATTCAGCCATCCAAAATTCGTTGACCAACTGCGCCGGATACTGGAAAAAACCGGCATCAACGCGGCACGGCTAAAACTGGAACTGACCGAAAGTCTGATGTTGCACGGCATTTCCAACACCATCGAAAAAATGAAGGCGCTGAAACGGCTTGGCGTCCGGTTTTCAATGGATAATTTCGGTACGGGTTATTCTTCATTAAGTCATCTTAAAAAATTACCCATCGATCAGTTAAAGATCGATCAATTTCTGATGCGCGACATCGCCATAGACAGTTGCGATGCAATGATCGTAAAAACCATCATAGACATGACCCATAAACTGGGGATCGACGTGATTGCCGGAGGCGTGGAATCCGAACAGCAATTTGCCTGCCTAAAACAGCTGGGTTGCTCCTCCTATCAAGGCTACTTGTTTGGCAAGCCGATGCCGTTGAATGAATTTGAAGAACTGATCGCAGATCGGGTTAGCGTAGCGTCGTAACCCGGCCTACATAGCTTTCTCGTTCTCACGCGCTGCGACTGCGATTAAGCTAAGGGCATGTTATTGATGCCATATAATCAAATGAGCTAAAGTCAGGCAACGAAAAAACTGTTGACCTACAAAGCTAACGAGCCGGTCCTTTCCGCCGCATTGTTGCCGAGTCGACGGAAGGTGTGATTGCAAGACCAGTGCTTTTCCTTTAAGGTTAAGCTGTTCGTGGTAAAGACGCAATATCAATCACAGGTACTTCCTATATGAGCATCGAAGAACTTCACAAGTTATCCGCCGTAGAAAAGCTAAAGATTATCGAGGCGCTTTGGGGGGATTTGGTCAGTGACGAAGATAATCTCTCCAGCCCGTCTTGGCATGAAACCGAACTCATAGAGACTGAAAAAAAATTTCTCTCCGGAGACAATGACGTGCTGGATTGGCAGCAAGCCAAGAAAGCATTACGTTCGTAATTTGAATGAAAGTTCAGGTTCTCCGGTCAGCCCCGTAGGGTGCGCACCGCGCACCATTTGTGGATTTTAGAGTCTCAGCGACATCGGAAAGACGCATGATGCACAGCCTATGCAGCTTGTCTCGTATGAAAAAGGCAGCATATACTATGACTAAAGCGGTTTTTTTAGACCTAATCACTTTCGTTAAATTTTTAGCCCTGATAATACTTCCATGAATCCTTCTACCGTCACCACTGAATACATGAAACTGTCCGTTTCTGAACGCATCCAGCTCGTCGAGGACATATGGGACAGTATTGCTGCGGAAGCGCCTGATGATGCCCTTGGCTTGTCTCAAACTCAAAAGGCTGAGTTGCATCGTCGTGTTGCTGAGCACCAAGCCGATCCTTCCTCAGCAGTTCCGTGGGAACAGGTTCGGGCTAAGTTGTTTTCCGATCGAACCTAATGCAGGTGGTGCTCCGTCCAGAGGCAGCGCAAGAGCTTCTGGAGGCTCAGGCTTGGTATGAGTCAAAAGCACTGGGGCTTGGATTTGAGTTCGCCCGTGCTGCTGACGCGGCTGTTGCATCTGCACTTCGTAATCCTTATGGGCATTTGCGCATTGAAGAATGTTTTTATCGGGTGCTATTTCGTAAATTTCCTTACACACTCATTTATCTGCCAAGCCCAAATGAGTTGCTGGTGATTTCATTCTTCCATCAACATCGTGAGCCGGGTGTTTGGCTGGAGCGGTTTGGTAGCTAATAGCGATAAAACCGGGGTATCAATTCTGAACCAAGAGAGGGCTGGCTGGTTTTATAGAATCCCTGTCGGAATGTCTATTCCGTCCTGGACGTTTGACTATCTACGGACAAACACTTAAGCAAAGATTGCGAATCATCACTTCCTCATCGGCCGGAACAATCAGCACCGGCTTGTGACCGGCGAGGCCGATTTCATTCATCCCGGAATGGTTGGCAGTGTTATCTAAAGTAATCCCCAGAAAAGCCAAGGGATCGCAGATTTTTTCACGGACTTCTGCCGAATGTTCACCAATGCCGCCGGTAAAAACCAGCGCATCGATACCGCCCGCTTTTGCCGCAAAACCGCCGATCGCCGCCCTCACCTGACGGCAAAAATAGTCGACGGCAAATTGGGCATTTTCACTGTTACTCGAAAGCAGCTCATTCATTTCCGAACTTTCACCCGCGGACAAAGCCATCAACCCCATCTTGTGAAACACCACATCGCTCAATTGTTCGGGATCATACCGCTTCGCCAGTTCCAGCATCACGCCGGGATCAAGGTCGCCGCTTCGGGTTCCCATCGGGATGCCGCCCGCCGGGGTATAACCCATCGTGGTGTCCACGGATTTCAGGTTTTCCATCAGGCACAGACTGGCACCGCTACCCAAGTGTGCGACGATAATTTTTTTATAAGCTACATCGCCCAAAATCCCCTCAAGAATTTCAGCGATGTAAGCATAATTGAGTCCGTGAAAACCAAAACGGTGTAAGCCAAGCTCGTTTGGAATCGGCAGGCGCTTGGCCAACTCGGGCATGGCAGCATGAAAAGCGGTATCGAAGCAGACGATTTGCGGCGTATTGAAATGTTGCAGGCATAAATCCAGTCCAAGCAGGTTGCCCGGCAAATGCAGTGGGGCAAGATGAATCAACTGTTCCAGCCTGGAACGTTCGGCGGCATCGACCTTCATTGCCGGATCGCTATTCTCGCCGCCATGAACAAAACGATGCCCCACCAGCTCCGGCATTTCACCCGCCAAATCATGCAGCAGTTGGTCGAACGCTTCCCGTTGATCATGTACATGCTCATAGCGGAAGTTGCATCGCGTACCCTTAGCGGAAAACAGGCTCGCCTTGAGGGAAGACGAACCGCTGTTGATGGTTAGGACTGAACGGTTCATCGTAAAAACGGAGATTCGCCCACGAAAAACACGAAATAAAACCGGTTCAGCCATTCATCCTTTGGGCAACTATCTTCGGCAATTGTTCCATGCAGTGCTCTACCACCTGCCCCCATGCAGTCGACAGCCTGGTATTTCATTTTTCGTGTTTTTTGTGATTTTTGTGGATAAATTATCTTTTCCAGGTTCATCAATACGGCCATACCCAGTTGTCGACTTCGGGCAAATCGGTGCCGTGCTCATAAGCGTAATTGCGGCATTCAATCTGTTTGTCCCGCATGCTTTCTTTCACATGAGCGCCCGCCACGCGCAAAGCCGGAACGCGATTGATTGCATCGATCACCAGGCTGAAACGGTCGATCTCGTTCTGGATCGCAAGTTCCAGCGGTGTATTGATGCTGCCTTTTTCCTTGTAACCGCGCACATGCAGGTTCTTGTGGTTATTGCGACGATAGGCAAGGCGATGGATCAACCAGGGATAACCGTGAAAATTGAAAAGGATAGGTTTGTCCAACGTGAACAGGCTGTCGAAATCCTTGTCCGATAAACCGTGCGGGTGTTCTGTTTCAGGCGTCAACTTGTAAAGGTCGACCACGTTGATAAAGCGAATCTTGAGCGCGGGGAAATTCTGGCGCAGCAACACCACCGCAGCCAATGCTTCCTTGGTAGGAATATCCCCGGCACTGGCTATCACCAGATCCGGTTCGACGCCTTGGTCGTTACTTGCCCAACCCCAGATGCCGATACCTTTGGTGCAGTGTTTGATCGCCGCATCCATATCCAAAAATTGCAGATGCTTTTGTTTGTCGCAAACGATAACATTGATGTAATCGGTGCTTTTCAAGCAATGATCGGCAACCGACAACAAGCAGTTCACGTCAGGCGGCAGATAGATGCGCGTCACCTCGGGGCTTTTGTTGACCACCACGTCGAGAAAGCCCGGGTCCTGATGGGTAAAGCCGTTGTGATCCTGACGCCATACGGTGGAGGTAATCAGCAGGTTAAGCGATGATACCGGCGCGCGCCAAGGGACTTCCTTGGACATCGCCAACCATTTGGCATGCTGGTTGAACATCGAATCGATCACGTGTACAAAAGCTTCGTAGGTGGAAAAGAAGCCGTGACGACCGGTCAGCAAATAGCCTTCCAGCCAGCCTTCCAGGGTATGTTCGGACAGCATTTCCATCACCCGTCCGTCCGGCGACAATTCGCCGCCGTCGGAATCTTCCGGCAGATAGTCGGCCAGCCAGGTTTTTTTGCTAGCTTCATACACGTCGTCCAGCTTGTTCGAGCTGTTTTCGTCGGGGCCGAACACGCGGAAATTGTTCATGTTCAGACGCATGATGTCGCGCAGGAACTTGCCCAGCGGACGCGTGTTTTCGGCGCTGGTGGTCCCCGGTTTGGTCACGACGGCTGCATACTCGCGGCAGTCCGGCATATGCAGGGCTTTGCGTAACAGGCCGCCGTTGGCGTGAGGGTTGGCGCTCATACGCAGTGCGCCTTTCGGCGCCAGCGCTTTAAGTTCGGGTAACAAGCGGCCGTCCCGGTCGAACAGTTGTTCCGGTTTGTAGCTGCGCAGCCAGTCTTCCAACTGCTTAAAATGCTCCGGGGTATCGCGCACGTTGCCCAGCGGCACTTGGTGAGCGCGCCAGAAGCCTTCCACTTTCTTGCCGTCAACCTCTTTCGGCCCGGTCCAACCTTTGGGCGAGCGCAACACGATCATCGGCCAACGCGGGCGGACAGGCTTGTCGCTGCTACGCGCTTCCTGCTGGATACGGCGGATTTCCAGAACACACTGTTCCATTGTAGCGGCCATGGCTTGGTGCATGGTGTCCGGGTCGCTGCCCTCCACAAAATGAGGCGTCCAGCCATAGCCCTTGAACAGGTTTTCCAGCTCCTCATGCGAGATGCGCGACAAAATGGTCGGGTTGTTGATCTTGTAACCGTTGAGATGCAGGATCGGCAGCACCGCGCCGTCGCGGATCGGGTTCAGGAATTTGTTGGAATGCCAGGAAGTAGCCAGAGGTGCGGTTTCGGATTCGCCGTCGCCGACCATCACCGCAACGATCAAATCCGGATTGTCGTAAGCTGCGCCGAACGCATGCGAGACGCTGTAGCCGAGTTCGCCGCCTTCATGGATCGAGCCCGGTGTTTCCGGTGTGCAGTGGCTGCCGATACCGCCCGGAAAGGAAAACTCTTTGAAGAACTGGCGCATGCCGTGTTCGTCTTCGCTCTTGTTCGGATAAATTTCGCTGTAAGCGCCTTCCAGGTAGACCGGACCGAGTACGCCCGGTGCACCATGTCCCGGACCGGCCAGAAAAATGGCATTCAGATCGTACTTGTTGATCAACCGGTTGAGATGGATATAAGTAAAGGAAAGACCGGGACTTGAACCCCAATGCCCCAGCAAGCGACTCTTCACATGCTCCATCTTGAGCGGCTCGCGCAGTAGCGGATTGTCGCGTAAATAAATCATGCCTGCCGCAAGGTAGTTGCAGGCGCGCCAGTAGGCATCAATCTTACTGATTTCTTCTTGAGGTAGCTTTGTCGCTTCGGTGGTCATAACTTATATATCCGGGTTTGTTTTATAGGGAACAGAACTCTCGACATTAAACCCTCTCTCCGTTACGCCTGTATGACGATCGACTGAGATTGCCGAGTAATCGCTCTAAAAATAATTTGAAAGTAACACTTAGACATCAATTTTTGTACCATCATGTTCCTACATTTATTCGTTTTTTCCAATTTTAATCGGCTTGTACGGGTGTTTTCAGCAATCACGAACTTGTAAGTTATTAAAACACACAAACAGTGTTGTTCTCTGTCCGCCATTTGCCGATTAAAAAGCCGGGCAAAAATGAACCGCTTGCCCTACCCCGCCACATATCTGCATCAATTCAAGTCAGCCCATGCAATTGATATAAATCATCTTTTCTTGACTCAATGCTGATTGATTTCACTGACTGATTAAGCGTGTGTTACAAGCGCAGGATTTAAATAAGAATAATTATCAACAAGTATTGACTTGCCAAATGATAATCATTACTATTTGTACCCATGGACAAACAACCTTTCTCTACACTCGAACCATTAGACATAATGCTTTCTACAAAGCAGGACATAACACCGGCTTTACGACCACCCGAGATGGTGGAAGTGCCGACAGTGACAGGATCACAGCCGGTGCGACAGCGTTTACAAAGCACGGAGCTGTTTGGCACAGCGCGCGAGATTGTTATAGAACATGTCGGTGAGGAATACCGGTTGCGCTTGACTCGTCAGGGAAAGTTGATCCTGACCAAATAATTCGATTATTGCATTTTATTGTCGGCAGGCTATTTTCTCCTCACCTGCAGTCAACCTCTCCTCCTGATATTGAGGAATGAGCATGCCGACAATAAAATGCAAAAAGTAAAAATAAATAGCCAGCCATCCAATACATTCAGGTATTGGTAGCCAGCCAATATTAGAAGCGCGCACTGCAAGTATGCAGTGTTGTCTAAACGCTGCACACAGCAGCTTCGGCAGACTTTCTCCTGCCTAACATTTGAATGGTGAAATCAATGAATTCAAATAAACAGCATAAAAAAGTGAGCCTCTCTAATAGCGGTGAATGTCGCGTGGTATTTTGCCCTGATTGCGGCACCTTGGAGATCAATTTCGGTACCTCAACGATACGCACCAATTATGAATCGCTACAAGTACTTAGCTCGGTCTTAAACCACGCCAAGGTACGGCTTGCCAAAATCCATGATGCAACAGCGGGAAATGACACTACGCAGCAAGTAAGGAGGATCGGCCGTGTTCACTAAAATGATCTTCCCCACAGCCTCTTTCTATTTTCTTGAAACCCGTCCTGCCCCGTTGCTGGGGAATATGACTTACGGCGGAACTACAGATATCAGTAAATCACCATGGCTTGCGCTGAGTCTGGTGCTGTGCGCGCATCTGGCGGTGTTTGCGGCATTGCGGCCACAACCGCAGCCTTTACCCGTCGAAACACTCCCCGAACCCATCATGGTTAGCTTGCTGAGTGAGCTGCAAGCAGCGCCGCAAAAGCCGACGCCTCCCCCGGCGTCGATAGAAAAGCCGCAAAAACCCGTCAAGAAACCAGTCAAAACACCGGTCAGGAAACCTGTTGTACCGGCCGTAAAGCCAGCAAGTCTGCCAACCGCTCCGCCTGTGGAACAAACCTCCCTGCCCGCAACGCCGACAAGCTCGCCCGCTGCCGAATCAGCGACAAAGCCGGCAAGCAAAAATATTGATACGCAGACATTTCAGTCGCCAAACTTCAATGCCGCTTATTTAAATAACCCGCCCCCCCGCTATCCGTCACTGTCGCGGCGACTGGGCGAACAAGGCTTGGTGTTGTTGCGTGTTGAGGTGACGGAAGACGGCGCAGCCAGCTCTGTAGTATTGCAAACCAGCAGCGGTTCAAACCGCCTTGATCAGGCTGCGCTGGAGGCCGTCAAGAAATGGCAATTTGTTCCCGCCAAACGCGGCGAGCAATCGGTTAGTGCATCGGTCGTTGTACCGGTCAGATTTTCAATAGAAGGATAAGTCATCATGCAAGCAGAATATCTCTTAGACAACCTGAAATTCATCAGTCAAGGCGGCGCCGTGTCTATTACCGTAGCGGTGGGGCTGTTAGCCATGTCCATAGGAAGCTGGACTTTAATGGTCATCAAAGCGATACAGTCACGGCGTTTAAAAAGCAGCAGTATGCGTTTCTTGGCGCGTTTTTGGGACGCTTCAACCCTACCCTCAACCGCCATGACTGAAGATTTAAAGAAAGCGGAAAATCCGTTTGCACGTCTTGCCGTACAAGGCATCAACGCTGCCGAGCATCATAAGCGTTACACAACGCAACTTCTGGCGGAACAGACAGCTACCGCACCGCAACAGCACTCGCGGCACGATGAGTTTATCGCCCAGGCGCTCCGCCGCACGATCGGCCAGGAAGCCATGAAACTGGAAACGGGCCTCACCTTATTGGCTTCGGTCGGCAGTATTGCTCCCTTCATCGGATTGTTCGGTACCGTCTGGGGAATTTATCATGCCCTCGGCACTATCGCCGTCGGCGGTCAAGCGACGGTAGACAAAGTCGCAGGCCCGGTCGGCGAAGCCCTGATCATGACCGCGTTCGGTCTGGCGGTAGCCATTCCCGCCGTACTGGCCTATAACGCCCTGGTACGCGACAACCGCCTGTTAATGGGAGAAATAGAGACTTTCGCGCACGATCTGCATACCTACCTGACCACCGGCATACCATTGGCTACCGAATTAGCGTCAACGGAGGTTTTATTATGATGGGTTCAGGCGGATTCGGCAGCGATAATCACCATAGCCAGCCGATGGCGGAAATCAACACCACGCCGATGGTGGACGTCATGCTGGTGCTGCTGGTCATTTTCATCATTACCGCGCCGCTGCTGACGCATTCGATCAAAATCGACCTGCCGCAAGCCGGCAGCCAAACTAACCCGGAAAAGCCCGACACTGTTACCCTGTCGATTAATGCGGAAGGCAAACTGTTTTGGAATGACACGGCATTTGAAGAGACCGAACTTGCCTCGCGACTGACGGCGGCGGCGCAGAAAAAGCCTCAACCCGAACTGCATTTACGCGCCGACAAAACCACAAACTATCAGCAATTAGCCATGGTGATGTCCGCAGCACAAAATGCAGGAATAGAAAAACTGGGCTTCATTACCGATCCGAATCTAAAGAAATAAAACCGCCCTAACTCACTTTCAATCTTACATCCAGCCAGCCAAAGAGCCCTTATCGCTTGTATAGCCAGCAACTATTACAAAATACAGGCTCTTACATGAAACCTTCAATCCAACTCAGGCAAAGGCACGTCAACGCGGCATTGCTGCTTTATCCGATGCGGAAGAAACAGAGGATAAAAAGAAGCACCGCAAAGAGAAAAAACACGAAAAAGAAAAGCATCAAACGGACTACAAAGCCGCCGAAATCACCTTGGCCGAAACCAGGGTAACTTCATCGACATTGCTGGAACACCAAAGATTGTCTAACGAAGTGCCGCAAGCCGGCATCGCGCGCGAGGAATTCGGACAACGCAACAACCGCCGCCTGGGGGATGTGCTTCAGCGCTTGCCGGGCGTACAGATGGGCGGCCCGCCCGGACAGCCACAGGATATTCAACTGCGTGGACTCGACAAGGAATTCACCCGCACTCAGGTGGACGGCGTTCGTTTGCCGGACGGAGGCGAAAAGCGCGAGTTTCAAGTCAACCGCATTCCGTCCTTTCTGGTCGAGAAAGTCACGGTGATTCGCAATCAAACCGCGGAGTACGAAAGCGACGGTTTGGCCGGGCAAGTGGATGTCAAAACCCGCACCGTACCCAAGGGCAAACCCCAGGCGGAAGCGCGTCTGGGCTACGGCGGCCATGATGACGGTTTGGACGGCGACATCATTCACGGTTCGTTGGGCTTCGGTTACCGGCCGGTCGATTGGTTCGGCGGCAGCGGCGCTTTCGATTATCAGGACAATACCGTGGTGCGCCCTAAGTTCAAGTTATTTTCTACCGGAAAAACCGAAGACGAAAATGAAACCGGACGCCAGGAATCGACCAATTTTTTCGGCGATCTGGCTACCTTTTATGACGGCGGCGAATTTCATTTTAAGCCGATGGTTTTGGAACTCGACAAGGACACGACCAAAACGAAAACGGTGCGGGAAAAGGGCAAAGTCGCCACCCAGGAAAATGAACATGAAGACGCCCTTCAGAGCACCTATGGCCTGGGCCTAAGTCATCGCCATACCTTCAAGCAAGGTTCGGTGTGGGAATCCCGCGCGGGCTTTTATCAAAGCGAGGAAGACAAGGATAAAACCAAACCGGTGTTCAAGGAGACCAAGCTCAATAGCGGCCTGTTCGCCCTGGACAAAACCACCCTGGAAAAAGAAGACAAACAAGACAAAACCTGGGATGTCGCCAGCTCACTGCGTACGCCTTTTACCTTGGGATTGCCGCAGGAATTGAAATTCGGCGTGGCATTCCGCCAGCGCGAACGGGATCGCGGCAAGCTCGCCCAGGAAGTCAGCAAAGCGGGCAAGCTGACCAATGCCACCAAGCCGAAGGACAAGTACGCCCTGGAGGAAACTTACTATGCGGCTTTCATCCAGGATAATCTTTGGTTTACCGACCGCATCAGCCTGATGCCCGGCATCAGGGCCGAGCATGTGGCGCTGCTGTCCGCCACCGGCGACGGCGCGAACGCCTCGAAAAACACCACCGACCTTAATCCGTCATTACATTTTTTGTACCGGGTTCGCGACGATCTCAGTCTGCGCGCCGCCTTTTCCAAATCGCTGAGCCGACCGAAATTCGACGAGCTGTCGCCTTTCGAACAGGACGACGGCAATACCAAGATCGTAATCGGCAATCCCGATCTGGATCCGGCGCGCTCCTGGAATTTCGATGTGGGCGGCGAGTACTCGATTGCCGACCTGTTTTTCGCCATCAACCTGTTTCACAAGGAGGTCTCCGATGTCATCGAGGAAGTGGATACCGGCGTCAACCGGGGCACTAAAGACATCTTCCAGGTGGAAAATGTCGGCGATGGCTGGACCCGCGGCATCGAACTCGAACAACGGCTCGGCCTTGGCTGGACAGGTTTGGATGCTCTGAGCGGCGTTAAACTTTGGGCCAACGAAACCCTGCTGGAATCGGAACTCACCGACAAAACCGGCAAGCAACGACCATTCAAGAACCAACCGCGTTTCCTGACCAATGCCGGGGTCGATTATAACTACGCGCCCTGGGGCACCACCTTTACGCTGGCCTGGAACTACATTCCCGAGCAGTGGGAAGATAAACCGGATGGCACCGCTAAAGCCATATTGCCGTCATCAACTTTCGACCTGTCCGCCTACCAGCACATCTACAAGGGATTTTCCGCATTCGCCGAAATCAATAACCTGACCGACGAGCATCGCGCCGAAAACGAATATGCTGTGAACGGATCGACGAGCAGCGAAAAAGTGGAAACCTACGGCCGAACATTCCTGGCGGGCGTGAAATGGCAATTTTAACGTAGGGGCAATCCCTTGTGGTTGCCCCTACTAAACCCTGCTGTAACAACTCATTTTCAACAACAAAGGTAAATAAAAATGAACAAAAAACTGATCGGTATCGTACTGGCTTTAAGCATTCCTCTGACTGCGATGGCTGTTGAGGATACCCAGGCTGAAGTCAATAAAAAACTCGAACGTTTAACCAAAGACCTGAGCCTTAACGCGGAACAACAAGCCAAAGTTAAAACCATTTTTGAACAGAAAGAACAGAAGAGCAAAGTGTTACGCGATGAAGTTCATGCGCAAATGCAGCAAGTTCTTACACCGGAACAACTGTCCACGATGGAGGAGAAGCATAAACATCACGGTCACAAAAAAGCAAAAGACTGTGATAAATAAAACCTGAATTCAGTTCATACATTGAGGGGGATTTGCTTGCGCAACAGGCAAGCCCCCTTGATGTGAAAGTATCAGGAGTTTGGAGTACAAACCTAGGTTACCCCTCGTTCCCACGCGCTGCGTGGGAATGCAGTGTTGGACGCGCTGCGTCCCGTATATGCTGTGACTCGCGGCGCAGCGCGCCTTGACGGCGTTCCCACGCAGCGCGTGGGAACGAGAGCATCCATGCGGTATCGCGACTCTTTGACGAAGCTGTGTATAACGATGAGAGCTGGAGTCTGGGAGCGCGGATCCGTGTTCCATTTTTGTGCGGACGAGCGGTGAGCGGTGACCTTAGACAGTAAATCACCAAAAACACTCTTCAAAGAGGAAACCTATGAAAATCAATTGGCGAACTTGGCATGCATGGCTCAGCGTGATATTAAGCCTGCCCCTATTTATTATCGGTGTCACTGCCGTATTTATCGCACACGGCAAAACGCTTGGACTAAGCAAGATGGATATTGATGCGCTTTGGCTGCCCGGCTACGCTATGGCAGTAAGCAAGAAGGAGCCGGTTGTCGTTAAGGTGGCACTTGCGGCCGATGGCGTTTGGTATGTCGGCGGAAAGACCGGCCTTTTCATCCTTAGAGCAGGCCGAGCCGAAGCAGTGGAAGCGCTGCGCGGCGGCGACGTGCGCAGTATCGCAGGCGCAACCGATAAGCTCGTGGTAGGCGCCAAGACCGGTGTTTGGCTGGGCGGCGGCAACGATTGGCGAAGGATCCATGACACCGAGGTGTTCACGGCAGGCACCCTGCCGGATGGTGCGATTTTCGCTGCCCCGACAACCGGCGGACTGGTAGTCAGCCGGGACGGCGGGGGCACTTGGTCAAAAGATGCCGTCACAATCGATGCCCTGGCTTTGCTGCCTGCCGTCCGCGAGGAGACGCTGACCATGAACAGGCTCATCATGGATTTACACACGGGCAAGGCCTTCCTGGGCAAACACTGGGAATGGCTGTGGATCGATATTCTCGGAGGGATCATGATTTTTCTTTCCCTGACCGGTGTGTACCTGTGGTGGATGGGGCAGCGGCGCAAGGCTTTAGCTTCGGCAGGATGGCAGCATTTATGATTGCGGCAATTCTGGGGGCGGTGAGCCTGACTGTCGGTTGCGCTCTATTCCTGTTCTTGGCTCACGGCCTATGGCTGACATGGCAACCTCACCGGCGCAAGCACTGCGCCCGTCGGCTTGCAATGCCCATCAATCTGTCCGTCCTGAAGCGCAAAGATTTCAACGACGGGCTGTTTACGCTGACACTGGCTCATCCCAATGGCCGGATGCTCCCCGGCTATCGGCCCGGGCAATACCTGACATTGCTGATTGAAGCGGATGGCAACCGGTCATCGCTTAAGCGCTGCTATTCGCTCGCTTCCTGGCAACCTAATCCGGCCTGCTATGAACTTGCAATCCGGCAAGTATCCGGCGGACGGGTATCAACTTGGCTGCATCGGAATATGCAGTCCGGTTCCAACATCCGGGTGTTACCGCCGCGCGGGGAATTTACGCTGCACGAGTCATCCGGCGATGTCGCGCTGATCGCCGGAGGCATCGGTATCACGCCTATCCGCGCCATGCTGCATGCACTGCTGGCCGACAACGATTTAAAACAAGGCCGCATCGTTCTTTTTTATGCGGCGCGATATTTCGACGACTTGCTTTACCACAAAGAGTTTATTGCCGCCGCAAGGCAACACGCAAACTTCCGCTACCTGCCGATCCTTTCCAAGCCAGGGCCGGACTGGCAGGGCCAATGCGGGCGGCTCGATGCGCAAACTGTGCTGCACCGGCTTAATGATTTTTCGCAAACGGATTTTTATCTCTGCGCCGGTTCTTCGATGATGGACGCTATTAGCGCAGGGCTCCAAGAATCCGGGATTATAACCGGACGCATTCATTTCGAACGATTCAATCCCGGTGAATTCAACGCCGACGATACGACCTATCGGATTACTCTGGAGGGATACGAAGCGTTTGAATTTAAAGGAGCGCCAACCCTGCTGCACGGACTGGAGCAGGCAAAAATCGCGGTTGAAAGCGATTGCCGTGCCGGGCACTGCGGCGTTTGCCGAGTCAAGGTTCTGAGCGGAAATGTCCGCTGGCTATTGCCGAAGGAGGCAGCATTGGCCGAAGATGAAATCCTTAGCTGCTGCGTGACGCCGCAAAGCGACTTGAGCTTGGTTAGACCATGAGCATCTTGTCCTTTTCAGGTGCGGATTTGTCGCACCTACAGCGTTAACAGGCAAACATTAAACAGATAGAAATCCCCTTATTTAGCCAGCCATCACTTGGGTGTGAATAGCCAGCCAGAAACAACACAACCTCAACGAGGAAAATGTTTATGCGCTATTACCAAAATCAAGTACTGCCGCTAACCACCGCTACATTACCGGACGCACCCTATTCCAAAGCTACGGAGATTACTCCGCAGCCGCGTTCTGCCGTGAAAGCGAAAAGCTCAGGTACTTTTACCGCAATGCAAGAATCAACCTGTCATAAAGAAGCGGCGGAGCTACTCCGTAGCGAAGCCGCCGTTAATGATATTCCGGTCACTATTAGCGCACGAGATTATCGCGCATTAAAGCGGCGCTTGCCGCCTGAAGAGGCTGACTTCTTCCGTAAGAATCCCGGAGCGGTGGTTGCTCGCAATCTACGCCGGTTCGGCAGCACCCACTTCCACATCGGCGCGCCCGGCCTCAATGTATTGCGCAGCAAGGCGGCCCAATGATCTTGCACAGCATTCTTAACGGCATCGGGGAAACGCCCATCGTCCGCCTGTCGCGTTTGTTCCGCAATTCGCCATGCGAGGTTCTCGCCAAGCTGGAAATGCTCAATCCCGGCGGCAGCGTCAAGGACAGACCGGCGCGCTATATTATCGAACGCGGTCTGGACGAAGGCACTATCCAGCCGGATTCGCATATCATCGAAAGCTCGTCGGGCAACCTCGCCATTGCCTTGGCGATGACGTGCCGCATTCACGGCTTGCGTTTTACGGCGGTAGTCGATCCGAAAATCTCGCCGATCAATTTAAAGATCATTCGATGCTACGGCGGCAATATCGAACTCGTGACCGAGAAAGACAGCCAAAACGGCTACCTGGAAACCCGTATCGAGCGTGTCAAACACCTGTTGCGCGAGCAGCCGGATGCGGTATGGATCAACCAGTATGCCAATAAACGTAACTGGCAAAGCCACTACCACGGCGAGGGCGAAGAGATCTTGAAGTCTCTGGATCGGCCGGTGGATTACCTGGTGCTGGGCGTCAGCCGCCGTTTCCGGCAGGAAATCCGTTTACGTACGCGGCTTGCACCTATCCCATTAGCGCAAGAGGGTAAGCCGCCATGCGCCTGAAAGCCCGCTTGCAACTGAATGATCCGTTATACGGGCTGTTTTGCTCGACTCCGGCGGCACTATCCGTCGAGCTTATCGCCGCGCCCGGACCGGAGACTTATACCCGCCCAAAACGACCCGCCATCGGTTTCCGTCGCCGCTACCCGATTGCAATATTTCGTTATGGCTGCTGCAAGACCGGAGCGCATCGCCGCTTTTCTCGTCCACAGTACGACCCGTTGATCGGCTTGCGGCAAAACGATGAGGAAGTCCGCCGAACGGGGGGTACCGTCCAGGTTCGATGCTGTTGACTTAATCGATACAAAGCCCTCTCCAGAGGGAGAGGGTTGGGTGACGACTGCAAGGACAGGAAATGATCCAGTCATTTCTCTGCATTCCCCCCATCCTTGTGGGTTATGCAGGAGGTAGAGCAAAGCAGGGAGCAGTCGCCGAGGGGAAATCAGAATAAGGAAAAAAGCTTATTTTATCCCCCTCATCCCCACCTTCTCCCTCAAGGGAGAAGGTGCCCGCACTCTTAAGTCAACAGTATTGCCGCCCAGGTTTGTCACTCGATCAGGGAACCTTCCCTAGCCGCGCTCCATAACCGACTGCTTACTTTGCACGCGCACCTTATTTTTCATACGCATCAACCTAAAGAGGTATCATTCATGCAATTTCATTTACCCACCCTAGCAAGCGGGCTTACGCTGGCATTTTTGCTTCCCCAGGTAAACGCCCAGACGCCGGATCAGGCCGAACCGGCCACGCAGCTTTCCACCGTGAATGTGACAACCGGGCAGAACAAGAGCTTCAAGTCCAATGTCGTTCAGGTCGGCACGTTCCGGGACATGGCGCCGCTCGACGTTCCGCAGACCAGCAACGTGGTCACGCGCGAGGTGCTCGATGCCCAAGCGGCAAGCACGCTGTTCGGCGCCCTGCGTAATACCGCGGGCGTTACCCGCGCGCAATTGAATGGTTCGACTTACGACAATATTTCGATTCGCGGCATTCTGGTGGAAAACCGTAGCAATTACCGGCTGAACGGATCATTGCCGGTCATCAATCTAATCGACATTCCGCTGGAGAACAAGGAACGCGTCGAAGTGCTCAAAGGCGCTTCGTCGCTTTACTATGGCTTCGTGCCGCCCTCGGGTATCGTCAACATGGTTACCAAACGCGCAGGCAATGCCCCCATTACCAATGTTTCGGTGCTGGCCAATCAATACGGCGGGACAAATGGACACATTGATCTGGGGCGGCGCTTCGGCGACCGGCAGCAATTCGGCGCGCGCGTCAACCTGCTCGGCGGCCGCGAGGACATCGGCATCGACAATTTTTCCGGTTACCGTGCGCTGACCTCGGGCGCTTTCGACTGGCTGGTCAACGATAAACTTTCCCTGAAATTCGATATTGAACATTACCGCAAAGAAGCCTCCGAGCAGGCGGGAATCCAGGTGCCTGCGGCGGTCAACGGCGTTATCACTTTGCCCGGCGTGCCGGTTGCGCGCCAAAATCTCGCCGGAGAATGGCAGAAATACGACGCCGAGGCCACTAATCTGCTGCTGCGGGCCGATTATGCGATCAATGACGATTGGGCCTTGCTATTCGAGGCCGGTAAGGCGGAAACCTTGCGCGACCGGAATTTCTCCCAGTTCCAAAATTATAATCTCGCCACCGGCCAGGGTACCCTGCGCACTTTCTTCCAGCGTGGAGCGGAGTGGAATAACGAGAATATTCGCGGCGAAGTGTTCGCCCGCTTTCCGGGCGAGTGGATCACGCATGAAGTGTCGCTGGGCGTTACCGGCAATGAGCGCAGCCAGGATCCCCGCTCCTCCTCCACGTTCGACGTGGCGCAAAACCTGTACAATCCGGTTGACATCGCGCAACGCTCTCCGACCGTCCCATTCACTTCAAATCCGTCGAAAATAACGGACCTCGGCGCCTATTTATCCGATCACGTTTTGCTTGGCGAGAAATGGCAAGCCATGCTGGGAGTGCGCGGCAGCGACTATGAGAGCGTCGGGGCTACCTCGCGTTTTAAGGCGGACACCATCAATCCATCGCTGGCGCTGATGTATAAACCTCTTACTAACGTGTCTATCTACGGCAGTTACATCGAAGGGGTTGAGGAAAGCGGGCAGGCGCCGGCCAACCGGGCCAATAATGGCGAGATATTGGCCCCGGCTGTGTCGGAGCAGAAGGAAGCCGGCGTGAAGGCGGAGCTTGGAAAAGGGATATTGCTGCAGGCGGCGTATTTCGACATCAAGCGCGCATCGACTACGGTAGACTCGGCCAACCGCTTTGTGCTGAACGGCATGGCGCAATACAGGGGCGTGGAATTGTCGGCCGCCGGCGAAGTGACCCCGCAACTGTCGCTGATCGGGTCGGCCATGTTCATGGACGCCAAGCAGCTGAACGCCGCCAATACGGCAACTTTCGGCAAGACACCTGATAACACGCCGGAGCAAACCGCCAGCCTGTTCGCAGAGTATCGCCTGCAAAGCGTGCCGGGACTGGCGCTCAGCAGCGGGGTGCATTACGTGGGCAAGCGTCCGGTCAACAACGAAAACCAGGCTTTCGTCGATGATTACGCAGTGCTGTCGCTAGGCGCGCGCTATGCGACCCGGGTTGCAGGCAAACTCACCACGGTTCAGGCGGTGCTCGACAATGCGACCAACAATAATTACTGGAGCACCGCAGGTAATGGCTTGCTGGGGGTCGGCGCACCGATCGCGCTGAAGCTCACAGCCAAGGTCGAATTCTGATCGTCGCTGCCAACGTTGCCGACAATCACAGGCGTTATATGCAGCATAGTTCTTGGCGGAGCGCGTAGTTTCGACCGCCAAGGAGGGTGAAAGTACCGCGTTGCAGGAGCATTCTTTGTAGAAGCGGAACTTGCCTCGCGACTGGTGGCGGAGGCGCAAAAAAAACCAACCCGAATTGCATTTACGCGCCGAGCGAGCTACACCGTAGTACCGGAAACCGGCCGGGATCATGTCAGCAGCACAAAGCGCCGGGGTTATGAAAATCGGCTTTATTACCAATCCAAAGCAAAAGGAATAAGCCTGTTTGAGCACAAGCCGGCAACATCCGGTCTGCGCCTTGTGTAATGTTGAACGACAAAAAAGCCTTTCAGGCTGCCTTGCAATAGCGTGCGTCGTTTGTGTTAATACGGCTTTGCTCGTATATTATATGGTTGTTTAAATTGCCGGAATTATTTAATGGATACGATCAGCATTCGTGGCGCCAGAACCCATAACCTGAAAAATATCGACCTTGACCTGCCCAGAGATCAACTCATCGTCATCACCGGGCTTTCCGGTTCGGGTAAATCATCGCTGGCCTTTGACACCATTTATGCCGAAGGCCAAAGACGCTATGTAGAATCCCTTTCTACCTACGCCCGCCAGTTTTTATCGATTATGGAAAAGCCCGATGTCGACCACATCGAAGGCCTGTCACCGGCTATTTCCATCGAACAAAAATCCACTTCGCACAACCCGCGTTCCACCGTCGGCACCATCACCGAAATCTACGATTACTTAAGACTGCTGTATGCCCGTGCCGGTACGCCGCGTTGCCCCGAGCATCAGGCTTCGCTGGAAGCGCAAACCGTCAGCCAGATGGTTGACCATGTGCTCTCGCAAACTCAAGACCAGCGCTGGATGCTGTTGGCTCCGGTGGTCAACGACCGCAAAGGCGAGCATATCCAGCTGCTTGACGACCTGCGCGCCCAGGGCTTCATCCGCGCCCGGATCGACGGCACGGTGTACGACCTGGACGAGCCGCCGGTGCTGGATTTAAAAAAGAAACACACTATCGAGGTCATCGTCGACCGTTTTAAAATCCGCGAAGATATCGCCTTGCGCTTATCCGAATCTTTCGAGACCGCTCTGCGCATTGCCGACGGCATCGCCATCGCCGCCTGCATCGATGACGCAAGCGAATTGATGTTTTCCGAGCGCTACGCCTGCCCTCATTGCGGCTACTCACTGTCCGAACTGGAACCGCGCATCTTCTCGTTCAACAATCCCAAAGGCGCATGCAGCAGTTGCGACGGCTTGGGCGTGCGCCAGCATTTCGATCCCGACCTGATTATCCATAACCCCGACATCAGTCTTGCCGGAGGCGCGATTCGCGGCTGGGATCGACGCAACGCCTATTATTATCAAATCATTTGTTCGCTGGCCAAGCACTATAACTTCGACCCGGAAGCGCCTTTTTCCGAGCTGTCCAAAGAACATCAGGCTGTTATTCTTTACGGCAGCGGCCATGAAGCCATTGAATTCAAGTTCATGACCGGAGCAGGATCAGTCAAAAAGAAACGCCATAGTTTTGAAGGCATCATCGCCAATATGGAACGGCGTTATCACGAGACCGATTCGCAGATGGTACGCGAAGAACTGGCTAAATATTTATCCCAAAAACCCTGTAACGTTTGCGAGGGCGCAAGGCTTAACGTGTCGGCCAGAAACGTGTTTGTTGAAGATTTGCCGATACACCATCTGACCCGCTTCCCTATCCGCAAATCCTTGGACTTTTTCAAGCACCTGAACCTGACCGGCAAACGCGGCGAAGTTGCGGCAAAAATCGTCAAGGAAATTCAGGAGCGGCTGGAGTTTCTGGTCAATGTAGGCCTCGACTATTTAACACTGGATCGTAGCGCCGATACGCTTTCCGGCGGCGAAGCGCAACGCATTCGCCTTGCCAGCCAAATCGGCGCAGGTCTGGTCGGCGTGATGTATGTGCTGGACGAACCGTCGATAGGCCTGCATCAACGCGACAACCAACGTTTGCTTAACACCCTGTTTCGCCTGCGCGATCTGGGCAATACCGTTATCGTGGTCGAACATGATGAGGATGCGATCCGTTCGGCGCAGCATATTGTCGATATAGGCCCCGGCGCCGGAGTGCATGGCGGGCAAATCATCGCGCAAGGCACGCTGGATGACATTATCAACAACCCGGACTCGTTAACCGGCCAGTATTTATCGGGAAAAATCGGCATTACCGTGCCTGAAAAACTAACGCCTGTCGATCAAGATAAACAGATCGTCATCCGCAATGCACATGGCAATAACCTGAAAAATGTCGACATTTCTTTCCCTATCGGTTTGCTGACTTGCATCACCGGCGTATCAGGTTCCGGCAAATCGACGCTGATCAACGACACCTTGTATTGTCATGCGGCACGGTTAATCAACCGTGCCGGCGTCATTCCCGCGCCCTGCGATGTAATCGAAGGTTTGGAGCATTTCGATAAAGTCGTCGATATAGACCAAAGCCCGATCGGCCGCACGCCACGCTCTAATCCGGCCACCTATACCGGCCTGTTCACGCCGATACGCGAATTGTTCTCGGCGACGCCTGAAGCACGTTCGCGCGGTTATTCGCCCGGCCGGTTCAGTTTTAACGTCAAAGGCGGTCGCTGTGAAGCCTGCAAAGGCGACGGCGTGATTAAAGTCGAAATGCATTTTTTGCCGGACATTTTCGTCCATTGCGACAGTTGCGGCGGCAAACGCTATAACCGGGAGACGCTGGAGATACGCTACAAAGGCAAAACCATCAACCAAGTGCTGGACATGACCGTAGAAGATGCGGCCGAATTTTTCAAACCGGTACCGGTGCTGGCCCGTAAACTACAGACTTTGGTTGAGGTCGGCTTAAGCTATATCACTCTGGGACAGAACGCGACCACCCTGTCCGGCGGCGAAGCGCAGCGGGTAAAACTCGCCAAAGAACTGTCCAAACGCGACACCGGCAAAACCCTATATATACTGGATGAACCGACCACCGGCCTGCACTTCCACGACATCAAGCAACTGTTGACTGTGCTGCATACCCTGCGCGATCACGGCAATACCGTCATCGTCATCGAACACAACCTGGATGTAATAAAAACCGCAGACTGGATTATCGACATGGGGCCCGAAGGCGGCGATGGCGGCGGAACGTTGGTTGCCGAGGGGACGCCTAAGCAGGTTTCCGAGAATGTGGCTTCGCATACTGGTGAGTATTTGAAGCAGTTTTTTAAGTGATGGGAATATGCGAAGAAGTAGGAGCGGCTCTTCTCTTTATCCAGCCACTAACTCACGCAACATTTCCGGATGAGCCACTGCCACACGCAGCAGTGTCTGCGCCGCACCGGTAGGTTTGCGGCGACCCTGTTCCCACTCTTGCAGGGTGCGCACCGAAACGCCCAACAGCGCGGCAAATTGAGCCTGCGACAGGCCTGAGGCTGTGCGTGCCGCAATCGCTTGGGAGTGAACCACTGTGCCGCGTCCGGCCTTCATTTCATGAATGGACTGCAACAAGTCGGCGTGAAAATCACGTCCATCTTCGAAGGCTTCCAGTTCTTTGTCGGTCATTGGTTTAGTTGTCGAGGGCATGTTTAATCTCCAGTAGTTGTTTGGCGGTCATCGAGTCATGCTCGGCTTTGGCTAATTTTATCAATCAGGCATTTACCACGGAGGTATGGATTTCCACCTTGAGCGCGTGTTTAATGGCGACAAAAATCGCCGAGATATTACTCATCGTCGGATTGCCTGACTTGGAAAGCATCCTGTGCAAACTCTTGGCCGGTTTGTGAATGTCTTTTGCCAGTGATTCAAAACCCATAGTGGCATTCACCAGGTCACGCAGGATCAATTTGGCTGTATCCGGCTCACCATTGAAAAACAGAGCCACAGCCTCATCCAATAGTGCTTGCGCAAAAGCCGGATCAGTCTGCACACGTGCAGCAACAGTTTCTTTGAAATCACGAGTCAATGCCATAGTTCACCTACCTTTTTGGCGTTTGTAACTTACGTTGTTTGTAGTCTTCCCACAGTGAGACAGCCTGATCAATGTCTTGCTGTTGCCTCTTTTTGCTTCCGCCGCCCAGCAATATGATGATTTTTAAGCCATCTTTTGCTAAATAAATGCGATAGCCTGGGCCCCAATCTATTTTGTATTCACCAATACCCCGAAACCACTCCACGTTGGATAGATTGCCCTGCTCCATGCGGGCAGCAGCTACCCGAACCTTGGCAGCAGCCAAAGCATCCAGCGAAGCGAACCATTCGGCATAGGGGCTTTTTCCATCGGAAAGCAATAATTCTCTGATTTGGTAGCTCATAGTAACATATATGTTTCCATTGACTCAAAACAAACCGGCCGAAGATTATCGTTCTCACACCGGAGAGACTGTGAAAGTATTCTTGAAATATGACACATAATATTTTAGTGACTTGTAAATCATTGTTTTATTAATCGTGGGAAGGGCTTTAGCCCCGAAGGTCGAGGCTAAAGCCCTTCCCACATGAATACTTTCACAGTCTCCGGAGCGTGGGAACGGCAACAACAAGAGAATTTCGAACATAAACAGCATGCCCAACAAACAGGGCTAGCTGGTAAGAATATGCTTAATTTTTTCATAATTACAGCATGCCTTTTGCATGCCGCCATACCAAATAGATAAAGGTATGTTTGGATCATTTGAACTTTCAAATTCATCTATTTCATTTAACCGTTCAACCCGTTCTGAAAAATCATTATCGAGCCATTTCATTGATAGAGGGTCTTTACAAAAAAGACGCACAGCGGATTTAGCAGTAGGCGACACATCATATGAAGATCGAATCGTCATGGTGTCACCATTAGCCTTGTCTATAACGACCACGGGACGTCTAGGATCGTTACGAAAATTTGAAAATGCTTGGTCCAGGTGATTATCCGCAAAGCCGTAACCCAGAAATAAAACCCCTTCACACTCATGCACTAATCTATCCAGTTCCGCATAATACGTTCTAAATGGCTGGCTTGATAGTCGCGACAACTTCCCGTATCCAGCCACAATTTCAGAACTTGGAAAAACCGCCCCTTCTTTGGTATTTATAGAAGAACGTCCTCTGGCTTCCCCCAAATCTGGGTTATAAGTTTTAGCTAAATCGTCTATCCATCGCAAACCCTCCCAAAAATCAAAATGTACCGAACCGTGAAGGTGTAATAAGCATCGCCAACTTTTGCGTTGCCAAATCATTTCTGGTTTAAACAATTTGGCAACTGGGTCGAATCCTGTATTCAATGAAGATAACGCTTGGTACACAAGATTGTCGTAATTAAGGCTAACAATAGCTAACTCAAAATCTTCGTCTAGTTTGGTCAAAAAGTCATTCCATTGAGCTGTTTTATTTTTATCAACTTCTTGGCATCTCTTTCTAAATTCTTTAAGCAATGATTCAATTAAATATTCTGCTAGCCTCCCTAAAACATGAGAATCAGTCGTTCTGTGCCAGCCAAGATAACGAATATCCGGTAACTTCCTAACCCCTAGAAAAGCTCCAATCGACGAGGTAAAAACTCCGTTGGGGTAAAAAGCTGGCATGAGGTACATATTATATAAAACCTCTTCGAAATTAGTGCATGTCCTAAGGTGGCCAGCTAAATGATCCCTCTTATATCTCTCAATTTCTCGTTCAAAAAATGAATAAAGGTTATCGTCCTGATTGCTAGCTAGGGGGAACTCATCTTTTGCCCATTTGATAAACAACTTATTGATTTCTGTTACTGAGGGCATTCCAAAATCTATTGAAGCACCAGCCCCAACTACAACTAAAATCTTTTTCTTTCGAGACATTACCACAACCTCAACTCTTGCTTATTATTGTAAAATACCGCATTTCCGGACGGATAGCTCGGGCAACAGCTTTGCGTTGCCCGATATATTTAAGACATCCGATGCTGAAACAGCGGCTGGCAAACCCGAAATCTACCTGCCTGTTAAAACATGAGAATGCTCGGCATAACATGCATTCCCGGCACATCAACGCTTAAACAACGCAGGCTAAGTTACGCCCCCCCTTTTTGTATTTCCGCCAACGCCGCACGCGCCAAAAAACCGGAACGGGTAAGATGATGTGACTTGGCGTAGCTATCGATGTTTTGCACCAAATTTTCCGGCAAGGAAATATTGATTCGTACCGGCTTGGTTGATAAACGTGAAACATCAACATCCACCAGCAGCCATGCTCCGCCTTCATATTCCGGGCGGGATACCAATTGTTCCAGCGGGGTCGGTACGGGAATGTCCATATCTTCCCCTTCGCAATACAATTCGATAGCCTCCTGAATGTTAGCCGGCAACGAATCCCAATCATCCGCCGCCGAGAAACAACCCGGAAAATCGGGAATGGTCACGCCATGCGCGTGTTTATCATCGCCCAAATGCACATAAACTGAATATAACATTATTGCCACTCCCAACCGGCTTGCCGGTAAATATTTCTTAATGTGCCTAACGCCACGTCTTTACGTGGATGCGGCACGACCACATGACCGTGCTTATCCGGATGCTTGAATTTGATGTGGTCGCCTTTACCGCCCACATTTATCCAGCCTTCTTGAACTAACCGCTTAATCACGTCTTTGCTGTTCATATTTTAATTATACACAAAAATACACAAATCAAGACATCTAAGGCAGCTATCTTTTTCTACCCCAAATCCCCGCCAGCGCACTACCAATCAAACAATGAAATACCGCCGAAATCGCGGCAGGAACCGGAGCCATCACCATATCGGCAAAATGCGTTTTAGCCAGCGATGCGCCAAGTCCGCTGTTTTGCATGCCCACTTCGATTGATACGGTGCGGCTTTCTGCCTTGCCGTAACCCAGCCACTGCATCACAAAATAACCTAAGGCAAAGCCGGTGGTGTGAAGTAAAAAAACCGAACAGAATAATTTTGGCCCAGCCAGCTCAATCGTCATTTTGTTGCCCGCCACAATGCTGCTCACCACCAGCACAATCACTGCGATGCTGACGACAGGACCGACTGTATGTATGGCGGCACGCACGGTGTGGCGTTTATGCTGCTGTATTCGATCCAGCGCAGTATTGATTAACAATCCCGCGATTAAAGGGATCAATACCACCTGAACCATCGAACGAAACAAGCCCCAACCGTCAACCGGCAAGTAGGAGCCCGCCAGCCATTGGGTCAGTAACGGTGTCATTACTACGGCGGCGAAAGTGGAGCACATGGTCAACAGGACGCTCAAGGCCACATTGGCACGCGCCAGGTAACAAATTACATTGGATGCGGTGCCGCCGGGACAGGAGCCGACCAGTATCAAGCCTATCGCCAAACCTATCTCCAAATCCATGGCTTTTGCCCAAAAGTAAGCCGCCAGCGGCATGATGACAAACTGTGCCAAAACGCCGATAGCGATAATTTTCGGCATACGCAATGCTTCTGAAAAATCGGACAGCCGCAGGGTCAGGCCCATGCCTAACATGATCACACCCAGCCCGATTGTGATGTAAGGCTGGAACCATATCCACGCTTCGGGTTGCCACCATGCCCACAAGCAGCCTGCTACAATCCACAACAAAAACCATTCGGCTATTTTTATGCAGGTTTTTTGCCAAACATTTAACATGAAGATCCTTTTAGTTTTCTTTTCACATCCATGTGTTCTCGGCAACTGCTAAGTTACATGAATGTGGGGAATGCAGAGAAATGACTGGATCATTTCCTGTCCATGCAGTCGTGGATTCCGGCACAAATCCGTCTGGAACGGATTTGCATTTACCCGAAGGGCTCCGGGCAGGATAGCCCGGAGTGATTCCCTGCCGGAATAACGGCTTAGATTAAAATTATTCCAGCCCCATAGTTTCGGGCATTAACGATGTGTACTTTAAACCCGGCCTTCGCGACAAATTCACAAAAGGTTTTATCGACTATATGTTGTTCTGCGAGTTGATTAAGACTAAGGCGGGTATCAATAGCGACTGACTTTATCAGGATAAGTTCGGTTGCCGATAGTGTCTTGGCCAACCATGCCGCCAAGCTGTCTGAGGTTATATCCCAGCTTGCCTCAATACCTGCGTTATCAAGTTCAATAATATCCGGCGACCAAATGACGGTTTTTTGCCGGTCCAGTTGGTTTTGAATCGCCTCGACAGACGGGACAATAGAGAAATCCGGTTTAAGCCCTTTAAACATCAAGGCCATTTGCTGCATGGCTAAGAGAGCCATGTGATGCGCGGTGGTATCGTCGAATTGCCACTGTTGTTGCGCTAATCTAACCTGATCGGCAAACGCGCCGCCGCCGGGGACGATAACCACCGCCCTGCCCTGATAGTTTTTTTCCACCGCACTCAGGCAGTTAACGAGGGTATCCGAGCGGGACAGACTACCGCCCAGTTTGATAATAATCACGCTACCTTCGTACGACGATTAAACTGTGCATCACCTTACCGTAAATCTCTGCAACAAATCGAGCATGGCTGCCGCCTTGTCAAAACTTTCCTGATATTCTTCTTCTGCTACGGAATCGTTGACGATACCGCCACCGGCCCAGAAACGGATGGTGTTTTCCGAATGCACCAGTGTTCTGATAGCGATATTAGTATCCATATTGCCATTGAAACCGATGTAACCGATAGCCCCGCAATAAATGCCGCGCCGGTTGGGCTCAAGCTCTTCTATGATTTCCATGGATCTGATTTTGGGTGCGCCGGTAATCGATCCGCCCGGAAAGCAGCTTTTTAACAAATCCAGTGCGTGCTGATTATCAGCCAGTATGCCGGTTACTGTGCTGACCAGATGATGCACGGTGGCGTAGCTTTCCACATCAAATAACTTCGGCACTTTGACTGAACCGTTCTTGCAGGTTTTACTGATGTCATTTCTAAGCAAATCGACGATCATCAGGTTTTCCGCCCGGTCTTTGTTGCTGGCTTCCAGGTTTTTTATTTGCTGCTGATCTTCCGCATAATCCTGCTTTCTCGGCCGCGTTCCTTTAATGGGTTTGGTCTCGACAACGCCATCGGTCAGTTTTAAAAAACGCTCCGGGGATGAGCTTAAAATCTGCACTTCGGGCAGATTAAGATAGCAACTGAACGGGGCTGCATTTAATCTACGCAAGGCTTGATAGGCTACCCACGGATCGCCCTCGCAATCGGCTACAAACCGCTGCGCCAGATTCACCTGATAACAGTCGCCTTCCTTAAGGTAATGCTTGATCCGGTTAAAGCCACGAACATAAGAATCCCTGTCCATATTGGACTTAATCTCGCTGACGACCTTAAACTCATGATGATCCTGTCTTGCCGATAGTTGGCTGAACTGCTTGATCAAAGCTTGCCATTTTTGCTGATTGCAATGCCCTGCCAGATAACTTTTTTGCCGGTGATGATCGACGATGACGGCCCACTCGTAAATCCCTACCGCCATCTCGGCAATATGCTCTGCATCTTCGGCCATAGTCGGCAGCGCTTCCAGTCGGCGGGCTAAATCATAGGCAAAATAACCGATGGCGCCGCCGTTGAACGGCAAATCGTCAAGACCCGCTTCCAGCTTAAAATCCGGGAACGAACAAAGCTGTTGCTTAACTAAATCGAACGGATTTTTAGTTGATTTTAGTGTCGCGCCGTTACGGGTAATCTCGGTAATCTCGCCATGCGTGATTAAGGTGCATACCGGCTCGGCCGCAATAATATCGTATCGACCCTGATTGCTGTGAGGAAAACCGCTATCCAGAAAAACGGCCCAAGCTTTATCTACGCAGGCGGAAAACAGTTCTGCACTGTCGGAAAAATAAGGTAGGGGAGCGATGAGTTGATTTGGTGACGGCATTTATATTGGGGGGCTTGTGATGAGCTTTGCATTAACAATGCGAAATAAATCGGGATTGTTCAAATAGTTAGGCTGTAGGGGAGCTATCCTTAATGGCCATAGCTCTAAATCCCCTACAAAAAATTATTTATTGCTTATTCATAATCATTTGCTCATAAACTGCCCAAAGGCACGACTGCCTTCGCCGGTTTGAATAGTATCGATCACTTTCAGGGTTCTGGCATCGACTACCGAAACATTGCCGTCAAACCAGTTAGCCACGTAGACATGCCGGTCATCCGGATGGGTGCTGATACCCTCGGGTTTGGTACCCACAGTAATCAGGGCGATTTCCTTTAGCGTCTCCGTATCGATCACAGAAACCGAACCGTCATCCTGATTAGTCACCAACAGGCGGCTGTCGTTAAGCGCCAGTGCTGTTGCATAAGGCAACATATTGACCTTTACGGTAGCAATAGGCTTCATCCTTGCCGTTTCCACAACCGTTACATCATCGCTTTTTACATTGGCGACATAAATGCGTTCGCCTCTTGAATCAATAGTAAGTCCAAACGGGTGCGTACCAACCTGTGCGGTTTTCTTGACCGTCAATGTCTTCAAGTCGATCTGGGAAACTGAATTACTGATCCGGTTGGCGACATATAACCAGCGATTATCGGGACTGACAACCAAGCCTGATGGCGATTCGCCGACGCCAATCGTTTTAATTACCTGCAGACTGTCCGCATTAATAACCGAAACGGTGTTCTTGTACCAGTCTGCCACATAAATCCGCTTGCTGTCCGGTCCCACAGCAATACCCAATGTGCCGTCATTTACAGCAACGTTGGCGATGACTTCGCGTTTTTGAGTATCGACAACGGCAAAGCCTTTGGCTTCCGGCGTACTGACATAAACTTTATTGCCGTCAGGTGCAACCGCAACGCCAGCCGGTTTACCGGCAACAGCAATGGTATCGACTACACGACCCGTTGCCGTATCGATAACAGACACGCTATCGTCCAATTGATTGCTGATGTAGGCAAAGCTTGCCGCTCCCAGCTCACGCCCCTTGCTTACGTCCCTGTAAGCAAAAGGCTGGGCTGCAAGCGGTGGAGATAAAAAGGCTATAGCGATGCAAATCGCCATAGCCTTATTGCCAAGGATGGTGCGCATACCGCACACCATCAGGGAACTGGCGCGGCGGTAGCTCACTGGAAACACTGCTAAACCTTACTTTTCAGCCAATTTCTTCAGATTAAGCAAGCCTGTTTCCAAAACGGCTTTCACTGCTGTATTGGCGGCTTCTTCGTTCATTTCTTCCGGTGGATTGTTGTTCATGTAGGCGCGGTAGTAACCGGCTTTCCAGATAACTTCAGTCTTACCGCCTTTATCGGCTAATTCGATGCTTGCTGCGTAATCATTTACAGGTAACGCAGGAACTTTTTCTTCGGCACCGGCATGAGTGATAGTTTTAGATGAACTCATTTCAGTGATTTTATAGGCATAAGACATTTTCTTGTCGTCATACTTTTTTAACTCTTCGGTAATTGTACCGCCGTCTTTTAAGGTCAGGACACGGACCGCGCCTTTTGTATTGCCGCCTGTAATGGTTGTGTTAAAAATATCGGGATGCCAGGACATATCGCCAAAGTCTTTAATAAGAGCCCAGACTTTTTCAGCAGGCGCATTGATGGTGATTTTCTCTTCGGCTTTTTGGCGCACCGGGCCATGAGCGCTGGCTATTGAAGTAAAAAAGAACAGCAAAACTGAAACAAACAAAATGATTTTCTTCATATTAACTTTCCTTATGGGAACATAAAAAACTAAAACGCGCATTATATGACAACCAAGCGCAGCAAGCATCAGCTTAGCGTGTTAAAACACAATATTAGAAAGCAGGGCTGACAACAACATTTGTCAATCTATTGCCGCGCTGTTGTTTTTTAGTCTTACTGACGGCTACAACTGATGGTTATTAAAGGGGATAAAAGCTGAACGATACGTTCCCCTATAGTCAGGGTTAGACTACAAGGGAACTTTGATGTGGGTTACTAGCTCTTCAATATATCTATAAAATCAACCCTTTAAAGCAAGTTGGTGAGTATAGGTATCTGCTTGTTGCGCCGTTGTACATCCATGTCTGATTTTAAAAGCTAATTCACAAAACTATGCCAAAGATTTCTTTTCAATAATATCCAGCTTGTCAGATTCAATCCCGAGTAATAACTCGCCTTTTAACAAGCCGACTAATTCCCTGCCGGCCATTTCAAAACGCCAGCCATGCAATAGCGGACACTCATCATCGTCATTGAACAACAGCACTTCCAAATCCTTACGTGTCGCAAGAATAATTGGATTTAATGCGTTTTCTTCGGCGCGAATTCTGACCAGTGCGGTCAAAATATCCAGTATCGCTTCCTGCTGCTGAGTCTTTTTAGCAGGCCGACCTTTTTCATTCAAGGGTATCGGCGCACGATTTTTGGCGGCCGTAATGAGTTGACACAGTTCTGCGCCATAACGATTAACCGCACGCTCATTAATGCCGCGAACATTGGCTAATTCGCTCACTGTTTCCGGTTGCAGTTTGGCTAAATCGAACAGCATCTCATCACGCAACAGCCAACTCTTGGGTCGATCTTCAGACTGCGCGGTTTTTTCCCGCCATTCGGCCAAGGCTTGAACAATGGCTAATTGCCTGCCGGTCAGTTTGTTTTTACCTTTTATTTTCAACCAGGCTTTTTCAGGCTTTACCTCATAAAGATCCGGATTTGCCAGCTCGGCAAAGTCACGTTCCAGCCAATCGATTCGTCCCAGTTCGGCTAATTTCTGCAACATCATTTGATAAATCTTGCAGAGATAAATCACGTCATCCGCAGCATATTGAATTTCTGCATTTATCAGCGGCCGCTTGCTCCAATCTGCCCGTGTATGCGCTTTGTTTAAATTTACATTTAACAGGCTGGAAACCAGCATCGCATAACCCGGATTCTCCTGAAAACCGAGCAACGGCGCAGCAATTTGGGTATCGAACAGCGGCTCAGGCAGTTTCCCGGTTAATTGATAAAAAATCTCCAAATCCTGTCTGCTGGAATGAAATACTTTTACAATGGATGGGCTGTATATCACTTCAAAAAGGATATCCAAGGAGGGTAGTGCGATGGGATCAATACATGCCACCCATTCCGGTGTTGCTATTTGCAGCAAGCAAAACTTTGGGTAATAGGTTTTTTCCCGTAAAAACTCCGTATCAAGAGCTAACCAGGGTTCTTTCTTTATCTGTTCACACAATTTAGCCAGCTGGTCTGGGGTATTTATATATTGGATGTTTGTTGCGTCGGTATTGATGCTTGATTCGCTATGTTTTAGAGCATTTGATGATTCTTTCATTAAAAATATGTACTCAATTATGTACTCAATTAAAAAGTTACCCATAAAACAGATCGGGCACCACTTTTATCATTATAACAATAAGGCGGATTCAACTCATAAGTGCAATCGACACTAATCGGAAAAGAAAAAGGTTCGTTGCTATAGTTTCACGCTTTTTTTAATCCGACCAAAGACGAGAAAGCGTATGAGAAACTATGAATGGATAACCATTTACCAAAGAAAAAAACAACAGAAGTGTTATAATTTACCATGAATTCTAAGCAGATGAAAAATGACTGGAACAACAAGGAACAACCTTTCAAAAAGGCAAGGACTCACATTTGAAAGTATTTTTAAATGGAAAACAGTCTACTTTACCCATGCACGGCGCTACCGAACTTGGCAAAAGCTTGGAAGCTGCCATTAAACGTCAACTTGGTTTAAAATAAAGGACAACTATGTTTAATTATCCCGTCATTTTGACCCCAGACGATGGCACACTATTAGTAACGTTTCCCGATGTGCCGGAAGCGATTACTTTCGGCAAGAATGAGGAAGAAGCCTTACTTAATGCAGTTGACGCGTTGGAAACCGCTTTGTCATTTTATGTCGATGCCAGAAAACCTTTGCCGGAACCTTCCGTGTGTCCTGATTTACGCACTGCTAAGCCTTCCGCACTGGAGGGCATTAAGTTGGCCGTTTATCGGGAAATGATGATACAAGGTGTGCGTAAGGCCGAACTGGCACGTCGTTTAGGCTGGAAAGGGCCACAGGTTGATCGGCTGTTTGACTTGAGGCATGCTTCCCGACTGGATCAATTGGAGGCGGCGGCCAAGGCGCTGGGCAAGCATATTGATGTGACGCTGACTTGATGTCGGACATAAACAGCATGCCTAATCTACCCGGCTATTGCATCCTACGGATTGCACTACAACTGCACAACCATGTTGAGCTTGGGCCAATTTTGATTTATTCAACAACGCCGAATTAGATGTAAATAATGCCATAGAACCGCAATAAAAATGAATATGAGAACTCGCGTTATTATAAAAAAACTATCAAATCCTCGCGTTAGAAGGCGATTAAAAATTGGCCTCTCTGTTTATGGTGGCGTGATTGTGATTGGTCTGATGTTTAAGCTTGTCTATGATATTGGTTATTTTAACGCGCAGTCACTTAAAAATGATAAGAACGCTGAACTACCTACTACGAATCCAGTGCTGACAATGGAATCTGCTCAGCGTATTGTGTCTGGTGCGCTAAAAGAAGATCCTACTAATCCAAAAACAATTGTGGGTCAGATTATTGATAACAATCAGAAACTTTCAATCATTATTATAGAAAACAATAAGCTAAAAAAAATTGCTTGGATTATAGATATGCGTTTGTTTTTTACCGGAGATCTATTCAATAACGAAGGTTATAATTTAACCGAAGGTATTGAGCATCAACACAATATCAATCGTAGTGATCATTGATTGCTCGTAACGGGACTAGCGGGGGCATTTGAACAGAAACTTATGGCTGTCTAAGCTAATTCAGCAATGTAATCTTTTCGTTGCCCTACGTTTGATGCTCATTAATGTCGGGCATAAACTGCTTGCCCGACCTACCGGCTACATGGCGATAAATTCCTGACCAATGCGAGGCAAAACAATAGATAAAATCAAGGCAATGCAAGATGCTGTTCAGGCAATACTTTTGCTGATAGAATCCAATGCACTTTAAACCACAATAATAAATTACCCAAATAAGAAGGTAACGCTCATGTCCGAATATATTTCCGATGCACTCGATATTGCCAATCAAGAAGCTGAACGCGCCAGAGAGGCGGCAAACCGTTGCGAAGATTTCTGTCAATCTGCTGAACAATCTCAACGAGCCGCTGAACGACAGGCACAAGCAGCGTCAGAACGCGCAGTTCAAGCTGATCAGCATGCTCATCAAGCCGCATTAGTTCTCCATCATGCTGAAACACATGCTGAAAATGCCGGCAACGCAGCTCAAAGTGCTAATGACAGCGCCCAAACAGCGGCCCAGGCAGCCAGCAAGGCAGAGGATGAAGCGCAACAAGCCCGCACCCACGCCGAAACAGCCGCACATGCGGCGACTGAAAGCCAGGCTTCTGCACGAACGGCGCAAGACTGTGCCGAGCAGGCCCAACAACAGGCTGAAAATACCGGTACCTCAGCTCAGGATGCAAACGGTAGCGCCCAAACAGCAGCCCAGGCAGCCATTAAGGCGGAGGATGAGGCACAACAAGCAGCTCGGTTTGCAAGCGACGCTCAAGCATCCGCCTATTTGACCGGCCAGACAGTGAGTCAATCTCAGGAACACGCCACTCAAGCAGCCCAGTTTAGTGAGCAGTCAGCCAGTCGCGCTCAAGAAATTGAACAACAGCGCAGTGAAGCGCAAACAGAGATGGATAGGATACGGGGTCTTCGTGCTCAAGCCGAGTTTGTATTATCACAACTGCAACAAGCACTTTCCGAAACTCAAAATGCCCAGAACTTGGCTGAACAGGCTCGCGATGATGCGCAGAGGCTGCGTGATGATGCCCGGGAATTGCACGCGCAGGCCCAAGAGGCCTCAGCTCGCATCCAGGATCATTCCCACAGTGCCGAACAAGCCAAAACCGAGGCTGTCAGCGCCGCCGAAGATACGAAAAAATCAATGTTCGAGGCCAGAGCTGTATTGTCGCGTGCTTTTACTGCGGTTAAGTGGTAACAAGAGGGCTCCTTACCTACATGAACATCAGCCCGTAGGGCCCAATAGCAGCTTTATCGCGTATTGCGGCGTGACAATCTCGCCATGCAACACGCTACGCTATTGCATCCTACGGATACGCCTTACAGCGTTGGTTGCTTTTTTACAGTTGTCATTTTTAGCGATGAAATTTGATTTTTTGTATGATTGCCGTTACCGCTTACCAGCAGAACCGCTCTTTCAACTGCAAAGATGCATGAAGTACGACCGAGGCAAAGCAATGCAGGTTAAGACAGAGTGATATTTGTTAAGGTTGGCAAAGAAGTAGTTGATATTTTCACTGCACGGGGATGTGGTTTATCACCACGACACGGAACCAGCCATAATCGGCGGTATATTTTTTAAAGATTCAACAGTCGAACCGGCTTCCCAAAAGCAAATTTCCTGCTTCAACTTGTCCGAGCATTTTGACAATGTCAGTCACGATGTGGTGAGCAACTTCCTTAAACAGAGCCGAATAACGGCGCGGCAGGTGTGGGAAAACTGGTCAAGGGGCTAATCAAAAATACCGAAAAGTCAAAGCGACCTCCTTGAAAAAAGTCACTCTACCAAGCCCGGGCCGAACTGCGTAACCCCGGAATTAAGGCTTATTCGGGGTATAGCGAAAGTCCTACGAGTGTAAGATGCAGGAGGTAGAGTATTGGTGGACAGATATTTGTTCCTCGGTAATTGCCCCGCTCTGGACATCTGCAATATCTAGGCGATTATCCCTGCATCTGTTCGATTAGCTTAAACGCCACGGGCTTGATCGGAACCACTGTTGTTAGATGGAGGCGTACGCTGTCTTCCACGTCGACCGTAGTTGTTGCTACGTCTTTTATTACGTGCCTTTACCCGTTTTATATCCAGTTTATGTTGCTTGATTTCTACCGACTTTAAATGCAGAAATATATCTTGCGGCATTTCATCGGGCAACTCGACAAGCGTGTAATCACCCTGAATATTAATATTGTTAATATTATTTTTGTCGACTCCAGACTCTTCAATCAATATTTTTTTAAGCTCTTCGGACGTAACCTGATGCTTACTTCCCACATCCAATCGATAGCGAACCATTTTAATGCTTGGCTGGATTATAATTGTTCCTGCATTGCCTAAAGCGCCTACTTTTGGCGCTCTTTCCGTGCGTTGCTCTACCTCCCTCATCCTTGGAACCTTATCGCCTGCAGCCGTGCAATCATGTTTATTATTGGTGATCATTCCGATATAAAAGGGCTAACTGCACCGCGCTGTTTCAAAGTCTATCTTGATAAATTTCTACAAAAGCCTCGTCGCGCAATCTGCGCACCCAGAGCTCTGTTTCTTCTTCGATTTTCCGCTTACGAATAGCCTCTCTCACCAGGTTCTTTTTAAACTCGCTACTATCGTCCTTATTTTCCCGGCCCAAGACCTGAATGATGTGCCAACCGAACTGTGTCTGTACAGGTTCGCTCACTTCGTTAATGCCGAGTTTTACCATGGCTTCTTCAAACGGTTTAACCAAATCGCCGGGGCTGACCCAGTCAAGTAAACCGCCTTTTAATGCCGAACCTTTGTCATCTGAATGCGCCCGAGCCAGTGCAGCAAAATCATCGCCATCAGCAATGCGGACTTTTAATGCCTGCAAACGTTTATTTGCCTCGGCATCATCAACCAACTCATTGGTTTTTATTAAAATATGCCGAACTTTGGTTTTGATAATCATATGATTATCCGTACCTTTTAGCTCTATCATTTTAATAATATGAAAACCACTCGGACTGCGTATGGGTTCGGACACATCGCCCTGCTTCATTTGCCTGATTTCATTAACAAACAAAGTTGGTATTTCACTCATGGTGCGCCAACCCAAGTCACCGCCCTTTAGAGCATTCGCATCATCTGAATCGCTTATCGCTGTTTGAGTAAAATCTTGCCCTACTCGCAGGTTCTTGACAAGATCATCGGCTTTACTCATCGCTTTTTGTATTTCTGTCGATGACGCGCCTTCTTTAACTGCAATTAATATATGCCCCAGATGATACTGCGAAGACTCTTCGCCGATTTTATCCTGAGTTTCCATGTAGTGCTCAACCTCGCGGTCAGTCACTTTAATGCGTCCGCCTATTTCTCTGCCACGTAATTGGTTAATGATGATTTCATTGCGCATATTATCCAAAAAACTTTGATAAGTAATGCCCTGTCCTTCCAGCTCAGCCCTGAATTGATCCAAATCCATATTATTTCTTCGGGCTATATCCGAGGCCGAACTGTTAAGCATTTCTTCGTTGACAGTAATTCCGGCTTTTTCCGCTAACTGCCGCTGGAGTTTATCAACAATCATTTTTTCCAGTACTTGCTTACGCAGCACATAAACAGGCGGAACGGCGGCATTACTTTGCTGTATTCTTTGCTCAATAGCCGCCACTTCTTTTTGTAATTCACGCTCAAGGATAACGTCCTCTTCAACCACAGCGATGATGGTATCAAGAATTTCAGCGTGAACTAAAAAGCTGCCGAACAATAAACTACACAGCATTACTGTAACAATAAATCTTTTCATGTTTTCTTGTTTGATCATTCTTGAGGTTTCCGATAACCATAAATTTGCTGTTCAAAAAACTCATCCAGCTTTTCCCCAATACCTGTCAACCCCTTAAGTTCTAGCTGAAGAAAAACACCTGTCTGACTTATACCTGTGGCGTCGATAGCAAGGGCGTTTTGAATATTTTGGGGTGTATTTGGGCTTGTATTAAGATTTATACTGTTAATCCAGCGTCGTCCAATAACACGAAAACGCCAGCAACAATTCTCTTTTTCCACGCCAAAAAAACTTTCCTGAGTTGAATTATTCAGCAATGAATACGTCCAACGCCCAACCACAGACCAATCGTTATAAATCGGCCAGTGAACGCTAACATCGCTTTGAATAATGTCATAAGTTCTCGCCCCCAGTAAATCCGGATAAGTTGTATTTTTTCTATACCGATAGCCCATATTAACAACCTCACCAGGCTCATTAATATAATGGAGCATGGCGTTGTGCCTGACAAATTCGCTCAAATGCGGATTCCATTGCGTCCCGGAACCTACCGAAACATGATCCGTCAGCTCGACATTGAGCTCAGCTACCAGATTTGAAAATTTATCGGTATTAGGAAAATAGCCCGGCAAAATTTCCTGGTAGTTAGGCTGGTAAATAACCTTTCTATCCTGAAAATAAATAATCTCACCCACGCTGAGCTTTAGCTTTTCCTTGCCGGATTTAGCATCGACCAAGCGCGTTGTTAAGGCTGCCGTTAGCTGATTAGCATCCCCTACCCTATCCTGGCCGCTAAAGCGGTTTTCCAGGAACATGCTATTAAAGGAAAAATCATTCGGCGCAGTATCGAATAGAGGAATATTGTCTTGATCTGTATTGGGTACATACAAATAAAACAATCTGGGTTCAAGGGTATGCAAATATGATCTATTGAAAATATTCGTGTCCTTTTCCAGATAAAGACCGGTATCAGTAGAAAAAATCGGCAGATTTCTGGACTGACTTGAAGAAACTACTTGGCCTGACAGTGTTATTGGGCCTCCACTTGGATTGCTTAGAGAATATTGAGTAGACTGGAAAGAAAGCCTAGGCGTTAAAAAAGTACTGGCGGTTTGCAATGGGAAACTGACTGACGGCCTGATATTGGTTCGCTGTCCATTCACCGGCGTGCTATCAACTTCATTTTGTACTCCGGTCCAATTTTTTGTTACACGTCTTACTGGTACTCCGTTCTCCACTGTTGTTACATACACTACAGGATCATGCTGAAAATACACATATTCAGCATCCAGCAAGGTTGTCAACGGCATAAATTTGAATGAATGGTTCAAATTAAGGTTAACCTGCGGTAACCTCCGATACGGTATCCCCTCTTTGGCTATCGCTTTATCAATCGATTGATAATTATCGACATGGCCTGTTAAAGAAACACCATTATTAACATAACCCAGATTAGCCTGACTTAAAAGATAACTACTGTAGGTCGACATGCTAAGCGCATTACCTAAGTCAGAGAAATAATCTTTATCCGACACATAATTCAAATCCATGTTTGAATTAATATGGGATGTAAATTGGGTCGTATTCTTAATTGCTGCCAGATACCGCGACTTATCACGAAGACTGTCATGAGGCATAAATTCCAGATCTGCCGTTCCTTTTGTCATCTCTGTTAAATAGCCAAAATTTCCACCCAGTATGGCCCCTCTTTTTGCAAGATATCGTGGTCGGAAAGTGGCATCGTAATTGGGAGCTATATTCCAATAATACGGCGTTGTCAGACTGAATCCACCCCGCTGCGTATTACCGAATGAAGGCGCAAGAAAACCGGAAATCCGTCTGTCGTCTATCGGAAAAGAAAGATAAGGCGAATAAAACACAGGCGTACCTTTAAACTCAAGCCAGGCATTTTTAGCGGAGCCTTGACCGCTAATTTTATTCATTTTCAGCTCACTCGCATGCACAACCCAGTCCTGATTACCGGGGCGACAGCTGGTATAAGCAACCTCTTTATATCGAGACAGGGAACTACTCTCCCGATAAATCGTTTTCGCCCGACCTCTGAGCGGCGTAGCCGGAGATATAAACAAGGCTTCCCGGAGGCGTGCCTGATCGGAAGCCAAGTTAAGGGATGCCGACTCACTGTGCAAGGCCAATTCATCTTCGCTATAGTAAACACTACCTTGTAAATCCAAGGTCTCCGACACTGTGTCATAACTTGCTTTATTAGAGAATGAACGCTGATCCGCACGAGTCATTTCAACATTACCGGTGTAATTGTAGATTTCATTCTCGAATATTTCTGCATAATCGGAATCGATATCCAGAGGAGATGCCTCCCTCAAATCCTTTTCCGGCACAAAGCCGGGCTTTTTACCATCAGGCGCTGTGCAGCTTTGCCAGGGATCGTATTTCAATTGTGATTTAAGATTGCTAAAAGTTAGCTCTTCATTATGGTCAAACGCCGGAGTAAGAAAACTCATGCCGGGTTCAGAGGTTTCAATAATACGCGCCTGCCCCTTAGGATCGGCGCCGACCAACTTACAATCCCAGTTTTTGTCTGCGGCCTTGGCATCGCAGGTCCAACCTGGACGATTAGCATCAGTTTGAAGTGGTCTTTTTGAATTGGTATCGGCCGAAGGCGGAGCGATGGGATTAGTCTCCATGCTAACTTGCCGGGTGTTTTTATCGCTATCAGTACTAACTGGAAGTTTAGGCACGCCAAGCTCCGCCGCGGCCTTCTCGACAGGGACGGACTGCTGGGTCTCAACAGCCTCAACCGGCGCGCGATCAGGCTCTGCTACGACCGGCTGAGCACTTTCAACGGCCTTTGTGGGCGCTGGCTGTACGTCTTTGACAGGACTCTCCTGAGCATTGCCGAGGGGCTCAGTGCTGGCAGGCACCTTTGCCTCGCTGGTTTTCTCCGCAGGTTTTTTATCACCCACACAAACCCACTCTTTGCTATCCTTATCTTGTGCGCAATTCCAGATTGCTTCGTTGGCAATGCTGACAGGTGCATAAATAGAAGGTAAAAAAAACAGTATTAAACGGCGGCGCATAGGTAATATCAAGTTTAGTAGCGTAGTGAATCATAAATCGAATAAAATGCCGGACGTTAATTTTACCTTACTACCCCTACATTATACTAATCTATCCTACCATCATGATGCCTGAAGACTTAAGAACAATATCGATGTTCGACTGGCTTGAAAACGATTTATTGCTTACCATCACTGCATGCGACCCCGCCTCCAGCGATGCCAGCTTTCGGCGTTACTTTAGAGTCAAAACTTCAGGCTACTGCATGGATGCAGGAGGTACGACCCCAAGGATGGGAGAGGCAGAACAATGCAGGGAACAATTGCCGACGACTGCATGGACGCAGGAGGTAGAGCAACGCAGGGAGCGGTTGCCGACGACTGCATGGACGCAGGAGGTAGAGCAACGCAGGGAGCGGTTGCCGAGAGCAATGCAGGGAGCAGTTGCCGAGCAACAATTTATTGTCATGGATGCCCCGCCGGCCAAAGAAAATATTGAACCTTTCATTAGAATTGCCAAGCTACTAACGCAGTCTCGGATTAACGTCCCGACCATTTTTCAACAAAACATGACTGACGGATTTCTACTGCTGGAGGATTTCGGTAATCAGTGTTTTCTCGATCAGCTTAATGAAGCCACCGCTCCCGATTTATATCAAACTGCTTTCGACAGTTTATTCAAACTGCAAACCCAAATACCTGTACAAAACTCCGGATTGCCCAGCTATGACGAACCGCTCCTGCACAGGGAACTGGCTATTTTTGACGAATGGTTTTTAGGACAGTTGCTGGACATTGAAATTCCCGCACCGGTTTGGGAGACAACGCGTACCATTCTCACCGCATCGGCTCTGGAGCAACCCAGCACCTGCGTGCACCGAGATTATCATTCCCGCAACCTGATGGTTTTAGACAGTGACTCACCCGGCGTCATCGATTTCCAGGACGCCGTCATCGGCCCTATCACCTATGATCTGGTCTCGTTATTGCGCGATTGCTATATAGCCTGGCCTGAGCAACAGGTTGAACAATGGCGATTTAACTATTTTGAACGACTCCAACTGGCAGGCCTCATTAATTGCACTCCGGCCCAATTTAAACGCTGGTTTGACCTGATGGGGCTACAGCGTCACCTTAAAGCTATCGGTATTTTCTCCCGCTTGCATTTGAGAGACGGCAAGTCCAATTACCTTGACGACATACCGCGCACACTGAACTATGTCACCGCTGTTTGCGCGGCTTATCCTGAACTTGCCGAGTTCAATGGCTTCCTGCTCGATCAAGTGTTGCCTGCATACGGCAATCAGAGCGTCATGCCTTGCCCTTCTGCTCTATGAAGGCCATGATTTTAGCGGCAGGGCGCGGCGAAAGAATGCGCCCGCTCACCGACCATACCCCCAAACCCCTGCTTACCGCCGCAGGCAAACCGCTGATCGAATATACAATCAAACAACTGGTCGCAGCCGGCTTTAATGATATAGTCATTAACCATGCCCATCTGGGATTGCAAATAGAAGATCAGCTGGGCAACGGCAATGAGCTTGGCGCAAACATAAGCTATTCACCCGAAGGCGAACAAGCGTTGGAAACGGCTGGCGGTATTATTAACGCGCTGCATTTATTAGGCGATGAGGTGTTTTTGGTAGTCAATGGCGATATAGCGACAGATTTTCCGTTTGCCGAACTCAAAAACCAGACCGTCGATTTGGCTCATCTGGTTCTGGTCGATAATCCGGCGCATAATATAAAAGGTGACTTTGGCTTAGCTGATACCGGATTGGTCGTCTCAAATAGTACCGAACAACTTACTTTCAGCGGCATCGGGCTGTATCGTCCTGAACTGTTCAACAACATACCCACCGGCCCCGGCAAACTGGGGCCTTTACTACGCCAAGCCATAGCAAGCGGCCGGGTTTCAGGGCAAAAAGCGAAGGGGTTCTGGATGGACATAGGTACACCTGAACGCTTGCAGGAACTGGATTTTTATTACACTCAACAAAGGTAAAGATCATGTCTAACCATGTTTATAAAAAAATAGAACTGACCGGCTCATCAGCCGTCGGCATACAGGAAGCTATCGAAAATGCCGTCAGTAAGGCCGGCGAAACTAACGGTAACATGCGTTGGTTTGAAGTCGTTGAAACCCGTGGTCACATAGAAAAAGGCAAAATCGCACATTGGCAGGTCACCGTTAAAATCGGTGTTGCTCTCACAGAATAAAGACATTGTCTTCAATTACTCATGAATAAGCCGTTAAATAAAAGTACCCACACTGTATGGCACCGAGCCACCGTAACCCGGCAACGCCGCGAACAAAAAAACACCCATAAATCAGTCGTCCTCTGGTTTACCGGTTTCTCCGGCTCCGGCAAATCGACGCTGGCCCATGCCGTAGAAGAGCGACTACATCAAAGCGGCTTAAATACTTTTGTTTTGGACGGCGATAATATACGTCACGGCTTATGCAGCGACTTGGGCTTTAGCGATCAAGACCGTAAGGAAAACATCCGCCGCATCAGTGAAACAGCCAAACTGCTGATTGAAGCGGGCGTAATAACATTGACTGCGTTTATCTCGCCGTTTAAAGCGGAACGTGCCACGGCAAGAAGCCTGATGCCGCAGGGCGATTTTATTGAAATTTACTGTTTTTGTCCGTTAACGGTTTGCGAGCAACGGGATGTCAAAGGATTGTATAAAAAAGCGCGCCTAGGCGAAATCTTAGACTTTACCGGTATATCCTCGCCTTACGAAGAACCCGAAAACCCGGATTTAAAAATCGACACGCATCAGCTTACGCTCGAAGAAAGCGTGCAACAGGTCATATCGTTATTACGCGATCGAAACATCCTGCCCGCCCCGGCAATTGTTCATACACTGATGCAATCGACGGTATAAATCATGTATTTCGATGTCTTCAATGGCGATGCCGACGGGATTTGCGCCCTGATTCAACTGCGCCTTGATCGACCGCTGACATCACAGCTCATTACCGGCATTAAACGCGACATACAATTACTGGATAAATTTAGCGTAAGTTCAGGCGACCACATCACAGTGCTGGATATTTCCCTGCAAAAAAACAGTGCTAGAGTTAATGAGTTTTTAAGCCAGGGAGCTCATATTTTTTATGTCGATCACCATCAACCCGGCGACATTCCAAAGCATCCTCACTTAAAAACTCTGATTAACACCGACAGCGCGACCTGCACCAGCTTGCTGGTCAATCAATACCTGAATGGCAAATACCCGTTATGGGCAATAACGGCAGCCTTTGGCGACAATGTAAACCACAGCGCCGAACAGCTGGCCGCCTCCTTGAATCTCAGCCCAACAGAACTCAAAACCCTGGAAAATCTGGGCATCTACATCAACTACAACGGTTACGGCAGCTGCGTCGATGACCTGCATTTTGCCCCCGACAAACTGTATCGGGAAATGGCCGGATTCCAATCCCCTTTCGACTTTATCAGCGGCAATCATGACATCTTTACGCAACTGGAACAGGGCTATCAAGAAGACATGGCAAATGCCCAACGCCTTGCCCCGGAGTACCAAAGCGACGCTGTCACCGTGTTCATCCTGCCCGATACCGCTTGGGCAAGGCGTGTTAACGGCGTATTCGGGAATTTCCTGGCTAATCTTAATCCAACCAGAGCCCATGCGGTAATCACCCATAATAAGGACGACGATTACCAGGTTGGCGTCAGGGCGCCGTTATCTAATAAAATCGGCGCTGATGAACTGTGTTCCGCCTTTGCAACCGGCGGCGGACGTAAAGCTGCGGCAGGCATCAATCATTTGCCCGGCGATAAGCTAAATATTTTTATCAAGAAATTTGAGGATTTTTATTCATAAAGTAACTGGTACAATGCGAGAAAACGGTTTGCCTGAACATTTCCGTTTTAAATTAAACTAAGCCCCAGCCTAGTTGTCACTCAAAATCGCAGGAACCGATACGCATGAACTCATTTACCCATCAACCCCAGCCTGACGCATCCACCCCAAAGCGACTGGAAGAATTACAACACATCAACCTGCAACTTGCGGCCCTGGGGCAGCCAACTTGTGAAGTCGAAAACGACCCGCAATATCTAAAAATTGCAGGCGGTTTGTTAAAAAACTATTCCCAACAACGTCGCCTGTTAGCGCTGGCCAAATACCGCTGTCCGGCCGATCAACGCATACAAGACTTTCTTAACGGTTACTTGACTGAAAACGGCATAGACGGGACTGTCAGCTTGCCGGGTGAAACCTTTGTTCTGGAACAAAAAGGACTGGCGAGGGAATTATCCCTGCCTTTCCAGCATAACGAATTTCATTCGGCTTATGTGGATTCTTACCGGATACAGCAAGGCGTTCTGCATAATCCGAAAAATGACCGACGCACCACCAAAGGCGTATTTCACATTGCCGCCGGCGGCCTTCCGGTTCCGGCCGATAAAAGCGAAGTGCCGGTAGAAGCTTACGCAGCGTTGCTGCGCGCAGCCCTGACGCCTCCCGACGACCTGTTGTCCCTGCCCTTTACCAGCGCCCAAGCAAACACCGCAAAACTCTGGGTATCATCGCTGATGAGACCTATCGTATGTCCGGAAGTTTCAGCAACTATGCCGGTCAAAACCATGGAAGTCCGATTTTTCGCCCCAGGGGGACTGGTCGCTAATCTGGATTTTGTCGAATCCATTTTCGGTAATGCGGGAAACCCGTTCCTGCCCGAAAACGATGCCGCACTGGATATCAATCACTGGACCGGACACACCGGCTGCATTATTCTCGCTTCGCACCTGGTTCATTGCCGGAAAAAAGATCTCGGCCTGCCGCATTTTGATGATGCAACCGAGCGCCAACGCAAAGACGGCATGTGCTGGAAACAGGAAGACGAACTCTACAATAACGGCCAACCGTTTAAACTGGTATGCCGCAATATGCAAGGTGTGATCGTTACCATCATTGCCGACAACTATTTCGGTTACAGCAAGAAAGAAATCAAGTCGCATATCAGCTATGCAGCCAACCTTTACGGCGGCGCTGAAGAAGAACATTCAGGCGGTGCCCTGGCTTTCCCGAGGGTCATTCTCGGCGAAATCTTTTTGCCGCATACCTCCTATATCAGCGAGCATTATTCTTTCGACAAAGTCTGTCGGCAACTGTCGTCGGTCATAGATCCTAAAGACGAAGGCTATGCTGTCGACAAAAACTATCCCGACATTATTTATATTCCCAATTCGGCGAAGTTTAACATTCAGCAACAGCAAGTCAGCTGGACGCATAAGCGCCAGATGCAATCACTTAAATTGCTGTTCGGCTACACCTATGTCTACCCCAACGGCTTTAAAATCCACATGGAACGCCATCCTACTGCGCCCAGCTGGCGCTTGATCGGCACCCATCAGGAAGGCACTTTCTGCCATAAACCGAGCACCGTATCCGGCGGCGGCAAATCGGAAATTTCAAAATCGATTGCGGGAGCTGTCATTTCCGGCCCTGTTTTTGTCGATAATTTCGATAAAGACATGGATATAGTCACCGCTATATTCAATCACGATTATTCCACCCGGTTTCGCAATCCTGCCCTAAATGGACTCGACCAACGCCACCTGCTCAGCAATGAACGTACTTTGGGTTCGGTCATTAAACTGCTGACGCCGTCTGAAACCGAATTTTCGGGCGCCCATAACCAGTGGCTGGCGACAATACCCCAGCATATATTGGCAGTCGCACTGATGATCAAGCGATTTTACAAGGAAGAATGGGGATCGGACTGGAGAAAATATTTCTCCGTCGATATGGTCAACAGCCACCCCGGTAACGAACTAAAGTTTCAAGGCCGCAAACTGATCGCCAGCTACCTGCGCGTAGGCTTTGACGAAAAAGGCGCATGGCGGGTTTTCAAACTGCGCCAGGATTTTATCGCCTCGGCCAAAGTCCAAATGGAAGACGACATTTCCGCATCTACCGTTGTGCCGGTACGTTATCTTACCGGGCTTAATCCCGATTATAAAAATCCCAGCGTCAAACTGGTCGATAATTGCGAGCAAAGTTTCTTTCAACGTCCTGATGATGCAATACACAGGGGCACTGATTTACAAACCGAGCTGGATTTTTCGCGCACGGATAATTTTATCTCCAATTTTCAACCACTCACCCCGCAAGACGCCCGCGAGTTCATCGAAGACGTCATACACTTTGACGAATTCAGCGAACCGATGCAAAACGTCATCCTTCAGGCCGTCAACGGCAAAGATGGCGAATACTTTGTATCATCGGCGCATCCTCGTCTGGTTGACGGAAAGCCCAGCCTCAACGTTCGCTATCTGCAACTTCGCCCGGATATAGCCAGTCCGAAAATGCGCTATATCGCGGAACTGTCCACTCGTTTGGCACGGGGACTTGATACCGATCAAACCGTTTATTTCCCGGTTAACGCAGTACTGACAGGACGCCGCAACAACCCCGCCGATCTGGAGGCAGGCATCCGGCCGCTGGCTATCTATAATCCGATCCATTACCAGGAATTGCCTGAGCTGTTTATGGATTTTATTTGCAGCCTGACCGGAAAATCGCCCTCCACCACCGGCGCAGGTTCCGAAGGCGCATTGACCAAAGGCCCTTTCAATGCCTTATCCACCACCGCCGATCTGAATACCGCGCTGGTTTCGTTCATATTATGCAGCTATGACGGTTTTTCCACGGCGGCGGGTTTCATAGGTTCCAAACGCCAAATCGACCATGACATCAGTCTGCTGATCCCTGAAATCTGGTCACGCTTGCCTGTAGACCAGCGCAACCCGCAGTATTTGATTGCAAAAGGACAGCTGGAAAAGCTGGAGGATTTTGAATACGAAGGTCGCACCGTATTCCAAAGCCGATTGGGCTATCGCATCACCGAACGGTTTGTGCATACCAATTTCGGCAAGATGTTCGATTACCCGACCGCGGTATTCGACGATGCTATGTTGAAACCGGAAACGCAGGATATGCCCAGCTATGTTGACGGCATCGACAACGTGTACGAAGCACAGCAACGGGTAGCGCAACAGTATTTCCAGGACGGTTCCATTGATAATGCCTGCCCGCCCTTGAAAGCGCTGCTGCACATTATGGCCGAGGGTCACTATGCAGGCCAATCCATCAGCGATCCGGCTATTCGCGCGATGTTCACCCGCGACTATTTGCTGCAAAGCGACTGGTATCAACAGCGCCTTGAAATCAAACAGCAACGTGACAACGAACTTTGGCAGCAGCACAAGACTTATATTCAGCAGCAATTGAGTAAAACAGAGCAGAATGATTCAATCAGCCGCACCGGATTAAGCCAAAAACTCGAAGCGGCTGAACGCATGTTGGCCGAGATCAACAACCCGGCTTATCTGAAAGATCTGCAAGGGACTTTGGGGGCGGATTGGGTGCATCATTCGTAGGCACTTTCTTAAAACACAAGCCCAGTTTTGCAAAAATCATAGAATTTTATGATTTTTCTTCAACAGGAAACTTGTAAGAGCGAACCCCGTCAAATTCTTTTTTAGCTTTCAGCATGCCATGGATGGCGTGTAACAGTTTACGCATTACGGCGCGGCTTGATTCTTCTTCAAACCTTTAATTATATACGCGTAATAGTTGTTAATATGAAGCGCATGGCACACTGCGATTAATGCCCTGCCTGGATTGATACGTGGCTTTTTCATCATGCTTGCGGCGGGATTCAAATTGCCGTGAATCTAAACCCGCACAAGTACCCCGTTACCGCTGAATCAAAATAATAAACACCTGTCGCTTCAATAAAAGCCCTTGATTCACTTTTAGGATAACAATTGAATAACAGCTTTATGACCGGATACGGTATTCTCGAAAATTTTAGCTTTGCTTTGCCTTATATAGCCTCGCCCGCAAAGCGAGCAATGATCTAAAGCTAAGCAATTTTGAATAATCGATAAAAATTTTCAGTCGATGACTCCGCAATTTCATTTATCGTTGTTCCACGCAATTGTGCCAGTTTTTCTGCAACGTAGCGTACGTAGGTTGGATAGTTGGGCCTGCCGCGGAACGGTACGGGGGCCAGATAAGGCGAATCGGTTTCAATAAGAAAACGGTCGGAGGGTACTTTTTTGGCTACTTCCTGGATTTCCTTGGCACTGTTAAAAGTCACTATACCGGAGAAAGAAATATAGAAATTCAAATCCAGGGCTTTTTTGGCGAATTCCCAGTCTTCGGTGAAACAGTGGATAATCCCTCCTACTTCGTCTGCGCTCTCTTCTTCCAATAGACGTAGCGTATCGTGTTTGGCTTCACGAGTATGGATAATCAACGGTTTTTTCAACACTTTTGCGGCGTTAATGTGATTTCTGAAACGTTGGTGTTGCCAGCCTAAATCGCCTTCACTACGAAAATAGTCCAGACCGGTTTCACCTATGCCGATAACTTTGTCTGCTTGACCTAACGCGATGAGCTCTTCAACACTGGGATCTTGACCATCCTGAACATTAGGATGCACACCCACGGTCACGGATATTTGCGGATAAGGGGACACCAAAGCCAGCATTGCCGGATAGGCTTCCAAATCTATCGCGATACATAACAGGTGTTCAATTTGGCTGTTGGACGCTTCGTGCATGAAACAGGCAAAATCATTTTGATAGGGTGCCAGATCGATACGATCCAGATGGCAATGGGAGTCTATTAACATGAAAGTTTTTATAAAAGCAGGCGAAAGGCTAAGGGCTAAAGGCGAAAAAACCTGAGCGTCAACGTTCTGTGCCCTTAGTCTTTCGCCTTTTGTCTTGTTTACATAGTATGCGTAGAGCGATCACCCTCTAAAGCACCGGCCAGATAGTTTTCTATTTTGTTGCGTGACACGCCACCGTCCTGATCGCTAAATTGTACGCCAACGCCACTGGCTCTGTAACCTTCCGAGCCGGGCGGCGTTATCCAGATTATTTTTCCGGCTATCGGTAAGCGTTCGGTTTCGTCCATTAAATTGAGCAGCATAAAGACTTCCTGCCCCATTTCATATTCCCGATTGGTGGGAATAAACAGTCCGCCGTTGGTGACAAAAGGCATGTAGGCTGCGTACAAAGCGTTTTTATCTTTAATTGAAAGGGACAATATGCCTTGTCCGGGCCCTGCATCTGCCATGGTCATTTACTCCGGTTTAGTTCGTGCCATTGTATTAAAATTTCTTCAAACAATAACTGCTTGTTGATCTGGGTATCCAGTCGTTGGCGGCCTGCCAATAATAAATCGTATAACTTATAAAGTCCTTTTAATTCTAGTCGTTGGGACAGTTCTTGCAACGGCTCACTTAAGTCCGGATTATACAAATTTTCGGCATTGGTATGATAAAAACACTTAATCAAGTCGATAATCCAGGACGTAATCCATAATATTAACGGCGATGCGGGTAGTTTGTGCCAGTCTTCGGCAATAATGACCGGAGATTTAAGCTGTTTTGCTATTGCCATCCAGGCATTGAAACATTCATTACGTAACGTTAATGTCTCATCATTGGCATAATCCAGTGCCAGTAAAGGCGCGCCTTGGGCTAAAGCTAAACTACCAGGCAGAGTCATATTCGGATTGGTGTCACCTTGCAATGTTTTCTCCAGAAATATCTTCTCCAGCCACGCAAGGGTAGCTCCCGTATCCGGCGTCGTTATCGCCAGCTTCTGGCAACGGCTGATAATAGTCGCGGGCAATTTGGTGGGTTTTTCGGTAATTAAGATGATCACGGTGCGCTCGGTCGGCTCTTCAAGGCATTTTAAGAATGCATTCGCCGCCGCATTGTTCATCTTGTCGGCCGGATTAATGACAACAACGCGATAAGTATCAAACTGCGGCTTTAAAGTTAACCGGGTAATCAGGCTGCGTGTCTGTCCGATAGTAATGCCTTTGCCAGGTTCCTCGGGCTGTACATGAATAAAGTCGGGATGAGTTTCGGCATTAACCAATAAACAACTGCTGCAAACACCGCAAGCCATACCATTGGCTTGCGGTGTTGCGCAAAGCAGGGCAACGGCAAACTGATTGGCTAGCTGACGTTTTCCCAGTCCCTTATTGCCGGTAATGAGTAATGCTTGGGGAATGCGTTCCTGCGCAATATAACTGCATAAATGCTCCCACTGATGCTGTTGCCAGGGTAATAACCGGTTAGGAACAGTCATTTCATGATGCCATGCTTGGAAGACGTAGGGCAGTTCAGGGTGCACAAACCGAGTAAAACACGAATGACATCGGTAATGGCTCTTTGCACGTCGACTAACGGTTGGTTGGCTTTGATCAGCTTGATGCGTTCGGGATATAATTCGGCCTGTAATAAATAAGCCCGCCTGACATTTTCGAAAAAACTGATTTTTTCTAATTCAAAACGATCCAGAGCTCCGCGTTCTCTGACCCGCGCTATGCCTATTTCAATCGGCGCATCCAATAACAGGGTCAAATCAGGTCTCAATGTACCTTGCACCAGATTTTCCAGCCATTTTATGGTACTGATTTTCATGTTTCGGCCGCCGCCCTGGTAGGCATATGTCGCATCGGTAAATCGATCGCAAAGCACCCATTTTCCTTGTGCCAACGCCGGTTCAATAACGTGTTTGATATGCTGGGCTCTTGCCGCAAACATCATCAATAATTCTGCCTGTTCTGAAATGGCCTCGCTTTTGTTGTCCAGCAATAATTGGCGTATTTTTTCGGCAAGCCTGGTGCCGCCGGGTTCGCGCGTGACAACAACAGAAATGTTATGCTGCTCTAAGTAGTCTTTGATAAATACCATATTGGTAGTCTTGCCCACTCCTTCACAACCTTCCAGTGTAATAAACTTACCTCGGATCATTTCTTGTTCCTTTGAAATTGGTCAACGGCTATTATGTGGTCTTTTAAGGTTGCCGAAAATACATGTGTTCCATCACCACGGGCTACAAAATAAAGACTGTCCCCCTTATCAGGATGCAGGACGGCATAAAGTGCATCGCGTCCCGGCATGGCGATCGGCGTTGGCGGCAAGCCGCTAATAACATAAGTATTGTACGGCGTGGCTGTGGTTAAATCTTTAGATTTAATATCCCCCTGATAACTTTCACCCATCCCGTAAATGACGGTAGGATCAGTTTGCAACAACATATTCTGTTCCAGCCTGCGGATAAACACACCGGCTATTAAAGGTCTTTCAGCAGCTGATCCGGTTTCTTTTTCTACAATCGAAGCAAGAATCAGGGCTTCATAAGGTGTTTTAAAAGGCAGGCCTTCCTCTTTATTAAGCCATTCCTGTTGCAATGCCAGCTGCATTTTGTCATAGGCTCTTTTTAATAAAGACACATCGGTTGTATGCTTTTCAAAAAAATAGGTATCGGGAAAAAACAAACCTTCAGGCGACTGCATATCAGACTTGAATTTGGCCATTACACTTCCAAAATCGACACTGTTTAACGTATGCTCAAGATTGGAGTTTTTCTCAATTTCATGCAGCATTTCTTTAAAGCTCCAACCTTCAGGAAAAGTGATAGCGTGCTGCTTGGTTTTTCCCTGCACGAATAAAGCTAATATTTGAGGTGCCGTTAAGCCTGAAGTTAACTCATATTCCCCTGTTTTAAGCTTTTTGAGTGCATTTTCCTGAAAGGCGATGACTTTAAACCAGAAAGGTTTAACAGCCAGTTGTTGGGCTACAAGCTTATCGCTAATGCGGTCAAGCGAGTCGCCTTTTTCAATTTCTATAGTAACAGCTTTATCGACCAGCGCAGGATGATGCAACGCACTCTGATAGTCCATCCACACCCAGCCGCTTGCAAAACTTAGCATCAACAAGGTAAAACCGATGACTTTATTGTTCATTGTTGAGTGCCTCGTCTAAAACGCCTACTGTTGGTGCTCTCGGCAATTGCTCTACCTCCTGCAGCAATGCATTCGTCATTGATAAACCTGTCCAGCTGGATTTTAATATTCTTGGTTATTGGACTAACTGAAAAGTACGTGGTTTCGATTTGTTTGATGGGCCAGATGCCAATAATTGAATTACAGACGAATGCGTCATCAGCCGATAGCAGCTCATCTTTCGTAAATGCATGTTCAATTACCGAAAGGCCATGGTCAGCTGAAATCGTCATTATAATGCCGCGCATAATACCGGCAACGCCTGATTGAGTCAGCACTGACGTATAAAGACTGTTATTTTTAATGTAGAACAAATTAGTCATTGTTCCTTCAATAACATGATCGTTGACATCAAGCATAAGCCCTTCCTGAATGGCCGGGTCATTCCATTCAGCTCTCGCCATTACCTGCTCAAGCCGGTTCAGGTGCTTAATGCCTGCCAAGGCGGGATTCAAACCTAAACGGGTAACGCAAAAACGGGCGACGATGCCCTGCTCCCGGTATATTTCCGGATAGTCAGGATAAGGATGAAGACTTAATACGCGAGTAGGTTGAATGACATCGGGTTGACGATAACCTCGCCCCCCCGAGCCGCGCGTGACTATAACTTTGAGCACCGCTCGAACGGAGTGGGTATCGCTGACCCATCGACGACAAAGCTCTCCAGCTTCAGAGCTTAGTAATTCTGAATCTGGAAAAGGGATATAAAGCCGTTGGCAGCCTGATTTTAGCCGTTGCAAATGACGTTCGAGAAAAACAGCTTGTCCGTCTCTAATTTCAATGGTTTCGAATAATCCATCGCCGTATTGAAAACCGCGATCTGATATTTCGATATGCTCCTTGCTTTCACCATTGATGAGAATCATTTTTTTGATTCACGGTTTTCAGTTTTTTACCTGAAAACTAATTACTCATACCGTTTAAAAACTAACGAGCCATTAGTGCCGCCAAAACCGAATGAATTGGACATGGCTACATCAATCTTCATGTTTCTTGCGATATTCGGCACAAAATCCAGATCACATTCCGGATCTTGGTTTTCCAGATTGATGGTTGGCGGAGCAATTTGATTTTTGATGCTTAATGCGGTCAGCACTGCTTCAATACCGCCCGCAGCACCTAATAAATGACCAATCATAGACTTTGTTGAGCTGACGGCAACTTTATAGGCATGGTCGCCCAATGCGGCTTTCATCGCCTGAGTTTCGCCCACATCGCCGGCCGGTGTTGATGTGCCATGCGCATTGATGTAATCGACAGCATCGGCATTTAATCCGGCATCACGCAGCGCATTTTTCATGCACCGCGCAGCGCCTTCGCCACCGACGGAAGGCGTAGTCATGTGATAAGCGTCACCGCTCATGCCAAAGCCTACCAATTCAGCATAAATTTTTGCGCCGCGCGCTTTGGCATGTTCCAGTTCTTCAAGAACCACAACACCGGCGCCATCGCTTAACACAAAGCCGTCACGGTCCTTATCCCAGGGGCGACTGGCGGCCTGCGGATCATCATTGCGACGGGACAAGGCTTTTGCCGAAGCAAAACCGCCCATTGCTGTCGGTGATGTCGTGCAGCGTTCAGCACCGCCCGCAATCATGACATCGGCATCGCCGTATTTAATTAAACGTGCAGCATCGCCAATGTTATGCGTGCCTGTGGAACAAGCGGTAACAATGGCGTAATTTGGACCTTTTAATCCGTATTTGATTGAAAGGTTGCCTGAAATCATATTAATGATATTGCCGGGAACAAAAAACGGCGAGATACGTCGTGGGCCACTCTTGTCGTAAACGGCATAACATTCTTCAATACCGGTAATACCACCGATACCCGATCCGATAGCAACGCCGATACGTTCGGCATTAGCTTCGGTTACTTCAATACCTGAATCTTCAATCGCCTGACAGCCCGCTGCAATACCGTAATGGATGAAACCATCCATACGTTTGGCATCTTTTTCGGGAATATATTGGCTAATATCAAAATTTCTTATAACGCCGCCAAAGGTGGTGGCAAAAGAAGAAATGTCGAAGGAATCAATTGGGCTTATACCGCTTTTACCATTAATAATACCGTCCCATGTTTCTGAGACCGTGTTAGCTAAAGGCGTGATTGCGCCTAATCCAGTTATTACAACTCGACGTTTGCTCAATGTGATTTACCGTAAGAAAAATAAAGGAGGGATAAAGAGTTGGTTATATAGGCCGAAGTGCATCGTAACATGACATCGAAGCACTAAGTGTGGGTTACGCTACGTTTGGCAATCGCTCCGTGCGTTGCTTTACCTTCTGCATCCATGTAGTCGTCGGCAATTGCTCCTGCATTGCTCTACCTCCTGCGTCCATGCAGTCGTAACCCAACCTATAAGCTCATCAACTAAAGATCAGTTTTAAGCGTTTTTTACTACGTAATCGATAGCTTGCTGAACAGTTGTTATTTTTTCAGCTTCATCGTCTGGAATTTCGCATTCGAATTCTTCTTCAAGAGCCATGACGAGTTCGACTGTATCAAGAGAATCAGCACCAAGATCATCTACGAATGAAGCATCAGTAGCGATATCTTCTTTAACACCCAATTGTTCTGCAACAATCTTTTTTACTCGTTCTTCAATGTTACTCATAATTATTGTCCTCAAACAATGTAAGTTTCCCAGCGTCTAATCTGAGACCTACAATAGTATTGTTATTAGTTTTATTTGAAATCCCGTCTCCGGAAATTCCAGACGGCGGGGGAATTATACTTTATATTGCGCCAATGTCACAATATTAAGGCATGAACATACTGATACGGCCTATAGGCAACACCTCTTACGGCATGAACATGCCACCATTTACATGAATGTTTTCACCAGTGATATAGGCTGCGCCATCAGAAGCCAGAAATGAAACCGTATGCGCTATTTCTTCCGCCTTACCCAAACGAGACAGGGGAATAGACGACAGCAAGGTATTCTTAATATCATCACTCAGTTCCTTGGTCATATCAGTATCGATAAACCCAGGCGACACTGTATTGATGGTGATATTACGCGAACCCACTTCTTTGGCCATAGACTTGGCAAAGCCAACCATTCCGGCTTTTGCTGCGGCGTAATTTGCCTGCCCTGCATTGCCGGTTGAACCTACTACAGATGAAATATTGATAATACGACCTGTTTTGGCTTTCATCATGCCGCGCAGTACTGCTTTGCTCATACGAAAAACCGAAGTCAGGTTGGTATTGATAATATCATCCCACTCCTCGTCTTTCATGCGCATCAACAAATTATCCCGAGTGATACCTGCATTATTGACCAGCACGGTCGGCGCTCCGAACTCGTCATTAACAATTTTCATGACGTCTGCAATAGAATCCGGATTAGCGACATCAAGCTTTAGGCCTTTGCCATGCTCGCCCAGATAGGCTGAAATTGAATCAGCGCCATTCTCTGTGGTGGCGGTACCGATAACAAAAAAACCATCCTGCGCCAATCTTTCTGCGATTGCCCGACCGATGCCACGACTGGCGCCCGTTACTAAAGCTACTTGTTTATCCATTGAGTTGCTCCAATACTTTATTTAATGTTTCCGGATCATAAATAGATAGTTGTTCGGCATCCTTGGCGATGCGTTTGTTCAGCCCGATTAACACCTTGCCCGGACCGCATTCAACAAAACAGGTAACGCCCTGATCATGCATAAACTTGATACTATCGGCCCAACGCACCGGCTTATAGAGTTGTTCTTTTAATGCGTTACGGATGACTTCAGGGGCGCTGTGCGATGCAACATCCACATTATGAATCAACGTCATTTTTGGAGTGTCAATCATAGTATGTTGTAATTGTTCATCCAGCTTTTTGGCCGCTGACTCCATTAATGCGCAATGCGAAGGAACACTAACCGGCAACAATACAGCTCGTTTCGCGCCTATTGCTTTTGCCGCAAGCATTGCTCTTTCAACGGCAGCAACATTACCTGCAATGACTACCTGCCCCGGCGAATTGAAGTTAACTGCCGAAACTATTTCGTCCTCAGCCGCATCGGCGCAAACCTTAACAACCTGATGGTCTTCAAGACCCAAAATTGCCGCCATTGCGCCGACACCGGCAGGCACAGCTTCCTGCATCAGTCGCCCTCTTGCTGCAACCAGCCTTATGCCATCTTCAAACGACATGGCGCCCGAACACACCAAGGCAGTATATTCGCCCAAGCTGTGTCCTGCCATCCATGCGGGACGAACATTACTGTGTTTACACCAGACCTCCCAAACGGCCACACCGGCGGACAGCATTGCAGGTTGTGTATTATGCGTTTGATTAAGCTCGTCTTCCGGACCTTCTGCGACAATAGACCATAAATCTTTGCCCAGCGCATCGGATGCCCTTTCAAAAGTATGTTTAACTTCAGGATAGCTGGCAGCCAAATCAGTCAACATACCGACAGATTGCGAACCCTGACCTGGAAAAACAAAAGCTAAGTTATAAATTTGGTTATTCATTTCCATACGCTTTTAGTATTTAATTAATGCAGAACCCCAAGTGAATCCCGCTCCAAATGCTTCAAGCAAAACGACTTGTCCGCGCTGAATACGACCGTCCCGAATACCTTCATTGAGGGCGAGCAACACGGACGCAGATGAAGTATTACCCTGATTTTCAAGGGTTAAAATAACATGATCCATGGACATTTTTAATTTTTTTGCTGTCGCCGCAATAATCCGCGTATTCGCCTGATGAGGAACCAACCAGTCAACATCGGATTGCTGCATGTTATTTGCAGCCAAGGTTTCATCGACTATGCGGCCCAGCGTGTTGACAGCCACCTTGAACACTTCGTTACCACGCATGTTGATGTAACCGGCTTCATGTTTATTCGCCTCGGTAGCCGCCTGAGGATTCGGGCAATACAGCAGATCTTCATATTCACCGTCAGAATGAATATGCGTCGATAAAATACCGGCCTCATCCGATGCGCTCAGCAATACCGCGCCTGCGCCATCACCGAACAAGATGCAAGTGCCCCGATCAGTCCAGTCAACAACGCGCGAACAGATTTCAGACCCTACAACAAGAACCTTCTTGGCTGCGCCCGATTTTATATATTGATCGGCAATGCTCAACGCAAAAATCGAACCTGAACAGGCGGCCTGCACATCAAAGGCGACGCAGTTTTTAATACCCAAGCGCCGCTGCAATAAACAGCCGGTACTAGGATAAACACGATCAGGCGTCCCGGTCGCAACAACAATCAAATCAATTTCTTCGGGATCACAAGCGGCGGCTTCTATGGCTTGTCTTGCAGCAATTTCAGCCATACTTGAGGCTGTTTCATCAGCTCCCGCAATGCGACGGCTTTTAATGCCGGTACGCTCAAAAATCCAACTATCGGAAGTATCAACAGTTTGTGATATTTGTTCATTGGTACGAACTTCTTCCGGTAAATAACCACCGGTACCGATTACTCTTGAATAACGAGTCATGCATTCTCTCTCAGAGCCAAAGTTTTTTCGACTTGTTCGCTTATTTTTCTAATAACATCTTTCTTGACTTCAATTTCAGCAAGATGAATAGCTGTTTTAAACGCCAGCACATCAGCACCGCCATGGCTTTTAATAACCAGGCCGCGCAACCCTAAAAAACTCGCTCCATTATACAAGCGCGGATCGATGCGTTTTTTAAATGATTTGAGTACCGGATAGACCAGCAACCCCGCCAACTTGGTGACAATGTTTTTGCCAAAAGCCTCTCTCAACGCAGTTCCAATCATTTTTGCTGCACCTTCAATGGATTTGAGCGCGACATTACCAACAAAACCATCGGCAACAATCAAATCAACTGCGATATGACCTGCATTTAAGGAGTCGCCTTCGACATAGCCTATGTAGTTTAACGATGAATTCTCCAGTAACTTTGCGGCCGCCTTAACCTGCTCATTACCTTTCATGTCTTCTTCGCCAATATTTAATAATCCCACCTTGGGGTTATCAATATTTTCTACCGCCTTAACCAACTCGGCGCCCATTACCGCAAATTGAAAAAGGTGCTCCGCAGTGCAATCCACATTGGCCCCCAGATCAAGTGCATGGGTATGTCCGTTAATTGAAGGTAATGTGGAAATAATCGCGGGCCGATCAATACCCGGAATCATTTTTAGTACAAAACGGGCAGTCGCCATTAAGGCTCCGGTATTGCCGGCACTAACACAAGCATCTGCGCGCCCGTCGCGGACCAGGTTGATAGCAACCCGCATTGACGAATCTTTTTTATTTTTTAGCGCTTTGGATGGAGACTCATCCATTTCAACACACTGGGATGCGTGCTGAATACTGAGTCTGTCTTGGTAATCAATTAATGCATGGGCTAACTGCGGATTGAGAACAGCTTCATCGCCCACTAAGATCAGTTTTAAGTCTGGATTGTTTTTTAAACAATCCAATGATGCCGGAATGGTGACTTCAGGACCGTAATCCCCGCCCATTGCATCAATCGAAATTGTTAGGCTCACGCTTACGGATGACTCCTGAGTTATTATAAAAAAGCCGAACCTGACCTGATTTGATCAACTTCGGCATATCATCATGCTGCAAGGTGGAAAGATTTATTAATCTTCGTCGCCGTTGCTTACGATTTGGCGGCCTTTAAAGAAACCATCTGGAGTAACATGGTGACGAATATGAGTTTCACCTGTCATTGGATCTTGAGACAAAGTTCTACCTGTTAACGCATCGTGTGAACGACGTTGACCACGTCTTGAACGCGATACTTTACTTTTTTGTACGGCCATTATAAATCTCCAGTGTTTTTTAATTTGGCTAAGATGGAAAAAGGGTTTTCGGTGGACGACTGCTGTTCATTCAGTAAAAAGTCTACTTTATTATTGCCCGACTTATGGGCGAGACAATTGTGCTGGTGCTTGGGGAATGCAGGCAAAATAAGTAACAATTCGTCTTCAATAATGCTCTTTAAAAGGATTTTTTCTTCATCAACTAACAACGGCTCATAATCCTCGGGCAATCTGTCTGCTTGATCTATTGAAGTAACAATACCTAGCTTGATGGTGTTTTTGACAGGCCATTGCACTCCTTGCAGGCAGTTTTGGCACTTAAGTTCCAGAACCGCTTCTATTTGCCCTTCAACTTTGGCCAATCTTCCTTCCCGACCAAAAAAAAGATCCACAGCTACAGCTCCTGTATCGTTGAACAGCACGTCGGCCAAACGATCCAAGCTACTTACAGGTATTTGCCCCTTTAATTCACCACGCTTATCAGCCAGGTGCAAGGGGTCTATATATTCAGGTAATCGAGCTAACATAACCGCGCAATAGTATATGGAAACAACAAATTCGTCAATCCTAAATGACTATCCTGTATGAGTGGATAGAACTAAAAGCCCTATCTTCAGCCAATAAAAGATAGGCAAGATAATTAATTAAAGAGGCTAAGCTATCAATGCTAAACGATAACAGGCTTATTGGAAAGCTCATTGGGATTATCCGCACCGGGTGGAAAATGAGTAGCCAGCAACATTGTAATACGTTCAATACCTTGCAGCGACCCACGCAGAAAATCACCGCGCAGGAATTCTTGTTGCATATCCTGGGCTATGGCATCCCACTCGACTTGCTCTACGCACTTGGCAATACCCCGGTCTGCGACAATATGGACTTCACGGTCCGCCAGCAACAGATAAATCAAAACGCCGCTGTTTTGTTCAGTATCCCAGACCCGTAAATCTGAAAACACCTCTATCGCACGCTGACGAGCCGATATACCACGCCAAACCTGACTCAATGCAAGTACATTTTCAATGGCAAAACGGAGTTCTCCGCTGTGCTGATGCTCGGAATATTTTACTGCTTTTTCTATATCTCCGAGTACCGCCTTGGGGAACAACACCCGCCATCGCCACGGCAGCATAAAGGCATGCCGAAACCAACGCTTAATATTTACCATGATCCTGACGCCCCTCCTCCGCCAAAGCGGCCACCGCCACCGCCCCATGAACCGCCACCACTACTCCCGCCAAAGCCCCCGCCGCTGGACCAACCGCGTCCACCCGTTGAGCGAACCCCAACGATAAAAAAAACCATTAAGCCGACAAATAACGCTGCCGAAAAAGCTAATCCCAAAACCAGTGCAGCTACCACACCACTACCCAACCCAGCAAGCATGCCTCCCATGACTCGGCCCATCATGGCCGACAGCGCAAAACCTGCGATTAAGCCGCCAATCAAAACAAACATAAAAGATCCCTCACCCAGACTTTCACCTGAATTTTCAGACGGTGCCGGCAAAGCCTCTCCTTCAATCAACATCATTAGCTGCGTAACGCCTGCATCAATCCCGCCCGCGTAGTCGCCTTCCTTAAAATGCGGCGTAATGGTCTCGGCTATCACCCTTTTGGCAACTGCGTCGGGAATAACACCCTCCAGACCGTAGCCAACTTCCAGGCGCAACTTTCGATCATCTTTTGCCACTATTAGAATGACCCCGTCATCGACGCCTTTGCGGCCTATTTGCCATAAATCGGCAACCTCTATGCCAAATTCAGATATATCTTTAGGTTGAGTAGTCGGGACTATTAATACTGCGATCTGACTGCCTTTTTTGGCTTCAAATGCCGCCAACTTATTTTCCAATTTAGTTATCTGTTCGGCACTGAGTGTAGTGGTAAGATCAGTGACTCGACGCGATAGCTCGGGAACACCGACTATCGCCCAAGACACCATACAAAACAACAGCAGGAAAAACCCGAGCCCGTAACGGACGCGGGGAAATATCGCAGACAACATTCTACTGTCCGCCAGCCGGCGCAGGCGCACCAAAGTCGACTGTAGGCGGCTTTGCAATAGCTTGTTCATTTTCTACGGTAAAGCTCGGTTTGGCTTTGTGACCGAACATCATCGCCGTAAGGTTGGAAGGAAAAGAGCGCACGGTAATATTGTAATCCTTGACCGCACCAATATAGCGATTACGCGCCACGGTAATACGATTTTCCGTACCTTCCAGTTGCGCTTGCAAATCCCTGAACAAACCATCGGCTTTCAGTTGCGGATAGTTTTCGGCCACTGCCAGCAGCCGTGAAATCGCACTGGTCATCTGCCCCTGAGCGGCAATAAACTTCTGGAATGCCTGCTCATCATCAACCAATTCCGGCGTGGCCTGTAACGACCCGACTTTGGCACGAGCCTCGGTAACTTGGGTAAGCACATCCTTTTCGTGAGCAGCATAACCTTTCACCACATTCACCAGATTAGGCACCAGATCGGCACGGCGCTGGTACTGGTTTAGCACCTCTGCCCATGCCGCTTTAATACCCTCATCGCCGGACTGTAGCGTGTTATAACCGCAGCCGGACAAAACAGTCATCATGAACAAAACACTCAGCCATTTAAACATATCAACCTCGCAAATTAGATTCCAAAACTTAGCTTAGTAGCAACTTTGCATCCGAGCCTGCCATTTGCCTAATCGAAAACAGGCAAATGGCATAACCATAATGGACGCGTTTTTTAAAAGTTAAACCACCCCGAACCAAATGAAGTAGCAAACACAAGACTGACTATGGTCATCAGCTTAATCAAAATATTTAAAGACGGGCCGCTGGTGTCTTTGAACGGATCACCGACAGTATCGCCGACCACAGCAGCTTTGTGAGAGTCGGAACCCTTACCGCCATATTGCCCTGTTTCAATCCATTTTTTCGCATTGTCCCAGGCACCGCCCGCATTAGCCATCATCACCGCCAGCAGGAAGCCGGAAGACATGGTGCCGACCAGCATACCCGCCAGGGCTTCTTTACCCAATACATGCCCCACAACCAGCGGCACAACAACCGCCAATGCGCCGGGCAATATCATTTCACGCAAAGCGCTTTCGGTGCTGATACCGACACAAGTTGCATAATCAGGCTGCCCTGTACCTTCCATTAAGCCTGGAATTTCGCGAAACTGGCGACGCACCTCAACAACAATCTCGTGAGCCGCTTTGCCCACCGCCATCATGGTCAGTGCGGAAAACAGATAAGGCATCATCGCGCCAATCAGGATACCCGGCAGCATGGTAGGCCCCAGAATATTCAAATTGTCGATTTTTGCGGCCGTCACATAAGCGGCCAATAAGGCCAACGCCGTCAATACCGCCGAGCCTATCGCAAAGCCTTTGCCGGTAGCGGCAGTAGTATTACCCAAACTATCCAGCGCGTCGGTGCGATGGCGCACTTCACTGGGCAAATGACTCATCTCAGCAATGCCGCCCGCATTATCGGCTACAGGCCCATAAGCATCAGTCGCCAACGTAACGCCCAGAGTACTTAACATCCCCACACCCGCCAGAGCTACCGCATAGAGACCTGCAGCAATAGTGCCGTCGGCTTTATGACCCAGCCAGATACTCAGCAAGATAGCCGCCGCGACAATCAATACCGGAAATACGGTACTCATCATGCCCACGGCCAAACCTTGGATAATGGTTGTTGCCGCGCCCGTTTGCGTTGCGTGAGCAATGGCTTGCGTGGGTTTTTCGGTGTACGCCGTGTAATACTCGGTTACATAAGCAATGGCATTACCCGCCACCAAACCGACCAGAATAACCAGCCAATAATTGAAACTGACACCCGAAATCAATACAGCGATTAAAGAAAGTCCCAGAATGATCACTGAAGCACCCCAAACGGAATGGCGTAACGCTTTCAACAAATCATCCAGACTGGCATTTTCATCAATTTTTATTACATATTGCCCGATAAACCGGGCTATGCGGGCGGTTCTGGAATTATTACCGTTTTCCGACTGTTTTTGTTCTTCGCCGGTCACCATATAAATACCAAAAAGACTGGCAATTATGCCTACGGCGGCAACCAGAAAAGGCAAGCCGATAAAAGCCGGCGACTTTGCACCCAATGCCGCGCCCAGCGTTGCGGCAGCAATAATGGAACCACTATAACTTTCAAATAAGTCGGCCCCCATGCCTGCGACATCACCCACATTATCACCCACATTATCGGCAATGACGGCGGGATTACGTGGATCGTCTTCGGGGATGCCTTGTTCTACCTTACCTACCAAGTCAGCGCCCACATCAGCGGCTTTGGTATAAATGCCGCCGCCGACCCTGGCGAACAGCGCAATACTGCTGGCGCCAAAACCGAAGCCGGTAATATAAGTAAGCTGATTCGGATTGCCGTTAAATATCAAAAACAATACCGTCATGCCGACCAGACTAAAACTGACCACAGCCATGCCCATAATCGAGCCGCTGCCAAAGGCAACGCGTAACCCTTCATGCAGATTGCGACCGGCTGCCGCTGCAGTTCGGACGTTGGCCCGAACCGCCACATACATACCCAGATAGCCCGCGCCTGCCGATGCAATCGCGCCCACCACAAAACAAAGTGCAGTCTGCCAATGCAAAAATGTGGAAATAACCGTAGCGACGATAACGACAAAAATCGCAATGACACGATACTCACGCGACAAAAAAGCCGCCGATCCTTCTTGAATAGCCTTTGCAATGGCTTGCATGGCTTCATTACCGGGGTCATAGCTAAGAACGCGTCGTAATTCCCAAATCACGAATGCGCCCCCTACAATACCCATCAATAATGCGATAACAACTGATGCAGATGTTGGAAACATCATAACTATCTCTCCTCTTTAGTTGATTTAGCTATAAGCTCATAAGCTCATGCTATTTTTTATTATTTGTTTTGGCTATTCGTATGCAATTGGACAGCCATGACTATTAGAATCGGCATTTACGCGAGACGCAACTGTTTAAGTCTGGCACAAGCTTCACCCCCACTGATGTCTGGAATTATTCTTAATTCCAATACCTTTAATTGATTAAGCCTGACCTCATAATGCTCGATTTCACGCGTGGTGTCGGGCGGACTAAAGTGATATTGCTGACGCAGAATCTCTCGATAAGAGCTTTCTTTATCCATCAGCCAAAGCAGGACAAACTCCTGGGTCCGCGATTGCTGCGGCTCATCGAATATCAGAAAAATATGCTCTATAGTGCGAGGTTGATCGAAGAACAGACGGATCGTTTGCTCACCGCCGCTTGCCGCCCGCCATCCCGACCCCGAATCCTCCGTCAACAATAAGGCCGATTCTATAGGGTACTCCAGACACTCCGAAGTAAACTCTACTTGAGCCAACTGCTCCAGATCCAGAAAATTCAGATCGGAAGACGGGGTATTTTCAGCGATTTGGTTGATCATTATTTTGCGCATTATTAATCTCCTGTTGCAGTGTGCAGAGCAATCTAAGGTTTGACTCCCTTATCTCACGGTGCAGTGTAAACCCCCGCTGACTGATAATGAAAGAAGTTTTAGTCGGGGTAAAAATCGAGACAATAACCGGCGATAGAGGTCCATTTTGAATAAGATTGAGTTGCGGCGCATGATGAATTTCATATTGCTTATTGCATTTCAAAATTCCGCGCCTCTGTGCCCTCTTCTGCGGGGAAAGGCCAGAGAAACGACGACGCCACCCCCATAGTCGTAAAGCGACTGCTGTTTGCGCTCTACTCCTACACGCCGTCCATAGCAAGAGCTTAAGTTTTACCGGCTATTACTACGGTCGATAGGCAACAGTAATAACATAACAGAGCCCGGATATTTTTTTGCCGGACGGTTTTTTGATGGCTCTTACAATAGATAGTTGTTAAGGTCATCTTTTTCCTGGCATTTAACGTGTACTACAACAGTTGTTTATTACTTAAATATATAGAGAGCAACCCATAGAATGACGGCAAGTAGCTCGTAGCGCCGGGAATCCCATGAAGCAAGCATTTCCCCTATAACCAGACGGTTAAACTCATGCAAGGAAATTTGGTTGTACCTTATCCGCTGCATATCTTACAATCCCATTGGATGTACAGTAAGATTACCGGGCTCCTTAGGGTTCCCCTCACATTAATAACAAATAATATTGGAGAGAGTGGTATGTTTAAAATTCGTTCGCTGGTTAGCGCGTTGGCGTTAGCAAGTTCAATTTCGGTAGCCTCGGCTTGGGATGCTTTACCGACACAGGTTGATGCACCTGCTGATAATCCTACTACTCCGGCTAAAGTCGAGTTAGGTCAAATGCTCTATCATGATCCGCGTTTATCTTCTACCGGTACAGTTTCCTGCTCTTCTTGTCATAACACCATGCTGGGCGGAGAAGACAACAGGCCGAATTCTATGGGTGTTAACGGTCAAACGGGCGGACGTAGTGCGCCGACAGTTTGGAATGCTGCGTTTAATACCGTCCAGTTTTGGGATGGCAGAGCGGCAAGTCTGGAAGCGCAGGCAGCAGGTCCCGTGACCAATCCGATTGAAATGGGCATGAAAAACTGGGATGAGGTTGTCGCGCGCTTGAAGTCGATTGAAGGTTACAAGCTGCCTTTTGAGCAGGCTTTTGGTACGGATACCATTACTAAAGACGCTGTAACTAAAGCGATTGCGGCTTATGAAAGAACCTTGATTACGCCTAACAGTCCTTATGACAAGTATGTTTCCGGCGATAAATCAGCCTTATCGGCGCAACAGGTTCGCGGCATGGAAAAAGTTGCGGAATTGGGTTGTACCACTTGCCATAGCGGCCCGGCGTTCAATGGCCCCGGAGTGTTCCAGAAGTTTCCTGTCATTCCCAACGGTTACTGGGAAGCGCAATATCATATCAGTAAGGATAAAGGTTTAGCGGAAGTCAGCAAAAATCAAGCCGATGAGCATTTATTTAAAGTACCGACTTTACGTAACATCGCTTTGACTGCGCCTTATTTCCACAACGGTTCGGTTAAAACGCTGGATAGCGCGGTAACCTTGATGGCAAAACTGCAATTGGGCAAGGATTTAACTAAAGAAGAAGTTGCGGATATTGTAGCTTTTTTGAATGGTTTGACCGGTGAATTCCCTAAACAGAAAATGCCTGTTTTGCCTGGCACATCAGGTTCTACTTTTAATTGAAGTTGATGATTCGGGAATGACCGGTCGGTCATTCCCGAAATTGCATTTAGGGAGCTTACGCTCCCTTTTTTTATTCTACGTTATAAATGGGTGTTGCCGAAATACGGGCATCAATCTGCTTTGAAATTTCCTGATAAACGGGACTGTTTACGGATTCGAAGCGCTGTTTAAAGTCGACCTCATTCATATGTTCGGGAAGGTCTCTGGGGTCCGGCATAAAATCGCTGTAATCTTTTATCCGTGACATGGCTTTTTGCATTTTCCGGGCATTTTCCGGCGATGATGTTGCCATTTCACCAAAGCGTGTACCTGCTTTATCGGCAGCCAAGTCAATAAAACTGAATCCGCTACCGCCGTGTGCATCGCTTAATTCTTTTTCTTCACCGGCAATCTGGGCCGCTTGCTTGTTTACCGATGCGGTAAGCGCTGCTGAACCTATGAAATGTTGAGCCAGATCTATGCGCTTGTATAAAAAAGCAGCATATTGTTGCCCGGCCGTCGGCGTAGAATCAGGCGTAGACAGGAGTTTTTTGGTCTCCTGTTTATTGACGTAGTCATTGATCGCGGAAATAACAACCCTGTTTTCATCTATGGCACTTTCCAGTGTAGAGCGCTGGTAAGCCAGTTCAAACAATGGGCGCAACAAGTCCGCCAGCGATAAGCGCCATGCCGGGTCATGTTTGGTGACGATGTCCGCGAGTTTTTGCTGGTAAATATTCAACGTAGAATTGTCGCCTGTGTGAGTCAGGAAGTTTCGCGCCTGAATCAATGTATCCTTGTTCGGATAGTAGGTAATGGTAAGTTTTTCCGCGTCAATTTTAACCGCCTTGATAGGCCGGGTTGCCAGAATGAAATATTCATTCAACGATGAGTGCTGAATAACAGTGTCGATAACAAAAGCGGCCAATTTTGCCGGCAACAACAATTTTCCGGCTTTAAATTTGGTTATTACGGGAAGATCGTTGCCTTCAATATTGCCTAATCTAAAACTGATGTTTAAATACTTGCCTAGGCTGTTTTCGGGCAAAGTAATGGTGACTTTAAATCTCAGCTCATTGTTTTTAAAATCCAAATCGGCTGCGCTTTTGCTGTAGCGGTTTAACAAATAATTGCCGGCAAGATTGAGATCGGCTTCGGTTAACTCAATGATACCGATCTCATCAGGTTTGGTTTTAGAACCTTCATGCAGGATTTTTTTTGCCCTGACCAAGTCTTCACGGGTAGGCGACCATCCCACTTCAAGCTCGGGTTTGTTGCCAACGCCAAAAAGAACCAACATCATGCATAAAATTAATAATGCACAAAAGCCATATAACAAAATGCGCACGAGTGCATGGAGCAGCGTAACGGTATACTGAGAGCAACGCATCGAATGATTGCCGAATAAAATTTTCATAATCCGGCGGTTAAGAAAACTCCAACTTGAATCCTGCCGATTTTAAATAGTCGGCTTCCTGAATCAAATCGGCATGGGTCAGCGGCGCCTGAGTCAGCCAATAGTCTGGAAACTGCAAGCGAATTTTTGATTTTGTTAGCGATATTTTAAAATCGGGTTTGTCATGTTCCTGACGATTGCGGTGCAACAATACCGACAGTCGCAAAATAATAGTCAGAATGGGCGCATCAACATTCCACGGAGACGGTAGTCCACTAAAAAGAGAGCGAGAGAGCTTACGCCGATGCGATCTTACAATGGTTGATAACAGAACCTGATCCTGTCTGGAAAAACCTGCAAAGTCACCATTCTCAATGATATAAGCGCTGTGTTTATGGTACTGGCTGTGGGCGATGTCTTGACCGATCTCATGCAGGTCTGCTGCCCAGTTTAAAAATTGCACAACGTGTTCGTGGTTAGGCCCGCAAAAATCTTCACCCAATTGCTCCAGAATATAGCTGATCGTCTGTTTAACGCGAGCGGCGTGTTCTTTATCAATATGATAACGATCCGCCAAGGCCTGCACGGTTGCGGAGCGAATATCATGATCATAGAGCCGACCCAGTAAATCCTGAATGAGCCCTTCCCTAAGCGCTCCATCGGAAACAGTCATTTGCTCAATGCCTAAGCTTTTGAAAGTGGCGTAGACGATGGCGACACCGCCTGGAAATACAGGAAGACGTTCAGGATCGAGTTCCGGCAAGTTAAGTTCATCAATATGACTGCACTGATTAATATGGGCGACCAAATGCTCCAATCCTTCGCGGGTTATGCCGTTATTGCTCCAGTTTTTGGCCTGAAGAACTTTATCAATGGCCTTTAGACTGCCTGATGCGCCGATGGCTTCGTCCCAGTTCTTGCGCTGAAATTGTTTCTGAATCGGCTCAAGCTGTTGTTCGGCGAACAAAGTTGCCTGTATGAACGCATTTCCGGATAGCTTCCCGTCTTTAAAAAAGGCGTTACTTACCAGCACGCAGCCCATGGGCGTGCTTTCTTTTATTCTGGGCGTGTCGCCAGAGCCTATGATGTATTCGGTGCTGCCGCCGCCTATGTCCATAACCAGCCGTAAATTGGCGTTACTGCCCAGACTGTGCGCGACACCCTGGTAGATCAAGCGGGCTTCTTCGATGCCCGAAATGATATGGATCGGATGGTTTAGCGCTTTTTCAGCCTTTTCCAAAAACTGTTGCGAGTTTTTAGCCATGCGCAAGGTACTGGTGCCGACAACGCGGACGCTTTCCGGCGGAAAGTTACGGATCCTTTGACCGAACCGTTCCAGGCACTCTAAAGCCCTTTCTTGAGTATCGATCTTGAGGTAATTCTTTTTATCCAGGCCGGACGCAAGCCTGACCATTTCTTTAAGACGATCGAGAGTTTGTAAATTACCATTTGTTAAACTGCAAACAATCATGTGAAAGCTGTTAGACCCCAAGTCTACAGCAGCAACGGTTTCGGGAGGTTTCTTCAGCACTAGTTATCCAGTTTTGTCTATGAAGCGTGTTAATATCTGATAAAATCACACGGTTTTAACCATCCAAACACATGGATGCAACGCGTAATTTAACTTATTTAAAGGCTTCCGTTAAGTGTTAGTTTCAGCATGAATGCATTATCTCTGCGTAATCTCAGAAAAATCTATAATAACGGCTTTGAAGCCTTAAAAGGCATTGATCTTGATGTTGAGGCCGGCGATTTCTTTGCCTTGCTGGGACCGAATGGCGCCGGCAAGTCAACGGCTATAGGCATTATCAGCTCACTGGTCAATGAATCCAGCGGCTCAGTCAGTATCTTCGGGCATGACTTAAGACGTGAGCGAGCAAAAGCCAAAAGCTGTATCGGCCTGGTTCCGCAGGAGGTCAATTTTAATCAGTTCGACACCGTCAAGAGTATTTTGCTCAATCAGGCCGGCTATTACGGGCTGTCGCGTAAACTTGCGCTGCAACGCACCGAATACTGTCTTAAACAAATGGATTTATGGGACAAGCGCGATACTGTTTCTAGGCGCTTGTCAGGCGGCATGAAACGCCGGGTCATGATAGCCCGCGCCCTGGTGCATGCGCCCAAGTTATTGATTCTTGATGAACCAACCGCAGGCGTCGATATAGAAATACGCCGTTCCATGTGGCAAATGATGCAGGAAGTGAATCAGCAAGGCACGACTATCATTTTAACCACGCACTATCTCGAAGAAGCGGAAAGTCTGTGTCGCAATATCGCTATCATCAATCATGGGAAAATTGTCGAAAATTCCGATATGGCAAGTTTGCTGGCGAGACTGCATGTCGAACATTTTGTACTGGATCTGGCTCGCCCTATTGCTGCGGCGCCTGTGCTTGAAGGCTGCCAAATTGAGCGTGTGACTGACAAGACGCTTAGTGTCGCCGTACCTAAAGAGCACAGCCTTAATAAGCTATTCAGTCAATTAACCGCACAGAATATCGAAGTCACCAGCTTGAAAAACAAGACTAATCGGTTGGAACAATTATTTATGGATTTGATTGACTCAAACCCCATCGGCTCAAAAGCGACAGGTAATAAATAATGAATTACTCTATTGCCTTTAGAACCATTGTTACCAAAGAGATATTCCGATTTATCCGTATCTGGCCGCAAACCTTACTGCCGCCGGCTATCACCACCGCACTGTATTTTCTGATTTTCGGCAAGTTAATCGGCGACCGTATAGGCACTATCAGCGGCGCCAGCTACATGGACTATATCGTTCCCGGCATTATTTTAATGTCGGTTATCAGCCATTCCTACGCCAATGTAGTGTCTTCGTTTTACTCGACCAAATTCCAACGTAATATTGAAGAACTACTGGTTGCCCCGATACCCAACTGGGTGATTCTTGGCGGCTATGTAAGCGGCGGCATCATCCGCGGATTACTGGTGGGTATTGTTGTAACTTTGATTTCTTTGTTATTTACAGATATTACCGTTAATAACATCGCTATTGCCCTGTCAATCGCCGTGCTGACAGCCACTGTATTTTCTTTGGCTGGCTTTATCAATGCGATACTCGCCGAGAGTTTTGACGATATTTCGATTATCCCGAACTTTGTATTAACTCCGTTAAGCTATCTGGGAGGCGTTTTCTATTCGGTAAATATGTTGCCCAGTATTTGGCAGAATATCTCTATGGGAAATCCTATCTTATATATGATTAACGCCTTTCGTTACGGCTTGATAGGTGTGACGGATGTTGATATTCAGATGACATTTATCATTACCGGTGGATTTATTATTACCCTGACATTATTTAGCCTTTATCTTTTGCATAAAGGTATTGGCATTAAAAATTAATCGATTAGCTGTTTAGTCCCGGAAATAACCAGCCTGTCTTTTACATCGAACGAGAACGATGCGCTTCATTTTTCAGCGCATATATGGCTTTGACCCTGTTTTCAATATCCATGTGCATTTGCCCGCAATTCGGTCAATGGCTCCGGCAAACGGACAACCTCGGATTCAACCCGACCGTCTGCATACAGCTCTATTAATCGATAACCCGGAGCCGCATCGCTCACACTGAATTCAAGGGTTTCAGGTGCAAATTGAAAGCAGGTTGAAGGCACTCCCAATACCCGAAGAGCTGCTGTCTTTATATCCATGACTTGATGGATATGCCCCGTAGTTATGACTTTTACTTGCGGGTATTTATCAATTATCGCCAATAACTCCCGACTGTTTTCTATAATCATGGTATCCATCCAGGGACTTTTAGTTTCCAGAAAATGATGATGGACTGCGACAAGCGCATGGCGATCTGGGTTTTCAGTTAAGCAGTTTTCAAGAAATGCCAATTCCTCATTTGATAAACGACCACCGGGTTTTCCAGGTATTTGGCTGTTCAGGCTAATCAGCTGCCAATTACCCAGCTTAACCTGTTTGCGGCAGTTAATCCTGTCGGTATTAAATATCTGCTGCATAAACTTATAATCGTCATGATTGCCGGGCAGGCAGATACATGGCGTTCCATAGACTTCAAGGCTGTTTAAGATGCGTTGGTAGCTTGCAAGGCAAGGATCCTGAGCCAAATCACCCGTCAGCAAAATCAAATCGAAATGACGATTTTCAGTAAAGGCCTGCTCAAGACAGGCATGAAAATAATGCTCAGTATTAATTCCCAGCATTTTATCTTCCGGTTCCGCCAGAATATGCAAATCAGATAGTTGCAGGATTGATATACAGGCGGGGTTATTGGTCATGGGAAGATTCTATGCGATTTCTTTACAAAGAATTTTAGAGTTTCTTTGCGGGTTATATAACACCTTGAGCTGATCGGGGAGATCGGTAATAGATGACGATAAAAACCCCCGTTCAATAAACCAGTGCATGGTTTGCGTAGACAACACGAATAATTTCTTAAGCCTGAGTTCTCCCGCCCTGCGATAGACATATTCAAGCATGCGATTGCCTCTGGCCGATCCCTGATAATCCGGATGCACAGCAAGGCAGGCAATGGCGCCGAACCGGCCTTGCACGTCAGGATGTAATGCGGTACAGCCGATAATCAGGCCGTCGCGTTCGATAACAATATAGTCGGCGATTTCCATTTCAATTTTTTCCCTGGAGCGCTTGGCCAGCTTGCCTTGCTGCTCCAGCGGCTTGATCAACTCCAGAATGCCGCCGATGTCGTTCAACGTGGCCGGGCGCAGTTCTTCAAAAGCCGTCGAGCTGATCAGCGTGCCTATGCCGTCGCGGCTGAATAACTCCAGCAGCAGCGCACCGTCAATGGCCCGATTAATTAAATGCACACGGTCGATCCCGGATTGGCAGCTTTGCATAGCGGCTTTGAGCGGCAAGCTGATATCGGTTGATATGTCCGGGTGTTGCTGTAAAAAAGCGTCGGCTTCGGCGGTGGTCATTTGCTGGATTTGCTCGCCGTTATCGGGATTGCAGCAGCTTTGTTCGGTCAACAAAACCAGTTTTTCGGCTTTTAACGTAATCGAAACCGCCGTAGCGACTTGTTCTGCCGACAGATTGAAGACTTCGCCGCTCGGCGAATAACCGACCGGCGAGATTAACACCACATTGTCCTGGTCGAGTTGCTGATGAATGGCCGCACCGTCGATACGACGAACTTCCCCAGTATGGCAGTAATCGATGCCGTCGATCACGCCTATCGGTTTGGCGACGACAAAATTTCCCGAGGCCACCTTGATTTTAGCCCCCGCCATCGGCGAGTTGGCCAGCCCCATAGATAGCAGCGCTTCAATTTCCACGCGGACCAGTCCGGCGGCTTCCTTAACGCATTGCAACGCGACATCGTCGGTAATGCGCAGGTTTTTGTGAAAACGGGCGGAAACGTCCAGCTTGACGAGCCGCTGGTCGATCTGCGGACGTATGCCGTGGACCAAAACCAGGCGTATGCCCAGGCTGTTCAGTAAGGCGAAATCGTGAACGTGGTGATCGAAATCATCAGCCAGCACCGCTTCGCCACCAAAGAAAATAACAAAGGTTTTATTGCGGTGGGCGTGAATGTAGGGGGATGAATCCCTAAACCAGCTGACGAATGAGTTTTGTGGTTTCATGGTTTGTTTGGCAAGAATGTTATTGGCTAGTTCCCAAGTTCCAGCTTCAATCACCATAGTGATAACGGCATTGGGCAATGATGATTTTTCTGTCGCTCACTGAATAAATCAGCCGATGTCCTCGGCAATTGCTCCTGCATTGCTCTACCTCCTGCACCCATGCAGTCGTCATCAATACGGCGTGACCATAATCCCGTCAACCCGTGGCGCAAGGCTTCGGGCTTACCAATGCCATCGAATGGATCGCGTTGAATATCCCTGATTAACTGATTGATACGCTTAACCTTGGTCTTGTCGGCTTGCTTCCAAAACAGGTAGTTTCCCATCCTTGCTGCTCGAAATTAATCATCGGGCAGCAATTCCCGTGCTTCAACGCATCGTCCAGCCCGGATGTTGTCCGCCGCCGCCAACAGTCTTCGGGCATTTTCCGGTTCTTGCAAAAGATAAGCAGTTTCGCTTTCGCCTCGGCGCTTGGTTTCCAAAAATTCCATGAAATCCAGAATTTCTCGCGCCTCAACTTCGGGCAATGCCTTTGCTTTTTGGTAAATTAATTCGGCTGTATTCATTATGTCACCCTCATTTCAGTCAGATGTGCGCAATGTTTGCTGATTTTCAAACTCCAGGAGTATATGTAGGTTACGTTATCTCGCTACGCTCAATAAGCTACTAACTCAACCTACGGGACTAAAGCCCATCCTACGGCAAGCTCTGCTTCATCAATAATTGCTTCTGATTCATGTGCCAACGCCACAATTTCATCTATGACTCTCTTAGCCATTTCTCCAGACTGAATATCAAGCCAAGGCTCAATATTATTCCACCACTCAAAATATGGCGAAGGGAAATTTTGATACCAAGGCCACCATGAACTTTTTAACCCTGACTTATTTAATTTCTCATTCAAATTTTTAAGAACGTCATCAGGCAAATCAGGAATATTGTCATCCATTTTACGAACCCCAAAAGCCAGTCCAATACATTGATTTTTATCGAATTCAATTGCGAGACAATAATTTTCCCACTCTACCTTATGAAATTTAAAAGGATTCCGCTTACACGACCAATAGCTAAAATTTTTGTCCGGTGTGAATTCCCAGCTTGGGAGAGCATCTTTAAATTGTGTTTCTAAATCCGCCACAAATTTTTTGAGCAACTCTTCTTTTATAGCTATCATTTGTTGCCCAATAGCAAGTGACAATTCTAGGTTTTCGCATTTTAAGGCAAAATCTTTTATCAAATTAGCATCTACCATGTCTGTCTCTCCCAAAAATTCACTTCTACAATAACCAATAAAATCGCGTAAAAAATGCCGCACATGATCCGCTTGACATTGTGCCTCACACTTTTTTAGCCATTCCAAAATCTGACCAAAATTTATTTTTTTGTATTGGTTATTTTCTTCCCACGTCTCAAGCTGCGCTGGAGATACGCTACCTTCACTAGGATTCGAGTCGTCCCCTGACAGATAAATTAAACACCAGTTTTCACCAAATTTATTTTGCATTTGCTTAGCGTAATCACTAAGTTGCTGAAATTGGTCATATGTCCAAGGCTTATTTTCAATGGCAAGCCCGAATTGATCACCAAAATTGATTTCAATATCAATACGTCGCGATTTGTTTTCTATCCTGTCTGTAGAAACCTCACAGCCAATTTTAATGTTGCTCTTATAAATTGGGTAGGTGAGATCTATTTCCGCGAAAAATAGCCGCAAAAAAATATCTCCCTGTGCATGATCTCCCTGCGGATTTAGCAGCATAGCCAGAATTTCGGATAGCTTCATCTCATCTGGACGGATAAATTTAAAGCTATTAAACCGGGGAGCTAGCTTGGGAGCAAAGAAAGTATAATTATCCGAAAATACGTTGTGTTTCTCCCGTAATACGGAAAAAAAATGATTCAACCTTACTTCGTCACTCATGGTTACTCCAAATTATCTAGCCGAGTAGGGTACGACGCATCGCGTACCAATTTTAGAATAGCCAGAAAATTGAAAAGGTACGCGATGAGTACCATACATCAATCCAAATTATCCGTAACCGCGCCTAACGAAGCAGAACTCACCAACTTGGCATATTTCGCCAACACGCCACGGGTATAACGCGGCGCGGGTTGTGTCCATTTTTCAAAACGACGAGCTATTTCATGTTCGTTGACATGCAGTTTCAATTCGTTGTTTTCCGCGTCGATGGTGATAGTATCGCCATTCTCGACTATCGCCAGTGCGCCGCCGACATAAGCTTCAGGCGTGATATGCCCGACCACGAAACCGTGGGTGCCGCCGGAAAACCGGCCGTCGGTAATTAACGCCACTTCCTTGCCCAAACCTTTGCCCATGACCGCCGAGGTAGGAGTAAGCATTTCTCTCATGCCGGGACCACCTTTGGGGCCCTCGTAGCGGATAACGATGACGTCCCCTTTGACGATATCGCCGTTTAAAATACTTTTCAACGCCTGTTCTTCGGCATCGAACACTTTGGCTGTGCCGGTAAACACTAGCCCTTCCTTGCCGGTAATTTTGGCGACCGCGCCTTCTGAAGCCAGATTGCCGTACATCACCACCAAATGACTGTCTTTTTTGATCGGATTATCCAGAGAATGAATCACATCCTGGTCTTCAGGATACGGATTAACATCAGCCAGATTTTCCGCCAGCGTAAGGCCGGTAACGGTTAAACAATCGCCGTGCAGCAACCCTTTGTCCAGCAGGATTTTCATCAACGGTTGTATGCCGCCGATTTCGATCAATTCGGTCATCAAATAACGGCCGCTGGGCTTTAAATCGGCCAGCATAGGTACATGTTTGCCGATGCGGGTGAAGTCGTCCAGGGTAATATCCACGCCGGTTGAATTAGCCATCGCCAGGATGTGCAATACCGCATTGGTCGAGCCGCCGAGTGCAATAACTACGGTAATGGCATTCTCAAACGCGGCTTTGGTCATGATGTCTCTGGGCTTGATATCCTTTTTCAATAGTTCCAAAACGGCCGCGCCGGCGCGTTCGCAATCCAGACGTTTGTCGTTTGAAATGGCTGCCTGAGCTGAGCTATTAGGCAAGCTCATGCCCAGCGCTTCAATGGCCGACGCCATCGTGTTGGCGGTGTACATGCCGCCGCAGGAACCCGCTCCCGGTATAGCTTTGGCTTCAATTTCAGCCAGCTCGGCATCATCGATCTGGTTGTTGGCTCTGGCGCCGACCGCTTCAAATACGGAAACCACATCCAGTTTTTTGTCTTTGTGACAGCCGGGCATAATCGTTCCGCCGTAAACAAACACAGCCGGGCGGTTTAAACGTGCCAAAGCAATCATGCAGCCCGGCATGTTTTTGTCGCAGCCGCCGATCGCGACGACACCGTCAAAACCCTGGCAACCGACCACGGTTTCAATCGAGTCGGCAATCACTTCGCGGGACACCAGCGAATATTTCATGCCCTCGGTGCCCATTGAAATGCCATCGGAAATGGTGATGGTGTTAAAGATCACGGCCTTGCCGTCGGCATTGTTAACGCCAACCGCTGCCGCATCGGCCAGCTTGTTGATATGCATATTGCAAGGCGTGACCATGCTCCATGTGGAAGCAATGCCTATTTGCGGTTTCTTGAAATCTTCATTGTTAAAACCGACGGCGTGCAACATGGCGCGGCTCGGTGCGCGCTCCATGCCATCAACGACCAGGGAAGAGAAAGTGCGGGTGTTTTTGTCACTCATAATTAAAATTAAAGTCTAAGGGCGAAAAAGGCGAAAGGCGAAAGGCGAAGGAACCGGGCTTTTTTGCCTTTTGCCTTTCGCCTTTTGCCTTAATTAATACGAATCCCAGCTGCTTCTGCTACGGCGCCAGCTGAGTTTAGGCAAAATAAATCCTAAAATAACACCGATAAGAGCCAGTATGCCGCCGTATAAAAACCAGTCTTGATTGGCGGTATCTTGCAACGCTTGATTTTCAAGCTTGAATTGTTGCAATTCCCGTTCAACATTAACCACGCGTTCTTGAAGTTCATCGCGCTGGTTTTTTAACTCGATGGTGCTGGCCGCGGTTTTTTTCAGCTCGTTGAGCTCCCTGTTTAACTGATCCCGTTCTGTTGCCAAAGACTGTTCAAGAGTCGTTCCGGGCGTAATGGATTCTTTTACTGTGGCTAGTTCGGCCTTGAGTGTGGCATTTTCAGACTGCAACGCCGCCATACTTTTGTTGACAACCTCTAATTGAGCACGGCTGGGTGGTTCCTTCATGGTATTACGGATCGGCATGTAGCCTTCCGTGCCATCATTCAGTCGGACGTGAGCGAATCCGGTGCTTCTGTTTTCTTCTATTACCGTAAGGGGGGTGCCGGTCGGAAGCAGCTTTACAACTTTACTGCTGTTATTTTCTTCACTCCTGAGTGATAAATTCAAATTGTCGGTAACATAGACGGTTTCAGCTTGGGCCGAACCAAAAGTTACCAGTAAGATAAAAAACGAGTTTAGTATTTTTTTCACTTGAATCTCTAGGGTTGTTCACCTGACGACTGCCAGGGATGGCGGAAGTGCCGCAATCGGTAAGGAACCTATGCGACCGACTGCCAGGAATGGTAGATGCGTCGCAATCGATAGAGGACCGATGCGATTAAGGTTAATTCTAACGTGATTTTTTGCACAGGAGAAATTCCAGCAGTGCCTTTTGTGCATGCAGGCGATTTTCAGCTTCATCAAAGATAACGCTTTGAGAGCCGTCAATCACTTCGGCGCTGACTTCCTCACCCCGATGAGCGGGCAAACAGTGCATAAACAGCGCGTCACTATTCGCAGCTTTCATGATCTCGGCGTTGACCTGATAATCCTTAAAGGCCATCTCGCGTTGTTTTTGTTCTTCTTCCTGCCCCATACTGGCCCAAACATCGGTGACCACCAGATCTGAATTTTGAGCGGCGGCCAAAGGCGTATCAAAAAACCGGACGCGTTCTCCGGCAGCTTCGACGATGGCTGTTAACGGCTGATAGTCTTTTGGGCAGGCAATATTCAACGTAAAGTCCAGCACCGTTGCCGCATGGATATAGGAGTGGCACATATTATTGCCGTCGCCGATCCAGGTCACCGTTTTGCCTTTGATGTCGCCGCGATGTTCAAAATAAGTCTGCATGTCGGCCAGTAATTGGCAGGGATGCTGTAAATCGGTCAAGCCATTGATCACAGGGACGCTTGAATATTGGGCGAAGGTGGTCACCGTTTCGTGCTTATCGGTTCTAAGCATGATGCAATCGACCATACTGGAAATGACTCTGGCACTGTCTTGCAGCGGTTCGCCCCGGCCCAACTGGGTATCTCTGGGCGATAAAAACAAGGCGCTGCCGCCGAAATGACTCATGCCGGATTCAAATGAAATGCGGGTGCGCGTCGACGATTTTTCAAAAATCATCGCCAAGACCTGACCTTTTAACGGTTGGTAATCAGGATCACGGTTATTTTTTAGGACGATGCCTCTGTTGATCAAGCTACGCAATTCGTCGCCGGATAAGTCAAGCAGGCTGATAAAATGTCTAGGATTCATAGGGAGTGTCTGTATGCTTATGAATAAGAGCCGATAAGGTTTCTACAAGTTGAGTGATTTGTTGATCGTTAATGATTAATGGCGGCAATAAACGAATGGTTTTTTCACTGGTAACATTAATCAACAAGTTATTTTGCAGCGCTGCTTGCACTAACTCAGTACATGGACTGTCGAGTTCGATGCCGATCATCAGGCCTTTGTGACGAATATCGACAACATGAGCATTGCCCTGTAACCGGTCTTTAAATGCAGAACAGATAGCATCGCCTTTTTGCGCGGCCTGATCGATCAGGTTTTCAGCGTCCAATGTCGCCAAGACCGCTAAAGCCGCGCTACAGGCTAACGGATTGCCGCCAAAAGTGGAGCCGTGATTGCCTGCGGTGAATACCTTGGCCGCTTTGCCTTGGGCAAGACAGGCGCCAATGGGTACGCCGTTGCCCAAGGCTTTAGCCAGCGTGCAGACATCCGGAAGTATGGCGTTGTGCTGAAACGCGAGAAACTTACCGGTACGGCCTACACCGGTCTGAATTTCATCGAGCATCATCAGCAGGTTATGCCGGTCGCACAGACTGCGGATTCGGTTAAGATAATCGGCGGCAGGAATGTTGACGCCGCCCTCACCCTGTATCGGTTCAACCAACACCGCAACGACGTTCTTATTCTGCTCAACCGCTTGTTCGATGGCGTTGACGTCGTTGTAAGGCACACGAATAAAGCCTTCAACCAGCGGCGCAAAGCCTTGTTGGATTTTAGCGTTGCCGGTCGCGCTCAGCGTTGCCAGCGTGCGACCATGAAAACTTCTTTCCATGACAATAATCGCCGGATTTTCTATACCCTGCTCGTAACCGTATTTGCGCGCCAATTTGATTGCTGCTTCATTGGCTTCCGCACCGGAATTGCAAAAAAACACATTATCCATGCCGCTTTTTTCGGCCAGTTTGTCGGCCAACTGTTCCTGAACGGCGATACCGTACAGGTTTGAGGTGTGCAGCAGTTTTTCACTTTGTTTGCAGATAGCTTGATGTATGGCAGGATGAGCATGACCCAAGCTGCACACCGCTATGCCGGATACCGCATCCAGGTAGCGATTATTATTTTGATCAAACAACCATGCACCTTCTCCCCGTTCGAAGGTTATGGGTAAACGGCCGTAGGTTGGCATAATGTGGCTAGTCATTGCTTCCGTCTGTAATTAAAGGAATAAATAGGCCGCAACCTGCCGCCCATTACAAAAATGCTCGATTATAGGTTTCAATTTAGTCTCAGGCAAGTTCTAATGATTAAGCAGGAAGTATTAAACATATCACCACGAACACACGAAGGACACGAAGTTTTTGCTTTGTTTTTTCTTCGTGGTAAGAATTTTTTAATTTTCGTATATTTTTTATTACCTACTCAAGCACCCAGCCAGTTTTGGGGCTTTAAATATTCCTCATAGAGCATGGCCTCCGCACTGCCCGGCTCTGGCTGCCAGTTGTATTTCCAGTGAGCTACCGGGGGCATGGACATTAAAATCGATTCGGTACGTCCGCCCGATTGCAAACCAAACAAGGTGCCGCGATCATAAACCAGGTTAAATTCAACATAACGCCCCCGGCGGTATAGCTGAAAATCGCGCTCCCTATCGCCATAAGGCATGTCCTGGCGTTTTTGTATGATAGGCAAATATGCATCGATATAATGATTGCCCACGCTTTGCATAAAAGCGAAAGATTTCTCAAAACCCCATTCGTTCAAATCATCGAAAAACAGCCCGCCTACGCCACGGGTTTCATTACGGTGTTTAAGGAAAAAATACTCGTCGCACCATTTTTTGTAAGTCGGATAGATGTCATCGCCGAAAGATTGACAGGCAGCGCGGGCGGTTTGATGCCAGTGCAGCACATCTTCTTTAAACGGGTAAAACGGCGTTAAGTCAAAACCGCCGCCGAACCACCAGATAGTCGGTTCACCTGGTTTTTCCGCGATTAAAAACCGCACATTGGCATGCGATGTCGGCACGTAAGGATTGTTGGGATGAATGACCAGCGACACGCCCATCGCCTGAAACTGCCGGTCTGCAAGTTCCGGTCGCTTAGCCGTTGCCGAAGGCGGAAGCTTAAAACCGGATACATGCGAAAAATTAACGCCGCCCTGTTCGATAACCTGCCCATTTGCCAAGACGCGGGTTCTGCCGCCGCCACCTTCAGCCCTGTCCCAAAGATCTTCAATAAAGCGGGCGTCAGGTTCTACAGACTCAAGCGCCGTGCAGATTTGGTCTTGCAGATTAAGCAAGTAGTTTTTTACTTGAGTGATGTTGTCAATATTCATGCGTGAGTGCGGTGTTGTGTTTTAAATGCTGGTAGTTAAAAAATCCAGAGCAATAATCCTATCGTCTCTTTAATTTGGTAAGTCGGTCAAAGCGTTATAATGATGCGCATATTCTGTGTGCATTTAAAGAATTTAACAAATAGAAAAAACAGGCAGTAGCGTATACTTTTTATTTAAACGGCGTTAAGAAAGCTATAAGCTACAAAATGATCAAGCGATAGAACAGCAGTTAACAACTTACGCATTAAGTTTATCCCCCTAAAACATAAAATCGAGAGGTCGGTAGATGTTAAAAATTCAAACTATCAAATCAACGTGCTTTATTCTGGCAACGTTTACAGCGCTATTCTTGAGCAGCATACAAGCTGCCTCGGCCCTAGAGAAAACCGGCCTGAATAGAACTATTTTATTAGAAAAGAAACTGGAACTTTCCAGTGCGAACATCGATACCAAAATGATACGGGTGGCGTTCCCACCCGCATTTAAAACACCTTGGCATACCCATGAAGGACCGGGACCTCGTTATGTGGTTAAAGGCACATTAAAAGTCGTCGAGGGCGGCAAAGCCAACACCTACTCTGCCGGTGACGTTTTTTGGGAAACGGGTGAGTTGATGTCGGTAGAAAACGTGGGCGACGATGCCGCCGAACTCATTATTTTTGAATTAGCGCCGGCCAAGTAAGTTATCCATTGATGAATGGCACTATCGAAAATCGGTACCATCCTCTTTCTTTACAGCACCCGATTTAAATTGATGCGTATACATCTGGCCTACATCAGTATTGTTTTACTTTGGGCGACGACACCGCTGGCTATCAAATGGAGCGGCGAAGGACCGGGGTTTCTGTTCGGGGTAACCGGGCGAATGGCAATCGGTACGGCGTGCATCTTATTGATGCTGGGTCTGTCCGGACAACGCCTGGCCTGGCATCGTAAAGCGCGACAGACTTATCTTGCCGTGGCCGTGCAAATTTACGGATCGATGCTGGTGGTTTATTGGGCGGCGCAGTTTATTCCTTCCGGCTGGATTTCGGTGATATTCGGTCTTTTGCCGTTGATGACCGCTTTACTGGCGGCGATCTGGCTAGGTGAGCGGAGCCTGACTCTGGGCAACCTTCTGGCCTATATTCTGGGCATTAGCGGCTTGTGGATCATGTTCGGCTCGGCATGGCAATTGGGTCATAACGCAGTGCTGGGTATCATCGGCGTACTGGTGTCTACATTTTTGCAGGCTGTCAGTTCGGTTTGGGTCAAACGCATTGATGGAAAAATACCGGCATTATCCCAGGTCACTGGCGGCCTGTTGTTGTCTCTGCCGGCTTATCTGATTACCTGGGCAACATTTGATGGTCATTGGCCCACTGAAATTTCACCCATCAGTCTGGCATCTATTGTCTACTTGGGGGTGATAGCCACGACGATCGGCTTTGTGCTTTATTACTATTTACTCATCCATCAGAGTGCTACCAAGGTTGCACTGATTACCTTAGTTTCACCGGTCATGGCTTTGCTATTGGGGCATGCCGTTAATCATGAACCGCTGACCGTTAAAGTGGCAATAGGCACACTACTCATACTTGGCGCATTGCTGATGCATGAGTTCTCTGGTCGGTTAACAGGCTCAAAACAAGCTAAATTTCCGGATAATATGCCAGATTAGGTGCATATTTTTCAGCTTGGTTTATAAACCTCTCACCTTGGTAATGAGACAACCTGCATCGGCTTTGCTCCGAAGGTACGGACAGAAGATGTTAATCCGCGGCTAGACTACACCCATCAAGACCAGGACCAACAAGATAACCAGCACCAGTCCAAGCCCTCCGCTAGGTCCGTAGCCCCATCCCCGGCTATGTGGCCACGCTGGAATGACCCCGATCAACATAAGAATTAAAATTATAAGTAAGATTGTGCCAGTTGACATGGTAGTTCTCCTGATAGATAAACGCTTTAAATTGAAAACCAAAACAGTATGCTTTGGCCCTGAGATCACTCCTTCGATGAAACGATAATGCATTAGCCCGGATACTCTCGACAATCAAATACATGACTACGAAATAATTTAAAAACCTCAGTATTAACAAAATTCATAGTCGTATCACAACAGCCAGTAAGAGGTCGATCATGATATCCATGAAAATATGCCTTAAGCACAAAATAGTGTATCGCCCAGGTCAAACTTAGTCTGTACGGTATAGAACACATACTCTGAACGGTTGAGTTTTCGGTTTTTTCAACTTACCGCGGGGTGCGCTATGCGTACCTGTTAGGTTGATTCTTATGATAATTTCTAAAGGCATGCGCAACCTGTCAAAAACCGAAAATATGAGCGCTTTAAAGTATAAATCTGTTCGCCATGTAATAGGCTTCCGTGCCTTTACAGCAACGGAAACCGGAAAACCCGGCAAGCCGCGTTATTCGAAAATCACTCACCCGCCCGCCTCTCCAGTCGCCCCCATCACCAGTTCACGCCACGCGGCTTTTTGCGGCATCAGCGGCGGCATAGCCGCGAATTCGGGTTCAGGCGTCGGCCTTGCGATGAGTTGATCGGGATCGCGGGTCACAACGCCGCCTTTGCGGAAGAATGCATTGTAGATGGCCCAGTTAGCGCGGTTGCGGGAGCCGTCCCACGGGAAACGTTGCAGCATTGAAGGCAGCGTATAAAATCCGTCATAGGTGTTCAGGTAACCGCGGTAAAACTGATCGGCCGATAACCCGGCCGGCTTGAAGACGATGTGGGATTGATCGTATTTGTCCCAGTCGAAAGAGACGATCTGCTTGCGGCGCATCATCTCAAACCAATTGATGGTGCCAGGATATGGGGTCAATAGCGAATAGCCGCACATGTCGAACTTGGCATCTATGTTGAACTTCAAGGTTTCGTCGAACACGGTCGGTTCGTCGCCTTCAAAGCCGAACATGAACAGGCCGAGCACCATGATGCCGTATCGGTGCAGTTTTTCGACCAGTTCGTGGTAGGATTCAGGATCGTTCTGACACTTATGCACGTTACGCAGGGTTTGCTTCGAGATCGACTCAAAGCCGATGGACAGCATGAAACAGCCGCTTTCCCCCGCCAATTCCAATAGGCGCTCATCCTTGGCGTCACGGCTGTTCACGGCGGCCTGCCATTTCAACCCCCGGCCCTTGAATGCTCTCATGACCTCGATGGCCCGACTCGGCGTACCGAAAAAATCGGCGTCGTTGAGCAGGATCACCCGCTCTTCGATGTGCTCGATCTCGGCAATAAGATCTTCGATGGGCCGGTAGCGAAAGCGCAGGCCATACATCGTCGGTTCGGCGCAAAAGGTGCAGCCGTGATGACAGCCCCGGGAGGTCTGGACGAAGCCCTTGTTAATGTAGCGGTTGCTTTTTAGCAATCCTTGCCGTGGTTTCGGCATGTCGATCATCGAATGCAGGTTTTCGGCCTTGTAAATACCATTTAACCGACCGTGGAGCAAATCTTCGAGAACTTTGTCCATGATCAGCTCGGCTTCTCCGACCACTACCGCATCGGCATGTTTGAGCGCTTCTTGCGGCAGATAGCTGACATGCACGCCGCCCATGATGACGGGAACACCGCGAGCCCGGAACGTATCGGCGATTTCATAACCCCGGTTTACATAGGACGTCATTGATGAAATACCCACCATATCGACAGTTAGATCGAAATCAATAGCTTCGATGTTTTCATCGGTCAGAATGATTTCGTAGTCGTGTTCAGGAATCAGTGCCGCTATAGCTAAAAGTCCTGCAACAGGAGAATAAAGCGCCTTACCGAAGAATAAGGGTCGGGTCGCAAAAGTATCGGCTTTCGGGTTGATTAGATGGATACGGCGGGTTCTAGCCATGTGTATATCTCGCAGTTATAAGGAGAGCAACATTCCGGTTGTGCTGATCATCGTTCTAAAAGAGAACGTAGTCTCGCCTTGAATTAGTGATTAGATCAAAGACGGTTCCATAAACGCACACAGGCCGAATTAAACAATAATATAACTACAACACCAAGCGGTGTCAGTACGCTAACGCACATAAAGCTAATGTCGATGATTAGGTATAGATTTCGCTAAGCTGGATTCAATTCGCCTTGGTTCTCCACCGAATAACATCGAATAGACCTTCATCGAATGGAGCTATTACGATCACGCTCCAGACCTGAGGCAGTAAGTACCAATCCCGAAGCAATTCTCGGCGATTCAGGGGATCAATTCCCCGATGACCGCCACTTGGTTCTACACTGTTTTATCCAACCGATCCCGATCAGTAATTTGAAGCTAAAACGCTCACTGTGCTATAAAATACAAAGACTATTTCTACCCTGTCTCTTCGGATTTTCCACCCAGCCTAAGCCTCATTGGTGGAGCCATTCAATCTTGACCCACAAATATGGATATCATTCATGACTGATCTACACAGCCCTCGACAAAACCATCTCCTCGGTTCCCTGCCCCCGGATGAATACGAGCGCCTTTCCCTCCAAATGGAACTGGTCCAGATGCCGCTCGGCAAAGTCCTTTACGAGCCGGGGGACAAGTTGTCTCATGCCTACTTTTCCACGACCAGTATCGTATCACTGCTTTACGTTATGGAGAATGGTGCATCGGCCGAGATCGCCGTGGTCGGTAACGATGGCATCATTGGCGTCGCACTTTTTATGGGAGGAGGAACTATGCCTAATCGTGCGGTTGTGCAGAGTGCTGGCTACGCTTACCGGCTGCGGGCGAACTTGCTTATGCAGGAATTCGACCGCTTTGGGGGGCGTCGCTACGGAACGCTACATCATTTATTGCTGCGCTATACCCAGGCATTGATTACCCAGATGGCACAAACGGCAGTCTGCAACCGACATCACTCCCTAGACCAACAACTCTGCCGTTGGCTGCTATTAAGCCTCGACCGACTCCCTTCAAATGAGTTGAATATGACTCAGGAATTAATCGCCAATATGCTCGGCGTACGCCGCGAGGGCGTCACAGAGGCTGCCGGAAAATTGCAGCGAGCTGCATTGATTGATTACAGCCGTGGCCGTATCACGGTGCTGGATCGAACGGGGTTGGAAGAACGGGTCTGCGAGTGTTACCAAGTAGTCAAAACAGAGTTCAATCGTTTGCTTCCCTCTCCCCAACATGTTCCATCGACAGCAGACATTTCCACCCAATCAGAATAGCTGGCAGGACCCGCTATCAATGAAGAACCTATCTGAAAAACAGCACCAAAATACTCAGAAGAAAAACGAGACACCGCCTAGTACTCAGTCAATTCTATTTTGGCGGGTAAAAGTAAATCCGTTCGTCCTGAGCCTGTCGAAGAGATGAGCGGATTTACGCTGAGCTAAACAATTTTTACACGGCATAACAAGATTGACTGAGTACTAGTTCCCTTGCTCTTGAGGCCAAGTAAACGACAGTGCAGTTCGCTGCTTGACCATTACCTTTTTATGGATTACCTGGCCATCTCCTCGATCTGCGCTAATGATATAACGACCAGGCTTAAGTTTGGCGAATAGCATAGGGCCATCAGACACAGATTCCATCAGCGTATTACCCCGTGAATCCGTGATACGAACCGTCACGTCACTGAGATATTCCCCTGTATCCCTTACCGAAAATAGCAGATTCAAATTGTATTCAGCCCGCATGGCTTGCATCGCATTCCGTTCATTCTCCCCGACTCCACCGGTGACAAACGTAACCTCGCCTTGGGTTTGCGGCTTGATAATAAACTCTTCCGCACCTACAGAGAAACTGCTCAGTATGCAGAGAAAAATAAGCGCCAAATATAACCGTTTCATAAAAATTGCTCCTTGTGGGTCGTAAGAAATAACGACAATGCATATAGCATACAAGATCTGTCGCTCCTGCTTATGCGCTATCGCGTCTACTGGTATTTAGATTTTTGAAAGTACCAAGGCTCCCCGAGAAGCTGGCGAGCTTTGGTCGTTCCTTAATACAGTTACATCTCTAATTGCATTTATACGATCCTTTCATTAAAGGCGACTATAACAAGAACCGCATTCAACAATGCAACAACAATAATAGATAAAATATATTAAATTTTATCCGGTAAAACATTAACAACCAGATTGTTTTCAACCGCTTTCACATGTTTCTGGCTGCCGACTACTTCCACCGCCCTGCTGATGCTTTGCTCGGAATCCGCTGTGCCGCTCAATGTCACCACGCCTTTGACGGTGGTCACCTCAATATGGGAGGCGTTCAGCAACGGGTCGTTTAAAATCGCCGCCTTGACTTGCGTGGTAATCACCGAGTCGTCGACATACTCTCCGGCTGTTTGGGTCTTATCGGTGACCGATTCCTTGGCGGCTTCAATTTCTTTTTCAGCCTGGTCTTTCACTTGATCGATTTTTTGC
>NZ_JAUXVR010000016.1 GCF_030680395.1 Methylobacter sp. | reverse complement strand
ATCCAGAGCCAGGGATGGTAACTTTCCGATACCGCTGTGGCATGATTTAGGCTTGATGCCAAGCCATAGTCTCACATCCATGTGACTGGATTCCGGCATCCCTGCCAGAATGACGAGTTTTTTGGCGCTAGCTGAAGCATCTTGCTAATCAGGAAATAACTTGAGCAAGTTGCCAATAGCTGGAGTGCAGGCTTTGCCTGCAAGCGCAAGCAAAGCTTGCACTCCCGCTGAAAACTTACGCCGCGAGTTGTTCAAATTGTTTCATGCTCATTCCTGAGGTGGTTTCCAGTAATGAGTCCATCCCGAGACCGGTTAATAGCCATCTTTCGCTCAGATCGAACAATTGCCCGAAAGACATTGATATTGATAGGTAGTGGTACGAATATTCTCTATTTTACCCGCATGTTATAAATTTTCAGGCGCTGATCCATGGCTTTTGATTCGGCTCAGGAATGTCTCATTTGTAAAGACTTTATCAATGAGGAGATACAACATGGCAAAAATTCTCGTTCTTTACTACAGCATGTACGGTCACATCGAAACCATGGCCCAAGCGGTGGCTGAAGGTGCGCGCAGCGCCGAAGGCACCGATGTCATTATCAAGCGCGTGCCCGATCTGGTACCTGAAGAGGTGGCGCGAAAGGCCGGCGCCAAGCTCGATCAGGCGTCGCCGATCGCGACGGTGGACGAGTTGCCCGAATACGACGCTATTATGTTTGGCACGCCGACACGCTTCGGCAACATGTGCGCGCAGATGCGCAATTTTCTCGACCGGACCGGCAAGCTGTGGGTGAACGGCAGCTTGATAGGCAAGGTCGGCAGCGTGTTCACGTGCACGTCCACACAGCATGGCGGGCAGGAAACCACGATCACCTCGTTTCACTCGACCTTGTTGCATCACGGCATGATCATCGTGGGCGTTCCCTATTCCTGCCAGGAGATTATGAACATGAATGAAATCACCGGCGGCTCGCCCTACGGAGCGGGTGCCCTTGCTGGAGTCGATAATAGCCGCCAACCGTCAGAGAACGAATTAAAAATCGCCCGTTTCCAGGGAGCCCACGTGGCAAAAATAGCCGAGAAGCAATCAGCCTAGCCAAGCCCATTGCATGTCCGATATCCAGTATGACAACAACAGGCGGGTGCGGTTAGAGCTGCGACAGGTTTGATCGGTAACGGCTTGCTGGGCGTCAGGCATCAGTGAGAAACGCAAATCCCGCAGATAACCGGTAATTGTGTGCAGCTCCCACTGTTTTTCCGGATTGCAGCCGCTTAATACCAGCGGCAACGCTACGTAAAGAACATATCGACCATATTTCAGGTCTCGCGGTTCAAATAATCCGTTATGCATGTGAGAGGACTTAATAAAATACGGATTCAATTGAGCGGACCGGATTAGCTATGACTTAAAGCGTCCGCTGTCGAAATCTTCAATGGCTTGTCGGATCTCTTCCTGGGTGTTCATCACAAACGGTCCGTAACCGGCTATCGGTTCGTCAATCGGTGCTCCGTTCATGACCAGCATAGTGGTGTCTTTAAGTGCAGTCAGGGTGATCGTTTTGCCTTTTTGTTCAAAAAAAGCCAGCTCGGCATCGCCCATTGTCGCTGAATTATTGATCTTTACACTGCCTTTCAAGGCAAACAGCAGCGTGGTGTAATCTTCGGGAAAATCAAGTTCAACAGTTTGCTCTGCCAGCAAGCGCAGCTCCCATAAGTTAATCGGAGTATAGGTGTTCGCAGGCCCTTTAATGCCTTGATAGTGTCCTGCGATTATTCGGAGGATACTGCCTTTGTCATCCAGCTTTACTACCGGAATCCGGCCGTAAGTGATGGACTGATAGTGCGGCGCAATCATCTTATATTGAGCGGGCAGGTTGACCCAAAGCTGTATCGCTTCAAAGGCGCCGCCTTGCCGGGTAAAAGCGGCGGAATGCATCTCTTCATGCAGAAGACCTTTTGCCGCCGTCATCCATTGCACATCGCCGGGGCCGATCAGGCCGCCATGGCCTGCGGTATCATGATGTTCGACTTCACCTTGATAAAGCAGGGTAACGGTCTCAAAGCCACGATGCGGATGCATGCCGACTCCTCTGGGTTTCGATGCAGGCGGAAATTCGAAAGGGCCTGCATAATCCAGCATCAGGAACGGACTTACTTCGGCGTCCGGCGTATTGTAGGAAAACAGCGTACGCACCGGAAAACCGTCTCCTACCCAGTGAGAGTGATCGGTATGGGTGATTCGATGTAACTGTTTCATCGCTTTACTCCTGTAATTTGATAATAGAACGCGCACGGCACGCTCTATCCATTGAGGATTTTACATCGATCAAATCCGTTTTAAATCCGCCTGATCCGTGTTCTTTCCCGTTTATTGATGAGCATCGCTAAAGCTTGAACTTGGCCGCTTCTTCGGAGCCGCCGGTGGTGTCGCCTTCGCTGTAGGAATGAGCGCCGACTCCGGCCAGTTTACCGGCATCGACCACCAGATACTCGTTGCGGATCGGTCGGCCTTCGAACCAGCATTCCAATACCTCCCGCACACCGGCAGCATAGCGGGCTTGCGCGGACAGGCTGGTGCCGGAAATATGCGGCGTCATGCCGTGATGCGGCATGCTCCGCCACGGGTGATCTTTCGGTGCCGGTTGCGGGAACCAGACATCGCCCGCATAACCCGACAGCCGACCGCTTTCCAAAGCGCGGGCGATGGCGTCACGGTCGCAGATTTTGCCGCGGGCGGTGTTGATGATGTAAGCGCCGCGCTTCATTTTGTCCAGCATAGCATCATCGAACATGTGTTCGGTTTCCGGGTGTAACGGGCAATTGATGGTCACTACATCGCAAACCCGCACCATCGATTCAACGCTGGGGTGCCAGATCAGATTGAGTTCCTGCTCGACCTCAGTCGGCAAACGGTGGCGGTCGGTGTAATGCAGTATGACGTCGAACGGTTTTAAGCGCCGCAGCACCGCCAGACCGATGCGACCGGCGGCGACGGTGCCGACTTCCATGCCTTCCAGATCGTAGGAACGCGCCACGCAGTCGGCGATGTTCCAGCCGCCTTTTACGACCCACTGGTAGGACGGAATGTAGTTGCGCACCAGACTTAAAATCATCATCACCACATGTTCGGCGACGCTGATACTGTTGCAGTAGGTGATTTCGGCAACGGTAATATTATTTGCCATTGCCGCCTGCAAGTCGACATGGTCTGAACCGATGCCTGCGGTCAGTGCCAGCTTCAATTTCGGGGCTTTGGCGATGCGTTCCGCAGTCAGATAGGCAGGCCAGAACGGTTGGGAGATGACGATGTCGGCATCGTGCAACTCCTGATCCAGACGCGAGTTTTCGCCGTCTTTGTCGGAAGTCACCACCAGCGTATGGCCCTGGCTTTCCAGATAACTGCGCAAACCCAGTTCACCGGAAACACTGCCCAGCATCTGGCCGGGAATGAAGTCGATGGATTTGGGAGTGGGCGCGGTTTGACCGTCGGGATAAGCCTTGATCTTCGGTATCGAGTCGCGGGCATAGGCTTGCGGATAGCCGTCAATCGGATCGTCGTAAAGTACGCAAATAATTTTAGCCATTTTTTTCTACCTTAATGATGGTTTTATCGTAAAGAATCAACATCTGTAATGGAAGAAGCTACTACAGGTTAGAAAAAACAAAGCATTAGTACAATATGCAGAAATACCTACGGGCGTTTAATCGGGCAGGGCAACAGGCTTATTAAGCGCCGGAATCATTAACCGGCAAGCTAAAGCGCCTATTGATATAGGTGGTGATACCGATACTATTGATTTTATTGGTATGTTATAAATTTTTATCGACAGGTAAATTATCGGTAAACAGGAAATATGTCCTTGGTTCCCGCCGATAGTCACCGGCGTAATGGAATCGAGGCTGTTTAGCTGATGGGCGAGCCTTTCATGACCCAATTCACAGAACGGGATGAGTCGCTTATGACCAGCAAACGAAAAAGCACTGATCAAATCGAGCTAGGCAAGGGTGATGCCTTATTAATCAGCGATATTCAAAATGATTTCCTGTCCGGCGGCAGGCTGGCTGTGCCGGAAGGCGAGCAGATCATACCCGTCTTGAACCGCTATATTGGTCAATTCAGCCATCGTCAATTGCCTGTATTTGCAATCCGCGACTGGCATCCTGCTAACCATTGCTCATTTATTCAGCAAGGCGGTCCTTGGCCGGAACACTGCGTTGCCGATTCCAAAGGTGCAGAGTTCTCAGCCGATTTGCATTTACCGGTTTCTGCTTTGGTTATTTCCAAAGGTACCGATGTTGAACAGGATGGCTATTCGGGTTTCACAAACCGGACATTCAAGGAGCAGCTGGATAATGCCGGTGTCCGCCGTTTATTCATCGGCGGATTGGCTACCGATTATTGCGTTTTAAATACAGTGCGCGATGCGCTCAGCCACCATTACAAGGTGGTGTTATTAACAGATGCCATACGCGCCATTAATGTTAGGCGGCAGGATGGGGAAAACGCCATAAACGAAATGATTCAGCATGGTGCGATACCGGTTACCTTGGCTATGATCAAATAATGCCCAATAACGCCCTGCTTACCGATCTCTATCAGCTAACCATGCTTCAGGGCTATTACCAACAGAACATGGAAGAGCTCGCCGTCTTCGAATTTTTTATCAGGAAACTGCCTAAAAATAGAGGCTATCTGGTCGCGGCAGGTTTGGCTCAGGTTTTAACTTATCTGGAGCACTTACAATTTTCTTCGGATGAAATTGAATGGCTGGCAAGTACCGGGCGATTCAAACCGGCCATGCTTGAACGGCTTGCGACATTGAAATTTACCGGCGACGTTCATGCGATGCCTGAAGGCACGGTGTTTTTTCAAAACGAACCGTTATTGCGCATTACCGCGCCGCTTCCCGAAGCGCAATTGATCGAAAGCAGGATTATTAATCTATTGCATTTTCAGACCTTGATTGCCTCTAAAGCCGCGCGCTCGGTATTGATCGCGCCGGACAAGCTGCTGGTTGATTTCGGCATGCGCCGGGCGCACGGCAGTGAAGCCGCGCTATTGGCAGCCCGGGCAAGTTATTTGGCGGGGTTTGCCGGTTCAGCGACGGTAGCGGCCGGGCTGCATTTTGGCATCCCCATTTTTGGTACGATGGCGCATTCTTTTATCCAAACACACCGTAGCGAAAGCCAGGCTTTTATCCATTTTGCAGAGGCCAATCCCGATAATGTCGTGTTTTTGATAGACACTTACGATACCGAAGCAGCTGCGCAAAAAGTAGTCGATCTGGCGGCCGCACTGCATGCGCAAGGCATAAAAATCAAGGGCGTTCGTCTGGATAGCGGCGATTTGGCCGATCATGCCCGAAAAGTCAGGATAATTCTTGACCGCGGCGGCCTTAACGATGCAACCCTCTTTGCCAGCGGCAATATCGATGAATATAAACTTGCAGAATTGATGGCTGGGCAAGCCCCGATTGACGGCTTCGGTGTCGGTACGCAGTTGGATACCTCAGCCGATGCGCCTTATCTCGACTGTGCCTATAAATTGCAGGAATATGCCGGAATTGCCAGACGCAAGCGCTCGGAGGGAAAAGCGACCTGGCCCGGACGCAAACAGGTTTATCGCAACTATGATAATAACGGCGTTATGTCCGGCGATACCGTTACCGTTGACAATGCACCTTGCGCAGGCCAACCGTTACTGCACTTGGTTATGCAGGGCGGAAAGACTGTAGCAGGGCAGCCTACGCTTATAGAGGCCAGAGAATACGCTCGATGCCAATTAAACGGTTTATCGCTGCCATTGCGTCAATTGAGCAATACTCCGGAATACCCGGTGATCATTTCTGCCGAACTGCAAGCGCTGGCGAAAATAGTGGATGAACGAAACACAGGCTGAAAGCCCTTATGGTGTTTTGATATCAGGTTCAAAATCAGTTCTGATGTTAAGCAGTTAGTTGGATTTATACTATTTAACGTTAAGGTGTCGCTAGCGCGACGGTTATTTGAATCGGGTTCTCGCACCCGAAGGCGAGTTACTTTCTTTTGCTTCGCCTAAAGCACCTACTGTTGGTGCTCTACTACCTACATCCATGTAGGCATCCCGCTGGAGAGGGCTTTGCGTCTCTTTACCAACTTCGGGTTCCATAACTGCTCCAATGCGCCATTTCCGCGTGTTCAGCCAATAGCTTATAATTTCGGCTACCAACTTAAGACGGGACACACTACAAATAACCGGGAACGCCGAGCCCCAGCTCGGCAATGTTGATAATTGCAGACACTCGCCAAGCGGGGGCTTGGCGTTCCCAGCCACCACCTTAAAACTGTCCCGGCTTAAATGGGTAGCCATAATTTCGAGCCATGATCATAATTGCGAATACTGCCTTTAAGCGAAGAATTTTCCATGCAAGCTAGAACGAACGAAAAACGCCTGTTTCCTTTTGCCGGGACGATGATTTTTACCCTCGTGGCCATTGTCGGATTCGCCTATGTTAAATGGATGCCCTATTACGCTAAGGCCTTCCTCGCCCAGAGTCATCATTTCATAGGCGATTCGATTCTTTCGGGGAATTCCGTCTCTGCTCCGCCTGTATCATGGAACGCGGCTGTGGACTACGCCATAGCCTATAGCAAAGCAATCTGGAAGGCGCTTCTTCTAGGACTCATTCTGGGTTCCGGCATCAAGGTGCTTCTGCCGACTCAGTGGGTGAGCGCGGCGCTTGGCAGGCTAGGCTTCAAGAGCGTCGCACTAGGTAGCCTTTTTGCCATTCCCTGCATGATGTGCACCTGTTGCGCTGCCCCCGTGGCTGCGGGCATGCGCCAAAGCCGCGCATCGGTTGGTAGTGTGGTGTCTTGGTGGATATCAAACCCGGTGCTGAATCCTGCGACTCTGATATTCATGGGGTTCGTGCTGGGCTGGGGGTGGGCTCTGTTCAGGGTTTTGTTAGGCATTGCAATGGTGTTTGGGGTTGCTTATTTAGCAGAGCGTTATGGCGACCAGCGTGAAGCTGTTTCGCTCGAACAGGATTTGTCGCCCGAGGCTGAGGCCTTAAACGACAGCCTTCTGACACGCTGGGGCCGGGAATTCATGGCCCTCGCGATCAAACTCTTACCCGAGTATCTTATTCTCGTACTTCTGCTTGGAGCCGCAAGGGCTTGGCTTTTCCCGGTGCTTGGCGCTCATGATGGGGTATTCTGGATCGTTGCAATGGCGGTAGCCGGTACGCTGTTCGTCATACCCACTGCCGGAGAGGTACCCATTGTGCAAGCAATGTTCGCTTTGGGTATGGGCGCGGGCCCTGCCGGGGCGCTCATTATGACGCTACCGGCTGTTAGCCTGCCTTCGCTGGCCATGCTCAGCCGCATCTTTAGTTTGCGAACCCGTCTCGTGATTGTGGCCGGCGTTGTGCTTTCAGGCATTGCCGGCGGACTTATCGCGATGATCGTATTTTAACGTAAAAGAACCCACAGACTTAACAACGCAACTTCTGAGTGGCCGTTCGTCATGGCTCGAAGTGCTGACTGTCGCGAATAGCAGCAGTGTGCCAAAACCAGCTGGTCATATTATTTTCTCTAATGTTTGTGTATTTTGAAGTTGCTCGAATCAGAGATAACAGATTTTGGAATTAGACTAATGGATTCAAAGTGCCTGATAATTTGCAATTGTTAAAATGGTTAATATTAGAGAGAGCAATGATGGAAGTAAGCGCACGGACAGGTGAAAACGGTATCCATATTGGCGTTAAAAACAGGAAACAGCACTTTAAGCAAGAATGGGAAACAATCAATGTCGAGATAGACGGTCAATTTCACGAATTCAAACTTAAACCTGGTTTCTGGAAAAAATGTCCACATATCGACAATTCCAACGGGGAAAGGGTTATTCATGACTGGTTACAAAAAAATTTCACTTTGCCTTGGTCTAAAAATAAACCGCCACATTTTTATTTATTGCCTTTAGATCATAGGAATTTTCGTTTACAGCTACACAAACATTAATCGCGTGGTTGGATTAGCCCAGCAGATCGGGCAAGAGTTTTTCGTTGCCCGACATTTCCGCTGGTTCCCAAGCTCCAGCTTGGGAACCCAGTCGTGGAAGCTCCAGCTTCCCGTCTACTCTCACCACAAAGGAGCACAACAATGCCCAGAAGCCGCTACCGCGTCCAATTCGACCCGTGCCCACATTTCCTGACTGCAACGATAAACCACTGGCTACCGTTGTTTACCCGCCCTGAAACCATGAACATCATTCTGGATTCTTGGCGTTTTTTACAGCGGGACGCAGGCTTTCAACTATATGGTTATGTCATCCTTGAAAACCATCTGCATCTTATCGCCGCATCGGAAAATTTGAGCCATGACATGCAGCGTTTTAAATCCTACACGGCGAAGCAAATCATCGCGCATCTGGAACAACGCCGCTCGGTCAAGCTGTTGGAGTTGCTGGCGTTTTTTAAACGCGCCCATAAGCAGGAGACCACTTATCAGGTTTGGGAAGAAGGCAATCATCCGCAAATCATCGAACCTGAGGTGGTTATGCGTCAAAAGCTGGATTACATTCATCACAATCCCGTAAAGCGGGGCTACGTGGATCAGCCGGAACATTGGCGTTATTCCAGTGCGCGTAATTATGCCGGTCAAGACGGTTTGATTGAGGTGATTCGGTCGTGGTGAGTTGCTCGGGAAGCTGGAGCTTCCGAGACTGGGTTCCCAAGCTGGAGCTTGGGAACCAGCGGAAATGACAGGTTTCGGGAAGCTTAAATCCAGATCCGAATATCTCAAAAGGGGCAAACTAAGACAGTCAATGTCTGATACAGTTGAGACTAATCTTGGCAATTGTCAGATCAAGTCCGGAGTTTTACAAATCAGTGTCAGGAAGTACCGTTATCTTTTACATTTCCGGCATGCAGCCCGCATTCTTTTTGAGTTCCCGCTTCCCACCACCAGCGGCCGGCTCTTTCATGTTCATGAGGCAAAATAGCGCGGGTGCAGGGTTCGCAGCTTATGCTGGTAAAGCCTTTTTCATGCAGTTCGTTATAAGGAACCTGATAGGCTTCAATATAATCCCAGACTTGCGTCAGGCTCCAATTGACTAGCGGGTTGAATTTAATCAATGGCTGTCCGGCGGTGGAAAATTCGCCGTCTATTTGCACTTCAGGAATAGACTGCCGGGTATCCGGGCTTTGATCTTTGCGTTGGCCGGTAATCCAGGCATCCAATTGAGGCAGTTTGCGTTTTAATGACTCGACTTTGCGGATGCCGCAGCATTCGTGATGGCCGTCCACATAAAAGCTGAACAGGCCTTTCTTTTTTACCAGGTTATCGAGCAGGTCTTTGTCCGGCGATAATATTTCAATGTCTATCTGGTAATGTTTTCTGACTTTTTCTATGAAGCGGTAGGTTTCGGGATGCAAGCGTCCGGTATCCAAGGAAAAAACCTGGATGTCTTTTCTGAGTTTGACCGCCATATCGATCAGCGCCACATCTTCAGAACCGCTGAAAGCAATGGCAATATTATCAAACAGCTCAAGCGCTTTTTTAAGGATGACGCGCGGGTTTTTATGGCTCAGGTCAGTTTGTAATTGCCTAATATCGAGGGTTGTCATAATTTTCCTCCCAATAAGGGGGGTGCAAAGCACCACTGTAATTAAGTTAATGGATTTACAGCAGATTGTCGATCAGAATTGCTCCATCTATGTTCACGATCCAGCACTGAATTCTCTCGCGAGGGAATTTTGAAGCAAGGCACTTATCGAGATAATGAATGAGTCCATTGACGGGAATAATAGATAGCTGCCGTCTTAATCAAGTAGAATTCAACGATGACAGCTTTCCGTCTGTGGCGCGTTGATTCAGTCGGGGGCTCTGTGACTGAACTGCCGTTTACAGGAAACGTATACTATGCATATCGAAGAAAAGATCGCCTTTCTCAGGCAACCGGATATCTATCCGGACAGGCCGAAGCGCGTCGAAGTCATCGAAACCCATATGTCCTGGGTTTTTCTGACTGAGCGTCTTGTCTACAAGCTGAAGAAGCCGGTCCGGTATGAGTTTCTGGATTTCAGCACCGTAGAGGCCAGACAAAAAGACTGCGAATGGGAGGTCAACCTCAACAGGCGGTTAGCCGGGCAAGTTTATCTCGGCACTGTGCCGCTCACGATACGAGAAGATGGCGGCTTGCAGCTCGGCGGCGACGGTCAGACGTTGGATTGGCTGGTGCAGATGCACCGTCTGCCCGCCGGGCGCATGCTTGACGCCGTAATCCGTAAAGGAACGGTCGATGCCGGGGACATGCGAAAGCTCAGTCAGGTGCTGACCGACTTCTATCGACATTCTGTTCCCTTACTGATTAGTCCGACAGAGTACCGGCGGCGCTTTGAGGAAGACATTCAGAGTAATCTGATCGAGTTGAGCGCTAACCGGTATGCGTTGCCGAAGGCGCAGGTGGACCGCCTCGCCGCTGCACAAAGGCAATTTCTGGCAGAACAGGGTGGGCTTCTTGAACAGCGGGCGCGGGACGGGCGCATCATCGATGCGCATGGCGACCTCAGGCCGCAGCACATCTGTTTGACAGCCCCGCCGGTGATTATCGATTGCCTGGAGTTTAACCGGGAGTTCCGTATCCTCGATCCTGTGGATGAACTGGCTTATCTGTCCATGGAATGCGAGCGTCTCGGTGCGGCCCACATCGGCGAGGAGATTTTAGGGTATTACGGCGAAGCAGCCGGAGATGCCTGTCCTGTTGAGCTAATAGGATTTTACAAGGCTTTCCGCGCTTGTTTGCGCGCCAAGATCGCGGTATGGCACATTGCGGATCATCAGGTACAGGATCATCAGCGTTGGCTTGGCCTCGCTCAAACCTATCTCGATTTGGCAGAGCGATTTCTACGCGTAGCATCCATGACACCGTAGGAGCGGGCCGCGCCCGCGACATTTAGGCTTAATGGCAGTCTGGCCGGAATAAGGCTTTTGGGGCATTAGCGAGAATAAGCGTTTCCGGCAAGCGTGCTAAACACGAATTCTTTCACAGTCACGTAGGCCTCTACTCTCCCAAAAGCTCTACGATGGAACCGCCGTTATGAATGCGTCGGATGGCGTCCGCAAACAGCGGCGCTACATCCAGCACCGTCAGCCGGTTGCGTACGAGTTCCGGATCGAGCCGGAATGGCGGCAGCGTGTTGGTGATCATGAGGCTGTCCAAAGCGGGATCGGCCACGACTTGATTGGCGTTGCCCACGAAAATGCCGTGGGATGCGGCGGCATGAACACTTTGTGCGCTTTGTTTTCGGCAGGCATGCGCAGTCCGCGAGATCGTGCCGCCGGTGCTGATCATGTCGTCGATGATGATGGCTGTTTTTCCTTTTACGTCGCCGACCAAGGCTTCGCCGCTGACGATTCCGGCGCTACGCTGCTTTTCCATGAAAGCGCTGCCTGCCGGTCTGTTCAGGTGCCGGCTCAAAGCTTCTCGAAACTGTTCCGCCCGTTTGACTCCGCCAACGTCGGGCGAAACCACGACCACCTCAAGGTCTTTAAGCCGTTCTGAAAAATGCCTGACAAACAGATTCCCGGCTTCCAGATGATCCGCCGGACAACGAAAAGCGTTTTGAAAAGCGGCGAGATTATGCACGTCGAGAGTCACCACCCGATCAATGCCCACGGCCTCCAGCAGTTGCGCCACATAGCGGGTGGTGACTGGATCTCGCGCTTTGGTTTTTCTGTCCTTGCGCGCGTAACCCAGATAGGGCAGGACGGCGGTTACCGATTGGGCCGACGCATCTTTTAGAGCGCCGATAAAAAACAGCAGGCGGCAAAGCTTGTCGTTGACGCTTAAGCCTGGCTCGCTGTACAGCGATTGGATCACGAACACATCGCAACCTCGCACGTTTTCCAGGGGACGCGTCTTATGTTCACCGTCTTCAAAGTCTCTTTCTTCGTGTGCGCTCAGCGGCGAACCGAGGGCGATGCCGATACTTTCCCCGAGTGCCCGGCTTTCACTCAGTGCAAACAGCCGGATCGCGTCGAGACTCATAAATCCGAAAAATAGTTCAGGAACCAGTCGCGGGCAAGACCTGCTACCTGTTCCAGTTTGCCTGCTTCTTCAAACAGGTGAGTGGCGCCGGGAATGATCTCCAGGCGATGCTCAACCGGCAGTTGATTGGCTGCCTGGCGATTAAGATCAATCACGATTTCATCATCCCCGCCCACAATCAACAGGGTAGGCGCCTTAACCTTCGCAAGATGGTCCAAGGCCAGATCCGGTCGCCCGCCGCGCGAAACCACGGCGGCGACCTTGTCGGCGCGGCAAGCGGCGGCAACCAGAGCCGCGGCCGCGCCGGTGCTGGCTCCGAACAACCCGATCGGAAACACGGATATCGCTTCGTTCAGGCTCACCCAGTCGATTACACCGATCAGCCTATCGGTCAATAAAGGGATATCAAAGCGAAGTTCGCGCGTGTACTGATCGATGTCTTCCTCCTCCGCAGTCAAGAGATCAAAGACTAATGTGGCAATCCCCGCTTCGTTCAAGGTTTCCGCTACGAAACGGTTACGTCGGCTGAACCGACTGCTGCCGCTGCCGTGAGCGAATACCACAAGGCCCTTTGCATGCTCAGGAACAGCGAGGAGGCCGGGAAGAGAGAAGTCTTTAAATGCCATGCTGATGTCGATAGGCGTTGCAGGTTCGGGATTAGTCATGGCTTTCCGTTAAGTTTAGGGGGTGGTTTTTGGGTCCAGGCACGTGCCAAAAGAGACTTGACTTCATCGTCGCTGATTTGCGGAAACTCGCGGTACCAACAGCCGACGGACAAAAATGGCGCGGGCGTTGCCAAGCAGACCACGTCGTCGGCTTCCTCTTGCAGTCGCTGCACCGTCTCGGTTGGGGCCACGGGTACGGCGACCACGATAGACGCGGGCTTCTGTTGCTTCAGGGCGGCCACTGCGGCCAGCATGCTCGCCCCGGTGGCCAGGCCGTCGTCCACCAAAATCACATGGCGATTCTCTATTCCGGGAGGAGGCTGGTGTCCTCGATAAGCCTGTTCGCGTCGCCTCAATTCTTGCCGCTCTGTTGCGGCGACAGCCTCGATGGTCTCTTGGCTGATATCGATAGCCGCTACTATATCGGCATTCAGCACGCACACGCCGCCGCTGGCGATTGCGCCCATAGCCAACTCCTCCTGTCCGGGCGTTCCCAGTTTGCGCACCAACATGATGTCCAACTGCGCGTCGATGCTCCGGGCGACCTCGAACCCCACCGGAACTCCGCCACGGGGCAGGGCGAGGACGATCACGTCAGGACGCTTCGCATATCGAGCCAGCGCCTGTCCCAGCAAGTGTCCGGCCTGGATTCGGTTTTCAAACGGCAGTTTCAAGACGGTTTTCTTGCTCATACGCATCGCACCCTTTCTATAAGCTTGAATAAATCATATACCGATCTATTCATACAATGAATACTGGTAAATACTTACCGCGTCGCTTTACAAATTTATGTTGTGCGCTCATCTTATAAAATAAGCGTCATAAATTCGGGGCTTTCCGATGGGTATCAGTGTCGATAAAGCTAAGTCCAATCGCTGGCCGAAGATAACCGGAACACGCCCGACAGGAGACGAAAATGATTTCAGATCAACGCCTTTCATCTCAGGAAGCTTCTCGCGATACCTTGCTTACGCTGTTTTTGTGCGGCGATGTGATGACCGGTCGGGGCATCGACCAAGTGCTGCCGTATCCCGGCAATCCCCGGCTTCATGAACCTTATATGACCTCCGCCAAGGACTATGCAATGCTTGCGGAAGAAGTCAACGGCCCTATTCCGAAGCCGGTTGACTTTGCTTATATCTGGGGAGATGCGCTTGAAGAATTCCGGTGCATTAACCCCGATGTCCGCATCATTAACCTTGAGACGGCGGTGACGGCCAGCCGGAAGTTTTGGGCCGGAAAATGTATCCATTACCGGATGCAGCCGCGGAACATCCCCTGTATTTCTGCGGCGAAAATCGACTGCTGCGTTCTGGCTAACAATCATGTCCTGGATTGGGGATATGCCGGATTGACGGAGACGCTCACCACTTTGGACGGTGCGAATCTCAAGGTTGCGGGAGCAGGCCGGAATCTTTCGGAAGCCGAAGCGCCGGCGATTATCGAGGTGGCCGGGAAAGGCCGCGTGATGGTGTTCGGCTTCGGGCACGAAAGCAGCGGCATTCCTTCGTTGTGGAGCGCCCGTAGCGACAGGCCGGGCGTGAATTTACTGCCGGACTTGTCCGAGGATACGGTGCGCCGCATCGCTAAGCGGATCTTGGGACTTAAGCGGGAAGGCGATTGTGTGGTGGCCTCGATACACTGGGGCGGAAACTGGGGCTACGAGGTCTTAAGCGCACAAAGGCAATTTGCGCACCGGCTGATAGATCAGGCCCAGGTGGACGTGGTGCATGGTCACTCATCGCACCATCCCAAGGGCGTCGAGGTATATCAAGGCAAACCGGTTGTTTTCGGTTGCGGCGATTTTCTGAACGATTACGAAGGCATTTCAGGATACGAGGAATTCCGTGGCGATTTGACCTTGATGTATTTTGTGACCATGGACTTGGCGACAGGAAAGCTGGTCAGCTTGATCATGACGCCGATGCAAATCAGACGCTTCCGGCTGAGTTACGCGCACTTTGATGACGTTCACTGGCTGCAGCAAGGCATGGACAGGGAAGTCCGGTCGCTGGGCGCGAGGATCGAATTGATCGATGACTTTCGTTTGGCCTTGTCGGCCGGAAAGTAAGGATGCAGTCGGCGTTTGCTCGCTCGGACATTGTTGCTGCTAAAGGCATTCCGGTTGTCGACGATAGGCTTCTCTTCTTCGTGGCCTACTCCCTGTTTTCCTGACAAGGTAGAGCAGGGCATCATGGATTCAGTAAGCGCCCAACTCTTTATGTGTGATACCGGCAGACTCGCCATGCATTCCTTATGGTTAGGGCTTCCCCCCATTGATTTTGTCTTTTACATGAAATGACAAAATCAATGCGTCATCGCCCAATTTAGGCTAACTAAAATTGGGCGATGATAATGCCTCAACGCTTTAAAATTGCGCTTCCAGCAATTGTACCGCCCGCGCTATGCCGTCGTGAGTTTGCATAACCAGGCTGGCCTGCCGGGCGTTGTTTCTTATGGACTGCGAATCCAATACGGCCCGTATCCCCTTAGCCAAAGCCACGGCATTTACTTTCTTTGCCGGTAAAGGCTTTCCTGCCAAACCCAGCGCTTGCAGTTGTCGGGCCCAGAATAACTGCTCGTCCATAAACGGCACCACCACGGACGGGCAGCCTGACAGGGTTGCGGCATGGGTAGTGCCGGCGCCGCCGTGATGAACAATCGCCGCGCACTGTCGGAACAGCGGTTGATGCGGATGTCTGCCAATGAAATAGACCTGATCGATTTGGCTGTCGGCAGGATAACGCGCTGAACTGGTCTGGATAATGGCCCGGCAATTCGCCAAAGCCGCCGCTTCCAAAAACAGCTCCATACTCCAGTCGGGCATCGCCTGTTGCAAACTGCCGAAAGTCATATATACCGGTGCGGCGCCATTATCCAGAAACCCGGCAAGCTTGGCCGGAAGCGTCCAATGCCGCGCGTCTTCGGTTAAATTCAGAAAACCGCAGACTTGATGATGCGGCTGCCAATGCTCAAATGAACGGCAAAACCACGGATCGACCGCTACCAGATTAAGTTGTTGCGAGGTGAGCAGTTCGGTCAGCACATTAACAGGCGGCGTTTGACCGGCTTCCAGCCATAAACGACTCAACGGTTTTTTCAATGCCCAATTGAATGCCGTGTCCAACAGCCTCCAGCTCAATTTATTAATACGATAACCCAAGTCAGGAAAGCTCAAAGGCGGGACCGCAGGATTGGGTATTGCGGCATGGCACAACGTCACGCTGAAAAAAGGCTTCTGCTGCTGTAGCGCCGCCAATTTTAGAGGATAAAGAAAATGATGGCCGATCACGATGTCATTATCGGCGACTAATTGCCGGGCCGCCTGATACACGGTTTGCTCGTGGGGAAAGAATGCTTCATCAAGCAACGCCCGCAGCCATTGCAGAGGATGCATCCGAAACGAACGTTGGGCAAAGTCCTGCATATCGAAATCAATATGCTCCGGAACTTGCCGATAGCCTATTTTCAACTGTTTGCAGATTTCGTGATAACTGTGGTTGTCGATACTGCTTACCACCAGCGTCACAGAGTGACCCGCTTTTTGCAGGCCATCGGCCAATGCCAGCATCGGACGAATGTCGCCATTGGAACCCCAGGTTTGTATGCCTATTTTCATGAGGTGAGTGCGCTAGTGTGTATCAAGCAGCATCGGATTTTTGTCATTTTCAGCGCTCATTTTCATCAAATAAATTATTTTAACAAGACACTTTTATAGCCATTTAATCGGTCATGGTCAATTTTTAACATCGCCTGACAACATTGAGCAAGGCCATGATGGATTCGGTTGGAAAATAAGTATGAGGCAAGGCATCGGGAAGCTGTATTTGTTATTTGCGCTGTGGACTATTTCAACAATCAGTCTTGGTCCGGGGAGTCGTAAGAGTTCAACAGTTAATAGCTGATGCCGACATAGGTAGTGATACGGATGTTATTGATTTTATTAAGATGTTATAAATTATTCAATGCAGATATATCGGCATTGAATCATCCGAAACAGGAAATGTTTCATTCATGCTCGCTAGCGTGGCGGGGCGAGGAGGCGCTACTGAGTTGTTCATGGCTTAATCCACAGATTGAGATGTGCCACGCTAACTGAAGAGCAATCCCGCCGGGTTCTTATCGATAGACGTGGAACTTATGCATAGATTAAAAATAACAAAATCATGGTTGACGGCATAGACGACGTGTATGCCTATCGTAACGGCCGTTTCGATGGGGTTCTTCCTGCGGACGGTTTTATGGAATGAAGAAATAATAGGAGCGGAGTAACTTAAATATCCAGCCGTGTGCTTAACCGGAATGCGGCTGAGAACCTTTTTAAGGTGGATCGCTGTCCGGTCAGCTTTGCGTTAGACAACTATTGAACCGGTTGTTGAAGACTATTCCCGTATCGCAATATGACCATCAACTTTTAACTTGGGAAAAGCGGGTAGTCCATTAAAAATCCAAAAGTAGGCGACCTTGATTCCATCATTCAAGAATTGATTTGAAAACTCAAGAGGAGAAACCAACATGAAAATCGATAAAGTACTGGTAGGTGAAGCCTTGGTAGGTGAAGGAAAAGAATTGGCCCATATTGATCTGCTCATGGGGCCGCGCGGCAGTGCCGCAGAAATTGCATTTTGTATTACGCTGACTAACCAAAAGCGAGGCGATAATTCTTTATTGGCACTGGTCGCCCCTAATTTGATGGCTAAGCCTAATACCGTCATGTTCAATAAAGTCGAAATCAAGAATGAAAAACAGGTAAACCAAATGTTCGGACCGGCGGAACGCGGTGTGGCCAAGGCGGTAGCCGATAGCGTTAAAGACGGTGTAATACCCATGGAAGAAGCTAATGATATTTTTATCTGCGTAGGTGTTTTTATTCACTGGGATGCCAAGGACAACGATAAAATCCAGGACTGGAATTATGAAGCCACCAAGCTGGCGATTAAGCGTGCTGTTGCAGGAGAACCCACTGTCGGCGAAGTGATTGCCCAGGAAGAGGTGAAGCATCATCCGCTCGCGGCGCACGATTAAAAAGAAAGGTAAAGGCTGCCGGCCATGGACTCCAAATAACCAAAGGGTTTACGTGAAAACGAAAACCCTTTTTTATTGTCTGGCGTTTGGATAGAGTGGTTATTTAGTCGTATATAAGTCAGCGTTGCGGTGTAGTAACATATCAAGAAAAATCCTGGATTCATTGATGCAGATTATAAGGGGCTGATCCTGAGGTATCCCCACGAATTTCCCAAGCTCGTCGTTCCGGCAGGGATGCCGGAATCCAGTGCCATGGATGGTAACTTTGGTGACTTTCCATGGGCTTAATAAAAGCGAGTGGTATTTTAAAGTTTCACATCCTTGTGACTGGATACTGGCATCCCTGCCGGCATGACGACTTTTCGGCTATGTTGTATATATTGAATGCGAAAAATATCAAAAACCTGTTGTTTTATAAACTTATTTTATGTGGATACCTCAGGATATGATCTTATTGCAGCCTCGCTAATTGACCAGCATCGATCAAAAACAGACGAACAGTTTAAACGCCATTTCATCCCATACTTAACCAATGCAACCACTGATTAATCTTTTTGATATTAAAGACCTCATGCCTCATGGCTATTGTTTGTCGTGGAGCCCCCTATTACTTTGGCTACACGTTATTTCAGATCTGCTGATCACTCTTGCCTATTATTCCATTCCTCCTGTTCTCGTTTATTTTATCAGGCAGCGTAAAGATTTACCCTATCCGTGGCTGCTTGTCATGTTTGCCGGCTTTATTGTCGCTTGCGGTACCACGCATTTACTGTCGGCTATTACTGTCTGGATACCTTTATATTGGCTGGACGGCCTGGTTAAAGCGGTTACCGCGATAGTTTCTCTTGCCACCACGGTGCTGATGATATGGATTGTTCCTCGTGCCTTGTCTGTACCCACCGTCGCACAGTTGCAAGCTGAGATACAACAAAGAAAGATAGCGGAACATGCGTTGCGGGAAAGTGAAAGTAAACTCGCCACTATTCTCGATAGTGTCGATGCTTTTATTTATATCAAGGATTGCAACTATCAATACCAGTACGCCAATCAGCCGGTGCAGCAATTGTTTGGCAAGGCGCTGGAAGATATTATCGGTAAATCAGACGATGCCTTTTTTGACGAAGCCACGGCGGCAAAATTGCGTGAAGATGATCGCCGTGTTATTGAGTTGGGTGAGCGTACAGCCACCGAGAATGTTTATGCCGGTAAGAGTGGCGCCATCACACATGCCTATTTTACCATTAATCAACCACTACGCCGTGAAGACGGCAGTATTTACGGCTTGTGCGGTGTTTCTACCGATATCAGTGAGCGGAAATACCGGGAACAGCAAGACAAAAAACATCTGGACGAACTCGCCCATGTCACCCGCCTTGGGTTGATGGGGGAGATGGCGTCAGGTATCGCTCATGAAGTCAACCAACCTCTGGCTGCGATTTCCAGCTATACGCAGGTCAGTTTAAACCTTATCAACGCTGAGGATCCTGACTTGGTAAAACTCACCGAGATTCTATACAAAACGCAGCAACAGGCTTTACGTGCGGGAGGGATCATTCATCGGATGAGGGAGTTTGTTAAATCCCATTCAAAACATCGTTCAAGCGCCGATATTAATACTTTGATTCATGAGGCAGTCGGCTTGTGTATTGCCGAATTTAAACAAAACGACATAAAGTTGATATTTGAACTGGAAAGCGATTTGCCGCCTGTCTATGTCGATCATATACAAATTGAGCAGGTCATCATAAACCTGGTCAGGAACAGCGTTGAAGCCTTGCAAAATGTATCCGCAAAACAGCAGCGCCAGATAATCATCAATAGTCAATTGATGCCCGATAACAGCATACAGGTTAGGGTGAAGGACAGCGGACCGGGACTTGATGAAGACCAGAAGCAAAAAATATTGACGCCTTTTTATACCACCAAGGCAGATGGCATGGGCATGGGGTTATCTATCAGCCGCTCGCTTATCGACGCTCATGAAGGGACCTTTCATTTCAATAGCCAAGCTGGAAAAGGCACCACTTTTTATTTCACGCTGCCCATACGGAAAAACTTGAGAAGTTAGGTAGGCCGAATAAAAAAAATCACGAAGATCATGAGGAATGACTCATAAAACTTCGTGATCTTCGCAGTAAAAAAACGTTAGCTATTGTGTAACAGCCGTTATTTTTCTACTTTAACCGCCAGGAATACGGGGTTGCCCTGACGCTGTATTAAAACAGCGACTGACTTACCGGCCGGGAGCTTTTTGACTATTTTCTCAAAATCAGCTGCATTGCGGATGACGTTGTCCTGAATACGTAAAATCACATCGCCACGCTGAATTCCGGCATCCTTGGCGGTACCTTTGCCAACATCCTGTACTAACACGCCGTTTTTAGCAACCTGCAAGGTTTCTCTTTGCAGATCGGTCAAATCAATGACATTAATACCCAGACGATTATGGGGAAGTTTTGGTGCTGCCTTAGCGTCCGCCAACTTATCGACTTCGTCCGGCAAAAGCCCTACTTTAAAGTCGATGGTTTTGGTTTCGCCTTGCCTGATGATTTTTAATGTGGCCTTGTTATTGATAGGCGTTATGCCCACCATGGGCGGTAAATCACCAGAAGCTTCAATGGATTGGCCATTAAATTCGGTAATAATATCGCCAATCTGCAATCCGGCTTTTTCGGCAGGGCTGTCGGGCAGCACTTTGGAAACCAACGCTCCTTGCGGTTTTTTCATGCCGAATGATTCGGCCAGTTCCCGCGTGACATCCTGTATCTGGACGCCCAGCCAGCCATGCGCGGCTTTGCCGGTAGCTTTGATTTGATCGACGACATTCATCACTACATCCATAGGGATAGCAAATGAAAGCCCCATAAAACCGCCGGTACGGCTGTAAATCTGGGAGTTTATGCCAACGACTTTGCCTTCCATATTAAACAGCGGTCCGCCTGAATTGCCGGGATTTATGGCTACGTCCGTCTGTATAAACGGTACGTAATTTCCGCCTGGTAAGCTGCGTCCTTTGGCGCTGACTATACCGGCTGTCACGGATTGCTCGAATCCGAAAGGGGAGCCTATCGCCAGAACCCACTCGCCGACCTGGAGCTTGTTCGGCTCACCGATAGTAACTGCGGGCAAGTCTTTGGCATCGACTTTTAATAATGCAACATCGGTGCGCGCATCATAACCGATCGCTTTGGCTAACAGCTCCCGGCGGTCGGATAATTTGACCACGATTTCATCGGCGTCTTTTACTACATGGCTATTGGTTAAGATGTAGCCATCCGAGGAAATAATAAAGCCCGAGCCTAAGGACGTGGTGTCCCTTGGAACATATCCGCCGCCTTGTTCATTTAAAAAGCGCTTAAAAAACTCTTCCATTTCCGGAGGCATTCCTTCCGGTAGCTGCAGTTCTTCGGGGGCGTTTTCAGCCTCAGGAGGCGCTTTTTGAGTGGTGCTGATGTTGACTACGGCAACGCCATTGGATTTTACCATCTCGGTAAAATCCGGTAATTGTGCCGATACGTTTTGATTAAATAAAACGATCAGGAAAAAACACCACTTAACTTTATCGAACATAAAAACCTCCATTTAATATCATTAATGAAATAACTTATGTTAAAAATAACAACCAATATAATTGATATAGCGTTCCAGAAAAGTTACGTCCTGTTTTTAAGGCTATAACACTCGCTAGTCTTGATAGTAACAGAGACAAAATATATCTGGATAGCGATATAAAAAAAATTGCTATCATACTAAAAAGCTATATTATCCATTAACAACAACCAAGCGTGTTAATACTTAACCGTCCTGCTCACTATCTGTACCTAAATGCCTTATTCCCAAAATTACGATGTCCTTATTATTGGCAGCGGCGGCGCGGGCTTAAGCTTGGCGCTTAAACTGGCGAATCATTCAATGCGTATCGCTGTTCTGTCAAAATTCGCTTTGACGGCAGGTAGCACCTATTATGCGCAAGGCGGAATATCCGCTGTTTTCGGCGCCGATGATTCTATCGAGTCGCACATTGACGATACGCTGGATGCCGGTGCCGGACTTTGTAATCCCGAGATTGTGAGACTGACCGTGACGCACGGTAAAAGTTCAATAGACTGGCTGATGAAGCAGGGCGTGGTTTTTACCGAGGAGCAGACCGCATCAGGGGGATCAAAGCTGCATTTAAACCAGGAAGGCGGGCATTCTCATCGACGCATTGTGCATACCGCCGACGCTACGGGTAAGGCGGTGTCTCTATCGTTGATTGAACGCGCTCGGGAACACGCCAATATCGAGCTGTTCGAACACCATAATGTGGTGGAGTTAATTACCGGTTCCAAGGAAGATGACAAACGGATTTTGGGCGCTTATGTTTTAGACTCAATAAAGCAGCAGGTCAGGACGATAGCGGCTCGCGTCGTGGTTCTGGCAACCGGCGGCGCAAGTAAGGCTTACCTTTACAGCACTAATCCGCAAAGTGCAACCGGCGATGGCATCGCCTTGGCCTGGCGTGCCGGCTGTCGCGTCAGCAATATGGAGTTTATGCAATTTCATCCGACTTGCCTCTATCATCCGCACGCACATTCTTTCCTGATCAGCGAAGCGGTAAGAGGCGAGGGCGGCAAATTGATTTTGCCGGACGGCTCACCTTTTATGCATCATTTTGATTCGAGAGAGGAATTGGCGCCTCGGGATATTGTGGCCCGAGCTATCGATCATGAAATGAAAAAACGCGGCATAGACTGTGTTTACCTGGATATTAGTCATAAATCGGAGCAGTTCATCCGCGAACATTTTCCGACGATTTACCAGCAGTGTCTTGAGTTTGATATAGACATCACCAAGCAGCCTATTCCTGTTGTTCCGGCCGCGCATTATACCTGCGGCGGGGTGTTAACCGATAGCTATGCGCGTGCTGACATTCCCAACCTCTATGCCATAGGCGAGGTTGCCTGTACCGGTTTGCACGGCGCCAATCGCATGGCCAGTAACTCGTTATTGGAGTGTCTGGTTTTTGCAGAACGGGCCAGCGAGGATATTTTACAGAAACTTCCCGGTATTTTACCCCTGCCGGAAATCCCGGATTGGGATGAATCACAAGTCAGCGATTCCGATGAAGAAGTGGTCGTTTCTCATAACTGGGATGAATTGCGCCGCTTTATGTGGGACTATGTCGGCATCGTCAGAACCGATAAACGCTTAAGTCGGGCAATGAGTCGTGTGGAATTGCTTAAAAAGGAGATCGCCGAATATTACAGTAACTTCCGTGTTACCAGCGATTTGCTGGAATTGCGCAATCTGGTCATCGCTGCCGAACTAATTATCCGTTGCGCACAGCAACGCAAGGAAAGCCGTGGCTTGCATTACACGCTCGACTATCCCGAAACCGATAACAGCAAACCTGCGCAAAATACTGTTTTGACGCCATGGCCGACTGACCGCCGTTGATGCGCTAAAGGTTCAACAGCGGTTTGATGGCGATTGCCGCTTGCTCGCAATCTATGGCTGATTTCTCAACCCGTCGGCGCAAAAAAAGCCCGCTGCTTAAACCATCGATATCACGAGAAACATATTCGTTAAGATCAGCGCAGACCTTTTGCATATGTTGCTCAGCCTGCTGTAAGGCTTCAGGTTTTTCTGCTTCATCATTTTCCAGCAACATCATCACCTCGCTGGTCATTTGATTTTGCAATCGAAAAATATCCTCCACGTGATGCTCAAATTCTTCACGTGACTGGCCGTTAGCGCCATACCCACCAAAAAGCGGAACAGCACAGCCGGATATTAACGCAGCAATAGCAAGAGTCGCTAAGCTTCGAAGAACAATCAGACTCTTTATATTCATCATTTTATTTTTTAAATCACGTTTACAAGGCTCATTAATCGACGCCCAATATACTATAAACTCGTCTAATTTGAGTATCAAAAGAGCAATATTTGCTCAATATTTTTTCATTTTACAGCAATAAAACGCCCTTATTATCCCTCTTGTTTTTTTGTATTACTCTTCCATTCTGGGTGTATACTTCGTTACCCCTTAATCCATAAAAATACAACAAATAAGGTGTCAAACTGATGACTGAAAAGACAGCAAGCAAATACCTGCTTAATCTTGAAAAACAATTCGCCACCGACAATCCGGTATTACTGAAAGCATCAAGAACCTTTCAGGAGCTCGATCAAATTGAATTTGATTTGGGGCTCATCGAAATGGATGAAACGACTGCCAGTAAAAACTCATGGTGGCCTATCGTCAGTTTGATTGGCGGTAACTCAACGGCCAAATCCAGATTTATTAATAATTATCTGGGCTCGGACAATTTGTTTTCGGGTATTCAAACATCCAGTCATAAGTTTACCGTCTTGCTGCATAACAATCAGTCCAATCCGGCAACCTTGCCCGGCACCGCGCTGGATGTAGACCACCGTTTTCCGTTTTATCAAATCAGCCGTAAAATCGAGCAGCAGCAAGAAGGCGAAGGGGATCGCATTAATTCTTACCTGGAATTAAAAACGCTTAATAGTGATCGCCTGAAAAGCAAGCTTTTCATTGATACGCCCAATATCAGTGCGGCACCATCCAGCCCGGTTGCCTCACTGTTAGTAAAACACACCATTGAAAACTCCGACCTGGTTTTAATTTTTACCGATATCTTTGATTCAACATCGCCGCTGGTTGACGAAGTAGTGGAAAGCATCACCCTCCATCAGGATTCCAATAAATTTGTTTATCTGATAGATAGACCTGCAACCATGCTGAGTTCGACTACAAACAGCGAGATCATCTCTTCATGGCAAAGAAAACTTGGCGGATTGGGACTAAATACCGGTCAGTTTATTGTTCTGTCCAGTCAGGAAGGCAGCGTTAGTCCTCAATCCTCGGCTGACTTTGCCTTGATAGATCAGCGCATAGCCAATGTCGGCTATGACCGAACTTATCGCGTGTTGAATTCACTGGAAAAAAACGTTCGTGAAATTAATAACGTGGTGATACCGGAGGTAAAAAAGGCAATCGTACAATGGAAAGATCGGTCAGCCTTTTCCAGCCTGATTGTCCTTGGGTTTATTGCTACCCTTGCCATTTTTGCTGAAATACAAACCGGTATTCTGGAGTTATTGATAGACCCTATTATCGGGCCCGTTATCGTCCTTACATTGATAGTAATCATGATCCCTCTGCATATTATTTTCAGCAGGATCCAGGCGAAATTAATAATCAGTCAGCTTAACGCCCGACAAAAGGAGCTCAATTTAATGGAAAATTTAGCCGGTATTTTCGAAAGAAATCTGATTTTCAGCCGCATGATGCTGCCGATTTCCGAACCCGTCGGCTGGAATAAAAAGACAAAGCTCCGTCTGGCTCAGATATCCAACAAAGCCAAAGAACTGGTGCAACTATTGAATGATAATTTCAGTACCTATGATGGACAATCCTCAACCGGCTATTCGGATTCGCCGGATTTTAAATAGTATTCACATGCCCACAGTAATTGGCCGCTGCGGTTTAAATAGCTTGTAAAAATAAAACCCTGGGTAACTATGGATGTTTTAAAACAATATTTGCCACTATGTTGGTTACAAAATAACCCGCTTGAGCTACCGAGATCAGTCGATTTTTTTAAACAAAATCTGCTGTTCTATTTTGTTGTCGAATATTTCATGCAAGCCAACATGACCGACGACCCGATAGAATCGTTTACCGAAGTTGGTATACAGACATTATTAACGCTTATGTTTATAGGCGTTATGCTGTTCCTTAACCGGACCTTATACGCCTATGTACAAGTGGCGACAGCGGTTATATTTTGCGCCAATATAGTCGCGTTGTTAATCGTACCGGTATTGGTCTGGCTGACCGTCAGCGAAGACCCTTTAAGTTATTATTTTTTGGCTCTGCTTTTATTTTGGGTTTATGTGGTGGTAGCTCACATAATCAAGCAAGTTCTGTCTATCAATCTTTTCGCCGGCCTGGTCTTGTCTTTGTTCTATTTTACAACAACTTATTTTGGCGCTTTTGCGCTGGGACAGCTGCTTTAACCTGATTTGTCATGTCGACTCAAAAACAGTCTTGTAAGATACATACATTAACGTTGAAACCAGCATATACAAAACAGGTGCTAACAAAGGAATTATTCCCGCACCAATAAATGTGGCCGCAAATATAAAAGCCAACAGCTTATACATTGCCGCCTGGTTTTTGACGGATGCCTCATTGCCTTGTTGTCTTGCCTGACTCCAGGAATAGTCTTTAAACAGCATTAACGGATAACTGAACCAGTTTGCAAAAGTGGTCAGCATTAGCAAGATAAAAAGCAGCGTGGTTATTGCCGGTAAATAGAGCCAACCGGCTATTTGGTGCCGGGACTTATTATCCAGATGCTCTGTAGTCAATTCCCAGTAAAAAAAGAAGCGGCCTATTTTATAGAGCTCACCCGAATAAATATTGGCAGTCGCTCTGAATACAAACCAGCAAATTACCAGACTGCCGGCCGCTAATACGGCTAAAGGCAGGCTTTTAGCTATCGCCCGGTAAAAACTCAATGAAGTTACTGCCGAGGATTTCAAGTCGATATATTTTGCAACGCCTACTCCGACAAATAACCCTGTTACAGCAAGAAAAATACCCAGCGCCATGGAAACCCGTTCGATCCCCAAAAGCAGGCCAATAAATAAGGTGTAGCCTGTCCAAAGCAACGGCGCACGGCTGATCAGCATTAATGCCTGCCCAAGCCAGTTACCGAACGTCACGGGTCTCACAAGGCAATCGATGAAATCCCGACCGCTTTACGCAATTCCTTCATAAACGGCACGCTGACTGCACGCGCTTTTTGAGCGCCTTCCTGCAATTGCTCTTCGATATGTTCCGGTGCCTGTATCAATGCCTCATACCGTTCTCTTGCCGGAATGAGGTGATCATTAATGTGCTCAAACAGCACCTGTTTCATTTCACCCCAGGCGATGCCGCTTGCGTAGCGTTGCCGTATTTCAGCGACTTCCTCCGGGTTTGCAAAAGCCTGATAAATGCTGAATAAAGTGCAACCTTCGGGATCTTTCGGCTCACCGGGTTCCAATGAGTTGGTTTTAATCTTGTTAATGAGTTTTCTTAGCTTTTTTTCAGGCTCGAATAATGGGATGGTGTTGTTATAACTTTTACTCATCTTGCGCCCGTCCAGACCCGCTAATGTTGATGCGTGCTCTTCAATAACCGCCTCCGGCAGCACAAAATGTTCGCCGTAAATGTGATTAAAACGCCCGGCAAGATCCCTGGCCATTTCAATATGCTGAATCTGGTCCTTGCCGACCGGAACTTTATTGGCATTAAACATCAGCATATCGGCCGCCATTAAGATCGGGTAGCTGAACAAGCCCATGGTGATGCCTTTGTCGGCATCGTTCTCGCCGCCCTGTTCATTTTCGGCGACCGCCGCCTTGTAGGCATGCGCCCTGTTCATCAAGCCTTTTGCTGCGACGCAGGTCAACATCCAGGAGAGTTCCAAAATTTCAGGGACATCCGACTGCCGATAGAAAACTGCATTTGACGTATCCAACCCTAAAGCCAGCCATGTTGCGGCAATTTCAAGGCTGGATTGTCTGACTCTTTCCGGCTCCTGACATTTAATCAGCGCATGATAATCGGCCAGAAAATAAAAGGGCGTAACATTCGCATCCTTACTCGCCGCAATGGCCGGTCTGATGGCGCCGACATAATTACCCAAATGCGGAGTGCCCGTAGTTGTAATTCCGGTTAAAACGATTGCTTTAGTCATAAATGATACTCAGAAGTCTGTTTATTTAAGATGTGAAAGTTGGCGTCATATTACATAAATTCAGGTTAATATCCAGTGGAATAGCTCAATTGACGGCACCGTTGCAAATCATGCCCCCGTTATTATGCTTTTTATAGTAAACTTTGTAGATCGACCAGCAGACGCAATAACTGTAAACTTGACCGGAGAAATAGCATGTTGGAATATGATGAAAAGCGCAATTATATTCGAATGGAAATAGACTGTGACGTAACTTACAGACTTGCGGGTTCGGATGAATTACACCACGGACGCTGTTCGTCAATTAGCGGTGCCGGCGTTTCATTCATTGCCGACCGGTTTTTTGACCCCGGCAAGGCAATGGAAATAAACGTTATTCCAAAAAATACAGTCACGCCCTCAATGACCGCTTTTATTGAGGTTATCAGAAGTACCCAGCAAGGCGATGGTAACTACGAGATTGCCGCCACCATAAAAAGCATAAAAGGGGACTGACCTACCTCCATGTAGGCAATGTTTCCGCTCCTGCTCACGCCACTTGCCTACCTCCATGCAGGCAATGCCTCCTTATTTAAATTACCGGAACTGCTTATATTTTTATTATGTATACGATTACCAAAGAGGTGTATTTTTGTTACGGACACCGGCTAATGAATCACCCCGGCAAATGCCGCAATTTACACGGACATAGCGTTAAGGCCTCTATTTCCATAGAGCAGGAACAACTCAACGACCAAGGCATGGTCTGCGACTTTTCCGATATCAGGAATTGCGTTGAGGCATATATCGATCAGCATCTTGACCATAATTTTCTGTTGCATAAAGATGATCCGATCATACCCATGCTCACTGCAAATAAGGAGCGCTTCCTTGCCCTTGACGAACATCCCACCGCAGAAGTCCTGAGTAAGATGATTTACCGTCATCTCAAACAATCCGGCTTTAATGTAGCCCAGGTGGTGTTATGGGAAACCGCCAGCGCCCATGCCTGTTATAGGGAAAATTGACAGGTCATGAGCTTTGTCAATCCGGTCAATAAATCAATCTGTCTTGAGCAAGTCTGCGAATCCAACTATCAAAAGTTGCTAAAATTAATTCCGGACTTAATGGCATTTAAAGAAACCGCCATTGGCCTCGCGCCCCATCACACTACGCTGCATCTCGAGATCATTGAGCGTACGCCTTACACCATGACAGTTGAGCTTAGCCATTGCTTCAATAAAAATGAGGAAGAGCTTTTGGCGCCTGCCGTAAAAATAAGAGTTTATCTGGATGCGCATCTGGCTGAGGTATTAAGCGATCATGCTCGTGCCGGTGTGGCGCAAGTTTTTAAAGATCCCGGATTAAGCCGTGAAATCATGAATTACAAATGGCGATTAAATTATTTTCTGCAAAAATGGCTGGATCACTGTTTAAAAAAGGATTATTTATTCAGCGCTAATACTATACAAACGGAAGTGTTGATTTAACCTGTTGCTGAATAGAACCGGATAGGCGAAAAGCGAAAAAACCGGATTCCACACGGCCGCTTTTTGCCTTTCGCCCACCTCTGTTTTCGAATCACTGTTGATTTCCTTAAAATACATCGTTAATGCGCAGACAATCATCCGCACTAAACCTGTTTAAATTATTGTCGGGATTATTCCGCTTAAGCCGCAAATATCCCGTGCTGTTGCTGATTGTTCTCGGTCTGGGTTTGGGCGGCTATGGCTATGAAGTTAAAATTGCCCGCCCGGCATTACTTTATCAAGGCGCACCACAATCCCTCGATGCCAAAAACATCGACACCTGGTTTCGTATATTACGTAATGATGGCTTTATTCTGGGTTACTCGGATCTGCGGGGTAACCCGTTGTGGGTGGAGTACGCGCTGACCGACCAGGCTGCAAATACGCCGTCCATAAAACGCCCCAGCCGCTTTGAAACCGATTGGCGTAGCATCAATCGCGTCAGTCACGAGAGTTATCAAAAAAGCGGATACGACCGTGGCCACATGGCGCCAAATTATGCGATAAGTCATCTTTACGGCAGGGAAGGTCAGGCGGACAGTTTTTTAATGACCAACATCACTCCGCAAAAACCCAACCTTAACCAAAAGATATGGCAGCGTTTGGAGGAGGCGGAAATAAAGCATTTTGCCAAGCTGTTCGGCAAGGTGTGGGTGATTACCGGGCCGGTTTTTAACGGCACGGTCGAGCGCTTAACGTCGGATTTGACGGTGGAAATACCGGATGCGTTTTACAAAATATATATAGCAGATGCCACGCCAAACAAACCACCTCTTGCCCTGGCCTTTTTAATCCCGCAAACGGTTAACGGCAAAGAACCGCTGGCGCAGTTCGTGACCAATATTGACAGCATAGAAGCACAAACCGGTATTGATTTTTTTGTGGAATTGGACGATCGCATTGAGGCACATGTGGAAGCGGCCATTGAACCTCTACCCTGGGATTTACAAGCCGTCAGCAATCTGCCCCCACGTCATTAACGGCGGTCAGTATGCAGATCGCCGCCAACACCGTCATCAAAATGGTGCGCTCTCGGAAACTGCTCCATACAGTCGTTCATACCGTGTCTCAACCAATCCTTAATTTTCGGGCTGGAATCCAATAAACAAACATTTATTGATCTGGCTCAATTTTTTTATTCCGCAATTTGTTTAAATAGCTGCACGTTGATGCAAATCAACTGTTGTCCTTACGACAGTAATCGCTGAGCATGCCTCTAAAGTCAGTATATAAAAACTAAAAGACTTTCTCCTCTTAGTCGTAGTTTTCGTTTTACCGTAGATAGCGCAACTTGAAGCCTGCCTGAGTTGTGTGGTGTACGGAGGTTTAATTAAATCCTTGCAGGTTTGGGCTGTTTAATAATTAAGTTGCATAAAAGTTAAACAGCTCTTTTTTATCGGTTATTTTTAATTGTTTGGATTTAACTTCTATCAGTTTCCGTGCTTGAAAGAGATGAATGATGCGGCTAACCGTTTCATGTGCGATTCCCAGATAATTTCCTATTTCTTCCCGTGACATGCTCAGGCGGAATTCCAGTTCGGAGTAGCCTCGTATACTCAGACGATCTGAAATATGCAGAATGAAGTAAGCCACGCGCTCTTCAGCAGATCGGCGACTCAGCATCATCTTTTGTACTTGAGCATCAAATTGATCGCAGGATCTTTGTAGCAACACCTGACTCAAGCCGGGAGTATTGATAGCCAATATCTCTATTTTATAGGCCGGCAAATGGCAATAATTCACGGTCTCTAACGCTATGGCCGTACAGTTATGAATTTGCGACGACAAGCCGTCAAATCCAAGCAATTCTCCAGGAAGAATAAAATCAACGACCAGCTCATTTCCATTTGGGTCAAAGCTCAGTAATTTGACACTGCCGGAACGCAAGGCAATTATTCCTCTGAATGGGCTGCCGGCATGATAGATAGCCTCACCCTTTTGACGTATATTGTTTCGATTGACCAATAACGCGAGCTCACCCACTTCCGACCGAGGCAGGCCTTTAGGAATACATAAATTATCCAAGTTACAGTTTGCGCAAGTGACTGCTGTTTTGGTGGTCAATAAAGTTGACGTTGTTGAATTGATCATTATTTTGAAAATGAGAAAGAGAGCTGAGCTAAAAAATAAATAGATTTATCAAAACTTAATTTGGCTATAAGGAATCCGCGTACACTTCCTGATGACCAACTTATCAGAAGAACCATTGTCTCACTTAAAAGCGTATGAACTAAGTGGTATGCCTCTGCCGCTAATGAATTTTATGAAACCGTTAGCATCCGGCACGCATTTTAAATTGAGAATAAGTATTCCCTACAGACTATTTTTCTGCATTGCCACTTCAATTTGCTTGCATAACGTTTTCAATATCTTGATACGGGCAAAGTTTTTGTCATTGGCTTCTATCAGCGTCCACGGTGCAATTTCGGTGCTGGTGCGATCTACCATATCGCACACTGCGTGCTCATATTCATCCCATTTATTGCGATTACGCCAATCTTCTTCGGTAATTTTAAAACGTTTAAAACCGATTTTTTCACGCTCATTAAAGCGTTCAAGTTGCTCTTCCTTGCTAATGGCAAGCCAGAATTTGACCACTACGATATTATGGCGCACCAGCTGCGCTTCAAAATCGTTGATCTCGCTGTAAGCACGCATCCAATCTGCTTTTGAACAGAAACCTTCAACACGTTCGACCAAAACGCGACCATACCAGGAACGATCGAAAATCGTCAGTCGTCCGCGTCGAGGAATGTGTCGCCAAAAACGCCACAAATAAGGTTGGGCGCGTTCTTCCTCGGTAGGTGCAGCAACCGGAATAATGTTGTACCAGCGGGCATCCAGCGCACTGGTGATGCGGCGGATCGCACCGCCTTTGCCTGCAGCGTCATTGCCTTCGAACATGGCTATGACGGTGATATTCTTAAACCTGTCTTCGCGGGTCAGTAAAGCGAGCTTGCCCTGATATTTTTCCAGTTCAGCCTTAAATTTTTTCCGGTCGATCTTTTGATTGAGATCCAGTGCTTTCAGAATATCGAGTTGGTCAATCGATGGCAACGGCGGCGGCGCATGAACCGCCGTTGTTTTGATGTCGGCATCATCCAGACGCTTGCGTATGGCTTCCAGAATGATTTTGCCCACGGTCAAGCTGCGGTAATTTGGATCGTAACCCTCGACGATAGTCCACGGCGCCTCAGCGGTGCTGGTGTGCCGTATCACGCTTTCATGGACAGCGCGGAATTTGTCGTATAGTTTGAAATGCGACCAATCACGATTGGTCACGCGCCAGCGGGTTTTCGGATTTGCCTCAAGAAGTTTCAGGCGTTTTTCCTGTTTATTTTTAGATAAGTGCATCCAGAATTTGAGGATCAGCGCGCCTTCGTCGGTCAACATCCTTTCCAGGCATTTAGCGCGTTCCATGCTCTGATCAAGTTCAGCCGCTTTGGTGTGACCGGTCACACGATTGAGAATCGGCCAGGTATACCAGGAGCCGAGAAATACGCCTATCTTGCCTTTGGGAGGAAGCTCGCGCCAGAATCGCCACATCATGGGACGATCAAGTTCCTCATCCGATGGCTTCCCCATGCCGTGAGTTTGGATAAAACGCGGATCCATCCATTCGTTGAGCAAGTTAACTGTTTCGCCGCGTCCCGCACCATCCAGGCCGCCAATCAAAATAATAACCGGAAATTTGGACGATTTTGCCAAATCCATTTGTGCTTCCAACAGTGCCTCGCGCAGCTTGGGCACTTCCATATCATAGGTGGCCTTGTCTATTTTGTGTCCAAGCTCTGCCGATTCAAACATAACAGTTTCCCTGAGGATAGTCCCGAAAATAGCAATATTATAAGCTATCGATATTATAAGATTATTGGTAATAAGTACCCGTTCAAAATTAACCTGGTATTTTTCCAGTATTGGCGCGAACAATACTTTAAAAAACAGAAAGTTAATGGCGGATTAAACTCCGAAGTGCAATCCCAGTAATCATGCGGCTTCTTTCTCTTTCTCAGCAAAAAAGACCTCATGAGGTGTTCTAAAATTGAGTGTTTTTCGAGGGCGATGATTGAGCTTATGCATGACAGCCTCAACCGCGTCATCGGTTATGTTCTCAAAGCTACTCCCTTTGGTAAAGTATTGCCGGATCAAACCATTGGTATTTTCGTTTAAGCCACGCTCCCAATCGCCGATGCGGGTCTTTTGCGCAACGATCTCAGGTCGTTCGTCGATACTGATACGGTTCCTGATCTGGCCGCGCTTATCCTTTGATCCGTATCGCGTTTTGCGTTTCTTGTTGCTGTGCCGAAGATGCTGATACAAAGTGCCGCCGCACTGCTTATCTGCCCAGATAGGCTGATAAATGCGCTCATGGCTGATTGTGATTTCCAGCTTCCCCGAGACTTGCTCCGGGCTCCAGTCC
>NZ_JAUXVR010000049.1 GCF_030680395.1 Methylobacter sp. | reverse complement strand
GCGGCGAAACTGGTGCGGGGACACGTTGACCGCCAGGGTTAACGGCGGCAAACCGGCATCCAGCCACTGCCGACCTTGCCGACAGGTTTCGCGCAGCACCCATTCGCCGATCTCCACAATCAGTCCGGTTTCTTCGGCAATCGGGATAAAACGGATCGGCGGAATCAGCCCCTCAACCGAGTCTTGCCAGCGCACCAAGGCCTCGGCGCCGACGATCCGGCCGCTGGCAATATCCACCTGCGGCTGGTAAAAAACACGCAGATCCTGTTGCTCAATCGCCCGCCGCAGACGCGATTCCAAGGCAATGCGTTCACGCGCCGCAATCGTTAAATCTTCCGAAAAATAGGCAAAGCAGCCGCGCCCCGCGTCTTTAGCCTGATACAGCGCGGCATCGGCGTGATCCATCAGTAGTTCGGGATTGTCGCCGTGTTGCGGATACAGGCTAATGCCAATACTGGCGCTAATCTGTATGTCCTCGCCCTGCTCCACACAAAAAGGTTTGCTTAAGTCGACGATGATCTCTTCGGCCACCCGTGCCGCATCTTCAGGATGTGCGATGTCTTCCAGCAGCACGATGAACTCATCGCCTCCTAAACGGGCCACCATGTCGACATCACGCAACCGGGTCGTAATTCTTGCAGCGACTTGTTGCAACAACTCGTCGCCTGCCATATGTCCCAGGCTGTCGTTCACCGATTTAAAACGATCCAGATCGAGCATCAGCAATGCCAACTGTTTGCCATCACGCCGCTCTACATCAATGCCGTGTTTCAGTCGCTCCTGCAACAGCCGTCGATTAGGCAACTGGGTGAGCGGATCAAAAAAAGCCAGCTGTTTGATCTGTTCCTCGGCAGCCTTACGTTCGGTGATGTCGATATGAGTGCCGACATAATGGGTAATCCTGCCATCATCCCCTTTCACCACTGAGATGATCAACCATTTGGGGTAAACTTCGCCATTCTTGCGCCGATCCCAAATTTCTCCCTGCCATGTACCGGTGCGCTCGATGGTTTCCCACATAGCGGTATAAAAGGCCTCGCCATGACGCCCGGATTTAAGTAAATTTATTTTCTGACCAACAGCCTCTTCTTTTGTGTAGCCGGTAGATTTAGTAAAGGCGCGATTAACTTGTAAAATAAAATTATTTGCGTCGGTGATGACCATCGGCTCATTCGACTCGAAGGCGATGGCGGCAACGCGAAGATGCGCATCCGCTTGTTTACGTAAAGTCACATCTCGTAATGCGCTTGCGAAAAACAGGCCTTGTTCCGTTTTAATAGGACTTACGCTGATATCCACGTCAAAACTGCTGCCGTCTTTTCGTTGCGCCTGTACTGTTCGCCCTACTCCCAAAGGTCTGGTAACCGGGGCGGCAACATATTTGGCGTGCAGTTCAGGATGCTTTGGCCGAAAGCCTTCCGGCACCAAAATTTCAATCGACTGGCCAACCAATTCTCCAAGCTTATAGCCCAGCAGTAACTCGGCTTGCCGATTAACCTGGGTAATAATGCCACGCACATCACTAATCAGCATGGCATCGGGTGTGGCATTGAAGATGGCGCGTTGATAGCCTTCACTTGCCGTCAGCGTCTGTTCGGCTCGCCTGCGTTCGACGAAATAGGTAGCCAGTGTCATACCTGTCACCGACAGTATCATCATATAAGACCAATAACTGGCCAGATAGGTTTTGGCAATGTCTTCTGCGAAGAAACCGGTTCCCTGCTGCGCGCCCCAAAATCCTTGAATTGCCGTCATGGTAAGAATTATTACTAACGCATGAGGCCCCATACGTACCGCCGCCCAGGTAATAAACAGGAACATCCAGTAGGCCTTGGCGACATCGCCTACTGCGTCGTACATCCATCCTATAAAGATCATTTGGCCGGCCAGGAAAGCCGAAACAATCAACAAAACGAACTCGATCAGCCGACCCGGCCTGGACCAATCATCAGGCGCCCGCCGCCAAACCAGCATCATCGGGGTAATCAGGGCAATACCCAGCGTGTCCCCCCGCCACCAATACGTCAGGTACCGAAAAAAGGTTTCACCGGTCAAAAACCCGGAAAAAACCAACGTTGCGGTTCCGAGCAATGCCGCCATAACACTGGCAATGCCACCGGCTATAAGCAGTCGCAGGTAGTTGTGCGTGGATAGGGTGAATTGATTAAAAATGTCGTAGCGCTTCAGCAGCAAGGCGCCCAAAAACGCCTCCAGCGTATTGCTCATGGCAACGGCTACGGCCATCCAAAAGGAGTTGATTGTTATTAGGTTAACTACGAGAGCCCCGAGGAATACTCCGCAAGCATACCTTTTTCCACCCATCAATAAAACCGACAACGCCAGTCCCGCAGGTAGCCAGACGATACTGATAACACCGTTGTCTGAACAACAGGCAAGAACGGCCAAACCGAGCAACGCGTAAAGCACGGCTACGCCGAGTTGCTTTAGTAGCGCTGCAAGTAGATGGAAATTTATCATTATTATTATTTTTCCCTTGCTGCGATTTTTTAGTGGATTACGCCTTCAGGCGACCCAACATGTGAAGCTCCGATATATTGAGTTAATGATAAAGCATTTAACTCAACCTATGAATATTGTTGATCACGTAATAACTCGACAATTTCATGCGCCGACACCGGTTTGCTTTTGATATAGCCCTGATACATATCGCAGCCTTTTTCCTGCAAAAATGCCAATTGCTCAGGCGTCTCCACGCCTTCGGCCAGGACTTTAAAGCCCAGAATATGACCCATAGCGATAATCGTAGCGGCAATTTCCATGTCGTCCTGCAGATGAGGAATATCATCAATAAAACTCTTATCGATTTTTAACAGATCCAGCGGAAAGTGCTTAAGACAAGCCAGCGATGAATAACCGGTGCCGAAATCGTCAATGGCCAGCCGAACGCCTTGAGCACGGAGATTATTAAGAATGGCCGTCGCGTTATCCTGATTGTCCATCAATCCGCTTTCGGTTATTTCCAGTTCCAGTTGGCTGGCCGGAAAACCGGTATCTTTTAACACCGTAGCCACTAGGTCGCAAATGTCGCTGCGGCGAAACTGGTGCGGGGACACGTTGACCGCCAGGGTTAACGGCGGCAAACCGGCATCCAGCCACTGCCGACCTTGCCGACAGGTTTCGCGCAGCACCCATTCGCCGATCTCCACAATCAGTCCGGTTTCTTCGGCAAT
>NZ_JAUXVR010000048.1 GCF_030680395.1 Methylobacter sp. | reverse complement strand
CGTTGAAATGTTTATCGAGCATTTTGCCGATGCCCATGCCGCCGCCCCAGCCGTCGCTTGCATCCCGGTCGCCGCCGGTTCTGACAAACGAAGCGAACGGCGCGATGTACCAACGATCATCATCGAAGCGACGGTCATCATCGAAGCGATCGGCAGCCTGTGCCAACGGCAAGAAGCCCACGAGGGTTAATGAGGCTATGGTTAATATTTTTTTTCTTAGCATAATATTTTCCTTCTGTGTAATAAAAATGGGGATTTATAAAAATAAATAGTTCAATTTAACCTTTTACTCAGTCAATCCATTAAAAATAGAAAGAAACACTTAAACTGATATTTACTTATAGTCTATTTATAAGAAACTACAAGGCTATCAGGTCTAATTAATTTTAAACCATTGTTACACGCTTTCTATTTAAGTATACATAACCGAATTATAGTATTATTTTTTGAAACAGGGAGAATGTAATTCAATAAATATTTTGCATCATTACAATAATATTATTGACAAATAGCCGTTAAATCATTTCTTTAATTTAAGCATATTATTTCATTTTTTTCTATTATCAGAAGGACGTTATGTTGATAGTATCTCTACAAAAAACACTTCATTGCGATACCAGTATTATCAAATAATTTAACCGCACCGTTATCAGCTCGTCTGTACGGCACCCCACATTAACTGCAAAAACCTGCACACCTTACTAAAGTGTGCGATGAATTCATCGCTCATCAGGCCTCTATCCAAAACTAATTATTAATCAATTTGCTATGAAGTTATCAAGCTCACAACATTCATTCTGCCGGTATGTGCGATGCCGTACCGACTACGGCTGATTTCACGGCTACAGTCTCCCCAAAGTTTTGATGCAACGACTGTCTCGCTTCAAAGCTTGCTTCCTGGTCGAGATGACTTATCTATCTTTGACCACGATTGTTCCTTAACTCAGGAGAATCCCATGACTCAGCCAATTCAATCTCAACATTCCATGCACTCTGAACGCTCCATGTACGCTGAACATTCCATGCAAACCTGTATAGAAGCTTGTAATTATTGCCATCAGGTCTGTCTGCAAACGGCTATGAACCACTGCCTCAAGACCGGCGGAAAGCACGTTGAACCGGAACACTTCCGTCTGATGATGAGCTGCGCCGAAATCTGCCAAACGTCAGCCAATTTTCAGCTCAGCAATGCTTCATTTTCGCATCGTCTTTGCGCGGTCTGCGCCGAAGTCTGCGAAGCTTGCGCCGCAGACTGCAGAAAAATCGGCGGTATGGATGAGTGCGTCGAGGCCTGTGAGAAATGTGCCGAAAGCTGCTTCCAAATGGCGAGCGCTCAGCACTAAACCGGGACCGGATTCTATGTTCATCAAACCAGAGCTATCGTTGTTACCTGCAATGATAGCGATAGCTCTGACGGCATGCGGCGAAGTAGCACAGTTACCGGTGGCAGCGGGCGTTGGTCCTCATCCCCAACTGCCGCCGCCCAACCCAACCTTGATTCCCACGGTGAACATCGCGCAGGCTGTGGGCTGGCCCGCTAACGGGAAACCGGTGGCAGCGCCTGGGATGACCGTCAACGCTTTTGCCGCCGGACTGGATCATCCTCGCTGGCTTTATGTGCTGCCTAACGGCGACGTATTAGTCGCCGAAACTAACGCACCGCCGAAGCCCGAGGATGGCAAAAGCCTTAAAGCCTGGATCGTGAAGCAGTTCATGGAGAATGCAGGCGCGGGCGTACCCAGCGCGAACCGCATCACACTGTTGCGGGACAGCAATGGCGACGGTGTAGCGGAAACGCGATCGGTGTTTCTCGAAGGGCTAAACTCGCCGTTCGGCATGGCTCTGATAGGCAACGATTTCTATGTGGCCAATTCGGATGCGCTGGTGAAGTTTCCTTATACCGAAAACGAAATCCGGATCGCTCAACCGGGGACTAAAGTGATAGACCTGCCGGCAGGGCCGCTCAATCACCATTGGACCAAAAATATCCTCGCCAGCCGGGACGGTTCGCGTCTCTATGTAACAGTGGGCTCGAACAGCAATGTGGCCGAGAACGGCCTTGACAAAGAGGTCGGTCGCGCCGCCATCTGGGAAGTGGATACCAAGTTAGGCACCCGCCGCATCTACGCCGGCGGTCTTCGAAATCCCAACGGACTGGCTTGGGAGCCGGATGGCGGAGCGCTGTGGACCGTGGTTAACGAACGCGATGAACTGGGCAGCGATCTGGTTCCTGATTACCTGACTTCGGTACCCGCCGACAGTTTCTTCGGCTGGCCCTACAGTTACTATGGACAACACTTGGACGAACGTGTGCAGCCTCAGCGACCCGACCTGGTCGCCACGGCCAGAGTACCGGATTATGCAGTCGGGTCGCATACCGCTGCTCTCGGTTTAGCTTTTTCCAAGAGCAAAGCCTGGCCGACCCCTTTCGATAACGGCGTTTTTATCGGCCAGCACGGTTCGTGGAACCGCAATCCGCGCAGCGGCTATCGGGTAATTTTTGTGCCGTTCAGACAAGGCATGCCTTTTGGCGATCCGGTCGATGTACTGACGGGCTTTGTTAGCGTCGATGGCAATGCGTTCGGGAGACCCGTAGGTGTCGCCATCGACAAGCAAGCGGCATTATTGGTTGCCGACGATGTAGGCAACAGCATCTGGCGCGTGACTCCGTCAACCGACGTTCCGGGCTCTAACTGATTCTGTACTTGAAAGTGGTATATACGAAAGCAACAGATCTGATGGCGCAAGTAAAAGCCAGCCTGAATAGCCGCAAAAAAGCTTCTTGAGATATGCCGCTTACTGAATACGAGCAAAAAAGGAATTTTAAAAAGTCGCCGGAACCGGCAACAAAAGCCGCAAAGCATTCCGCTAAGCTAATCTTTGTCGTGCAACGGCATAAAGCTTCGCGTCTGCATTATGACTTCAGACTGGAAATGGAAGGCGTTTTAAAAAGCTGGGCCATACCGAAGGGGCCTTCCTTGAATCCTGCCGATAAAAGATTAGCCGTCATGGTAGAAGATCATCCTTATGATTATAAGGATTTTGAAGGCGTAATACCGCCAGGGAATTATGGCGCCGGCATAGTTGAAATATGGGATCACGGCTATTACACCGACAACCGGAATTCAGGAAAGGAAGCGGAACAAGAATTACTAAAAGCACTAGAAGCAGGACATTTAAAAATTGTTTTACACGGCAAAAAGCTGAAAGGCGAGTTTGCTCTGGTTAAACTAAGAACCGGTAAAGATAACGCCTGGTTGCTGATTAAACGCCAAGATAACTATGCGGTGCAGGAGAATTATAATAGTGAGGCAGATACGCCAAAAGATTCCCCGATCAATCAAGCGCTAAGTGCAAGCAGCCAAGACAACAAACCTTAAAAAAACCTACGCGGGTTCCAGCTAAAAAATAACTTCCGCTTGTAGTTTCCATGAAACGCGTTATTGCCGTTAAGTTAAGCTGAATACCGGTAGCGCGAATTTATTCGCGCTACCGGTATTAAAAAAGGAATAAATAAAGTATGAATTAATTCCGGCCCAATCTAATATTTATAATTTACCCTAAAGAATTAAAAATACCGGCGATTTATTTAAAGCCATTCACGGTAAAAGAATACATAGTGAAACCCTATTAAATAAAATAGATAGTATTAAAAATTAGAGTTTATAAAACATTAATCCGCCGGTTATTTTTATATATCGCAATATTATCAATGTTTATCTTAAAGATATAAGCCGATATTCCGACTCTGCTGAATAATTACATTAATCACTTAACATAATATTATCAAGATACAGCGTTTTCAAATTCAGTTAATCATTAAAATAGCTCTATGTTTGATAGTTACTAACTGATCAAAATTGAAACCGCTGTAACAATGACTGCAAAATATCGGCATAGGCATTAGCGCAACTTGGCAACTAACCATTAACTACCGTGCCGCCATTAGGATGAAGGATTTGCCCGGAGATATACGAGGCATCATCCGAAGCTAAAAAGACAAAGCAGTTGGCGACTTCTTCCGGTTGACCGACCCGGCCCATCGGTACGTCTTCACCAAAAGATTCGACACGCTCAGACGGGAATGTTGATGGAATAAGCGGCGTCCAGATAGGCCCGGGGGCAACGCCGTTAACCCTGATCTTTTGCTTGGCTAGCGACAGAGACAAGGACCGGGTAAAACCGACAATAGCGCCCTTGGTAGCCGAGTAATCGAGTAGCTTGGGACTGCCTTTGTAAGTCGTTACCGAAGTCGTATTAATAATAGTGCTTCCGGGCTCAAGGTGTTTAAGTGCCGCTTTGGTTAAATAGAACATGGAAAAGATGTTCGTGCGAAAGGTCTTTTCAAGCTGCTCTGCGCTTATGTCTTCAATACTTTCTTGGGGATGCTGTTCAGCCGCATTGTTAATCAGGCTATCCAGTCGGCCCAATTCGTTGACGGTTTGCTCAACCGCCTCCCGGCAAAAGTCTTCGTCCCCAATATCTCCGGCAATCAGCAGGCATTGTTGGCCGTACTCATTGACCAAGCGCTTGGTCTCTTCAGCATCTTCATGTTCGTTGAGGTAGACAATAGCCGAATCAGCGCCCTCCTTTGCAAAAACCACCGCGATGGCTCGGCCAATACCGGAATCTCCGCCGGTAATTAAGGCTACTTTACCTTTAAGCTTGCCGGTACCCTGATAATTGGGATCATGGGATTGGGGCTGGGGATTCATGTCTGTTTCCAGTCCCGGCTGGCGATCCTGGTGTTGGGGCGGATAAGGGGGTTCGGGGTGCTTGATATCGGCCATGACGCCTCCTTGATAATGATTTGAGCGAGAAATTATTTCAACAGGAGCACATTCTTCGTGATTAAGAACGCTAGGGTTTTAGCACAACCTTGATGCAATGGTCTTGTTTTTCCTTAAAAATACTGTATCCCTTAGCGGCATCATCAAGCTGCATATGATGTGTAATGACAAAGGATGGATCGATTTCATCTTTTTCAATTTTTTCGAAAAGAATCGGCATATATTTCTGGACGTGGGTCTGACCTGTTTTTAGCGTCAGGCCCTTATTCATGGCGGCTCCCAACGGGATTTTATCGCCATAACCGACATAAACGCCCGGTACCGAAATAGTTCCGCCTTTGCGGCAACTTTTAATGGCCTGCCGTAAAACATGAGGGCGATCAGTACCCAGCAAAGTCGCTGTTTTTACCGCATCGATAATCCCGTCCAGAGTTCCGCCCGCATGCGCTTCGCATCCTACCGCATCAATGCAGCGATCGGGGCCGCGCCCTCCTGTCATTTCCATTAATTGATCATAAACGTCCACAGCGTCAAAATTGACGGTTTCCGCTCTTCCTTGCTGGCTCGCCATTTCAAGACGGTCAATCACATTGTCGATCGCAATGACGCGGGCAGCTCCAAACATCCAAGCGCTTTGAATAGCAAACTGCGCAACCGGGCCGCAACCCCAAACAGCAACGGTATCGCCGGCTTCAATGCCGCAATTTTCCGCCGCCATATAGCCGGTAGGAAAAATATCCGACAGAAATAAAACTTTTTCGTCAGGGATGCCATTGGGGATTTTAAAAGGACCGACATCGGCATACGGAACCCGCAAATATTCGGCTTGGCCGCCGGCATAACCGCCCAGCATATGGGAATAACCGAATATTCCGGCTGTCGCATGTCCCATTGCTTTGCGGGCTAAATCTGCGCCCGGATTGGAGTTGTCGCATAAAGAATACATTTGTTTTTTGCAAAAAAAGCATTCTCCGCAAGAGATAGTAAAAGGCACTACAACCCGGTCGCCGATCTTTAATTTTTTAACGTCACTGCCAATTTCCACAACTTCGCCCATCGGCTCGTGGCCCAATATATCGCCTTTTTCCATAGTCGGCTGAAAGCCGTCTAAAATATGCAAATCGGATCCGCATATAGCGGTGGATGTGACTTTAATGATCGCATCGTGCTTATTGATAATTTTAGGATCCGGCACCGTCGTAACCCGAACATCGTTTGTACCGTACCAACATAAAGCTCTCATAACATTCTCCTCAATCAAGATGGATAACTATCGCTTCGTATGGGGCCTTAGTTGGTAAAGCAACAAAGTCCCCTCCCCCTCAGGAGAGGGCTAGGGCATTTCAAATGTCGCTTTACCGGCTTCGGCTACTATATTAATCAGCTTGGTCTACCTATGACATTAACTGTTGCTTCAAATACCGCTCTCTAACTGGCGATTTTTTAATAAAATATCGGTTTAAAATAAATTTTTCTGTGCGAAAACGTACCAAAGAATGACTTTTGGGTAGAAGCCATTCCACCTGAATAGGGAACGATTAAGAATCCTTCGCATTATTCATACATTCTTAAACGGTCAAGTTTTCGGTTTTTGAAATTCACCGCAATGTACCCTATGAGAATACGATCGCTTAAAGTATATGTACGCAGCCGCACTGACTAAGACAGGCTTTTCGCCTAGAGTGAGTTCAAGGTTTTAACCTGGAACCCTCAGAAAATAAGTATCTTATAAAGCCAGACCGATCAGCTTAATAAGGGATCAATGCCATGTTTATAAAAGCTTTTATCCCCTATCCTGTTTCAGGGCAGCGAATGACAGTCATCCGGCGGGAGGTGGAACATGCCTTATAAAAATCTAAACGATTTACCCGACAACGTGCGGGAACATTTACCGAAACATGCGCAGGAGATTTACCAGGCAGCTTACAACAACGCTTGGGACCAATATGGACAAGACGAAGAACGGGCTCACCGGGTAGCGTGGGGGGCAGTCAAAAAGAAGTATGAGAAGGATGAAGCCGGCGGACAATGGAAAGCTATAGATAAAGCCTGAGACGGATCAAGCTCAAGTCAGTCTTCAAACCGAAAAACTTCCAGAAAAGCATGTTCCGAATTGAAAGACGGATAGGTATCCAGCCAGTCGTTTGTATTTTCATGGTGAATACAATATTTTTAATCAACAACCGTCCGCACCTCTTGAACCGGAAAGATCGGAGAATAAAATTTTAATCGCCTACCCGCATTTCATGCTTGGCCAATTGATTTAAATGTCGCCTACGGGCAATCAGGAGCCGACAGGCTAAATATAAACCACTGATTATTATACGATTAAAAAATTTAAATGCATTTTCCATGTGGTTTGTGTGTTGACGTACAGAAATAATGTGTTCTTTTCCCATATTCTTAACTCACTTCTTTAAATAAATAAAGAAGAAATGCCTTTTGATCTAATGCTACAGAAGGCACTTATTTATGTTTAAGTGATATGTTCGAGGTGAAGATCATGGATCAACAAAAACAGTCCCATACCAGCGAAAAAGGTTCCACCCGAAATCGTGGTTTTGCTTCAATGGACGAAGACAAGCAACGGGAAATTGCCAGTAAAGGGGGACGCGCCGCTCATGAAAAAGGCACGGCTCACGAATTTACTTCAGAAGAAGCCAGAGAAGCAGGTCATAAAGGTGGTCAAGCCGCTCATGAAAAAGGCACGGCTCACGAATTTACTTCAAAAGAAGCCAGAGAAGCCGGCCATAAAGGCGGCCAAGCCGCTCATGAAAAAGGTACGGCTCATGAGTTTACTTCGGAAGAAGCCAGAGAAGCAGGCCGTAAAGGCGGCCAAGCGGCTCATGCAAAAGACTCATCAGGAGAATCCAGAGAAGGCCGTAAGGGCAGTGCCAGTCAAGGCTCCCCAAAAGGCTCCTCAGGAGAATCCAGGCAAAAAAGTAAGGAATAATCGTCTATATCCAGCTTGTTAGAAGTATATCGCCCCCTTCGTAATCCTCGCAGTCTTACACGCAAGTCAAAATAATCCCAATAAAGTCAATCATATTGTAAAAATATCATGCTATTGATTTTTCAACTATTTTTTAGACTTGTGTATAAAAATGCGTGGCGTAATCGTAGGGGTCGGTTATTTGACAACGCGGGAAAACCAAGCAAAAGAGCAGTCACAATACCAGGCACCCAAAACTGACCAGGCTTCGCTATTACAGCCCCTTACATTGCTCCTATCGGATGCACAGTGTTGCCGGCATTTGACTTATTTTTTGCTTATATTCTGGACTTTTAGTCAGGCCCTTATGGATGGCTGAAGCCAGATAAGGTGGCACAATATGCTGATTGTGCCTGAATGAAAAGGGGATCACTATCTTCGGTTAGCGTTCCCCATCAATTCCTTTTAGGAGCTGAAAATGAAAAAACTTTCTATCATAAGCACATCTCGTCTATGCGCATCCTTGCTGGTTGCGCTGGCTTTTGCCAATGGACCAAGCGCTCATGCCGCAGGGGTTTATCAACAGCACAACTTGGTGGCTAACGTTGCCGAGACAGCAGACTTCACCGATCCTAATCTGGTGAATCCGTGGGGAGTGGCATTCCATCCCTTTGGTCGGGCATGGGTGGCCAACAACGGCACGGGCGTTTCTACGCTATATAACGGTATAGGCACCCCCAACTCCCTGGTAGTCGAGGTACCGTCAGCTAGCGAGCCTACCGGTGGAAATCCGACAGGAATTGTGTTTAACGGATCTCCTGAATTTGTGGTTTCCGTGGACGGCGTTTCCGGATCCAGCAGATTCATTTTTGCGACGGAAGAGGGTGTGATCGCGGGCTGGTCACCGACTGTCGATCCGACGCGTGCGATTCGCGTAATCGGCACGACAACGGACGGCGAGACGCCTGAGGATGGTCCGGTATATAAGGGACTTGCCCTAAGCGCGAACGGTACCGGTAGCCGACTCTATGCCGCCGACTTCCGTAATAATAAGGTTGATGTCTTCGATGGCTCGTTCGAGCCGGTGACGCTCGCAACGGGCGCCTTTACCGATCCGGACCTTCCAGAGGGATTCGCGCCGTTTGGCATACAGGCTATTAACGGCAGCATTTACGTTGCTTATGCCATGCAGGATGAAAACCAGCAGGACGATGTCAAAGGCGAAGGCCTGGGATTCGTGAGCGTGTTCAATCCCGACGGCGAGTTCATTAAACGTATCGCATCGGAAGGCACCCTGAATGCACCATGGGGAATGGCCTTGGCGCCGGCAGACTTTGGTGAGGCTAGCAGCCGTCTTCTGGTTGGTAACTTCGGCGACGGTACCATTAATGCCTATGACCTGGCGACTGGAGAATTTATCGGTCAACTCACTGACGCAAGCGGTAGTCTCATCGAGATCGACGGCCTGTGGGGACTGGCTTTTGGCAATGGCTTTGCTAACCAACCGGTTAACACCCTCTTCTTTTCCGCAGGTCCTAACGACGAACAGGGCGGTCTCTACGGAAGTATCGAAGCGCAAAATGGCGGAACCAATGGACAGACTGGAACCAACGGTACGCCAAATGGCGGAACCAATGGGCAGACTGGAACCAACGGTACGCAAACCGGCGGAACCAATGGACAGACTGCAACCAACGGTACGCAAACCGGCATATCTCAATAAGGCTGAATGCCTTTCTAATCGGACGATAAAAGAGCAACTTTTCCGGTTTTTTTGTGTTCCGGCAGCGTCTACTGCGGTTGTTTGAATTTTGCGGAGACACTGCAATAAAAAGGCCGGAGGTTGTTTGACCGTCTAATGCATAAAGCCACGAAGACACGAAGTTTTACTTTTTTGGTTTTTCTTCGTGCTCTTCGTGGTTACCGCTAAATCTATTTCTTGCAAGCCATCAAAAAACTCCGCAACATGATTTTCTCTATGGCCATTTTCGTGATTTTAGCAGACCTGTCTTTTCTACCGGCCGGATCATTAATATGAAATTATTTCCGTATAATAAGCTGGCTGATCTACGGTTTAATGTCTGAACGGAGCATTCTAAAAACCTTGCCGGTAACCTTTTTCGGGAAAATAAAAAATCGAAACTTCCTGAAATTACGACCAAAAATGTTCAATATTCCGCCCTCCGATATTTATCGGCTTTCAAAGACTTCAACTCAAATAAATTGCTGCCTCTTTATGCGGCATAACCTCCCTATTTTTCGTTTAACTCTATTTGGCGTTTGAACGGATCAAGCCATCAACGCTTGACAAGAACTCGAAGTCCTTCAAAACATTGTCTTAATCTATGTGCTGTAGCGTACGGACTGCGTTCGGTTTCGCGTGTATTGTTTGTCTGCGAGCGAAAAGAATGCTTATTCATGCTCGGGTAACCGGGCTCCGGCGATCACAAAAATGATCGTTAAAAGCCTTTCTAATATCATCTTTGACAGGAGATAAACATGAACTTTGAAGAACGTGATACCTACGGTATGTACAAAGGCCACGAAGAAGACGAAGGGCCCGGCCCCCGCCTGATGGGTGCCGACACACTTATTGGAAATGATGTCTATAATGAAAATGAAGAAGATTTGGGTGACATCAAGGAAATTATGTTGGATATGACCACCGGCCAGGTATCTTATGCGGTGTTGTCCTACGGCGGTTTCCTCGGTATGGGGGAACGGCTGTTTGCGGTACCCTGGGACGCATTGAAGCTCGATACTGTAAACAAACGCTTCGTGCTAAACATAGACAAAGAGCGCCTTGAAACCGCACCGGGATTCGACAAGGACCACTGGCCCGACATGGCAGACCAGTCCTGGAGGGATCAAATTGAGTCTTTCTATAAAACCAGACCGCCTATGGGCCAGCAGGGCCGGCAGACACATGAGACCCACCAAAACATGTGATTCGGAACTTGTCCGGCAAAGATAAGATGGGGCGATACGATAGCAGGAACATCGGTCGCTCCATCTTGTCGGATTGACGGATAAGTGTGTTTGCAGCGGTGAGAAACAAGGCGTCCCCGACCTCAACACGTTACCGCCAAGTAACGCGGGGACTGAATAGTTGTACTTTTTGTGCCCGGCTCCGGGACAACAGGATGTTAACTACCGGTCACAAAAAGGGTTTTTCAAGATTAAGTTAAACCCCATTATTTGACGAAGCGCTTTCTCTTCAATGCTCAACGCTCATTGCGACACAGACGTCGAATAAGTCCCCGGAAGTCATAATACCTATGTTTATGCAAGCTTTCCTGAATCGCATCAAATCCATGCAGACTCCGCTTTAAAACACCCTTCCTGCATCCACAATCCAAGAAAACAGAATGACCGGGGTCTCCGCAGGCAAATTTTGTCGCCCAATGTGCGACACCGCACTGACCAAGCTCGACTTTACGGATAATCTCATTGTCAGATCGTTATCTCAGCGTTTTTGACGTGTTCGTTTCGCTAGCTCCACAGTCAACAGCAAGACTGCAACGTCAAGGTTTTCAGGCGTTCCGGTAATTGAGCTTCCGATAGTCGGGAACCACCGTTCAAAACGCTTCTTGTCCGTTGCAGACGCATGGCGTTGGCAGGTCAAGGTCTTTGTAAAACAAGTTGATAATCAACTCAAACCCCAAACGCCTTAATCGGCAACAGGAGACAAGTCATGAAAAAAGCTATTTTTTGCATTACCCAAAATGTCGATCAGACAGAGCATATCGTCAACCAATTAAAGACGTCCGGTTTCTCGAATGACGATGTTTCAGTGCTGTTACCGGACAAATCCACGACCAAGGACTTCGCCTATGAAAAGCATACCAAGGCGCCGGAAGGCGCTGCTATCGGAGGAACCGCCGGTATTGGCGTGGGCGCCGTGCTGGGCTGGCTGGCAGGTATCGGCACCTTGGCTATTCCGGGTCTCGGTCCATTTATCGCCGCCGGACCGATTATGGGCGCCTTGAGCGGTGCGGCCGTAGGCGCGGCCACCGGCAGCCTTACCGGCGCCTTGATCGGCCTGGGCATTCCTGAGTATGAGGCCAAGCGTTATGAAGGAAAAATCAGGGGAGGAAGTGCTTTGATTTCCGTACATACGGAAAATTCCGAAGAGCTTTCAAGAGCGAAGGACATCTTCGAGCAGGCCAATGCGGAAGATATTTCCTCAACCACTGAGAGCGACATCAGTGCTTAAAAGTGCTGACGATTTCGGATAGCACCCCACTGTTAACCGGCTTGGCTTTGTATTTAACATCTATCTTAATGAATGCTCAGCCAACGTTAAACCTGTCAAATCTTTGAAGGGAAACACCATCAATAACATACGGCTTAAATAGAGGAAAGCATCATGGAAAATCCAGACACAAATTCAGACACAGAAGAACATATTAAAGAAACCATAGGCAAAGTATCGAACTCAGCGCATAAAGCTGTCGATAAGATCGCCACTATGAGCTATCAGACTGCGGAAGTGCTTGGCGAAAAAGGCGAACAACTGAGAACTGCGGAGGAAGAATTGGTAGAGGATTATCGCGAATATATCCGTGATAATCCGATAAGGTCAGTAGGTATCGCAGTAGCGGCCGGTTTTGTGCTGAGCCGTCTGTTGAAATAGCTGTCGAACCAAGCCCATTAACCATCATGCATCCGTACGTCGCGAATGACGTACGGCTGAAGTAAAGAGGACAACATTATGAACGCTATAGACAAAGCAGCTGATTACGCACATGAAGCTACCGACAGGATCGCCAGTGCGACCTCGGAGACCGCAAAAGCGCTTGGCGAAAAAGGAGAGCAATTGCTGAATGCCGAGCAGAAATTGATGAAAAACTGCTGCACTTATGTCAGCTATCACCCTGTCGCATCGGTGGGTATTGCGATAGCGGCCGGTTATTTTCTGAGCCGCCTGTTGAACAATCGTTAAACAACCCACCCTTATCCAATTCAAACGCCGTGGGTGATCTGCGGCTTAAATAAACAGAGAGGAAATATTATGGGCACTTTAGACAAAGCATCCGATTATGTACATGACGCGGCCGATTACGTGCATGACGCTGCCGATTACGTACAGGAAAATGCCGACAAGATCGTCAGTGCAACCAGTCATGCCGCAGAAGCACTGGGCGAAAAAGGAGAGCAATTGCTGGATGCCGAGCAGAAATTGATGAAGCATTGCCGCAGTTATGTCAGAGACAATCCTATGACATCGCTCGGTATCACACTAGCGGTCGGTTTTGTGCTGGGTCGACTGATGAACGGACGCTAAAACCGTCGAACATTATGAATTCGAATGCCGTGAATGATACGCGGCTTAAATAAAGAGGAAACGATTATGAATACGATGGAAAAAGCATCTGATTACGCCCGTGAAACTGCCGATAACGTCGCCGATGCGACTACTCAGGCAGCAAAAGCGCTGGGCGAAAAAGGAGAACAATTGCTGAATGCCGAGCGGAAATTGATGAAGCATAGTTGCAACTATGTCAGTGATCATCCTATGACGTCACTGGGTATCGCAGCAATAATCGGTTTTGTGCTGAACCGCCTGTTAAGAAACCGGTAGACCGCCAAGCGCCCAAACAACGCCTTAACGGATAAGGCGCGCAAGCAAACTGCAACGCGTGCCCATCCATTGGTCGGCTCAGGTTGCCCGGCATGAGCTGCATGGTAAGCCGCGATCGCTTCAGGATCGCCGCGTTGGACATATAAAGCATCGGCGAGAGCTTGGTGTACAGGGTCATGGCGGGTGCCGCAGCCTGTTAATCGCGTCCTGTTTTCATACGTACGGATTATCCGGATACAGCCGTCCTGGATGGACACAGAAAAAATAAAAACAGCTAGCGCTAACGCGACAATTTATTCCCGCTATGTGCGCTTTCGTACAGATATGAGGCAGTGCCTCCTACCATAATTCCCCGAACTTACTCTCAAGGAGACTTATCATGAACGTTCCTAATGTTTCAGACACTGACGAACTTGGACGCAGACGCGCCTCTGACGAATTGGGCCGCAGACGTGTTTCGCCAGGTGTCCAGATGGAAGCTCTGCCAGCCCAGGCAAGCGCAGTGTCATGGGGTTCTATCGTGGCCGGAGCCACCGCAGCCGCGGCTTTGGCGCTGATTCTTACGATGTTGGGAACAGGCTTGGGCCTGTCCTCGGTGTCACCTTGGGCATACAGCGGCATCAGTGCGGAAGCGTTTGGCATATCGACCATCCTGTGGCTGACCATCACCCAACTCATCGCGGCAGGAGTGGGCGGCTACCTCGCCGGCAGGTTGAGAACAAAGTGGATTGCGACAGATGCCGACGAGGTCTACTTCCGCGATACCGCGCACGGTTTCCTGGCCTGGGCGGTCTCGGCGCTTATGACAGCCGCCCTGCTCACTTCGATGATCGGGTCGATTGTAAGCGGTGGAATTCAGGCCGGGAGCACCGCCGCTGCGGTCACGGCGGGCAGTGCGGCAGCGGCCGGGGTCGAGGTGGCGAAATACACCGGCGACAATGAGCCGATGAAGTACTTCATGGATTCGCTGTTCCGAAGAGACATCAACACGGCTCCACTCGCGTTGACGCCTGATGAAACGGGCGTCATGCCAACAACAGACCAAGAGCTGAGCCCTGCCGAGTCCACCTCGGAAATTACCCGTATCTTCGCGAATACTCTACGCACCGGACCGCTGCCTCCGGAAGATGTTCGGTATGTCGGCCAGGTTGTTGCGCAACGTACCGGTCTGACGCAGCAGGAGGCTGAGAAGCGGGTGGTTGATACTTATACCCAGGCACAGGCCAAGTTGCGTGAAGCGGAAATCGCGGCTAAAGAAGCGGTCGACACAACGCGCAAAGCTTCCGTTTATGCCTCGCTGTGGTTTTTCATCTCACTGCTCATCGGCGCCTTTTGCGCCAGCTACGCGGCTACTTACGGCGGTCGGCAACGCGATCTGTAATTACCCGAATAATTCATTTACCCAGGAGACAAGCTATGCGCTCAATACTTTTATATTTACTCGGCATTCCCATCCCTATCATTATTTTGCTTGCGTTGTTCTTGAACTGAACGCTAACCCGTCAAGCTTAAAATGGAGAATACATTATGGCAACTGCGAAGAATAAATCATCCGGGACTCAAGATGCGACAGCGTTATTGCGGGCTGATCACAAACGGGTCAACGATCTGTTTTCCGAATATGAGGAAACCCATTCGATTGCAAAAAAGAAGCGAATCGTTGAGCAACTGTGCAACGAATTGACCGTACATGCGCAGGTTGAAGAGGAGATTTTTTATCCTGCAGTCAAGCGGGCCCTGAAAGACAAAGAATTAATTCCGGAAGCCAGGGTCGAGCATGAAACCCTGAAATCGCTGATCGCCCAGGTCGAGGGCATGGAACCGGATGACGAGATGTTCGATGCCAGGATCAAGGTAATGCACGAGTACGTGAAGCATCACGTCAAAGAAGAACAGAATGAGATATTTCCAAAGGCGAAGTCCACCGATTTGGACATGATGAAGCTTGGAGCCGAGCTCTCTCAGCGCAAAGAGGAACTTATCGCCGCACGCTCTTAGCGGGCTAATCATCAGGCCCACACCTGATAGGCCTCTATACAAAATATCGACGACAGCATGGGAGGGCAAACACGATCACTCTGGTAGTCGTGTTTGCCTTTTCTTGTCTGACGCCACAGGTTCAAAGTATCCAACTTCATCCGCTCTGTTGTTGCCTTCCCACCGGTCACGCTTGAGCTAAATCATCCACGACGATCATTACACGACGGAGATTTTCCCATGACTACGCCTAAAGATGACAATCCGGCTACCGCCCATCCAACCGGTCTTCAACCGTCGCCAGCCGACGCTAACCGTTCCGAACAAGCCGCAGCAGTGCTCGCTCAAGAGCCGGGCGAAGCTCTGACCACTAATCAGGGGCTGCCTATTAGCGACAACCAGAATTCCTTGCGTGCCGGCCCTCGCGGCCCAACGTTGCTGGAAGATCATATCCTGCGTGAGAAAATCATGCATTTCGACCATGAGCGTATCCCCGAGCGCGTGGTGCATGCCCGCGGAGCGGGTGCACACGGTTTCTTCGAAGTGTACAAGTCGATGAGCAACTATACGAAGGCCGGATTTTTGCAAGATCCGCAGGTTAAGACGCCGGTATTCGTGCGTTTTTCCACCGTAGTCGGCTCTCGCGGCTCAGCCGATACCGCTCGCGACGTACGGGGATTCGCGGTTAAGTTCTACACGCAAGAGGGCAATTTCGATCTGGTCGGAAACAATATGCCGGTGTTCTTTATTCAGGACGCCATCAAATTCCCCGATCTGGTTCATGCGATCAAACCGGAACCGCACCATGAAATTCCGCAAGCCTCAGCGGCGCACGACACCTTTTGGGATTTCATTTCGCTGATGCCGGAATCCGCGCATATGATCATGTGGGTCATGTCGGATCGCGCCATTCCCCGCAGCTTTTCGATGATGGAAGGCTTTGGCGTGCATACTTTTCGTTTTATTAACGAGTCCGGCAAGTCCAGCTTTGTTAAATTTCACTGGAAGCCGGTGCTCGGCGTTCATTCCCTGGTCTGGGACGAAGCAGTCAAGCTGGCCGGCAAGGACCCCGACTTTCACCGCCGCGATTTGTGGGAAGCTATCAATCAGGGCCACTACCCTGAATGGGAACTCGGCGTGCAGATCGTGCCCGAAGAGGACGAGTACAAGTTCGACTTCGACCTGCTTGATGCAACAAAACTGATTCCCGAACTATTGGTACCGGTGCAAATCATCGGCAAGCTAACCCTGAACCGCAATCCCGATAATTTCTTTGCCGAGACCGAGCAGGTTGCTTTCCATCCCGGCCATATCGTACCGGGCATCGATTTCAGCAATGACCCTTTATTGCAGGGCCGACTGTTTTCCTATACCGATACCCAGCTTTCCCGTCTGGGCAGCACCAATTTTCATGAGATCCCAATCAATCGCCCGATCGCCGCAGTGAACAATAACCAGCGCGACGGCCATATGCGCCAGACCATCATCAAGGGCAGAGTGAGTTATGAACCCAACTCCCTGGGCGACGGCTGCCCTATGCAACAGCCTTGGGAGCAAGGCGGCTTCGTCAGTTACGGGGAGTCGCTGGAAGGCGAAAAGATGCGCGTGCGTAGCGACAGTTTCGCAGACCACTTCTCGCAAGCGGCGCTGTTCTGGCGCAGTCAGTCGGCATGGGAAAAGGACCATATCATTGCGGCGCTCCTTTTTGAGCTGGGCAAAGTCGAAGTTGACACGGTGCGCGAGCGCATGGTCTCAATACTGACTCAGATCGATAAGTTTCTTGCCTACCGGGTTGCCGAAGGTTTGGGAATGGCGGTTCCCCCGCCTCCCGGCGGCGCGGCGGATGTTCCGCGCAACGATGGACTTGAGATGGATCCGACTCTGAGTATGTCGAATACCCGCAAAGATTCTATCGTTGGCCGCAAGGTTGCCGTGTTGATTGCGGACAACGTAGACCAGACGTCAATTCATGCGGTATGCAAAGCATTGGAAGCTGAAGGTGCAACCGTAAAATTCATTGCCCCGCGTCTGGGCGAGATCAAAAGCAGTGAAAAAGAGTCCATCAAAGTCAACCACAGCCTGCCGACGGTAGGCTCGGTATTGTTCGACGCGGTATTTATTCCGGGAGGACAGCGAAGTGTGGAAACCCTGTGTGCGAATGCTGATGCGGTACTTTTCGTCAAGGAAGCCTACAAACACGGTAAAGCGATCGCCGCCCACCATGACGGCACCCTGCTGCTTGCCCAGGCGGCCCGTTCTGCAGGCATAGCGGACGGAGCGTTTAAAGGACCGGGCGTTATTACTTTATCGCCTCAAGCGGTCAATGACTCTTTCGTCAAAAATTTCATTGCTGCTATTGCCATGCACCGCTTTACCGAGCGTCCCGACCTGAATGCGATTGTGGCCTAGGGCAATGGAGGGCAACGCAGGAACGACTGAACAAAATTATTAACGGACTTTTAAATATACCTATTGATCGCGTTCCCACGCGCCGGGCTTGTCTTTATACACAAGTCTGCTCAAGAGCCGTCACTTGGACATGGCTGACCCGGAGGTAGGCCGGAATAAGCCTGTCTGCGCGTTAAGCGCAGGACAGGTGTTTCCGGCAATCGAATTGCCGGAAACACCCACCCTTGCTGTCGCCGGGTGGGCTTATTCCGGCCTACTTGGAGATGTGTATAAAGACGAGCACATTGCGTGGGAACGGAAATATTGAAAAATAAATAATTTATAAGCAAGAGAACTTTTTAAATATAAATTTTCACTATAAATAAGGAGTACGAAATGCCGGATTACAACAATTGGCAATTAAAAATGAGGCCGACCAGCAGAACTTTTATTAAAGGTTTAATCGCTATTATCCCCATTACACTTACCCTTTATCTGCTTTTCTGGGTGGCCGGCGCTGCTGAACTTGCGCTGGGAAAAATCTTCAAGCTTTTCTTCCCCGATAGTTGGTATACAAATGGCTTGGGATTTGTTTTAGGACTTGTTGTGGTGTTTTTTTTCGGAACCTTTCTTGAATCTCAAACTTTCCGCAGACTGTTCCATAACTTTGAAGAACTTGTAATCCAAATTCCCTTTGTTAAAAGCATCTACACAACGATACGGGACTTGAGTGCTCTTTTTTCCAGCGAACAGAAAGGGAAATTTAAACAAGTCGTTTTGGTTAAGGTAGCTCCCGGCAATAGCCACCAGATAGGTTTTATTACTGTGTCGGATTTTGAAGAGACTTCACCTGCGTTCATTGCCGAGGATCAGATTGCCGTGTTTTTGCCATTCAGTTACCAGATAGGTGGAAATACGATCATTATGCCGAGGGAAAATGTAATAGAAATAGATATATCTGTAGAAGATGCGCTACGTTTTATTGCAACAGCCGGCGTTATCGGCAATGTTAATGATGAAAAAATGTAGCGACTCATACTAATAAATCGGCAAGAACTCGATCTGCTAAAAAATAGTGATCGCTGAATACCCCGGGCGCAAATTGACTTGTGCCCTTGAAGGTATTCGCGCGACAGGTTTTAAACTCGCGCCCACAATAGTTTAAAACTTAATCGCTTCCGCTCGTTCCTAAGCTCCGGAAACAATAACGCTTTTTATTACAACTTTCTCGCGGTATGTGCTCCGCCGTACCGACTGCGGCTTTATTTTGCGGCTAAAGTATTTTTCGTTACGGACGGAGAAACCATGAGCAAAAAAACACGCGTGTGCAGTCCTGTTTACAGCCTTCTGCCTATCCAAATCGAAGGGTTTGATGCCTTGGCTGAGCTCGCTCTGAATATCCGCTGGTCATGGAACCATGCTACCGATGAAGTGTGGCGACAGCTTGATCCTGAACTATGGGAAATCACCCATAACCCCTGGGTTGTCCTGCAAACCGTTTCGCGTGACCGGATCGAGTATCTGTTAGCCGATCCGGATTTTCGCAAACATGTTGATGATTTGTTGCAGACCAAGTCGCAAGCGGTGGAGGCGCCTGCGTGGTTTCAGCGGGATCAGCCGCAGAGCCCACTGAGCTGCGTCGCCTATTTCAGCATGGAATTTATGTTGAGCGAAGCATTGCCGATCTACTCGGGCGGGCTTGGCAATGTCGCCGGCGATCAGCTCAAAGCCGCAAGCGATCTGGGCGTACCGGTAGTCGGCGTGGGCCTGCTCTACCAACAAGGCTATTTTCGCCAGGTCATCGACAAGGATGGGTCCCAACAAGCCCTGTTCCCGTACAACGATCCCGGACAATTGCCGATTACGCCCGTACGTCAAGAAAACGGCGAGTGGTTGCGGCTGGCAATTGTGTTATCCGGTTACTCGGTCTGGCTGCGCATCTGGCAGGTTCGGGTCGGCAAAATCAGGCTTTACTTGCTGGACAGCAACGATCCGGCGAACTTTCCTGCTCACCGGGGGATTACCAGCGAGCTGTACGGCGGCGGACTGGAGCTGCGCCTCAAACAGGAGTTGCTGCTGGGGATCGGCGGCTGGCGACTGCTCGATCAGCTGGGCATTCAACCGGAAGTCTGCCATCTGAATGAAGGGCATGCCGCCTTTGCGGTGTTGGAACGCGCCCGCTGTTTCATGCAAAAAACCGGGCAGCCTTTCGAAGTCGCGCTGGCGGTCACTCGCGCGGGCAACCTGTTTACGACCCATACCGCAGTGGCGGCGGGATTCGACCGTTTCTCTCCGTGTCTGATCAATCAATACCTCTGCCGTTATGCCCAGCAAAAGCTCGGTATAAGCGTCGACGATTTACTGGCGCTGGGCCGCCAGAATCCGAACGACGCGTCGGAAAGTTTCAATATGGCTTATCTGGCAATCCGCGGCAGCGGAGCGGTCAATGGCGTAAGCCGCTTGCATAAACAAGTCAGCCGGAATTTCTTTGCGCCTCTTTTTCCGCATTGGCCGCTGGCCGAAGTGCCGGTCGGACACGTAACCAACGGGGTCCACATGCCGACCTGGGACTCTGCAGCGGCCGACGATCTGTGGACCGAAGCCTGCGGCAAGGATCGTTGGCTGGGGACGATGGAAACCCTGGAACAGGACATGCGTCGCGTCCCCGACACCAGACTCTGGCAATTTCGTACCGCCGCCAGCAAATCTCTCGTTGAATACGCCGGCGAGCGTCTGGCAAGACAATTGGAGGCAGCCGGCGAACCGCCCGAAGCGCTTGAACAGGCAAAACATCTATTTGACCCTTATGCGTTGACATTGGGCTTTGCGCGGCGCTTCGCGACCTACAAGAGGCCGAACCTGCTGCTGCACGATCCGGAGCGGCTACTTCGTCTATTAACCAATGTTCAGCGACCGGTACAACTTATTATTGCCGGTAAAGCCCATCCGGCAGACCTCGCGGGACAAGACCTGATCAGGGAATGGATGCATTTCATCCAGAGGCACGGGGCCGAGGCTCGGGTCATTTTCCTCAGCGACTACGACATGTATTTGACCGAGTGTCTGGTACAGGGAGTGGATGTCTGGATAAACACGCCGCGCCGACCCTGGGAGGCGTGCGGAACCAGCGGCATGAAAGTACTCGTCAATGGCGGCCTCAATGTCTCGGTACTGGACGGCTGGTGGGCGGAAGCTTACAAGCCTGGGCTGGGCTGGGCGCTGGGCGATGGCCTGGGGCATGGCAAAGGCCCCGCCGGGGATGCTGCCGATGCCGAGGCGCTCTACGATCTGCTTGAGCAGGAAGTGATTCCGGAGTTTTATAACCGGGATGAGAACGGCATTCCAACAGCATGGATCGAACGGATGAGGGAAAGCATGGCGCAATTGACGCCTCGCTTCTCCGTCAATCGCACGGTATGCGAATATACCAAGCAACACTACCTTCCGGCTGCCATCGATTACCATTTACGCGCTGCCGATGACTGCGCAATCGGCAAACAAATGGTCGACTGGAAACGCGATCTGGACCAGAAATGGGCCGCACTGCACTTCGGCAAAATAAAAGTCGAGACGCGCGGCGAGCATCATCTGTTTGAGGTTCAGGTTTATTTACACAACCTCGACCCCAAGGCCGTGCGGGTGGAAATTTACGCCGAAGGCGTCATGAACGATGCCCCTGTGCGCCAGCAAATGACGCTTCTTCGCCAACTGGTCGGTTCATCGGGCGGCTACGTTTACTGCCTTGCGGTGTCTGCGGAGCGTCCCTCGACGGATTACACGGCGCGATTGATACCTTACTGCGACGGTATGGCGATTCCGCTGGAAGACACGCGCATCCTATGGCAGCGATGATCGGATTCGATGGAAAAATACGATGAATAAATCAACCGCAATTACCTGCCTGTTTGTGGATATCGGCGGCGTCCTGCTCAGCAACGGCTGGGATCATCACATCCGTAAGCTGGCAGCGACCGATTTCAAGCTGGATTGGGGCGAGATGGAGGGACGGCATCACTTGAACTTCAATCTCTACGAGGAAGACAAGCTCACGCCGGAGGAATATCTGGAGCGGGTGGTGTTTCATCAGCAACGGCCGTTTACTCCGGCTCAGTTTCGGAGTTCACGTTCGCGCAATCGCAGCCTTTCAGGGAGATGATCGAGCTGATCACTCAGCTCAAAATCCGGCACGGCCAGGACCTGCCGGAAATCCGCAACTGGAAATGGAGCAATCCCCAATGAATGCACAAGAGTTGATAGACACGGCAAAAAAGCTGGTTACAGGCGATAAAGGCCTGCTGGCGATGGATGAAAGTAATCCGACCTGTAACAAACGCTTTGCCAAGGTGGGAATTCCCCAGACCGAAGAGATGCGGCGCGCCTATCGGGAATTGATCATCACCACGCCAGGGCTTAATGAAAGTATTAGCGGAGCGATCCTCTCCGACGAGACCATCCGCCAGCATAAGAAAGGCGGCACCCCCTTTGTTAAAGCCATTACCGACACCGGTATCATTCCCGGTATCAAAGTTGACGCCGGGACAAAAGACATGGCCGGGCATCCCGGAGAAAAAATAACCGAAGGTCTGGACGGGTTAGGCGAACGCTTGACTGAATACGGCCAAATGGGCGCTCGATTCGCCAAATGGCGCGCAGTGATTGTCATAGATGATGGCCTTGTTCCCAGCCGGGGTTGCATTGAAGCCAACGCGCAGGCACTGGCCCGCTACGCCGCGCTATGCCAGGAAGCCGGAATCGTTCCCGTGGTCGAGCCGGAAATCCTGATGGACGGCGATCATACGCTGGAGCGATGCTTTCAGGTAACGGAAGAAGTCCTGCATACGGTTTTCGACCAGCTTTACCGGCAAAGGGTGATGCTGGAAGGTATGCTGCTGAAGCCTAACATGGTACTTCCGGGTTTAGCCTGTCTCAAGCAGGAAACGGTGAATGAGGTGGCCGATGCTACGGTGATCTGCCTGTTGCGTGCCGTCCCCGCTGCCGTTCCGGGGATTACGTTTTTGTCGGGCGGCCAATCCGCTGAACTGGCCTCGGCCCGTTTGAATGCGATGAATGGCGGCCTCAAGTCGCGACTGCCGTGGGCATTGTCATTTTCATTCGCCCGCGCCATCCAGCAACCGGCGTTGGAAATTTGGCAAGGCGAGGAGTCTCACGTATTGGCGGCGCAGCAAGCTTTGTATCATCGCGCCAAATGCAACCGGGCTGCGCGCCGCGGCGAATACAGTGCCGCCATGGAAAAGACATGAGCCTCTGGCTGTTATTAAGTTAAGCCTGATTTCGCGCTCACAACAGATACTTACCCACTTACGAAACTCTGCTGTATGTGCTCTACCGTACCGACAGAGGCTAATCTTGCGGTTAAAGTTGAACTCAAGGTTTTTGGCGAATAGTCGTGCAAAAGCCTGCAATTTATTTAGAAACAGCACCTTATCGTTAGTCGGCTGATTTTTTGTATTTGCTTTTTTACCGGTAGACCGTTCACTCTGAAGCCTGTCGAAGGTTTTTTTCAGTCTATCTTAGGCATTTAACTGGAGATTTAACCATGAAATATATTATTAGATTTTTTTCCGCATTTTTTTTGACACTGACCTTATTAACTGCCGGAGGCTGTGCATCGACGCACAAAACTGCAGGAACGGGAGAATATGTTGACGACAGCGTCATTACCACCAAAGTCAAGGCAGCCCTGCTAAACGATCCTGATGTAAGCGCCGCCGAGGTCAATGTTGAAACCTTCAAGGGCGTGGTTCAATTGAGCGGTTTCGTCAATTCCCGTGCCGATATGAATAAAGCGATGGAAATTGCCCGCGGCGTTGCAGGCGTGGAGTCAGTCAAAAATGACATGCGGCTCAAAGGCTCGAATTAAGTAAGGAAATAATATGGAAACCATAGACACAACATCTGATTTCGCACATGAGACTGTTGACCAGATAGCCGGTGCAGCGATAGAAGCGTTCGGCGAAACTGGAGAGCAACTGAATGATGCCGAGCAGAAAATGCTAAATGATTTCCGCGATTTTATTCACGACAACCCGATCACATCGGTGAGTATTGCAGTGGCGGCAGGATTTTTGCTGAGCCGCTTTCTGGTCATTCGTTAAGGCGGTCATCATGGATCGGAACGCGGCAAATAATGAGGCTCCTGATCAGACTGCAACAGACGGCAATCCTGAAAAAATTTCCGGCATACTGGAAAATACTCAAGCGTTATGGCACGAGCTATACGGATTCAGCCACGATTGCTTTCATCTGATAGCGCTGGAGGCGCGACGAGCGGGCCAGAATCTGGTATCCATGATCATCGCCGGTGTGATGATCGCGGTCTTGCTGATCGGCGTATGGCTGGGGCTCATAGCCGCCGCCATACTATGGCTGGTTGAGCATGGCGTCACAGCAAGCAGCGCCATATTGCTCGCCGTGGTTTTTACCTTGCTGCTCACACTGATCCTTATGGTGATGATACGCCGCAAGAGCCGTTATCTACAATTCCCGGCAACTGTCCGCAGTCTTCAGCCGATGCCTTTCCCACAGCGTCCTGATAAAGAGGAGTCTTGAGATGCCTCACCTTGTAAACCAAAATCAATCCAGGTTCCTGACGGATCAAATCAAAGATGCCGAGCGGCAGGTGTTGAAACGTCAACAGGTGGTCGATCTTCGGACAACAAAATTGGTTCAAAAAATATACCAACAGCTGACCGATCCGGCTTCTTTGCTGCTGGCGGGCGGGATCGGTTTTATTATTGGCGAAATCACCAAACGCCAACCTGCCAAAGTTCGCAGCACTGTCGATAAAGCGCAAAGTACCGAGAAAAGTACCGAGACAAGTCCCTTGAGGACCGCTCTAAATCTCCTAACTTCGGCGCAAACGTTATACACGGCCTTACCTCTGGCATGGATAATGAAATCCCGCTATCGGCCGGGCACCTCGGCTCAAGCGCCTAAACAAAAACCCCATCCTGTGCCGACTTCCGGAGCAACGCAGAATCGTCGCAGATATAATCGCCGAAAACCACTGTCATAACGAATCGCGCACAACAAGACAGGCCACCGCTCCCGGACCGGGGAAAACTTTTCAAGCCTTGCGTGGACCAGGCCTTTTTAGTATGTGCGTAACATCAATTTACCCTAAAAACCGCGATTGAGACATGAAAGCCGTTCGGCTCACTTTATAGACCGGTAATTTATTTGGGTATTTTCATGCTTTTGCGTTTTTAGATTAATGAGATCGCCGCCGTGATTTTGGACCGCGCATAAAAAAGGCGGGCTATTTTCGCCCGCCGTCCTTTGCAGCTAAGCCCGTTATTCCGCAGCTTTTAGATGCGTTACAGCCTCTTCGGCGGCTTTTTTCGCCATGTCGGCGTGTCCCTGCTTGCCGTGAGTGATCGCACTATCCAGGCTCGTGATACCGGCATCCAGATGTTCATCCGCAGTTTTCGCATGGGCTTTGGCTTTCTCCGCATGTTCGACAATTTCCTTTGCATCATCGGCTTTGGCAGCGGCCTTCGCATGTTTAAGCGCTTCCTCTGCGTGTTCTTCGGCAGCATAGGCACCCAACGAACACAAGCTTAAAACGATGCCTGCACATAAACCTGTACGTTTTATATTGGTAAGTTTCATAATTATTTCCTGTGCAAAAATATGTAAGAGTATTTCATTGCGCCATGCAGCAGCAGGCCTCTTCCGACTGACCTGCTGCCGCCCGGCAATGTCCGGTTTTAGTGACCCTTCTTAATCGTATCCTTAACATCTTCCTTGACATCGCCATAGCCTGCCTGGCCTTTACCTACGTTCTTTTGGACTTTACCTTTTATTTCCATTTCCTCGTCATCTATCATCTTACCGGCGACTTCTTTGGCTTTACCTTTGGTTTGTTCGACCCGGCCTTTTACTTGATCTTTGTTCATGAGTGTCTCCAGATAATTAATTAAACCATGACCACAACGCCATGCCCAAAGCGGGGAATGACGTTTCCCCGCTTGTATGAACAATACACACAAAACCGGACTCGTTCAGTGCGGCAACGAACATTGAAGTGGCTGTAACCGGATATATAATAGATATAACCTCACATTGGTATACGGGTCTTTAGCGGCACCGTATTCCGGTAAATTCGCCGACATCCGCGCATACAGTAATTCTGGGCCGACAATAGCTTTAGAAGCATCGCGTTAGAGAGCCTGGTTTTCTCTCGGAAACACCCGTATACGGGTAAAGTTTGGTAACCGGTCCCGAAAAACTAAAACCAGCACTGCTCGTATCGGCTTTTATTTTGTCCTGATAAAACTGACCGCTGCATTTCATTTACGTATCATTCAAAACTCAAATTCCTAATCCTTACCTAATACTGTGTTATAACGGAGCACAGACTCAGCAGCCTTTAAAGCCTTACCCTTTTGGTTGTTTCGCTGTTTTTTGGTCTTCAACCTATCGCTCACTTGCCCCAGAAACAAGAAAATGGCCGCCCTTATGTCCGCTCGGCATACCCCCAATCAAAACCATCTTCTCGCTGCTCTGCCTGCGGAAATATTCGAACGACTCTCTTTGCACCTGGAGCTGATCCCGATGCCGCTCGGTGAAGTTCTCTACGAATCCGGCGGCCAATTGCAACACGTTTATTTTCCGACGACCGCTATCGTATCCCTGCACTATGTTATGGAGAATGGCGCATCGGCAGAAGTCGCGGGAGTGGGCAATGAGGGCGTACTCGGAATTTCACTTTTCATGGGCGGCAATTCCACACCCTGCCGTGCCACCGTGCAGACCGGTGGCTACGGTTACCGGCTGAAAGGCCAGTTGATGATTGAGGAATTCAATTGCTCCGGACCCATGATGCGTTTGATGTTGCGCTACACTCAGGCATTAATTACACAGATATCCCAAACTGCGGTCTGCAACCGGCATCATTCGATAGAGCAGCAATTGTGCCGCTGGCTGTTGTTAACCCTCGATCGATTGCCCACGTATGAATTGACCATGACCCAGGAATTGATTGCCTGCATGCTTGGCGTACGTCGCGAAGGCATCACCGAAGCCGCAGGGAACTTGCAGCGCGCCGGTTTGATCAGTTACCGCCGTGGCCACATCACGGTACTTGACCGGTTGGGATTGGAATCCCGCTCTTGCGAGTGTTACAACGTAGTCAAGAAAGAATTCCATCGCTTGCTCTGCGATGCAGAAACCGCTAAGAACCTTTCCAATTAACCATAAAGTTGAGTCGTTCAGGGAGCACCACGATTAATGATATGTTTGTTTGTGCCGGGATTAGCGTATAAGTCATACAGGTTGGGTTTCGCGATAAGCCGCTAACCTGACTTGATATGACGACCAAAGGGCCGATCCGTCTCCAGACCACTTTACGATTTACACAAAGGCAAACCATGTCCGCAAAACTCTCGCTTCCACTCTTATCAACTACGACGCAGACACGACGCCGGGTGAATCTTCCTTGAAAGCGGCTTATAAAATTGTTGTTTCACTTGCCGGAGCGGCCTTGCTGGCTGCACTGGTGGCGATATGGTTCGGGGCTTTCAGACAAATAGAGGACGCTGCCGAGGCGCGAAAGCATACCTACACCTTAATAATCCGCGCAAACGCTTTGCTGTCTGAATTGAAAGATGCGGAGACCGGTCACCGCATTTATTCGCTAACCGGTGACGAAGCATTTCTGGAACCTTACTTGGCGGCGCGCAACAGCATCATTGGCGATCTGCAAGCATTACGCCAGCTTACCTTCGTCAGTGCTGCGCAGAAACATCTGGACGCGCTGACTCCGTTGGCGGATGCCGAATTGGCGGAAATGTCACAGGTCATTGAGCTGCGCCGCCACCACGGCACCACTGCAGTACCGGCAACTGTAGATGGCGGCCAGGGCAAGCATTTGATGGATTCGATGCGCGCCGGGATGGGTAGCTTCATCAAGTTGGAAGAAGATGCGCTGGCGCAGCACGATGCAGAGTTCCAATCGAACATGCGCCATTTGTTTACCATTATTGTTACTTCCAGCTTGTTTGTGCTGCTGTCTGTACTTGTGTTTGCCTATTTTATCTATTCAAAAACACAGCAGCGGCTCAAGCGTTTAGTTAATCTTGAAACACAGCATTTGTTGGATCTTCAGGAAGAGTCGAATAGACAACTGCAGCAAGTCAGCGAAGAGAAGCTCGCAGTTACGCTAAACTCCATCGGCGATGCCGTGATGGCCACCGATGCCGAAGCGCGCGTGACACTCATGAACCCCCTTGCCGAACAGCTCACCGGTTGGACGCAGGCTGAAGCCATCGGTCGTTCGGTGGATGAGATTTTTCACATCATCAGCCAGGAAACGCGTCAACCCGCCGCCATCCCGGTCATGGAAACCTTGGCGCATGGCACGATACAGGGCTTGGCCAATCACACGGTGCTGATCGCACGCGACGGTAGCGAGTGCGATATAGCCGACAGTTGCGCACCGATTCGCGACCGTGGCGGCCAAGTGATCGGCGCGGTGCTGGTGTTCCGCGATGTGACCGAAGAATATGCAGCGCAGCAGGCCCTGAACGACAGTGCCGCGCTGATCCAAACGATTCTGAATACCGTGGTGGACGGCATTATCACCCTCCATGCCCGCGGCGGTATCATAGAGACGGTTAACCCGGCCGCTGAGCAAATGTTTGGCTATACCGCCGCAGAACTTATCGGACAACATTTCAGCATGCTGATACCCGAGCTTGATCGGGATCAGCGCAATGGCTCGCTTGAATATTACAGTGCAAGCGACGAGGCCCGTGCTATCGGCCTTGGACGCGAGGTCGTGGGCCAGCGCAAGGATGGCAGCATGTTCCCGATGGAAATGGCGGTAAGCGAGATGCGGCTGGGCGGACAACGTTACTTCACCGGCATTTTACGTGATAGCACCGCACGCAAGCAGTCGGAAGCGGCGTTACTCAAGGCGGGCGCCTTGCAGAACGCAATTTTTAACAGCGCCAATTTCTCAAGCATCGCCACCGACGCAAAAGGCGTCATTCAGATCTTTAACGTCGGCGCGGAACACATGCTGGGCTACGCGGCCGCCGACGTAATGAACAAGATCACTCCGGCCGACATTTCCGATCCGCAGGAAGTTATCGCACGCGCCAAGGCCTTGAGCGAAGAGCTGTCCACCTCGATCACGCCGGGCTTCGAAGCATTGGTTTTCAAGGCCTCACGCGGCATAGAGGATATTTACGAACTGACCTACATCCGCAAGGATGGCAGCCGCTTCCCGGCGGTCGTGTCGGTCACTGCACTGCGCGACGATCAGGACGCAATTATCGGCTACCTGCTGATCGGCACCGACAATTCCGCGCGCAAGCAGGTTGAAGAGCAACTGCGGTGGACTGAAGAGAGTTTCCGGTTGATGGTGGAAAGCGTGACCGACTACGCCATTGTCATGCTAAATCCGGAGGGCTGCGTAGTTAGCTGGAACAGCGGCGCGCAACGGATCAAAGGCTACAGTACCGAGGAAATCGTCGGCCAGCATTTCTCCAGATTTTATCCCCATGAAGACATCGAGCGCGGCACGCCGCAGCGGGACCTGGACGTCGTAACCGCCAAGGGACGGTTCGAAGACGAGGGCTGGCGGGTGCGCAAGAACGGCTCGACTTTCTGGGCCAATGTAGTCTATACGGCGATACGCGATCAGAGCGGCAATCTGCGCGGCTTCGCCAAGCTGACGAGAGATCTGACCGAACGCAAACGCTTGGATCAGGTGCTGCAGGAAAAAAATGCCGAGCTTGAAAACGCCAAGTCTGTAGCGGAAAAAGCCAACCTCGCCAAATCGGATTTTCTTTCCAGCATGAGCCATGAACTGCGCACCCCGCTCAATGCCATCCTGGGCTTCGCCCAGTTGCTGGAGGCCGGATTGCCGCCGCCAACGGCCGCCCAGATTGTAAGACTGCACCACATTATCAAGGCAGGATGGTATCTGCTGGATCTGATTAACGAGATCCTCGATCTCGCGTTGATAGAGTCCGGCAAGCTATCGCTGTCGCGAGAACCGGTGTCGCTGATCGATGTTATCCTCGAATGCCAGGCCATGATCGAACCGCAGGCGCAACAGCATGACGTCAAGCTGACCTTTCTCCCATTCGACACCACTTGGTTTGCCTATGCCGATCGAACCCGGGTAAAGCAGGTTCTGATCAACCTGCTTTCCAATGCGATCAAATATAACCGCGAGCATGGAACGGTCGAGGTGAAATGCACGGAGAGCACTCCGGAATGCATACGCATCAGCATCAAAGACAGCGGTGCAGGCTTGTCTCCGGACAAATTGGCGCAGCTGTTTCAGCCGTTCAATCGTCTCGGGCAAGAAACCGGCACAGAAGAAGGCACGGGCATCGGTTTGGTGGTAACCAAGCAACTGGTCGAACTGATGGGAGGCACTATCGGCGTTGACAGCACTGTAGGAGCGGGCAGCGAGTTCTGGATCGATCTGATTCGAGACGTTTCACCACAATTTGCCGCCGGACATATAATGCCTGCGGAACTGGTGCCGCAAGCTCAGGAAAACGCGGCACTGCGCACCCTGCTCTATGTGGAAGACAATCCGGCCAACCTGATGCTGGTCGAGCAAATCATTGAGAGCCACCCACACGTACGTATGCTGAGCGCGCGTAATGGCAATCTCGGCATAGCGCTCGCGCACGCCCATCTTCCGGATGTGATCCTGATGGACATCAACCTGCCCGGTATCAGCGGCATCCAAGCCCTGAAAATCCTGCGCGAAGACCCGGTAACGGCACATATCCCCGTCATTGCCCTCAGCGCCAATGCCATGCCCCGGGATATTGAAAGAGGACTGGAGGCGGGATTCTTCCGGTACCTTACCAAACCCATTAAAATCAACGAATTTATGAAAGCGTTGGACGATGCCCTGAAATTTTCTGAAACGGAATTGACCCGCGTAAACGAAACCGGACAAATACAATGATTAGCGAACAAGAAATTCTTAACGCCGGCATTCTGATCGTTGACGATCAGCAATCCAATGTGCTTCTGCTTGATGAAATGCTGCGCGATGTCGGCTATGCCTGCGTTGCGTCGACGACAGATCCCTATGCGGTCTGCGAGCTGCATCGTAAAAACCGCTACGACCTGATCCTGCTCGATCTGCAGATGCCTGACATGGATGGCTTCCAGGTTATGGAAGACCTTAAGGACATCGAAACGGATGGCTACCTTCCGGTACTGGTGATCACTGCCCAGCCGGGCCACAAGCTGCGGGCGCTGACCGCCGGCGCAAAAGATTTTATCAGCAAACCGTTTGATCTGCTCGAAGTACGGACGCGTATCCACAACATGCTGGAAGTGCGGCTGTTGTACAGAAAACTTGAGAATTACAACAAGGTGCTGGAACAAACCGTGCTGGAACGGACCGCCGAACTGCGTGAAAGCGAAACGCGTTTTCGTCGCCTGACTGAACTGTCGTCCGACTGGTATTGGGAACAGGATGAGAGCGGGCATTTCACCAAGATTTTCGGCCCGGTGCTTGAAATGCTCGGAATCCGGGTCGATGACGCACTGGGCAATACAAGAGATGACCAAGGCGCGCGCTGGAATATCAGCGAGCGGGAGATACTGGAGGCGAACCTGTCCGCCAGACGCCCTTTCCTTGATTTCGTCTACAGCCGGACCAATACCGACGGCTCGCGGCAATATTTAATGGTGAGCGGGGAACCGATGTTTAACCCTTCCGGCCGCTTTACCGGCTACCGCGGGATAGGCAAGGACGTGACCGAAACGATGTGCTCCAAGGATGAATAGCAACGCTATCGATTTAAAAAACAGGGTTGTCAATTTGGGAAAGCGCTGACTTAATCTTCCGACAGGCTCAGAATGAAAGTAACATATTGATTCCGTTGCTGGTGATCCTTCGACTGCGCTCAGGACTAAAGGCCTTGCCGGATCATGAGCGAAAATGATTTGTTCAGCGCCCTTTCGAATAAGCCGCAAGAAGATTACCCTCGCCCCCTCCTCCTCATTTCCCCCGGAATTATCATTGGCATGCATGCCGGTATCCAGCGCCATGGATAGCGATTTTTTCCAGAACCTCGCCTATTGCTTCGAAGCGCAGGAAGGTTGCAGGTTTTTCATATTCTTGTGTCTGGGTCTGCTTCGCGCTGACCGATGCTGCGGCCCGGCACCGTTCAATTCTTGGTTATATAGAAGCTTATGTACGCTAACGCACGGTTGGCAACTGAGGAAAGGTATCTAATCATAGCCGATGGTTCTTGAAACCGGTTGTCTGTAACAGGCTCATCCGGATTTCAGGATAGAAAGCGGCAATCGTTGCAATGATTATTTATCGGAACGATTGTGTTAGGTATTTAATTCAATGGATAAAATTTCATGAAAAAGTTTTTCAACCTCAGGTCGTATCGAATCATGTACGGCATCGGCGTAGCTGCTGCCATATTTACAGTCGGTTGCGCGAGCCTCTCGGCGCCCACCGAACAAATGGCTGTTTCCAAGGTTGCGGTAAGCAATGCGGGCACTGCGGGAGGCAATGAGTTTGCACCGCTACAGCTAAAGTCTGCGATAGACAAGATGGATGCCGCCGAGCAGGCCATGGCAGAGGAAGATTATCTACGCGCCCGGCAACTGGCGGAACAAGCGCAGGTTGACGCTCAACTAGCCTCAGCGACGGCGCGTTCAGCCAAAGCCCAGAAAGCGGCAAGCACAATAGAGGAAGATAATCGCGTGTTACGCCAAGAAATCGACCGTAAAGCCCAATAATAATTACCGGAGTTCATCATGCAAAATAATCGATACTTTCCTATGACCTTAATCGCTGCCGCGATCGCTTCCGGTTGTAGTTCGATGCCAAATCAATTGCTCACAGAAGCGCACAGCCATTACGACAGTGCACGGACCAACCCCGAAGTCACCAATCTGGCTGCGCTTGAATTAAAAGACGCAGGCGACACGCTGAACAAAGCGGATGCTGCTTTAAACAAAGATGAAAGCGATGACGCCGTCAATCAACTGGCCTATATCGCCACGCAACAAGTGGGCATCGCGCAGCAAGTCGCCAAACGAAAAACAGCTGAATTAGCGGTTACCAACGCCGGCGCCCAACGCGATGCAACCCGCCTTGAGGCGAGAACGGCCGAAGCCGATGCGGCTCATGCGCTGATCGCTCAACAGGCCATGGAGCTTCAGGCCTTGAACGCCAAGAAAACCGAACGCGGCATGGTGATCACCCTGAACGACGTGCTATTCAGTACCAACAAGTCGCAGTTGGCATCGGGCGGAATCCGCAATGTACAAAAACTGGCCGATTTTCTGACTCAATACCCGCAGCAGAAAGTATTGGTTGAAGGTTATACCGACAGCATCGGCAGCGACAGCTTCAATCAGGAGCTCTCCGACCGACGCGCTTATGCGGTGCGGACGGCTTTGACGGATATGGCAATCAGCAGCGATCGTATTGCCGCACGCGGTTATGGCGAGGCGTTTCCGGTGGCCGGCAATGAAACTGCCGCCAGTCGTCAGTTGAACCGTCGCGTGGAAATCATCCTCTCCGACGAGAACGGCAATATTGTTCCGCGATAGGCCGGCTTCTTTAATCGTCGCTCTTTGAAACACAAACCGACGCAAATTAGCCTAAAAATACTATCAGCGATAAAGAGAACATCATGAAAACTAAAGAAGAACATATAAACAGTCTGGCGGCGGAACTGAAAGACTGGAGCGCTCAAATTGACCTTTTGACGGACAGGACGGAGAGCACAGCGGCTCATGTAAGGGTCAAGTACATCCAGGAACTCAATGACTTACATGCCAAACAGCAGAAAGCCGCTGAAACAATGAAAGAGATGCAGGAAACCGGCGGCGATGCATGGGAAACGGTTAAAGTGACCGCCGATAAGGTCTGGGATGACCTGAAGATTGGCTTGGCAGACGCTACTTCCAAATTCAAATAAGCTGAGTTAGCCTTTCCCGATAGCTGGATTTTGGATATTGCCGCCAGCCTTCTTCCATTCGCCACACACATCATCGAATCGCCCAGGGATCAAGGCCACGCCGTTTGAAATGGTTTTCAGTTTAATGTTTTTCCAGCAGGAGCTCTACCATGTCACCTGGCACAATCTTACTCGTAATTCTCATCCCGATGTTCATTGGCGTTATTCCAGCCTGGCCACATAACCGGGAATGGGGATATGGATCCAGCGCGGGATTCGGGCTGATACTGCTCATCTTACTGATACTGACCTTATAGGACAGAATCCGGCTCCGAAATAACTATTCAGATACCGAAGAAAGCCATGTTGTATCGCGGGTCCTTCTCACGTTGGTGGCTACCTGTGCCCTCATGGCCAACCTGGACGCGGGAGAGGGATTTTGCGTTTCGCGCTGAATAGTTACTTTTTATTAAAACCCAGAGGATCATAATGACGCTACAACAACGAAGAAGTCATATTAGGGTCGAGCATCCTGGAGGTGAAGAACCTATTCGCTTCGAGTTGTTTAGCATCGAACGGCTCGAACAACATGCAGTGAGTTTAGCGAAAGCGCAAAAAGTCAGTCATCGTAAAAAAGGACGAAAACTGATTCCGCGGGTGAATGATAATGCCAGGGTATTGCTTGAAGCTTATAGAGCTGTCGCCAAGGCAGTACGCGAGCAACATGCCATCACTCCGGCGGCAGAATGGTTGTTGGACAATTTTCATGTGATCGAAGCACAGATCAGCGACATCCAGGTCGACTTATCCGAAAATTATTATCGTGAGTTGCCCAAATTGGCGGAAGGCGCTTTAGCGGACTATCCCCGTGTTTACGGTATCGTCTGGGCATTGGTTGCCCATACCGATAGCCGCTTCGCCCCGGAATTACTGACGCACTTCATCAAGGCTTATCAAAACGTCACTCCGCTCGCGCTGGGTGAACTCTGGGCGATACAGATTACTTTGCGGATGTTGTTGGTGGATAATCTTCGCCGTTTGTCGATTCGTATTATCCGTTCTCAAACCGGCCGCCGACTGGCGGACGAGTTCGTTGATCAGATCGACCAAATTGCCGCCCAGACCGATAAACCCTATTTACCGCTGCCTACCGCGGTATTACCCGATACCCCACTGCGTCAGGCTTACGCGGTCCAGATTTTGCAGCGCTTACACGACCCTCATTCGGGCGCCATGGTCTCTTTAGACTTCCTGAATGACTGGCTCAGCGAGCAAGGCGTCAGCCTTGATGAAATCGTGCATCGCGAACATGCCGATCAGATTGCCGATAACCTGACGGTGCGCAATATTATCACCAGCATGCGCGCCATCTCGGCGTTCGACTGGTCCCAGTTTGTCGAGGACGCGAGCCTGGCGGATGCCTGTCTGCGCGCTCACGACGGCTACGGTACCATGGATTTTGCGACTCGCGATCGTTACCGCCACTCGATTGAGGATCTTGCCAAGCACTCGCAACATTCCGAGATGGAGATAGCTCAAAGAGTGATCGACAAGGTTCAGCGCATCGATGAGCAGTGCAATGCCGACGATCGCCAACAGGAACCCGGCTACTATTTGATCGGTGCCGGACGGTACGCGTTCGAACGGGAAATCAATTATCGGCCTTTGTTGAAACAAAAACTGTTACGCACCTATGTTGCTCACGCGGGACTTGCTTATGTGGGCAGTCTCAGTCTGTTGACACTGTTGTTGCTTGCGTTTCCCTTGAGTGCAAGTCTCGCCGCCGGACTCGGTGGATTTGAGCTATTCCTGATCGCATTGTTCGGTGTGTTTCCCGCATCGGATATCGCCGTTAGCCTAGTGAACCGGCTGATCATTATGCGCTTTCCGCCACGTCATCTGCCAAGGCTTGAGCTGAAAGACGGTGTGCCCGAGACGCTGAGTACCTTTGTTGTGGTACCGACGATGTTTGTCAACGAGGCCGAAGTTAAGAATCAGGTCGAGCAGATGGAGATTCGCTATCTGGCCAATCCGGACGGTCAGGTGCGCTTTGCGTTGTTGTCGGATTGGGCGGACGCGGATCAGGAAACAATGCCGAACGATGACCGCCTGCTAACCATAGCCGTTGCTGCGGTGGCCGCGCTTAATAGCAAGCATAAAGAACAACGATTTTTTGTTTTCCATCGCAAGCGCTTGTGGAATTCCGGCGAAGGTAAATGGATGGGCTGGGAACGCAAGCGCGGCAAGTTGCAGGAGTTCAACCGTCTGTTGCGGGGTGCTGTCGATACCTCATTTCTGCCGACTGACGGCAAACCGGCTGAGGTTCCGCCCGGCGTCTGTTATGTCATTACCCTGGATGCCGACACCAAGTTGCCGATGGGCACCGTAGCCCAATTAGTGGGTGTGGCCGCCCATCCGCTTAACCGGCCGGTGTTCGATCCGGATACCCAGTGTGTCGTGGAAGGCTACGGCATTCTCCAGCCACGCGTTACAGCGACGCTGCCGCAGCAGCAAGAGCGCTCAATGTTTCATCAGATTTTTGCCGGTGTATCCGGCACCGATGCCTATTCCAGCGAGGTATCGGAGCTTTATCAGGATCTGTTTTCACTCGGCACCTACAGCGGCAAAGGCTTATATCACGTAGATACCTTTGAAGCCGCCCTGGCCGGTCGCGTACCGGACAATACCCAGCTCAGCCATGACTTGTTCGAGAGTGTATTCGTACGCTGCGCACTGGTCAGCGATATCGAGTTCTTCGAGGAATTTCCTTCCCACACCGAGGTTGCGGCATCACGGGAACACCGCTGGGCTCGCGGCGATTGGCAACTGTTACCCTGGATCTTCGGAGCTCACGGCAAGGGTATGCCGATAATCGGGCGTTGGAAGATGCTCGACAATCTGCGCCGATCCCTTTCAGCACCCGGTGCTTTCTTTGCACTGGTCGTAACGTGGGCTATTCCCAACGCGCCGCAATTGATGTTGGTCGGGTTTGTAATGACGGCGCTCGGTTTTCCTGTGATTCTGGCGATTACGAGCGGGTTTGCGTTGCCCCGCCGAGGCATCTCGTTGGGAACCTGTTTGCGCGCGGCGGGAGAAAATATGCGCTGTGCAATCGGCAACAGCCTGGTGGCATTGGCTTTACTGGCACAACATACTTGGCTGATGGTGCATGCTATCGTCAGCACGTTGGTGCGACTGTTTATTACTCGAAGCCAATTGCTGAAGTGGGTCACCGCCCTACAGGCAAAAACAGCGTCGAATCATGCATTGAAGAATCTTATCGGTCCGTTGTGCAGTTCCTCCACGATCGTTGTCGGCACTGCTGCCGTCATACTGATTTGTAATCCCGTCGCAATCACGGTCGCTATGCCGTTTCTGCTGTTATGGTGGTTGGCGCCGGTCGTTGCACGGGCGTTGAGCCTGCCGCCCAGGCTGGATCAGGCAGAATCGCTACAGCCGCAGGATAGCGTAAAGTTGCGCTTGATCGGAAGGCGTATCTGGCGTTTTTTTACGACCTTCGTAACCGCAGAAGAGAACCATTTGCCGCCGGATAATTTTCAGGAAGATCCGCTACCCGTTATCGCCCATCGCAGTTCGCCGACTAATTTCGGTCTGTATCTGTTGTCCGTCGTAGCCGCCCGCGATTTCGGCTGGATCGGTTTAATCGACACCGTCGACCGGCTCGAAGCCACGCTGGCCACGCTGATTGCACTGCCGCGGCTGCACGGCCATTTTTATAACTGGTACGATACCCGCGATTTGCATATGCTGGAACCCCGCTATGTATCGACCGTCGACAGCGGCAATCTGGCGGGACATTTGCTGGTGCTGAGCGAAGCGTGTCGGGAAATGCAAAGGCGGCCGCTCGCGCTGTCCACCGCCTTGACCGGCCTGACCGATACCCATCAATTGCTGATGGACTCGCTCGCTAAAATTACCGACGACCGGCGTACGCTGATAACTCTGAAAGAACTGCGGCAAAAAGGAGTCGTGTTCGGCAATCTTTTGGAAAGTCACCCTGCCGACGCGGACGGATGGAGTCTTTTGTGGCGGCAGTTGACACTAGGCGCCGACACTCTACAGGATCTGGCGCGTGCCTATGCCGCCGAGCGCGGCGATACCGACGACAATGAAGTGCTTGTCTGGTCTACGTTGCTGCGCGATGACGTCCGTTCTCACGTGCGCGATGTGGATAGTCTGGTTCCCTGGATCCATTCCCGCTCTGATACTGAATCTAAACAGCTAACGCTGGAGACTCACTTGCGTGATCTTTCCGGCTGCTATGCCCAAGGCTTGGTTGAACTCAAGGCATCAAGCGCACCGGCATCGGGTGACCGGGAAGTCATTTTACAACAGGCCGGAGCGCAAGCCGAAACACTTACGGAGCGTCTGGAAAACATGGTTGTACAACTGGAAGCCTTGTTTCACGAAATGGATTTTCGCTTTCTTTACGACCCTGAATGCCATATGTTTTCGCTGGGATACCGTGTGACGGAAGGCATTCTTGATTCCAGTTATTACGACATGTTGGCTTCAGAAGCGCGCCTTTCCAGTTTCGTTGCCATTGCCAAGCGCGATGTGCCGAGCACGCACTGGTTCCACCTTGGCCGGAGAGTGACGCGTGCCGCGCATGGCACTGTATTGCTGTCGTGGTCGGGGTCGATGTTTGAATACCTGATGCCTTCTCTGGTGACTTTTACCCCGCGTTACAGCCTGCTCGATCAGACTTGCCGTCTGGTAGTGAAGCGTCAGATTGAATACGGCAAGGAACGCGGTGTACCTTGGGGCGTTTCGGAGTCGGCTTTTAACGGGCGCGACCTTTACTTCACTTATCAATATGCCGCTTTTGGCGTACCCGGCCTGGGGATGAAGCGAGGACTCGGCGAAGATTTGGTGGTTGCCCCCTACGCCACAGCCTTGGCGGCGATGTACCTTCCGCATGCCGCGGTGGAAAACTTTGAACGTTTGGAAAAAAAAGGCGCATTAGGGCGCTTCGGCTTTTATGAAGCGCTCGATTTCACTCCGGTCCGGCTTGCGGAAGGCCGGCCGGTCGCGATAGTGCGTTGCTACATGGCCCATCACCAAGGCATGTCGCTGGTAGCTTTCGCCAATGTCGTGCATGACGGAGCGATGCGTCATCGTTTCCACCGTGCGCCGCTGATTCAGGCGGCTGACTTGTTGTTGCAGGAACGCATCCCGCTCGGTGCTGATACGCCTTTTATACCGTTACTTCAGGATCTTTCCGAAGTGAAGGAATCCGTGCAGCCGCCCATTCGGCGCGTACCCTCCCCCACGTCTTCGGTGCCTTCCACGCATTTGTTGTCTAATGGCCGTTATGCGGTGATGATGACTGCCGCCGGATCGGGCTACAGTCTTTGGCGAAACCTCGCAGTGACGCGCTGGCGCGAAGATGCAACGCGGGATGCCTGGGGCAGTTATATCTACCTGCGCGATGTGGCAAGCGGTCAGGTATGGTCTGCCGGCTATCAGCCGACAACGACAGTTCCCGACCACTACGAAGTCGTCTTTGCTGAAGATCGTGTGCGCATTACCCGAACCGACGACGGCATAGTCAGCTCCCTGGAGATCGTCGTTTCGCCTGAGGACGATGCGGAAATCCGCCGCTTGAGTTTGACTAATAATGGACTGCGCGCACGGGAAATCGATATCACCTCTTATGCCGAGATTGTGCTCGCCCCACCTGCTGCCGATATTGCGCATCCCGCTTTTTCCAATCTGTTCGTGCAAACCGAATATCTGCCCCAGGCGCGCGGACTGATTGCACAGCGTCGGCCGCGTACAGCCGACGATCCGAATATCTGGGCAGCCCACGTACTGGCCGACGGCCGAACCGACGACGGACTGCAATACGAAACCGACAGGGCCCGCTTTGTCGGACGAGGACAAACGCTACGGCAACCGATTGCGGTGATGGATGGTCGGCCGCTGACCAACACGGTTGGCGCCGTTCTCGATCCGATCTTCAGCTTGCGCACACGGATACGCATTGCAGCGGGTGCAACCGAACACGTGACATTTACCACCCTGGTCGCCGTCTCGCGGCAGGCAGTGGAAGATCTGGCCGACAAATACCATAACGTGGTGGCGTTCGAGCGCGTGTCCGCGATGGCCTGGACTTACGCCCATATACAGCTGCATCATCTGCGCACCCGGCCGGACGAGGCCCAGCTGTTTCAGGATCTGGCTAACCGCTTGCTGTATATCCATCCCTCGTTGCGTTCAGTCGGCAAATTGATGCAGAGGAATACTTTGAACGTTACCGGATTATGGCGCTACGGCATCTCGGGAGATCGGCCGATCGTGTTATTGCACGTCACAGAGTTCGAAGACCGGACCATCGTTGAACAATTGTTGCGTGCCCACGAGTATTGGCGCATGAAAGGCCTTGCCGTTGATTTAATAATCTTGAACGATAAGGAATTATCTTACGCCGAGGATTTACAGATTTTACTGGAGGGCATGGTGCGCGAAAACAAGGCGTTTTCGGCCCATCAGGAGCTTGAGAACGAGGGTGCGATTTTTGTCATGCGTAGCGACCGGCTTTCGGCAGAAGAACTGATATTACTGCAAACAGTCGCACGCGCCGTGTTGGTCAGCAGTCGAGGTACTTTGGCCGAGCAACTGTTGAGGTACTTACGGCCTGCGGCGGCTTTTGTCGCGCCAAAAACCTTGCCTGCTCCCGCAGCTCATTCGCCATCGTTGGCGGTACCCCCGCTCGAATTTTTCAACGGACTGGGCGGTTTTGCCGAAGACGGACGCGAGTATGTGATTGTGCTCGACAACGGCCAGTGGACACCAGCCCCCTGGGTCAATGTGATCGCCAATGCCGAGTTCGGTTTTATGGTATCGGAGTTGGGTAGCGGTTGTACCTGGTCCGGGAACAGTCGCGAAAACCAGTTGACGCCGTGGTCGAACGATCCGGTCAGCGACTCGCCCGGAGAAGTTTTCTATTTACGCGACGATGACACGAACGAATTGTGGAGTCCGACCGCCCTGCCGATCCGGATCGACAATGCCGGTTACGTGATACGGCACGGACAAGGCTATAGCCGATTCGAGCATGTTTCCCATGGAGTTCATAGCGAGCTGCTGCAATTTGTCAGCCCGGACGATCCGGTCAAAATATCGTCTTTGACGTTGACCAATGTTTCCGGACGGCCTCGCAGACTGACAGTCACGGCCTACGTGGAATGGGTGTTGGGCGCTTCGCGTAGCGTGACCGCCGCTCATGTCATCACCGAACTTGATTCGGATACCGGCGCGCTGTTTGCTTACAATCCCAGAGACGCAGAATTCGGCCATCGCATTGCTTTCGCCGATCTATGCGGCCTACAGACCGGATGGACAGGGGATCGAGCGGAATTCATCGGTCGTAACGGAAGTCTGGCGGCACCAGCGGGCTTGCTAAGTTCGAATGCACTGAAAAACTCGGTTGGCGCGGGGCTGGACCCTTGCGCAGCACAGCAGAGGGTGATTGAGCTTGCGCCTAACGAGCGTACTGAAATCGTGTTTTTGTTGGGGCAAGGCAATGACCGACTCCATGCCCGCGAGTTGGTACAGCGCTGTCGGGCCACCGAAACAGCAACGACGTTTACCCGGGTGAAACAGTTATGGGACCAAGTGCTCGGCAAGGTTCAGGTCAAAACGCCGGATCGGGAACTCGATATTCTGTTAAACCGCTGGCTGCTGTATCAAACCCTGAGTTGCCGCATGTGGGCCAGGGCCGGTTTCTATCAGGTCGGCGGGGCATTCGGCTTTCGCGATCAGTTGCAGGACAGCATGGCCTTGACTGTCGCACGACCCGATCTGACCCGCGCTCATCTGCTTCGTGCCGCCGCGCGCCAGTTTGATGAAGGCGATGTGCAGCATTGGTGGCATCCGCCCTCAGGCCGCGGCGTCCGTACCCGTTTTTCCGACGACCGTATCTGGCTGGCTTATGCGGTATCCCACTATATCAAGGTGAGCGGCGATACCCATGTGCTTGATGAGGAGGTGCCGTTTCTAAACGGCTCTGCGTTGGAACCGGGACAAGATGATGCCTATTACCAGCCGTCCCGGTCGATGCAGCAAGCGAGTCTTTTCGAACATTGCGCGCGTGCGCTCGACCTGAGCCTTGAAACGGGGGCACATGGTCTACCCTTGATCGGGAGCGGCGATTGGAATGACGGCATGAATAGAGTGGGTAATCAAGGCAAAGGGGAAAGCGTATGGCTGGCGTGGTTTCTGATCGCCACGCTTATCGAATTCGCAACGGTGGCTGAAGCGCAGGGAGATAACGAGCGCGCTATCCGCTGGCGTGAGCATGCTGCTCAACTAAAGGTTGCAGTGGAAGCTGAAGGATGGGACGGCGCATGGTATCGGCGCGCCTATTTCGATGATGGCACGCCACTCGGTTCCGCAGACAACGCCGAGTGCCGCATCGACTCGATTGCGCAAAGTTGGGGTGTCATTTCCGGCGCAGCAGAAACCGAGCGGGCGCAACGGGCGATGAATTCGGTGCGGGAATATCTTGTCCGTTACGGCGATGATCTGATGTTGCTATTCACGCCGCCGTTCAACAAGACTGAGCGAGACCCCGGTTATATCAAGAGCTACCCTCCAGGCATACGGGAAAACGGTGGACAATATACCCATGCGGCGGTCTGGTCGGTCATCGCCTATGCCATGCTTGGTGAAGGCGATCAAGCCACGGAACTTCTGCGCATGCTGAATCCAATCAAGCGCTCGTCCAGTCGTACCGGCATTTATGCGTATAAGGTCGAGCCGTATGTGCTGTCGGCAGATATTTATGCCGAGGCGCCCCACGCTCGGCGCGGCGGATGGACTTGGTACACGGGAGCGGCAGGCTGGTATTACCGCGCCGGACTGGAATGGGTATTGGGCTTGCAGGTCCGGGCCGACAAATTGGTCTTTAATCCCTGTATTCCCGGAACATGGGACAGTTACAGTATTGTTTATCAACATGAGAATACTCGCTATGAAATCACGGTTGAAAATCCGGACGGAGCGGCACAAGGTATCGCGATGATAGAGCTGGATGGAGAGCTCCAGTTAAATGCTAATAGCATTACCTTACAGAACGACCGGCAACTGCATCAGGTACGGGTGGTAATGGGTTGAGACCGCCCGGGTGGACTTGCTTCACGTGTGCTGTATCGCTCCCGTCCGCCTGGTAGGCGTCATATTAGCTATAGAATTTACCTGATATAATTTGATTGCTGCCTACCCGGAGCAGATGATTTCTTGATAGCATGTTATGGCGTTAATAGCACAACAAACTACAGATTAAAGCCATTACTGTTTTTTCGATGGTATGGCTTTTTTGGGTTTCTTTTTTGTCTTTCCGGACTGGACGGTGCGGCTCTTTTTCTTGGCGGATTTAGCCTCAATCTTGACCTGAGCGGTGCCATCCTCTTTCATTTTGAGCTTATTAGCCGCTGCGCTGGAAAGATCGATAACGCGATTATCAGCATAAGGTCCACGGTCATTGATTCTGACCTCGACCTTCTTATCATTCTCCAGATTAGTCACTTCGGCTTTAGTCCCCATCGGTAAACTTGGATGAGCGGCCGTCATCTTTTTCTGGTCATAGATCTCGCCGCTGGAAGTCTCACGGCCTTGAAATCCGGGCCCATACCATGAGGCCTCACCAACCTCCTTGTGAACCGGTTTGGTGGCGGCGCCTTCTTTCTCTTGCGGCGTTTGTTTGCCTTGCTCGCTGGAATGTTCCGAGGTGCAGCCGGAAAGAGTCAAGGCGCCGATCAACGTTACTCGCGAGGCCCCTAAAAGCCATTTGCGCAAGAATATGGTAACGCTGAACGTTATCATGACTTTCCAAGATAAGTGTTTTGCACTGGCAATCAAGCGGGATTTCTTGTTGTTGGACGAGGCATCGTAGTATTGAATTGTTTGATAGGACATTATTCTCTCCTGTCGGGAAAATTCCGTCCGTCGGAATTTTCAGGTAAGGATAATCTTTGTAACCCTGTCTCCGCCTGTTGGTCTGGGTGCGATCCGACCTTGACAGCAGCGGTTCGTGCTGCACCTGTCTATAACGCGGTACAGTTGGAAACAGGTCGACTTGCCAGAAAAAGTTCGCCAAACACTACTTCCCGATCCCCAAGATATGATCTCGGTCAGAGCGGTATGAATCGTTTATTTATCATGTCTCTGTCGACCAGTTTAGGACTGCGACTGAATACACTTTTTGCCGCTATGTTCTTTTCGATGTTTATTCTCTATTAGAATTTTACGATATGCCGAATTCCTGCGCGGGTCTGTACGTTAACGCACTGTATGCCCGGCTGTATCGAGAAGAAAAAATATTCAAAACCACAATTTATAGGCGTTATCAAATACCCGATATCGTTGTAGTTACCTCCCTGTTTTTAAAACTATTTTGATGCGGTTGCTGTGAAGAAGCTAACAGAGAGTTGCATAACAAAAATCTATAGGTATAATGTCCTGCTCGAAGTTGAATAGCTTCAGGCGCGTAGCTCAGTTGGTTAGAGCACCACCTTGACATGGTGGGGGTCGGTGGTTCGAGTCCACTCGTGCCTACCAAACATTTAAAGCACTGCACCGCAGTGCTTTTTTTATTGTAGACACTAAACACAGATAAAAAATGCCGGTAATTACCCTTCCCGATGGTTCCAAGCGTGAGTATGATCAAGCCGTAACAGTAATGGACGTTGCGCTGTCTATTGGATCGGGATTGGCAAAGGCCACCTTGGCAGGCAAAGTTAACGGCAATCTGGTCGATGCCGGCACATTAATCGAACAAGATGCAACGCTGCAACTGATTACCACCAAGGATGAAGACGGCATCAGCGTCATTCGTCATTCCACCGCACATCTACTGGCTCAGGCCGTCAAACAGCTATTCCCCTCAGCGCAAGTAACCATCGGACCGGTTATCGAAAACGGCTTTTTTTATGATTTCTCCTATGAAAGACCTTTTACGCCGGAAGACCTGAGCGCAATTGAGAAAAAGATGGAGCAACTGGCTGCTGAAGATTACCCCGTCCATCGTTCGGTGTTATCAAGGGATCAGGCGGTAAAGTTTTTCAGGGATCTGGGCGAGACTTATAAAGCCGAGATTATCGAATCCATCCCCGCCAATGAAGATTTATCTTTATATGAGCAAGGCGGATTTACCGACCTGTGCCGCGGCCCTCATGTACCCAGCACGGGCAAGTTAAAAGCCTTTAAGCTAATGAAGATTGCCGGCGCCTATTGGCGCGGCAATTCCGACAACGAAATGCTGCAACGCATTTACGGCACAGCCTGGGGCGATAAAAAAGACTTGCAGGCTTACCTGCATCGCCTGGAAGAAGCGGAAAAGCGCGATCATCGCAAACTGGCGAAAACACTGGATTTGTTTCATTCCCAAGAAGAAGCTCCCGGGATGGTGTTCTGGCATGAAAAAGGCTGGGTCATTTATCAACAGGTTGAGCAATATATACGCGAGAAGTTACGGGTAAACGGTTACGGCGAAGTTAAAACGCCGCAAGTTGTGGATCGCTCTTTATGGGAGAGATCCGGGCACTGGGAAAAATTCGGTGACATGATTTTTACCACGCATTCGGAGAATCGCGATTACGCGATCAAACCGATGAACTGCCCTTGCCATGTGCAGATTTATAACCAGGGCCTTAAAAGCTACCGTGATTTGCCTATACGTCTGGCCGAATTCGGCTCCTGTCATCGCAACGAGCCTTCCGGCACTCTGCATGGCTTGATGCGGGTCAGGAACTTTGTTCAGGATGATGCGCATATCTTCTGCACCGAAGCCCAGATTCAGGACGAAGTATCGACCTTTATCGATATGCTGTTCGATGTTTACAAAGATTTCGGCTTTGAAGAAGTTATCATAAAATTATCGACCCGCCCAGAAAACAGGGTCGGTGATGATTCGGTCTGGGACAAGGCGGAAAACGCCCTGGAACTGGCACTTAATACCAAAGCATTGAAATGGGATTTGCAGCCAGGCGAAGGCGCTTTCTACGGCCCTAAAATCGAATTCTCATTAAAGGACTGCATCGGACGGGTCTGGCAATGCGGTACGATTCAGGTGGATTTCTCGATGCCGGGTCGTCTGGATGCAACCTATATTGCCGAAGACGGATCAAGACAAGTACCGGTAATGCTGCACAGAGCGATACTCGGCTCACTGGAACGCTTCATCGGTATTTTAATCGAACAACACGCGGGAACCTTCCCACTCTGGCTGTCGCCAGTGCAGGTGGTAGTGATTAATATTACTGACCGACATGCAGAATATGCGTCACAAATTATGCTAGACCTTGAAAAACAAGGTATCCGCGTAAAAATAGACTTGAGAAATGAGAAGATCGGGTTTAAAATTCGCGAGCATTCTATGCAGCGCGTACCGTATCTTGTCATTATCGGTGACAAAGAATTAGAACAACAAAGCATTACGGTACGTACGCAAAAAGGTGATGACTTAGGTAGCCTGTCAGTCCATGAATTTACCGAACGGTTGAAACAAGAGATTACAGGCAGAAAATGAATGATTTTGGAGGATTAGGATATCGCTGCTAAAAAAGATGAAACGCGCCTGAATGACGCAATCACCGCCAGACGGGTGAGAGTTACAGGTGCAGACGGTGAGGCGTTAGGCATTATATCATTAGACGAAGCCAAACAGATTGCTTACGCTGCAGACTTGGACTTAGTAGAAATATCGCCAAATGCGGATCCTCCGGTCTGCAAGGTGATGAACTACGGCAAATACCAGTTTGAGTTAAACAAAAAACTCGCCGTTGCCAAGAAGAAACAAAAACAGGTTCAGGTCAAGGAAATTAAATTCAGGCCTGGAACCGATGAAGGGGATTATCAAGTTAAATTAAGAAGCTTAACCAAGTTCCTTAATGATGGCGATAAAACCAAAATTACCTTGCGCTACCGTGGACGCGAAATGGCTCATCGGGAAATCGGTGTCGATCTGCTGAAACGGATAGAAAAAGATTTGGAAGAGATAGCAATCGTCGAGCAATTTCCTAAAATGGAAGGCCGCCAAATGGTTATGGTTATGGCTCCGAAAAAGAAAAAATAATTGCATAAACGATCGCAACAAAAATCATAGAGACATTATATTTCAACGTCTTTACAGCGGCACAGGATGAGCTGCTAGGTATCATGTAAATGATACTGTTAATTCTTCAGGGCCATGCATTTTGCCTTGCTGGGTTACAACTCAGGGACTTAATATTTTAATTAATTGGAGCAAACAAATGCCAAAGATCAAAACTAACCGTGGAGCTGCCAAGCGTTTCAGACGCACAGGCAACGGCGGTTTTAAATGTGGCCAGTCCCACAGACGTCATATTTTGACTAAAAAATCGACTAAGAGAAAAAGACAGTTACGCTCGCCGGCAACTATCCATCCATCAGATGTGCGCATGGCTGCACGTATGATGCCGTACAGCTAATCTAAGGAGTAGATCATGCCTAGAGTTAAACGCGGCGTAACAGCCAGAGCAAGACATAAAAAAGTATTAAAGCAAGCGAAAGGTTACTATGGCGCACGAAGCCGGGTTTATCGCGTTGCCAAACAAGCGGTCATCAAAGCGGGTCAATATGCGTACCGTGACCGCAAACAGAAAAAGCGTCAATTCCGCGCCTTGTGGATCGTCCGTATCAATGCAGCCGCACGTCTAAGCGGAATGTCATACAGTCGCTTCATCAATGGCTTGACTAAAGCCAATGTTAAGATAGACCGCAAGGTTCTGGCTGATATTGCAGTTCGCGACATTAACGCATTTGCGAAAATTGCGGAAATTGCAAAGGAACATCAAAGTAAACCTTAAGGAACGATCCGGATTTTAATTAACTGAAATCCTACTGTTCCCCCCTCCTCTTTCCGGGGAGGGGCGGAATTAAGGCTTTAAGCCTTTCCCCTTAATAAACTCCCCACTACCCAAACACAGCGAGCTAAACCGTGTCCGCTACCCTAGAAGAAATTCTCGCGCAGGCATTACATCAGCTTCGCGACGCACAAGACCTTAACCAACTCGATCTGGTTCGTGTTCACTATCTCGGCAAAAAGGGTTTATTTACCCTCCAGATGAAAGAACTCGGCGCACTCGATCCTGAGCAAAGACGCGCTGCCGGTCAAGTCATCAACCAAGCCAAAGATCAATTTCAAGAGCAACTGGAAGCCAAAAAAGACTTGCTGCAAAATGCCGCATTAGAAGCAAGACTGGCCAGCGAAGGCATAGACGTTACCCTGCCGGGTAGAGGTCAAGCTGTTGCAGGTTTGCATCCGGTGACTACCACATTACGCCGAATCTCCAAGATTTTTGCCAGCGTCGGCTTTCAAGTCGTTGAAGGACCTGAAATCGAAGATGATTATCATAATTTTGAGGCACTGAATATTCCAGCGCATCACCCGGCAAGGGCGATGCATGACACGTTTTATTTTGATGCCCACACCGTATTAAGAACGCATACCTCGCCGGTACAAATCCGGGTCATGGAATCGGAAAAGCCGCCGCTGAAAGTGATTGCGCCGGGCCGAGTCTATCGTTGCGATTCAGATATTACCCACACGCCGATGTTCCATCAGGTAGAAGGTTTTCTGGTCGATACCGACGTCAGTTTTGCCGACTTAAAAGGTGTCGTTTACGAATTCCTGCGCGCCTTCTTTGAAAAAGACATCCAGGTGCGCTTTAGGCCGTCCTATTTTCCGTTTACCGAGCCATCGGCTGAAGTCGATATCGAATGCGTGATGTGCGGCGGCCAAGGCTGTCGCGTATGTAGTCATACCGGCTGGCTGGAAGTCATGGGCTGCGGCATGATACATCCCGAAGTGTTCAAGGCAGTCAACATCGACAGCGAGACCTATAGTGGCTTTGCCTTTGGCATGGGCGTGGAGCGTCTCGCGATGTTGCGTTACGGCATTAACGATTTAAGATTATTTTTTGAAAATGATCTTAAATTTTTGGAACAATTTAATTAAACAGGTGCCGCGCCTGCTCCCGGCAGGCTTACGGCATACACCCCATCCTTGTAGATAAAGTTTGAGTTATGCAAATTAGTGAAGCCTGGTTAAGAGAATATGTCAATCCGGCAATAAGCACAGAACAACTGGTCGAGCAATTGACCATGGCAGGCCTTGAGGTCGATTCGGTAACGCCTGCTGCGGCAGTATTCAACGGCGTGGTTGTCGGCGAAGTTCTCGCGATGGAGCAACATCCCGATGCCGACCGCCTCAGAGTTTGCCAAGTCGCGGTAGGCGAAGCGGAACCTTTGCAAATCGTCTGCGGCGCCAGCAACGTTCGTGTCGGCTTAAAAATCCCTGCGGCATTGATCGGTGCGGCATTGCCGGGCGATTTTAAGATCAAAAAATCCAAACTCCGTGGTATAGAATCCTTTGGCATGTTGTGTTCCGAAAAAGAGCTGGGCTTGGCTACCGATGCCAACGGCTTAATGGAACTGGCTGCCGATGCCCCGGTAGGTATTGATATACGTGACTACCTGTCGCTCAACGACAATATCATCGAAGTCGACTTGACCCCCAACAGAGCCGATTGCCTGAGCGTTGAAGGCATTGCCCGCGAAGTGGCGGTACTCAATAAAATGGACTGGTCGGCCACTCAAGTCGAAACAGCCGCTGTCAGCCATGCAGACACCCTGACTGTTTCCGTAGCGGCTACAGACGCGTGTCCTCGCTATTTGGGCCGACTAATTAAAGGCGTAAATCCTAAAGCCGAAACCCCGTTATGGATGCAGGAACGTCTGCGTCGCTCGGGCGTAAGAAGCTTGAGTGCTGTGGTCGATGTTACCAATTATGTCTTGATCGAATTAGGCCAACCGCTACACGCCTTCGATGCCGCCAAATTAACCGGCAACATTAATGTGCGCTATGCTCAAACCGATGAAACCGTTGCCCTGTTAAACGGCCAGACCATTAAGCTGGACAACGAAACTCTGGTTATCGCCGACGATAAACAAGCGTTGGCCTTGGCAGGCGTAATGGGCGGCAGCGAATCCGCAGTTAGCGACGAAACGCAGGATGTGTTTCTGGAATGCGCATTTTTCACTCCGCTAAGCATTGCCGGTAAAGCGAGAAACTACGGGCTGCACACTGATTCATCGCACCGCTTTGAACGCGGCGTAGATCCAACCTTGCAGGAACGCGCCATAGAACGCGCCACGCAATTGATTATCGACATTGCAGGCGGCAGCGTCGGTGCAATCACCGACGTAACGACGGCAGCTACCCTGCCGCAACGCCCGGCCGTATTGCTCAGAAAGCAGCGACTGGAAAAAACGTTGGGTATCGCTCTGGAAAATGAACAAATTATCGATATTTTTCAACGCTTAGGCATGTTGGTACAAACGCAGCAGGATGACTGGTCTGTAACGCCGCCGGGATGCCGTTTCGACATCGCTATCGAAGCCGATCTGATCGAGGAAATCGCGCGTATTGTCGGCTACAACAACCTGCCGAACAGCAGCCTGTTAATGCGTTCTGAACTTGGCAAAGCTACCGAAACGGTTCTGGATCTGGATCGCGTTAAAGATTTACTGGTTGACCGAGGCTATCAGGAAGCAATTACCTATAGCTTTGTCGATGAAGAGATACAACAAGCGGTCGCCCCTGACGACGAGATTATCCGGCTAAAAAATCCGATTTCATCCGACTTATCGGTGATGCGCACTACCCTTTGGTGCGGTTTACTGAAGGCTGCCCTGCACAATACCAATCGCCAACAAAACAGGGTTCGTTTTTTTGAAACCGGCCTGCGTTTTGTAAACAAAGACCAAAACATGCAACAGCAAAAGATGCTGTCCGGCCTCGTCTTGGGTAGCGCCTATTCCGAGCAATGGGGTATCGCAACCCGCAAAATTGATTTTTTCGATGTTAAAGCCGATGTGCAAGCCCTGTTTTCGTTAACCGGTGCAGATGTGCAATTTGTCCCGGCCAAACATCCTACATTGCATCCTGGACAAACGGCTGAAATCTTGTCGCCGCAAGGACATAAAATCGGCTGGCTGGGCATGTTGCACCCAACACTGGAAAAACAGTTGGGCTTTGATACCCAAGTGTTCCTGTTTGAACTGGATCAGGACCTGTTGCTGAACAAACAAATACCAAAATTCAAGCCGCTGTCAAAATATCCTTCAGTACGTCGCGACATAGCCTTGATTGTTAAGGAAGAAGTCGCCGTCAGCGAGATAATCAATTGCATTAAAGGTTGTGCAGAACAGACTTTACAAGACATAGTGGTTTTTGATATTTATCGTGGAAAAGGTGTCGAAGAAGGCAGTAAAAGCGTTGCTTTAAGTTTAATAATACAAGATTTTTCACAAACGCTAACAGATTCTGAAATAGATGCTATATTTAGCGGACTGTTAGAAACATTGACCACAAAAATAAGTGCAAAGCTGAGGGATTAACGATGGCATTAACTAAAGCCGATTTTGCCGAAAGGCTGTTTGACGAGCTTGGTTTAAACAAGCGCGAAGCAAAAGATATGGTCGAAATGTTTTTTGAAGAAATTAAAGGCTCCCTGGAACACGGCGAGCAGGTAAAAATTTCCGGTTTTGGAAAATTCGAACTGCGTGACAAAAGTAGTCGTCCCGGCAGAAATCCAAAAACTGGCGAAGAAATCCCCATAACAGCCCGTCGCGTGGTAACATTCAGATCAGGTCAAAAACTAAAAGCCAGAGTGGAAGCATATGCTGGAGCCGAGTAATAATAATGAACTGCCGGTCATACCGGCAAAACGCTATTTCACCATAGGTGAAGTTAGTGAATTATGCGGAGTAAAACCTCATGTGCTTCGCTACTGGGAACAAGAGTTTACAGAACTTAGCCCGGTAAAAAGACGCGGTAATCGTCGTTATTATCAGCGTCATGACGTGCTGATGATACGGCAAATAAGATCCTTACTGTATGAACAAGGCTACACTATTGGCGGTGCCAGAGCTCATTTAAGCAGTGATGATGCCAAAGAAGATTCAACCCGCACCAAACAGTTGATTCATCAAATGGTTAGCGAACTGGAAGAAATTCTGGAGTTGTTAAAGTAGATTTTTTCATATGCTGCGGCAAATGTAGTATAATTTGCCACATTGAATTATTAGGGATTGTGTTCACAATCCTTTCAGCTTTAAATTCTTTATTTCAAACTGTCGGGGCGTAGCGCAGCTTGGTAGCGCACTTGTCTGGGGGACAAGGGGTCGTAGGTTCAAATCCTATCGTCCCGACCAATTGAAACAAAGGGTTATAAATCAAAGAATTTGGCAACAAGAGAAAATAGCGGTTTCGGGGTACCATTTTCGAAGTCATTGCCAATTATCACGCATTTTTAACTACCGGCAACGATTGCCCGACCATCATTAAAATATTGGCTCAAAAAAGGCCAGTATCAGAATCTGTTTGCGTTGATTTCCAGCTTTCCCGCCGTTACCTGTTTCAATAACTTCTGGAATTAAATCTGCCACAAATAAAGTAGATGGAAAATATAGTTCAACCAAATTTGCAGTGATTTTTTCAAAAACACCAAAGTCTTCATCAAAGAGCCCTACTTCACAGCCGCTGGTATAGGAACGTAAAATATTAACTGCTTTGTTAAGTATCTAAGAACTGACAGTTGCTGCCTTAGCAGCTAGATCGGAAAAGTCCATCACATAGCGAATAACATCAAATAAAAAGGCCTCCTAAGCACTTTGGTCAATAGCTGACTGCGAATAACTTGGTTGTTTTTTTGTAAGGATAAATACGATCAGTCGATCATATTTATCGTTGAATTTGTATTTCAAGAACGTTGTAATCGAGTCTTTAATTTTTCCAAGGTTGGTAGTCGATGTTACCTGGATAGCAATGCGAGCCAAGTCATCCGCCAGATCAATGCCCGGAAAATTTTGTTTCTCTTCATTATTTAAATTGCGAAGTTGAGCTAATCCGATTAACTCCCGAAACAATCCACAAACAAGATCTTCACAGACTTTATTAATATCAAAATGCCCCATCGAAGATGAGGTTTCAATTTCTCGTGATAAAGAAGTCAGTTCTTCTCTAAATTCGTTTACCAATGATAGGTATTTCAATATCTTTCCAGATTAACTATCTGTTAAAAAATGGCTTTTATTTTTTGCTACAAAAACACGCCAACTAAAAAATCTTCATGCCTATATTTATCGAGGTAAGCCATACAAAAGCTGGAATATGGCGCGAATTTATCGCGCATTCTTCTTAGCGTTTTGATTGTTGTCTCATAAGCGTGGTCATGGGTAGCATCCCCCGTTTCAAGCTTTTTATAGAATTTATCTGCATCCCGAACTAAACCATCCATCTTTTCACGTAACTCGATACGAGCTCTTACAAAATCGCTGTGATTAAGGTTGTAATACTTAATAGAAATATCTGCACGCTGAAAAAGCCTGGGTTTAGCATCACATCCATAACGGGCCATCGCTTCACCGTCATCTTTAAAGGTAATCAAAGCCACATCAGCTGCTTTACATGGATCAAGTAAAATAGGTTGTTCTTCATCACAGTCGCATGTCGGTGTCCACGCACGATTTTGTTCATTCCAAATAGGGAAATGATCTGCTTTACCGCCAGTTTTATCGGTTTCAACGTCACGGCGGCGACGGTTGGCAACAATACAACTGTAACGGTAGTTTTCTAATTTAAATGACAGCCACCAGTAACCAGGATGAGGGTTATCTTTATCATTGACTTCCGCCACACGTTTTTTGGGTCGGTAGTGATCAACGTCGACATCGGTACCTTGTTGGGGAGATTCTGTATACCAACATTTAAAATTAAACAGCTTGGCCAGTTCTTGCTTAATGGCTTTCCAAACATCATCATTTTTATCGATCAATTCAGCCCGTTTTTTTGCGTCTATCTCAGCGAGTAGCTGCGCTTCCAGGTTTTTGACTGTATCTGTCCAGCCATCGGGTAACGTTAATGAACTCGGATTATAATCAATATGCCTCATTATTCAGTTCCGAGCCGTTCTTTTTCCAATATTCGTTGTAAAATTTCCTGCGCTTTTGCTTTTCGTTTAGCACTCACATCTGGCGACGGCTCTTCCTCTGCAAATAATTCAGTATCCATTTTTTTACGAATTTGCAGATATTCTTGGTAATCCTTATCCCAATGGGCGGTAGTAAAGCCTAACGATTCAATCTTTGCGTCCAATGATTTGAGTTCTTGCCGCTGTTCGGCAGTCAACTGATCTAACTCGACTAAAGAACGCCGCTCGCGCAGCAAATCTTCAGTCGGATTATCCAACGTACTGCGCAAGCCAAACATATCGCTGGTAAGAATGCCGCCATAACCCATGCCGCGTGGGCTTTCGGCAGGTGCTTGAGCGTGTACCTGATTGCTTTCGTCCTGCCACATGACCTGTATTTGCTTTTTATCCAATTCAGCAATAGCCAGTGGATGATGAGTCACCATCAACAGATGACTGGTTTCATCATTGGGCTCAACAAATTCACGCAAATACGTTAAATACTTTACCGCCCAAGCTGGGTTTAGATGAGTATCGGGTTCGTCCAGTAAAAATAATGAATCACGACCTCCCGTGAATTTCAGCAAGCCCAGCACCGTCAAAAGCTGTTGCTCACCTTCACTCAGTTCCCGAAAAGTTAATGGCTCGTCACTGGAAGTGACTTTTACGCGCACACTGACTTCAGAAATAATTTCCGATAATAACGTGCTTTCCAGCATTTTGAAGAAGACATCGGGACTCAGCCCTTGCGCGAATTCGCGCAAGCTTTCGACATCGGGCAGAAAGAGATGAAAGAATTCATTTTTCCTCCCCTTACCTGTAAGTGAAGTATTCTCTGGGCGGGTCACCTTGACTGGAGCCAAAGCATAAGGAAACAGCTTGTCGAGAAATTCACGTACTACACCTTTAGCTCCCCAAAACAATTCTTCAGGTTGCGTTACCCAGCTAGTTTTTCGCATAACAAAATGGACAGAATCCAAGCCTTCAATGCCAAGCTGTTCGCGCAAAAAGATTTTTTCTTTATCGTCTTGGCTACTCAAAAAAAACGCCAATAATACAAATTGGCTATGAAAAGGCTTGGCATAAAACAACGGACGAATATCGCCCTTTAGATCAACCTCGCTTTTTAGTAACTTACGGTAAAAATCGGTGCGGTGTTTACGAAAATAATTTTCCAGGCGATCACTGGGGCCGGAATAATAGGCAAACAAGTATTTTGGCAAATACTCTGCCACACCTTTTTTATCGCGTTCGACTTTAGTTATTGATACTGGTTGCGCTAATTCAAGATCATTATTAGAAGCTGACTTGGACACCTTGACATCATATTGCTTGGATAAAGTGCCACGGCTTGGATCGGCATCAACAGTAATCCAACGCGCTTTATCATTCATGCCCAATTTGTAGCGGATTTCATAAGCAAACGGCGGTGCTTCACCCAAATCAAGGTTGCGAAAAATGGCTACCAATGCTTCCACGACATTCGATTTACCTGAGCCATTACGACCGACAATAACGGTCATCAGACTGTCGTCATCAAAATCGACACGCACATTTTCGAGATTCTTAAAACGGGAGCGGACTTCCAGGTAATCTATTTTCATGACTGCATTACTCCGCTATCGAGAAGAATTCTTGATCACCTTGTCGATTGCGCGTAATGGCTTTTGCATTGAGCTGCGTTCGAATATCCAAGAAAAAGGCTTCCAGTTGTTCGGTGCCGGCATCGCCGGGATAACCGGATTGAACCAGCAAATCCTGTGATGATAAAGGCTGGCCTGCTGTTTTTAGTGCTTCAATGATGGGTAATATGCCTTTGGGTTTCATGTTCTCACCTGATTTTTTTAGGATGCGCCGATTCGTTACTTTGTTGTGTTCCAGTCTGTAACGCTCTTCTTTAATCCGTGCCAGCAAGGCTTCGGCGCTATTTTCGCCACTGATAAGATCGGGATTTTGCTCGCGCCAGTCGGCGGTGAGTTCGCCGCGAAAGGCTTTGGCGAGAATGGAATGGGTCAGGTGATTGACACGGACTTGAGCATCTTTGACGCGTTGCTCGATTTGGTCGGCGTAGGTGAGGAGTTGTTCGACCCGTTTAACGATTTCGGTTTGTTCTTCACCATCAGGGATTGCAACAACAAACTTTTTTAAGTCTGCTGGTGATAAATTTGGTTGAAGAGTCTCTGAAAGATTGTCTTCAACTTGAGATTTGAAATAATCAGATTGAAACAGTATTTCAAAATACTTCTTCTCCGACTCATTCTTAAACGTAAATTTGCATACACGTTGATTCAACAGGCCAATTTCTGCATAATCTGGGTATCTACAAATCTTGAGGGTATTGTTAGTGATAGGCCTAGTAAGAGCCATCAATAAATCAGATGGTTCAACTTTAAATTTTGAATGAATTTCCAAAAAACTTGCAGGCAAGAATTGCTGATTTTTAATTTCAAATTCACCATATTGAATATTAGAAATTTTTATTACTGGAATGCCCGAACCTATAAATTTATCGCTTTTAAAAGCATTGCCAGACAATATCTTGCAACTTTTTTCAAGGGCAGCAATTCTCCAGCACTTTGGAATCAGCAATTCAAAATTATGTTTACTGAGATTTAAATTAACACTGATGTAATCATCACTTCTCCAATCCTCCGTCAACCTCCCACTCACCGCAGCGGCGAGAACGGATTGGCGGAAGCGTTTAAGGATTTTGGGGATGGTGTCGAGGCGAGATTTAAGGATGTCCACCTGTGCCAGCAATTCGTCCAATTTGGCGGAAATATGGTGTTGTTCGGCGAGTGGGGGAAGAAAAAACTCATGTCCGCGCACATCATCAGATTTTGCTGCTGGATATAAAGCTCCTTGAACTTTCCCTGATATTGAATCGATGAATGGTTTTGAACGTACAAGAGCAAAAATGTATCGACTATCAACTGTGATGGGTTTAATTACCTCAAAACCAGTTGAAGCTATCTGGTAGTCAAGCTCCTGTCCGACAAGTGCAACCGCGTTTAAGTTTGGCCTCGTCAGTGACACTAAAACATCGCCAGTATTTATTACTTTTCGCGCACGACTTGGAGCATCCTTTCCGAGGAGCTTTTGTGGCTCTGAAATCCTCTTTAAACTACGATCAATACTTCCAATGTCAACATAGATAAACTCCTCATCGTCGACGGGCATTCTCTGTTCCCCCTTTGCAGCAATATCGCCAATCCGTGCCACTACCCATCCCTTCGGCAGATCAACATCGGCCGGGCTCATACACGCTCACCCAATCCCAATACCTCCGCCAATAAATCATTTTGCGCTTGCGCCTGATCACCTGCACCCAAAGCCAGCATCAAGCCGTTGAGTTCGCGCAAGGCTTCGGTGAGTTCGCTCATCGCTTCGGCAGCTAAAATATCCGGCTCCGGCAAGCTGGCAGCATCAATACTGTCCTGGTCTTTCAGCCAAGCAATATCTAGCGAATCGCTTTTTTGGGTTTTGATCCAGTCTCGGGAAAAACAGTGCCAGCGGGATTCTGTTTCACCAGTTTCCAGGAAATTGGTGATGTTGCCATCCGCTTCAGCGCGTTCGCTGGCATGAAAGCAATCTTCAAACGGTTGCAGATGCTGGTCGCTAAACGGTGTGCGCTTGCCGAAGCTGGGCATGTTGGTGCGCAGATCGTAGACCCAGACGTTTTGCGTGCAGTTTTCGTCCTGTTCCGGTTTTTCCGCCGTGCCTTTGCTGAAAAACAGCACATTGGTTTTAACGCCCTGGGCGTAGAAAATCCCTGTTGGCAGCCTAAGTATCGTATGCAGGTTGCATTTGTGCATTAAATCGCGGCGGATGTCGGTGCCGACTCCGGCCTCGAACAATACGTTATCGGGCAGCACTACGGCGGCGCGGCCGCCGGGTTTCAGGCTGCGGTAAATGTGTTGCAAAAACGCCAGTTGCTTGTTACCGGTTTTGTAAGTGAAATCGTCACGAGTCGGGCCGCCGCCGCCTTTGGCGGTGCCGAACGGCGGATTGGTCAGTATCACATCGGCTTTGGGCAATTGGGTGCCGGGCAGACCGAGCGTATTGCCCAAATGCACCACGCCTTCGTCGTCGCCTTCCATGCCGTGCAACAAGCAGTTCATCAACGCCAAGCGGCGCGTCCCCGGCACCAGTTCCATGCCGACAAAGGCTTTGTTGCGCTGAAAAGTTCGCTCTCTTTCGGGCAGGCTGTAGTAATCGTCGGTATTGCTTTTGATAAAAGCATCGGCAGCGATTAAAAAACCCGCGGTACCGGCGGCGGGGTCTTGAATCACTTCCCCGGCTTGCGGCTTGGCGCAACGGATGATGCTGTCGATCAACGGGCGCGGGGTAAAATATTGTCCGGCACCGGATTTGGTTTCGCTGGCGTTTTTTTCCAGCAAGCCTTCATATAAGTCACCGAGGCCGTCGCGTTGTGCGCTAAACCAGTCGATAGTGTCCAGGCTTTTAATCAGTTGTTCCAAATGGCGAGGTTCCCTTAAGCGGGTTTGGGCATCGGCATAAATCGCCAAAATCAGCGGATCGGTAATGACGGTATTTTCGATGGTTTTGGTTTCGTCGTTAGGGTCTTTAACAATCTCTTTACCCGTTGAGAGGATGAACAGAATGCGCTTGTATTCGTTCAACAGGTTTAAGCCGCTTTTGTTGTTCAAATCAGGCCAGCGGCAGCCTTCGGGCAGTTTGTGTTGGTCCAGCAATCCGGCTTCGGTATTTTCATATTCCATTTTGATGAACAGCAGCAACACCAGTTCGGTGACGTAATCGCTGTAGTTAATGCCGTCGTCGCGCAGTACGTCGCAAAGGTTCCAGAGTTTTTGAACAATGTCGTTGTTGGTCATAATCCGTTATAGCTAAAGATAGGGGTTGATTAGGCTGACTTGGGTCGGCTCAAAATGGCGGGTATTGCGGGTGGCGACGGTCAGGTTATGTTCCAGCGCGGTCGCGGCAATCATTAAATCGGCGCTGTTATGCCCCAGTTCTCCGCTTAACTGTCCCCAGCGGCGGGCAATACTGACGGATAACGGCAATATGCGCTGTTCGTATCGCTGCAAAATGGTGTCCAACCAGCGTTGCAAATCCTCAGCGAATTCCGGATTATTGCGCCGTTGCTGGATAATGCCGCGTTCAACTTCACCTATGGTAACGACGCTCAGATAAACGTCTAACGAGTTGATGCTATGCAACCATTTTTCCAGATTCTGATCGCGTTGTTTGCTGCGAATGGCTGACAGAATATCGGTGTCCAATAGATAGGGCATTATTCAAAATCCCTGAGCTGTACATCCAGTCGTTCAAATTCGCCATCATCGGCGGGCATACTGAGCAGATGGTCGATAAAGGAAGGCGATTGCGCGGCTTCAAAGCGTTGGAATTTTTCAAACTCTTCAATGGACAGCACGACAGCCGACGGCACGCCACGGCGTGTGATTACCTGAGCTTTGCCTTGCTGTGCAGCATCGACGACGGCACTGAATTTATTTTTAGCGTCTTGTAATGACCATTGCTTGGTTTGCATATCGACCTCTTGAGCTGGCTAGTTGATCTGGCTAGATTATAACAGAGTCCGACTTAAGCGGTGGCTTGCCAGAGATTTTCGCTGAGCGTGTCTATTACCTTTTCCAGGCCGCCGTCGAGCATTGAATCCAGTCTTTTAGCGCCGCCATCCTGGGCAAAGGCACGGTTGATAAAGTGTTGGTCGATGACGACTTCATGGCTCAGTTGTTTGGCAAGACGATCCAGCCATTTGCGTTGAATGGGCGTCCAATTGTGCAACGTGTAGATTTTTTGCATCGCATTGGCAACGCGCTGATCAAAAGGCAACAAGGCTTCGCCCAAAGCGGCTTGGCGTATATAGCCGACAATGCTGGCGGCGATTTCCTGATGGGTTTGGTTGCGCCAGGCACTTTGCAATTTGGCCTCGCTATAGCCGTGCTCATCCAGTAATAAACGCACGTCGCGCAGTTGTTCGCGAGTCAGGTCTTTGGGTTTATTGACGATCACACCTAAGGCAACGGATTGGTTAAGCTGATCACGTATAAAGTGGTTAAAGCTGTCCAAATAATCGGCTGGCTTTTCGTTGACGCCGTAGGTTTGGCTGCGTCCTTTAAATTCATCAGCGCCGTCGTATATGATCGGTAAACAGTCTGACCCCAGCAGGTCGCTCACTTCGTTGAGTTGCTTGAGTAAGCCGCTGTGGCGTTGAACAAAATCACTGGCATTTTTAGGTCCGAGTTGATGCAGATGCTGATGCAATTTGCCGGGTTCTACGCCCCAGAGTGTTTCCAACTCAGCCAGTTTTTGTTTGAGTGGCGGTTTCTTTTCGGCAGCATTGACCGCTTTACGCAATATCCGCATGACTTTTTGGCTGACGGCATCCAGCACATCATGGGCATGGCTGGTGTCTGCCTTATTGCCCGGTGCGGTCAAGCTGGCGGGATCGTTCAACTCTTGCAGCAATTGTTCCAGGGTAACATTAGGATCTTTGACCAAGGGCTTCATCGAGCTGACATCTTGCAGCGCCGCGTAAATATCGACAGGATCGTAGATTTTGAATACGGTTTTGCCGATTTCATCGCAACGGCGGGTGGCGCGCCCCAGCATTTGTTCAAACAGAATACGGGAACGGACCCGGCGTAAAAACACCAGATTACAGATAGGAGGTACATCGATGCCGGTCGTGAGCAGGTCAACCGTTATCGCAATAGAGGGGTATTTTTCGTTTTTGTATTGGCGGATGAGTTGCTGCACTTTATCGCTTTGTCCGGTAATTTTTCGTACCGACGCTTCGTTGTAACCATCCTCGTAAAGCGCTTTGAATGCTTCATCCAACAGGCGCTTGACCATGTCGGCATGTAGGTCGGTGGCACAAAAGATCATGGTTTTTTCGTGACCGAACGGATCGAGTTCTTTTGCCAACTGGGTGCAAATGACTTGGTTAAAACTCTCGGTGATGACGCGACGGTTAAAGGCTTCGACTTCAAAATTGAGTTCGTCATCCAATTCAGCCAGCTCTATTTCACCGGTTTGGGTATTGATAACGCTGACCTGGATGCCTTTATCAAAATGAATGCCGTTTTGGCTGAGCAGGGTTTCGTAGCGGATCGGCGGCTCATGGTCGATCAGCCAGTCGTCGGCTACGGCTTCACGATAACTGTAGGTAAATACCGGTTTGCCGAAAATTTCCGTCGTATGTTTGGCCGGTGTCGCGGTCAGAGCGATTTTGGCGGCATCGAAATAATCCAATACCCGGCGGTAGCTGGATAAGTATTGCGCGACATCGCGTATCGCCAGTTCGCCGTCGGTCATTTCTTGATCGAGCGTGTAACCGCGATGCGCTTCGTCAATAATGATACAGTCATAAGCATCGATATTCGGCGGGCTGTCGGATTGAAAAATCCGCTTGACCATCGCCTGTACGGTCGCCACCTGAATGCGGGTTTCTGCTTCGGCTGCCATATCACCGAGCAAGGCAATGTTGTAAATCTTAGATAGTGTCTGGTTTTGCTCTAGCGGCGCATCGTTAAAAAAGTCTATCGCTTGCTCGCCCAACGCGGTGCGATCCACCAAAAACAAAATGCGTTTAAAGTGCTCCGCTTTTAAAAACCGATACATTAAGCCGATGATGGTGCGGGTTTTACCGGTACCGGTCGCCATCGCCAACAGGCAGTTAGGTTGATTATTGGCTAGTGCGAGCTCTACCGCCTGAATGGCTTTTTGCTGATAATCGCGCAATTTGAGATAAGCAAAACCTTCGTTCTTAAGTAACTGTTGCGCTGCTTGTCGACTACGTTTAAGACTGTCGAGCAAACCTTCGGGGCTATGAAAATCGTGCAAGGGTCGTGGTAAATTAGCAAGCTCCCGCACGTCACGAAACCAAGTGCCGGATTGCTCGGCCAGTTGCTTGACATAAGGACGAGCATTACAGGAATAGACAAACGGAATCTGGTAGTGGCCTGCTTCGCAGTCAGCCCAGGCAATGGTTCTTCCTTCAAGCTGCCAGGCGGGCTGCATGAAGTTGTTTTGTTTAAAACCTCGCGAATAGCGTTCGGCTTGCGGTATTTTTCCGGCGACGTTGATGTTTTCGCGCTTGGCTTCGACAACAGCTATCGGGGTTAATCCGCAAAACAAGACATAATCGGCGGCTTGTTTGCCTTGTGTCGGCCATTCGGCAATGGCTTTGTTTTTACCTTTTTCCGGGCGCGCGCCTTTTTGATAGGTCAGTTGTTCGGTATCGGCTTCCCAGCCGGCAGCAATCAGTTGTTGATCTATCAGGATTCGCGTCAACTCTTCGTTCAGAGACAGTTGAGCGCTGGCTTTTTGTATGCTTGCGCTGATTTGCGACGGAACCTGTTGCCGACTTTCCAACTCTGCCTGCATTGATCTGACCCGGATCTCGAAGGCTTCCCGCTCGTTATTGAGTTGGTTCTCATGGGCCAATGCGAGTTGCTGAAAGTCACGAGCCTCTGTATCCATGTACTCGGCCAGCGTTACATATTCTTGTTTTTCCCGGGCAACCAAAGCTATCAGTTGTTGATTGCTTTCGACCTGTTCATTCGCATCCAGCAGTTTCGCTTTAAGTTGTTCGATCTGCGTATTTAACTCCCGTAGTTGTTGACTGGGATCGGTAGGTGCGACAAAGGGGCCAGGCTTAAAGGCGGTGCCTTGTTGACCAAATGCTTGATGAAACCAGACCGCCAATGTCCTCGCCAAACGCAAACCATCCATGGCCTCTTTGTGTTGGGTTCTGAATTGGTGGGTCGCTTTGTTGCCTTCGATGCGTAGGGTATGGAATAGATCACGAATGGTAGGATCGAGGCGAATTTCACGATTCAATTTAAACAGTAAATCAACTTGTGAGGTTTTTTCGTCGAACTCAATACCACAACGAGCGGCCATATCTTGCGCTAAAGCTTCGCCCAATTGGCGCAGTTTAATTAAGGTGGTGTTAGGATCGGTGGAAAATTGCTGTTCAGCAGAAAAGGCTAACTGAAAGAATATGGGGTCATGTTCTTTTAGAAAGTTGAAATTGCTCTTGTCGTCCATAAATCTCTCTTGGCTTACTAACAGCTCCGTTGTTAACAAATGAGCTCATTCTTAAATTTGATATAAACAGGCTATAGTTCGTAATTTTTAATTGGCGCTCTGTACTCTGTAGTTTAAGTTATCTGTTACCTAAGCCTAACTACCATCATGCTTCTCAATATTAATGCAATTATTTCATTTCGTCATTTAATTGATTGATAATGGCTTTTTTGAATTTAATATAGCCCTAAGGGCTGTAGAAAAAAATATTCATGCTTTTATTATTCCCACTATGTATAAAATTGAGACAGCTATCCATTAATGACCATATTGGCTAATGCCTCATTTTCGGTAGTTAAAAAACCAAGCGACTATCACTCCGGCTCTTGTTAAGAACGAAACCAGTTGTGTTTATCAACGGCGGCATAAGGGTTAACCGTATTAATCGAAGCATTGCCTGAAATTCCAGTCCTGGACCAAGGGAGCTATTTATAGTGGCTATGGCTGCTTAATAGCCACCCGAATGCGCATTGAAAAATCAGATGACTGATCGGCAGCCTGAGCCCGACTATTTATATGAGCTTGCTTCTGTAATTCGGAAAAAGGGATTCGAGAATCAAGCCGCTTGGACTCATACAGGTATTCCGGCACATATCCGCTCAACAGAACTTTCCAGGAAAACGGCAGATGTTCCGGATTGATCCGGGTATTAAACCAGATAGCTGTGGTGCAATTATCCAGTAGCGTTTTGTAGAATACCGGCTCTACATTCAGCTCATTAATCTTTTTCATGTACTCCAAAAATAAGCGTCGGGCGCTTTGTTGGGAGCCCTGTATCCGGTAAAGATAAGCCTCTTCAGGAGGATTCTTGCGGTAGTTAGTGCGCAGGCGAATTACATCGCGCTCATCAGCCACGATGTAAATCAGTTCGTACTGTTTGAAAAAACCTTTGATCGTCGAATAGCCCTCACCCAACTCTTTGCGCGCTTCAATTGAGACAGCCAGATGTTCATTGCCACCGAAATTAAAACTTAGAATGGTATGAGCAATAGCAGACCCCATCCAATAAACGGCAATCAGATCCACCCCTTCCAGTTTGTTTAGATCATAGGTTTTGTTGTAATACGCAGGCTGATAATCAAATTCACTCCGGTAATCAAAATTGCGGATATTGTGCACTGTAACTCTGTCGCCATCGAAAGTAGCGTAGGCCAATTTGGCGACGTCCGGCTGCCATTGCCGTTCATTTGAAGGGCTAATGAAAAGCCACCACGTCAGAATGGCTGCGAACAGGAACGCATAACCCGGCAATATGCGCTTTCGCCAACGCGGAAAACCCAAACTTATCAAAGCTGCCAGGCCGCACAAGCCAAATACCACGGACACACAAGTCTGGACAATGCCAGTGTGGGAGTCACCAAAATAAACAGCAAAAGCTCCCCATAGCGTGGTGATTATCAGGATTAATCCCATCAATATCGTCTTGATAAACTTCACCTTAAAACCCATTGTGCCAACTGATGCTTTACCTTAACAAAAACGCACTCAACTCTTGAAAATGATAACGCTCCGGTTAAAAATTCAGATTCGTTCTCACACCCACAACCCATGCATCTTTCGGTCCTGGCAAGGAACCTGCACCTGCCAACCGGTTAGCCCCGGTCAAGGCCGAATCGATATACTGTACGTCCGCAGTTACATGCAGCCAAGGTGATATAGCGGCATTATAAAATGCTTCAAAACCGGTTTCATCCTGAATTCCCAAGCGGTTGACCACGGGTTCATTGCTTGCGCCCAGCGCATAGCCGCCTATGCCCCAATTGTCATTGGGCCGCCAAGAACCCACGCCGACACCGCCCAAACCGAAAGCGACATTCCATTTGATCGGATTGGGATGACCATCGGATACCCCGGTGCGTATAAAAGGCCCCCATCCCCCCTTCGAATCTCCTTGAATATATTGATGGGCATTATAATAAAGAGCCCAGGTATCGGCGTTGGTCTTGACGGCCTCCCCTGTCCTAATTAGTGACGCAAGATGCGACCGCGAGTCAGCACCGAAATCGAGTTTCTTCCGGTCGAAGCCATAAACGAAACCTGCCGTTTGCTTTCCAGGCAAACCGAAAAGAGTGTGTTTGACTTGCCACTCGGTCACAAAAGTGGTTCCTTTGTCCCGTTCGAAAGGATTATAACCTGCTGTTTCTTCGGCATTTACAAATCCTGCCGTGCCAATGATATTTTTAGTCGGCAGAAAAATTGCCGTCGCCCCTAATGTCGTTAACAAGGGTACTGCGGCGCCAATGACCGGCGAAAAACGCATCCCTGCATTCATAAAGTGGGAACGGGAGCGCATCGATCCGGCAAATTCATTCTTGTCACCATCCGCCGTGTTAACCAGACCGAATGCCACTCCGAACTGTTTCGACAAAAACTGGGCATAAGTCAATTCAGTGAGCGCCAGTACGTCTTGGTTCGAGTGACCCGGCACGGCTGGAGATAGAGCATCGCCGTTGGTCGGCATCAGTCCGCCTGCGCGAATCCCTACCGAATCGCCGACTCTTCCTTCCCCCCGCACCGTCAGGAAGCCGCCCGGCCAAAGCCCTGCCTTGCCGGTATCCACCTTTAATAACATGTTGAACATGCCATCGCTTTCCGTCTCGTTATTACCCGGTAACAATTCACTGATGCGGTTGCCGGGGAATTGATTTAACAGCGATCCGTCATAGCCGCCGGACGCGACGTGCTGTGTCACATGGGTAGCATCCAAATCCAGCGTCACGCCCTTTTCGGCCATGTCGTTACGAATGCCCCCCCAATCGCCGCTCAGTTTGGACCGCGAAAAAAGATCCCCGGAAAAAGTTGTTTCGTCAGCGGTCTCGTCGCATTGAACGGCATGACTCAATGCCAGTGAACTCAATAATGCAATTTTAATAATCGTACGCATAATTAATGCCTGTTATAAAAATTCTTCGGGAAACCGTTTTCATCTGCTTGTGAACAAAGTTAGAAAGGAAATAAAAATGTTCACACAACAAAATTCGGTTTTTAAATTGCCTATTCCAACTCCAGGAGGAGTGGGATAAAGGCGCTGGATTTTGAAGTACGATGAGTCTATTATTACGGCTAACAAGAAGCCGTCCATATAATTAGGTTTGATAAACTCAAAACTAACAATATATCAGCCGACACGAATGAAATACCCGCACTGGTTTTTGCCAAATCTATGTCCCTTGGCTTTCTCCCATATCAATGGACTTTAAAAGGTTAATAACACAAATAACATTTGAAATTTTACTTACATTTGCAATTCGCCGATATTGGACTTTAGACTAAGTTTTTTGAATGAAAACGCAAAAACCCTTTCCGAACAGATTGTTCCGTATACGCAAAAGAGCGTATTTTTACCAAGCTTCTCGTTTCGGCATGATGATTCAACCGGATAAAACGCTTCAATGACTTATTGGATAACCAGGATGGCACTCCAGCACATTACTTCCCGATTCCGGCATTCAGCCTTGAAAATGAATAGTGATCCAGCAAATTCGAAGGTCATTCAATGAGCTGGATGACTGTGCTATGGTCCATGCCGGCGTCGGCGTCGCTGACCTTCGCGCTGCTGCATCTTTTGGTCTGGGCCAAGGGCATACAGACAAGGGCGAATTTATCCTTCGCGCTCGCCGCCCTCGCTGCCACTGCCTTAACCGGCATGGAATTGATGTCCATGCGAGCGACCTCTACCGAACAAATGGCGATAATTCTACGCTGGGCCCACCTTCCCCTACTCGTTCTTTGGGTAGCAATTTTGTATTTCGTACGTTTTTACTTCGATGCCGGACGAACATGGCTTGCCTGGTCCGCAGCAGGTCTGCGCGTACTCGCGCTAATCCTGAGCTTTACCACGGGCCAAAACTTGTTTTTTAACGAGATCACCGGTCTCAAACATATAGTGTTTTTTGGCGGAGAGACAATCTCCATCCCACAGGGCACGCTCAATCCCTGGTATGTTGTCGGTCCGCTCAGCGCCTTGGCGCTCGCAGCTTTTGTGTTGGATGCCGCGTTCACCATGCGACGCGGCGGGACGGCTACCGGCCGCCGCCGTGCTATTCTATTCAGCGGCAGCATCACGTTTTTCCTGTTGACATCGGTCGGTCATGGAGTGCTGGTGAACGCCGGGCTTATCAATTCGCCCTATATCATCGGCCTTTCCTTCATGCCTATTCTTCTCGCTATGTCCTATGAGCTAAGCTGCGACATGTTGCATGCCGCGCAGCTCGCTCAACAGTTGCAGGCGAGTGAGGCCGAATTGCGCATCAACAAACAACGTATGGATCTTGCGGCGAGCGCAGCGGAATTGAGACTGTGGGAATGGGACATCATACTTGATGAAGTTTGGAGTACGGATAAGGGCCACTTGTTATTCGGTATCGCCGAGTCTCAGAAGATTAGTTTCGTCAGCTTTCTGAACATCCTTCATGATGAGGACCGCGAGCAGGTCAAGCTCGCAGTAGAAAAATCAATGGCAGGGAACGGCGATTATGAGAGCGAATACCGCATTAAGATGCCCGATGGTCAGACGCGCTGGTTTTACTCCCGCGGCCGTATCGAATTCAGCAAAGACAACCAACCACAACGTATGCTGGGTGTTACGATCGATATTACCCGGCGCATACAAGCAGAACTGGCTGAACAACAGCAGCGTAAAGAACTGACGCACCTTTCGCGCGTAACTACGTTAGGCGAATTATCCGGTTCACTGGCGCATGAATTGAGCCAGCCGCTGACGGCCATCCTCTGCAATGCCCAGGCCGCCCAAAACTTCTTAGCGCGCGATAAGGTCGACCTTTCCCAGATTCAAGACATCCTCAAAGACATCATAGCCGAGGACAAGCGTGCCGCCGATATCATGCACCGCATACGCCTGCTGCTCAAGAAATGCGAGATAGAGCAGTTGCCGGTTGATGTGAATAAGGTAGTGCTTGATGTCTTGAAGCTGGTGAGCAGCGATCTGGTGAGTCGCAACATTACCGTACAGGTCGACCTCGACCAAAAACTTCCCGCCGTCATAGGTGATCGTGTACAACTCCAGCAAGCGCTGCTTAACCTGATCATGAACGCCTGTGAAGCAATGACCCATACTCAAGCGAACAATCGCCAGCTGTTCGTCTGTACCGAACTGGCCGGCGTTGGTAATGCCCAAGTGTCCGTCGGCGACTTGGGTCCTGGAATTCCTCCTGAAAACCTGGCAAGCATCTTTGAACCTTTCTTCACTACCAAATTACCCGGCATGGGCTTGGGACTCTCTATTTGCCGCACCATCATCAGCGCCCACGGAGGGCAACTCTGGGCCTCTAACAATACCGGAAGCGGTGCCATCTTTTATTTCACGCTACCGATATTTCCTGGAGAGAGCGCTTGAGCAGAGCCGTCCCCACCGTGCTTGTGGTCGACGACGACCCCGCCGTATTGAAAGCCCTTGCGCGTCTGCTACGTTCGATCGACTTGAACGTAGCCACGTTCGCTTCGCCGCAGGCGTTTCTTGAACAAGTCGAACCGGGCATGCACGGTTGTCTGGTACTTGATGTTGCCATGCCTTGTCTCAATGGCCTTGAGCTTCAACAGGAACTTGTCGCCCGAGACATTGGATTACCGATTATCTTTCTCACCGGCAATGGCGACATTCCGACGAGTGTACAAGCGATGAAACAGGGCGCCGTCGATTTTCTTACCAAACCCGTGGATGACCATGACTTGATCGAAGCCATCCATGCCGCCATCGAAAAGGATTACATGATCCGGCGGGCTCGTGCCGAACTGGCCGAAATCAGAGAGAAGCTGGCGACGCTTACGCTACGTGAGCGGGAAGTTCTGGGCCATGTCGTTGCCGGCAGACTGAACAAGCAAATCGCCGCCGATCTCGGTATCGTGGAAAAAACCATCAAGGTTCATCGCGCCCATCTGATGGCGAAATTAAAAGTCAGGTCAGTAGCCGAATTGGTACACTTGGTCGAACGGGCGGATATTCTGCCCATGACTCCGGATAGAAGGCGACTATAAATTCAACCGGCGTAAGATAAATAGAGATTGAGTAATATCCATCATTCAATTTCAGAATCTTACCCCACTCTAAGGAATATAGACTGAAAGTTTTGTTCGGATAACCAGGCTTTCGCCTCGGAAAATTTTTCCCGTGGAAAGAATTCAATCGCTGTTTTGCGCATTTCTTTGCCGGTAAACATGAAGACTTCATCTTCCCATTTCTCGTCACCGACAAAGGCAAGCTTGGAAATCCTGTGTCCGTCCTCAGCTATAAAGAAAGAATCCTCCCACCCGGACTCCCTACTCCAGCCTTCAAAGCCCTCCAATTCCACTAATATCCGAACTTGTCCGAAGTGATCCAGGCCCGACTTAGCCAGAGCTTGAAGTTCCTGAAAATCATATACAGTCAATTTTCCGCTGAGTTTGATCCAGCTCTCACTATCAAGCGTTTTAACAAGTTGATATGGCATATCTGATCCTCTTTTACCGATTATGGTTGTCCAACAGCCGAATAGACATCCTTGCCCATGAGATCAAGAGGGCCGCCATCCTGCATGTCGCGGTCAGCGAAAGTCGCCACAGCTTCGCCTGTTTTCATGTCTCGCAGACGACCTTCGAACGCGGCTTTACGCTAATTAAATTGGCGACCGGATTTTGCAACTTCAGCGCCAATTCTTCGGAAGCAAACGCTGGAATTCTGCATCATCGTGCGTGTGATTAATGTGGTTTTTCTCATCTTGCTTAATTACTTTTCGATAAGCGGATTGCCCTTTCCAGGTCCGACAGCAAAGGCGACAGCATCGAGCAATACCTGACCGTCAACCGGTTTACGCAAATACGCTGCAATACCGTAATTCATTGCGCGTTCGTAAGTTTCCTCATTGTCATCGCCAGTGACGATAATCACCGGCAACTCCAAGCTCAACAAAGCCACGCGATCTAAAACCGCAAATCCGTTCATGGACATCATGCACAAATCGAGCACCATGCAATCAGGCCGGCCGGTTTCCAGAAAGCGCAGGAAATCGGCGCCGTTAATGAATGTTTTTACCGTAAACCCAGCAGAACGCAACAACCGCTCAAGAGCTTTGCAAACGGACTCTTCATCATCTATGACGGCCAAAACGGCCTTATTAGTATTCATAGTGGAGTCACTTTAGCGGGTTTAGCATGACAGCGATATTAGCCTTTGGTCTAATGTTTACGATAAAAACTATCGGAAATACGACCATCGAAACTGCTTACTGCTTCCTTTCCAATTCCTCCACTAACTGCTTCACTCCGGCATCGTCCGGCAGTGCTTCGGCCGCTTTTCGGGCATAAATAAGTGCGGCTTTGGTATCGCCCGCCTCATGCTGCATTGAAATGAGCGTACTGAGAATATCGAGATCATAGGGCCTGCGCGCATCGGCGGCTTTCAAAGCCGCCAACGCCTCAGACTGCTTCCCTGCTGAATGCAGACCCACGGCATAGACATAAGCGTAGCGGGTGTTGTCGGGAGCAAACTTAACTGCTGCTGCAAGCTCCTGAAGCGCTAGGGATGTATTGCTTTGGCGCACCAACACCAAGCCCAACGCATGATGTAAATCCGCCGCATTCGGCAACAATGCCAAACCTCGGCGCAATTGTTTTTCAGCCTCATCTTCGCGGCCTTGTTGCCGATAGACATCGGCGAGATTGACGTAAGCTCCGACGAACAACGGATCAAGCTTAAGCGCCCTTTCATAAGCTGCGCTTGCGGCATCGGGCCGACCTTGCCGCATCAAAAAACTGCCCTGATTAACATTTTCCGATGGCCAATCGGCATTAATCGCCAAGTAATCCAGATACTCCTTTGTCGCGCTTTTACGGGCGCTAAGCCGGTCAGCAGGAAACTGGTCATCAGGCACATCGGCAAGGATGCGTGCAGCCTCGATACGTACGCCGCGTATCGGATCAACCAGCAGCGGAGCTGCTGACAGTATGCGGTTGACGGGATCAATAGCTTCGATGAGTCCTAGCGCCGAGATACGCACAGAGGGCTCGGCATCCTTTAACAGCAGCCGAGCCGTAGCGATAAATTCGGGACGCATCATCGGCTCTGCGAGTGTCGCCGCAGTGGCGCGAACGATTGCAGGGCTCGCCGGATCTTGGGCGAGTTCGAGCAACGCGGGCATAGCCTTGACGCCCTGCGTTGCCCCTGCGTGCAGTACGGTTCCGTAATGCGGGCGCTGCCGCCAGTTTTTACCGTACCATTTGTCCAGCGCCGAAGCGGCCCATTCGGGCCTGCGGTTTTGGTGGCACTGCGTGCAGGCGTTCGGACTAGCCAAGGACTGCGATAAGTCGGGTCTTGGCAAACGGAAACTATGATCGTGCCTGCCGTCGACAACCATGTAGTTCTGTTCCGGCGCATGACAGTCGATGCACTGCGCGCCTTTTGAATCCTGTTTGTGGAAGTGGTGTTTCGGGTTGTCGAATTCGGCGGCATTATGGCAGCGCGTGCACAAGGCATTGCCTTCGGCGCGCAATTTGAGCGTATGCGGTTCATGACAGTCCAGACAGGTGACGCCATTCTGGAACATCTTGCTCTGACGGAACGAGCCCCAAGTATAATCTTCGTCGCGCTGCTGACCATCCGCATGATAAGTCGGCTGCGTCAACAACGCCGGTCGATGCGAGTCCTCGAGCGGCAAGCCGGGCACACCGCCCTCCGCCAGCGTCGAGCGGCGCGCATGACAGGCCCAGCAGGTATTCATCAGTGCATCGGCGGCTGGCCGGTCGCGCTGTGCGAATCTTGCAGCGCTTGCCGGAAATTTCCACGCTTCACGCCAGCTGCTTTGCAGATTCACCGCCAATCCCTTGCCGCCATCCTTTCCATAAGGCGGCGGGGTCCGTTTAGCCCAGTCGATATGTTGCGAAGCAGGGCCGTGGCAGGATTCGCAAGCCACATTCAATTCATTAAACGTTGTTTTATAACTGTCCGTTGCCGCATTGTAACCTTTTTTAAGATTCGTCGAATGGCATTCGGCGCATTCAAGGTTCCAGTTCTGGTAGCGCCCGGTCCAATGCAATTGATCGCTATGATCGACCTTTTCATGAGGATAAAGATGGAACCAGCGTTGCCCGCCTTCGGATTTCGGGCGGCTGTCCCAAGCGATACCGAGCGCTTGGTAGCGCCCGCCCGGAAATTCGATTAAATATTGTTGCAGCGGCGTAACGCCGAACGTGTACTTGATTTCGTAATCGGCGAGTTTGCCGTCAGGGCCGTCTGTCCGAACCATTAAATGGCCGTCTCGTTTGAAAAACGTGGACTCGACGTCGAAATGATTGAACTTTGCGTTATCGAAATCGCCGAGTACCGTTTGCGCATTCGCTTCCTGCATCGCAAGATCATGGTGTGAACCGGTCCACGCATCGACCTGTTCCTTATGGCATTCAATACACGCCTTCACACCGACATAATCGTTATGAGCTAAGAGAAGCACAACTTCAGGCTTTACTGTGACAGATTCTGTCACTGGCTGTGGCGCTTTGGACGGCGGCATAAAATAAAGCACACCGGCAACCGCCGCCGCGATCATAGGAAAACTCAGGATTATAGTGATCCGGCGCTTTCCGACTGCCGACACACCGTGCGGCGTTTTCAAAGGTACAACCGGCGGTTTGTTGGCGGTCTTGATTGGTTTTGTTGTCCTGCGCCGGCTCATTTTGGGTTCTATCTTGGCTCAATTGTTGGGAAAAAACTTGCGTGCCTTATGTATGGGCAGGCTATGCGCAGTTTCCATGGCATGAAAGTATCCAGGGGTTACGCTTGTTCGGGTTGTATTAATCGAGAAAACGCACGCGTCCGGTATTGAGTTCATAGACGGCGCCCAGCAGGATCACATGTTTTTCCTGCAGCGCCTTTTTTGCTTCAGGGGGCGCGGACAATTGCTGCATAGACCAGCGCACGTTTGCTTCCACCGCTGCACGCAGCAGGCTCTCACGATCCTGTTTTAGATCGAGCTTGCTTAATCCGGGCTTGATCGATTTGATCAGCGACTCGAAAGGCTCGCTGTCGATGGCGATAGACTCGGTCGTTTGGGTTGCAGCGCAAGAGGCCAGCCCTAAACTTAAACAACAAGTGCTTAACAGCCATTTTCTTCGGCTAATCAGTGGGCTAGTCATAAATTATCTCACTTTAAAATTTGTTGTTTGTGACCAAACAGTCAACCCGCATATACGTCAATATCACGCCGGCAACCATATTGGCGATGACCGAAGTTTGAGCCGAGTGAAAACAGCACACCGAGAAAAATAGAAACGCCTTGGAAAGCTCGTGAATTTGAGCCTGGAACATAGGGATAAGCAATGACTACAGCAAAAATGACGCATATGATCCCTTCGGAGCGGGAAGCCAATTGGCTTCCTTGCCAATGCCGTGGTATCCGTTCCGGATAAGCCGCGTCAGTCCGCCGTCGCCATCGCGCTTAGACTGCGGCAGCATTTGCCGGGGGCTTGCTCTTTCTTAAAAGGAAATGTTTCCACAGTTACTTTCTCAATCTTGCCGGTGAATTTGCTTTTGCCTTTGTAAGCAGTATTCACAGGAGTATTTTGGTCTTCCCCTACATCAGCGGTTTCGTCGATACCAAATACGTTGCTTGCGGTTTTGCCGATCTTGCCTTCGCCTACTTTAGCGCCATCGAGATAAATACTCGCTGTACCACCCGCACCTCTGCCGCCATCGTAAGCAAAATCAAGTTTGAGGGTATGCTTACCCGCTGACACTTTTTGTTTTGCCGCTACGCTAAATTGTTCCAGGCCTAACCAATTGTATGTGTAACTGGGCTTACCGTCCTTCATATAAAACGACCAACCGCCAAAATCACCGCCTTGGCAAATCAATACCCCTGAACCATTGGCAGGTACATCGACATCGGCGGTAATCGCCAGCGAGGTGTTTTTGACATTAATGAACGCATTTTCGGGTATGCCTTTGGCTCCTTCATATAAGGTCAAACTCGTCCGCCCGCTCATCAAGTCGGGGCGGCCTGCAATGGCAGCATCAAAGCGTTCGAGAGTACGATCATCAATCGGCAATACGTTATATTTCACTGCCTCTTCCATGAACAGCTTTTGCAGTTCTGCTAATTTTTCCGGATTTTTATCGGCCAAATTGTTGGCTTGGCTAAAATCTTCATTGACGTTGTAAAGTTCCCAAACATCTTCGGTTAACGGATGTCTTGGTTTTGCTTCCCAAGGGGCTTTATGTATCGTGCCTGCAAACCAGCCATCGTGATAGAGTGCGCGATTACCTGCCATTTCAAAGTACTGGGTCTTGTGGGTATCGGGCGCGCCAGCATTATCGAAAGAGTAATTCATGCTTACGCCTTCCAATGGTTTTTGCGCTATGCCATCAACGCTCTGCGGTGCGGGAATACCGACTGCCTGGTAAATAGTTGGGGCAATATCGACAACATGATGAAACTGTGAGCGCACTTCATTTTTCGTTTTAATACCTGCCGGCCAATGCACTACCATACCATTGCGTGTACCGCCAAAATTAGACGCGACTTGTTTTGTCCAAGTAAATGGTGCATTACCCGCCACTGCCCAGCCTGCCGCAAAATGATTGTAGGTATGTTCTGTTCCCAATGCATTGATTTTCTTTAACTGCATTTCCAAGGTTTCAGGCACACCGTTGAAATAAGTACTTTCGTTGAACATACCTATCATGCCGCCTTCGGCACTAGCGCCATTGTCGCCAACGATGTAGAAAACCAAGGTATTATCCAGTTCGCCTCTGTCTTGTAACGCCGTAATGAGTCGCCCGATTTCATGGTCGGTATGTTCGCCAAACCCTGCAAATACTTCCATTTGTCTTTGGAATAGACGTTTTTCATCAGCCGTTAGCTTATCCCAATCTTTGATGTCGGCGGGTTTTGGCGCAAGCAGGGTATTTTGCGGCACAACGCCCAGTTGCTTTTGTTTTGCCAAAGTTTCTTCACGCAATTTATCCCAACCTTGAGCAAACTTGCCTTTGTACTTGTCCGAAAATTCTTTAGGTGCGTGGTGAGGCGCGTGCGTTGCACCCGTAGCAAAATACAAGAAAAACGGTTTATCGGGGGTCAGCGATTGCTGAGTATTCATCCAAGCAATCGCTTGGTTAGTCATATCGGTGGTGAAATGATAATTCGGGTTATTCAAATCAAGATTAACGCGCGTTGTACCGTCGTAGACCAACGGATGCCATTGATTGGTTTCGCCACCGATAAAACCGTAAAACTTATCGAATCCAGAGCCCGTCGGCCAGCGGTCGAATGGACCTGAGACTGAGCCTTCCCAAGCCGGTGTTTCATGATATTTACCAAATGCGGCCGTGCTGTAACCATTCATGCGCAGCACTTTGGCAATCGGTGTAATGGTTTGTGGACGGATACCTGTATTACCCGGAAAAGCCGTAGCAAGTTCCATGATGGCGCCCGCATTATTGGAATGGTGGTTATAACCCGTGAGCAATGCGGTTCTGGTTGGCGAGCATAATGCAGTGGTGTGAAAACGGTTGTATTTCAGACCATTCGCTGCCAGTTGTTCGACAGTGGGCATTTTAATCGGCCCACCGAACGCACTCGACTGTCCAAAGCCCATATCGTCTATTAGTATCATGACAATATTGGGGGCTTTTTCAGGCGGTTTTAGTTCAAACCGGGCAGGTGCTTTGGCATTACGCGCATCCAGTTCGGTAATAGCAGGATAGCTGGGTTCTTTAATCGGCAGTGTCGAACGGTCAAGTGTATTGGACGTGCCTGAGGGCTGTTCTTGTGCGGCTTGGCTTGGTATACAGATACAGCACAATGCTGCCGTCATTAAGACGGCCAGGATTTTCGATTTCATGATACGGCCTTTTGTTTGTTGACGATGGATTTTTGTTGGCATAGTAAACGCTTAGCATTTCAGGTCGCGTTGCTACTGATCGGTGATCAGTAGCAACGCGACCTGAAAAACAAAACCGAACCCACCAACTCGATCTGGGCCGGCTCCCAAGCTGGAATTCCTTGCCTGCCCCGATCCGGTTTTCATTGATTTAATCCCTTCATCGGTTTAACTCTTTTTTCTAGCTCTTTTATATCCAGGAACACGGTGGCAAGCACTTATTTTTTACCCGTCGCGGCTTTCATAGCGGCCTGCTCAGCGCCAATGCCGAGCAGCATATCCTTAGTCAACAGTCCCTTCATTTGAATGATGCGCGCGATGCAGCCGGTCCAGCCGGTTTGGTGGCTGGCTCCAATTCCCGCGCCGTTGTCGCCGTGAAAATACTCGTAGAAAAGAACTAAATCCTGCCAGTGCGGATCATTTTTGAACTTTTCCGCCACGCCATTCACCGGTCGCCGACCTGTTGAAGGCTCTTTTAGGAATATACGGATCAACCGCTCCATAAGTTCCTGAGCGACTTCATACAATGTCAGGTAGCGGCCGGAACCCGTCGGGCATGCCACCGTAAAATCGTCGCCGTAGTATGCATAGAGCCGCAACAGCGATACTAACAGCAGGAAATTGACAGGCATCCAGACAGGGCCTCGCCAATTGGAGTTGCCGCCGAACATGCCGGAATTCGAATCTCCAGGCAGATAGTCAACACGCGATTCCTGGCCTTCATGGCGAAACACAAAAGGGTGTTCCCGGTGATAGCGGGAAAGCGCGCGTATGCCGTAAGGGCTGAAAAATTCATTCTCGTCCAGCATCCTCGCCAGGATTCGGCGCAGCTTGTCTTCATTGACAATAGAAATCATTCGCCGACCGTTGATACCCGGCTGCGCAGGCATGTGGATTTTGGCCGCCAAGTCCGGGTGCCGTGTCATAAATGCTTTCGAAAAGGCGCGGAATTTTGGCAGCCGCGCCAGAATATCATCCTCGAAGATCGCCACCGCCGCCAGCGGCAGCAGCCCCACCATCGAGCGGACTTTGAGGCGCTGGGATCGGCCATTAGGGAGACGAAGCACATCGTAAAAAAATCCGTCTTCCTCGTCCCACATCTCGTCCGCGTGTTCACCCATGCGGTCCATCGCGCTTGAAATCCACAGGGTATGCTGGAAGAACTTAGAGACGAACTCTTCGTAAAGCGGTTCGCGCAACGCCAGTTCCACCGAAATTCGTAGCATCTGCTGGCTAAAGAACACCATCCACGCGGTACCATCGGCCTGTTCCAAATAGCCGCCCGTCGGCAGTGACGAACTGCGGTCAAAGACGCCGATGTTGTCGAGCCCCAGAAAGCCGCCCTCAAAAACATTGTTACCGTATCGATCTTTGCGGTTGACCCACCAAGTAAAATTAATCAGGAGCTTTGAGAAGGCGTATTTGAGAAACTCGATATCGCCAATGCCATTGTTGCGCTCCTTATCCATCAGGTATATCTGCATCGTGGAGTAGGCATGGACTGGCGGGTTGACATCGCCAAAATTCCACTCGTAGGCAGGAAGCTGTCCATTCGGATGCAGGTAGTCGTTGCGCAGCATCAGATCAAGCTGCTTCTTGGCAAAGTCATGATCGACGTTGCTGAACGCCAGCATGTGAAAAGCCAAATCCCAAGCGGCGTACCACGGATATTCCCACTTATCCGGCATCGAGATGATGTCATCATTAAGCATATGAAACCACTCGCCATTACGCATCTGTTTGCGCTGCTCTGGGGATACATGGTGCTCTTCCAGCCATTTGTCCACGTCGTAATAAAAGTACTGCTTGCTCCAGAGCATGCCTGCAAGAGCCTGACGCATGACGTTGACGCGGTCTTTATCATCCCTGATCGAAACCGGGGTTAGTTGCGCATAGAATTCATCCGCTTCAGTTATCCGAGCTTGGAATAACTCGTCGAAATCAGCGAAAGCGTTCCTGCCTGCGACCGGGGCAGAGTGTGATAGCCGCAAGCGGATAGTCTGCGTTGAACCGGCGTCTACGGACAGTTGATAGTGGCAAGCCGCCTTGGTTCCAGTCTGAAGCGGATTGACGGCATCGAGCCGATTGTGGACGAGGTAATTGTCAAAGCCGTCTTTAACATAGGGGCTGGCGTTGGGCTTACCGAACAGCCGTTCATGATTAGTCTCGTTTTCGGTAAACAACAGCGGCGCGTCTCCTTCGCAATAAAGGTAATAATCGTAGAGGCTTTCCTGAAACAGCGGATCGGTATGGTGAGCATGAATAATACGCTGACCATCCCCATCGATTTTTGAAAGCAACGGTTTTGATCCACCGCTACCCCATGACCACGTATTACGAAACCAGAGCGTCGGCAGCACATGCAATGCTGCCGTCTCAGAACCCCGGTTGTGGACTGTAATTCTAATGAGCACATCCTCGGCATCCGCCTTGGCATACTCGACAAAAACATCAAAGTAGCGGTTGCCGTCAAACACCCCGGTATCCAATAACTCGTACTCAGGCTGCTCGCGGTTGCGCCGGCGGTTTGTTTCCACCAGATCTTGGTACGGATAGGCCGCTTGGGGATATTTGTAGAGATACTTCATATACGAGTGGGTCGGTGTGCTGTCCAAGTAAAAGTAGTACTCCTTAACATCTTCGCCATGGTTGCCCTCGCTATTAGTCAAGCCAAACAGCCGCTCTTTGAGAATCGGATCATTGCCGTTCCAAAATGCCGGCGCAAAGCAGAGTACTTGGTGATTGTCACAGATTCCGCCCATACCGTCTTCGCCCCAGCGGTAGGCGCGGGAGCGGGCATGGTCGTGAGGAAAATAATTCCAGGCATCTCCGTTCGCGCTGTAATCCTCCCGCACCGTACCCCACTGACGCTCGCTGAGGTAAGGGCCCCATTTTTCCAAGGCGTTTGCAACGCACCGGCTTGTCGGAGGCGGTTAGATTCTGCATTATTGTTCATAATGTGGTTCCTCATTTTGAGTGGTAACGGTGGTGTGTTATTACCTCAAGGCTGCGTGCATCAGGTCAGCCTGCGCAAGGCGGGAAATTCCCCGCCTTTTGACGGGCAACGGTACCGACACCGCAATAGCGGTTTTCAACACAATGGCCGCTCGCATGCAGTGCTGTACCACACGGCCATTTTTGCTCGAACTCGTTAACGTAGCGGTTCGCCAGTGCGCCATACACAAGGGACCGAGCACGAGCAACAACAAAAAAATTACGCAGCCAACAGTTTCCGGTTTAAAGTCCAGCAATGTCGGGCCTTCATGGAAAATATGGTTGGCGATCTGACCGGCAAATAATGTGCCTTGGGACAGCAGTAACGGCATAAATGCGACAGCGCCTCCCCCGAGAAAACCGAACCCTGCGGCACCGTCGGGATGAGTCGGTACGCGATGCAGATCCAGTCGGGAAACCTGCCACAAAACACGCGCCCATAAAAAAATGCGAAAACACCGACAAGGCAACCAGGTAAAGAGGAAAAACACGATCACCCGGCGCTTGAGTAGACCGGGCGTTGTTGTATTGATGCGCGCACGGATGAACAGCTGAAAAAGCGGGCCACCCGGCACTAAGGAAAAACCATCGGATTGTTTGTTGTCAGGTAGTTGTTTCATGGCATTTCTTATGTCCGATTAGTGCGTTATTTTGGGAACAACAGCGTTGTACCAAAGCACTGGAATAAAGAAACACCGGACTGCCGCCCACATCGCCACCGCCAGACGTCGCTGATTCCGCATGAATGATCGGCAGAATTGTGCGAGTATCAGATTCCAAGCTGCTGATTGAAAGCGGAATCACCGGCTGCACGTTGACTACCAAATAACGCATTACGTCTGAGGGACTGATGCCAAAATCCCGGTTGTTCTGGAAAGGTACGCCGATCAGATTGGAATGCCCCGGTGTTAACTCCCTATAATGCTTCCCCACAGATTAGCTACTATTTAGAATTATATTGTTATGAACTGCATGCACAATATGTATCAATACCTACAAGTATTAACATGAAAAAACAGGGGCTTTTATTTTTAACACGATGCGACTCATAGGGGTGTACAAACACGTATAACCGCTTATTTTTTTGCCATGCAATACGTCCACGTAAGAGGCTTGTCTCTCAGAACCGGCGTTTCCGGCGCACCGCCCGCATTCGCCGGAAACGCCACCTCGCGCTATGCCCTTCGGCTTTGCTCAGGAGAGCCTTGGGTGGCCTTATTCCGGCCTACGCCGCTATACAGCCCAATAGTCCGAAAAACATCCGCAAACATTTCTTTAGTCAGCCGTTTGGTCTGTACGTTGTATCGACTGGTATGATACGAATCAATCAGCGTACGACCATCCGGCAAGGCATGCCGGGCGTTATGAGCAAACTTTGCACTACTCTGTTTCAGTCCGTAGGCTTTTAATACCGCCTGATGGGCAACCAGACCCAACGCCAGTATGACCGCCTGTTCCGGCAAGGTTTTTAACTCGAAGGCCAAGTAATTATTACACTGATTGATTTCGGTATTAGTCGGTTTGTTTTGCGGCGGCAGGCATTTAACGGCATTGGTGATACGGCAGTTTTTTAGCGCCAAGCCGTCCGTCAATGATTCGGATTTTATTTGATTGCTGTAGCCGAACTCGAAAAGCGCTTCATAAAGCAGCAGTCCCGCATAGTCGCCGGTAAACGGTCTGCCGGTGGCATTGGCTCCATGCATGCCGGGAGCCAGTCCGACTATCAGCAATTGGGCGGCGCTATCACCGAACGGTGCAACCGGACGCGCATGATAGTCGGGGTGCTTTTGCTTAACTTCACACAGAAAATCATCCAGCCGTTTACACTGCCTGCAATCCTGATCGAATATTTGTTTTGAATACATATTTTGTTAGTGTCGGTTTGTGGGCGTTGTTCGTTAGTTCCCAGGCTCCTGGCGTGGGAATTCAGTTTGGAAGCCTGTCCTGAGCCAATCGAAGGGCTCCGGCTTCCCGTTTACCAGGCTCCCAATCTGGAGATTGGGAGCCTGCGCATGTTAATTTTTCATAACGGAAAATTACCCACCTTGTTGCTATCAGACACCAGCAACTGCAACTTCTCAAGCCTGGGCAATTTTTTTATGGCGATTTCCCGTTTACTCGCAGTACTGCGGTCATGACCAGTCTCGACATAAACCAGCTGCTTGGGCTGCCTGCCGCGAAAATATTTAGCGCCTTGTTTGTCGCCATGCTGATTAAAGCGCCGGGCAACATCAAGGGTGATACCGGTATAAAGCGAATCATCAGTGCAAAGAATAATGTAAACCTGCCAATTCACGGTGTCACACGACCGTCCCGAAAACGGAACCGACGGCTGCCGTTAGCCCCATAGCCAACGCGCCCCAAAAAACGACACGAGCCGCTCCTTTAATGATCCCCGACCCACCGGTATAGGCCGCTAAAATACCCAGCAGCGTTAAAAATAACAGCGACGCGGATGACACCGGCACGATTAAATCGGTATCCGGAGCAAGCATAACAATCAATAAAGGCAACATTGCGCCAACGGCAAAAGTGGCCGCCGATGTTAGCGCCGCCTGAATGGGCCTTGCCGTACCTGTTTCCGATATACCCAATTCGTCGCGGGCGTGCGCTCCCAATGCATCATGATCCATTAACTGTACTGCAACCTGCTCGGCAAGTAACGGATCAAGTCCGCGCGACACATAGATAGCCGCCAGCTCTTTTTGTTCATGATGTCCATCCTCATCAAGCTCTTTGCGTTCACGCTTTAAATCGGCCTGCTCGGTATCGGCTTGCGAACTGACCGATACGTATTCTCCGGCCGCCATCGACATCGCTCCGGCAACCAGGCCTGCAACACCGGCCAAGATTATATTGTTATGCGATGCATGAGAGGCGGCAATACCCACGATTAAGCTGGCGGTGGACACGATGCCGTCGTTGGCGCCCAATACCGCCGCACGCAGCCAGCCGATGCGATGAGTCCGGTGTCTTTCGGGATGATGCGGAATCATTGGGTTTCCTTTTTAAAGTGTTTGCATATCAAAACCGGGCTTATTTAACGCCCTCTTCCTTTGGAGAGGGCTCAATTCAACAGCATTTTCTGACTCTCTCAACACTGCGACGCGGCCTAAACCGTAGAATTTTAAAATATGATAAATCTATTTAAAAATCCGAAAGCGTTTTCGGCGGAATGGCCGCCCGCAAGGCGTTCAATACCGCCAAAACATCTATGACTTCCTGGGTAATAGCTCCGGCTACCGGCGTCAAATAACCCAATCCGGCAAAGACCATACCTATCAGACTCAGCGCCATGCCGCCCACCGCGCTTTGCAGCGCAATTTTACGCATCCTCTCACCGATATGAAACAACTCATCGACTTTTAACAGCGAACTGTCCATGATCACCGCATCGGCCGATTCGCCGGTAATGTCGCTGTTCTGACCAAAAGCTATGCCGATGGTCGCGGCAGTCAGTGCCGGTGCATCATTGATGCCGTCGCCCAGATATACGGTTTTAGCCGCTTGGGTTTCAGCGCGCACCAGCTCCAGCTTTTGCTCGGGGCTTTGGCTGAAATAAACGTGCTCAATGCCGACTTGGTCAGCCAGAAATCGCACTTCAGATTCCCTGTCGCCGGACACCAGCATCACCTTGTCAAACAGGTGACTGGGTCGCAGGTGATTGATGAATGACGAACTGTCGACGCGTACCTCGTCGCGAAATTGCAGGGTCGCCGCGTAAGCATCGTCAAGCAGTACCACGCATTCCAGGCCGCCGGTGATGGGCGGCAATATCCCGGCAACATCCTTGTGTTGTTCGGCAAATTTTTTGCGGCTGGTAATCTGAATCCGCTTTCCGGCCACATTGCCTTTGAGCCCCTCTCCCGGCAGTTCGGTCATATTGGTCACGTTCAATAAAGATAACGCCGACTTTTCCGCCACGTTAACGATGGCGCGAGAGAGCGGGTGTTTGGAGTAGCGTTCCAAGCTGGCGATTAGCATCAACACTTCCTGCTCGTTATACCCCTGAGCTGGAATCAATGCAGTCAACGAAGGACGGCCATAAGTCAGGGTGCCGGTCTTGTCAAAAATCGCCGTACGGCAGGTGCCGATGGTTTCCAAAATGGCCGGATTCTTGATGATGATTTCCCGCCGGGCGGCCAGCGAAATCGAGCTGATAATGGTGACCGGTATGGCAATCAGCAACGGACACGGCGTGGCGATGACCAGTACCGCCAAAAAACGCAGCACATCGCCGCTGATCGCCCAAGCAGTCAACGCAATGATCACAGCCAGCGGCGTATACAGCGCGCCCAGCTGATCGCCCAGTCGCCTGATATGGGGCCGATACTGTTCGGATGACTGCATCACTTCCATGATTTTGGCATAGCGGGAATTAATAGCCAATTTGTCCGCATGTATGGTTAACGCCGAATCGCCGTTGATCGCGCCGGAAAGCACTTGGGAACCGCTGACTTTGGACATCATATACGGTTCGCCGGTCAGATAGGATTCATCCATGGTGCCCGAACCTTCCAATACCGTGCCGTCAACGGGACAGATTTCATGCGGCAATATCAACAAGGTATCGCCGATATTAACCTGCTCCGTGATAATGTCGACAAGCTGATCGCCGGATTTTCTATGCGCGACTGACGGCATGCGCTTGGCCAATGCTTCAAGCACCGAAGAGGCTTTGCGCACCGCATAGGTTTCCAACACCACGCCACCGGACAGCATCAATACGACCAAACTCCCGGCCAGATATTCGTGCAGCAAGACCGCCGTGACTATGGAAAGACCTGCCAGTAAATCGGCGCCCCAATCGCCCTGCCCCAACTTCACTCCGAGCTGATAAATCAGCGGAATGCCGCCCAGTACCAGCACGACAAGCAACGGTACAGACACCAGCTCAATAGGGAAAACGAATTGCCGCTGATAGATTTCGGCAGCCGCCGAGCTTAAAGCCGCATTCAGCGATAGCGTATAGACCTGATGCCCGATATCGAGCGCATAGCGCAGCACCAAGTAACCGCCGATGCCAAGCAGACTCAAAACAGCAATGATATTTTCGGATGTTGCGCGGGAGATCGTTGCTTGCTTATCGGTCATCGTTTCAGCCTCGCAGCTTTTTGCATGCGCCATTCTATCGGCAAGGCAGGCAATGATGAAACTATTTATCGTCTCTATCCGGCCGCAGTGATACTGGAAGCGCCAGTTCTCGCTATCCGTTCAACCGGCTCATTCCTGCCTGCAAAGCTGTTTGTCGTATAACAGGAGTGCAATGCGTTGCATAAGTAGCAGCCCCCAAAGCAGGCGCTTTAGGCGAAGCCTGCACTTCATCTTTCAGTTGATGTGTAGCCTGTCATCCTGAGCTAAGCAGGATTTTCACTATCGATAAAGAAACATTCCACCGCAAACTGCTGCCGGGTTTTTTCCATTAACGCCCGAATGCCAAACCGCTCAGTGGCATGATGGCCACCGGCAAACATGTGTATGCCGGCTTCTTGGCTTTCATGCCAGTCGTGCTCACTGATTTCGCCGGTAATATAGGCATCCAGCTGTTCTTCTTCGGCCAAGCGCCACTCGCTGTTTGCGCCGCCGGTAATAATGCCGACCGACCTGATCAATGCCGTGTTATCGGGCGTTGCCAGAATCACATTGTGCTTGAGCACGATTTCCAGTTTTTGTCGCAGCGCAATGGCGGTTAGCGGCTGTTCGAGTACGCCTTTGATACCGGTCGTTGAGCCTTTGTAATCACCAAAGGGCTGTTGCTGTTTGCAATCTATCATCTGTCCCAAGGTAGCGGCATTGCCTATGTCAGGGTGTCCGTCCAGCGGCAGATGGTATGCGATCAGATTGATGTTGTTTTTCACCAGGGGAAAAATCCGTTGGGCGAAAGCGCCGGTCAACGGTTTGGCGCCATGAAATGTCCAAAACAGGCCGTGATGAACGACCAATGCATCTGCCTTGTTTTCAACCGCCTGATTAACGGAATCGCGGGTTGCAGATACGGCAAAAGCGATACGTCCGATCTGTGCAACCCCCTCAACTTGCAAACCGTTAGGGCAATAGTCGGCATAGGTTTCGGGACGAAGCAGAGCTTGATAATAATCATTAAGTTGCGATCGGGCGATCATGCCGCTACAACCTCAAATTGTCGCCAAATGGTTTTAAACGTTTCGGTCAAAAGTCGATCGTCCGCCGCAATACGCTCGGCTATTTCAGCAACGCTAAACCAGTCGCCTTCGTCAATTTCGTCGGGTGCCAGATTAAACGGGCCGTTATGAATGCAGCGGTAGACCTGGATAAACTCCATGCCGATAGCGGCTGTGGCCGATAATTTGAACAACGGTTCCAACGCAGATTCGGTAATGCCCAGTTCCTCTTCAATCTCCCTGATGGCGCTGATGTCGTAGTCTTCACCGGCATCAACGTGGCCTGCCGCCGAAGTATCCCAAAGGCCGCCATTGAGGTCTTTTTTCATGGAGCGTTTTTGCAGAAATAACTGCCCTTGCTCGTTAAAAACCAGGATGTGTACGGCGCGGTGCCTAAGGCCTGTCGCGTGGATAATATGGCGTGCGCAAGTGCCGATGACGCAGTCGTTTTCATTAACGACGGAGAGCAGTTCGTTATTCATCAGTAAAATTAAAGAAGTTTTCTTCACCACGAAGACACGAAGAAAAATATAAAACTTCGTGTTCTTCGTGTCTTCGTGGTGAATATTAAAAATTGAATTTTAGACTTTTATGAGATGTACGCAAACTTAAGCTGATGTGATTGCGTGGACGGCGGTGCGGCTTAAGCCATGCTCACATCCAGCAATGCGAGCATGTTTGAACGGAGGAACTAGCCAGTTCTGCCGGCTTCTGTTGCAGCAGGCACTTCAATTAATCGACCTGACTTACAATCGTAGATGTAGCCGTAAATAGGAATGTCGGAAGGAACCAGAGGATGGTTCTTAATGCGAATGACATCTTCCAGCACACTTTCTTCCTGATCTTTAATGGTCAGCCAGTTTATATGTTTAGCTTCGTGTGAACCCGGCCCTTCACCGGTGTCATACCACAGGCCTTTTTCGTCCAGCGATGCGGTTGTTAAACTGCTGCCTAACAAGTCGCGCATGATCTCATCGTTAAACAGTTCCATACCGCAATTGGTATGATGAATGACAAACCATTCCCGTGTTCCCAATAACTTATAGGAGATGACCAAAGAACGGATCGCATCGTCGCTGGCACGGCCACCGGCATTACGGATAACATGGGCATCGCCTTCGGATAAACCTGCATATTTGGCAGGGTCCAAACGGGCATCCATACAGGTCAAGATGGCAAAATGTCTTCCGGGAGGCAGAGGCAAATCGCCTTTGTCACCGAAATCATTCACATAACCTCTGTTTGCTGCTAAAACTTCATTAAGAATTTTGCTCATAAATACCTCTTATTATAATTGTTGGGCAAAAAAAACCGCTTACTCCTGATCACTAAGGGGAATGACAAAGACCAAGCGGCGGTAAGAACTATCTCCGATTCAAAGTCTACTCCAATAAATCAGGGTTTCAAATAGCTATCTAGGTTATACAATATAAACTTAAAGTTTATAAAGAATTAAGTATGGCTAAATTAAATAACACACAGGTATTTTGCCGGATTGTTGAGTTGGGCACTTTTGCGGCAGTTGCCCGCGAAATGAATCTTTCAGCAATGATGATCAGCAAATACATGGCTCAGCTGGAGGAGTCTTTAGGGGTTGCCTTGTTAAACAGGACGACCCGCCAGCTGAGTATGACGGAGGCCGGAAGAATCTATTATTATCGCAGCAAACAGCTGTTGGATGATTTCTCGGAGTTGGAGGAATACACTTCGCAGTTAGGCCGGCAGGTAAAAGGTACTTTAAAAATCAGCGCGCCGATTGATTTTGGCGGACTTTATATGGTGCCTGTCATTGACGCGTATCAACGCGCATACCCCGACGTCAAGATTCTGATGACCTTGCACAACAGCCAGGTTAATTTAAGTGAAGGCCATTTCGATTTGTCTATCCTGGTCACGGACACGCTTGATCCAGGCGTGGTTGCCAGAAAAATCGCCCAAACCCGATTATGCACGTATGCATCTCCCGACTATATCGCCGAATACGGTGAACCGCAAACCATTGCTGAGCTAAGCGCGCATCGCTGTCTGCATTATATGGATACCCCGCATAGGGATTATTGGGTGTTTAACGCCGATGGCGAAGAGGTTAAAATCAAGGCAAACTGGCATTTTGCCTCGAACAATGGCCGGGCGCTGTGTCAGGCGGCCGCGTTGGGCATGGGCATAACCCAGGCGCCTGAGTTATCGGTGATGAATTATTTGGAACAGGGCAAGCTGATAGAGATTTTGCCGGATTTTCGCATACCGTCGCTGGAAATTTATGCCACCTATCTGCAACGGCGTTTTCTGCCCGCCAAATTGGCAACGTTTGTGAATTTTTTAATTAAGTACTTTGCAGAAAACAATAGACTCCAAATAACCTGAAATTCATCTTAAAGGCACCTGACATGGCAAGACGAAACAAACACAGTTTGGACGAAATAAGGGAAATGGTGTTGGATGCCGCGGAAACCATCATCATCAATGAAGGCTATTCGGCGTTAACAGCGCGCAGGGTTGCCATGGAAATTGGTTATACGGTCGGCAGCATTTATATGGTCTTCGCCAACATGGCCGATTTGGTCGTGCATATTAACGCGAGCACTGTAGATGAGCTTACCGAGCAGATGCAACAAGTACCCCATTGCGTTCCTGAACAATATATTGCAGATCTGGCCAAAACTTATGTAACGTTTGCCAGCCGCAACTTTAACAGGTGGAGCATGACTTTTGTTGGTGACACCGAAATCCCTGAATGGTATCAGCAGAAAATCAGGCAACCTTATAGCTTGGTAGAGGCGCAATTTGCACAACTGGCGCCGAGCTGTTCAGCGCAACAAGGCAAACAGGCGGCGCAGGCACTCTGGAGCGGTGTCCACGGAGTGTGTACCGTTTCCCTGACCCGCGAACGGGATGCATCGGCTATTAAAAATGTTGAAGATTCCGTTGTATTGCTGGTGAAAAGCTTTATTGACGGTTGGATTAGCTCGTTACTTTCCAAAAATCCATACTGAATAAAAAGCCCGGCATTGCCTGCTCTGCTTAGGAGCGGCATTGACGGCGTTATCCTTCAATAGTCGTGATTTTAATCAAGGAGCTAGAGCGTAAGTGTTAGCTTGCAGGCGATTTGGAGATATAATGGTTCTATTTTGGGATTATAAAGTGCTTCAAAGTCCGTTTATAACAATCATAATCGTAGAAGATGATCCCGGCCACTCAAAATTAATCGAGAAGAATTTGCGGCGATGCGGCCTCGAAAATCCTATCGAGGCCTTCGAAAACGGTCAACAAGCTTTGGACTATCTTAAAGGCCAAGGCGAATTTGAAGCCGGTCCTGTTAATCAACGTATTCTGCTATTACTGGATTTAAACATGCCGGTTATGAACGGTGTGGAATTATTGCGGATTCTTAAGCAAGACAATAAGCTAAGTGAAATCCCTGTCATCATTTTATCGTCCACCGACGATCAACGTGAAATAGACGAATGTTACAGTCTGGGATGTAATCTCTATGTGCCCAAGCCTGTAGAGTTCGATCGGTTCTCCGAAACAGTGCGCAAGTTGGGGCTGTTGATTGGGCTTATTGCTGTCCCTTCCATTAAATAACCTTCCTTTTTCTGTGACGTTCAATATGCCTGATATCCCTTCTGCCAAAATCTTATATATAGAAGACGACTTGGGCCTTGCAGAGTTGGTGCGCATAAAACTCAAGCGCGAAGGTTACCATGTTGCGCATGCTGAAACAGGCCATCAAGGCATGATGGTGCTACACGATCAGGATTTTGATGCGGTACTGATCGACTTTTATCTGCCGGACATGAATGGCCTGGAGGTATTAAAGGCTATTCGGGCAGTGAAGCGTAAGCTTACCTGCATCATGATTTCCGGCATTGATGATATGCAATTGGTGGTCAATGCAATCAAGCAAGGCGCTGAAGATTTTGTACTCAAAGACGCCAGTGGCGCTTATTTGGAGTTGCTACCGACAACGCTGAGCAAGGTTTTGCTTAAGCAGCGATTAATTGCAGAAAAAGAAGCGGCTGAACGGGAGAAAAGTAAAACCGAGATATTTTACCGGTCATTAATTGAACAGACTGATGTTGTCGCCTGGGAATATCTGCCGAGTGCAGGACGGTTCAGCTATGTTTCCGCACAAGCGGAAAAACTGACCGGACATAGTCAGGAAGAATGGACTTCAGAAGGTTTTTGGGAGGCTGCTTTATATCCGGAAGATTACGCCAAGGTTATCGCATTTTGTTCTTCCAAAACACATAGCCGTGAAGAACAGAACCTTGAGTTCCGGCTGTTAAAAAAAAACCGCAGCGAGCTTTGGCTCAGACAGATTGTTTCAGTAGTAGAGACAGACGCTGAGCACTGTTGTGTATTGCGCGGATTTCTGATCGATATTACCGAATCAAAACAAGCAGTGGAAAAACAACGTTTGGCGCAGCTGGTATTCGATACTATCCAGGAAGGAATTATGATTACCGATGCCGACAATTGTATCGAAGTTGTGAATCCGGCATTTACAAAAATCACCGGCTATACTTTCGATGAAGTTAAAGGAAAAAATCCACGTATACTCAGCTCCGAACTTCAGAATGCTAATTTTTACGCGGCATTCTGGCAGTCTTTAAATGATCATGGACATTGGGAAGGCGAGCTTTGGAATCGACATAAAAACGGCGAGATATACGCCGAATCGACATCGATTTCCTGCGTTCATGACGAAGCCGGCAAAATTAAACGATACATCGCCATTTTTGGTGACGTGACTGAAAAAAAGCAAGCGGAACAAAAAATTCATTATCAAGCCAACTACGATCACCTGACAGACCTGCCCAACCGCCAGTTATTTCAAGACAGGCTACATTCAGCGGTCGCGTCGGCCAAGCGCAACAACATACAGCTGGCGTTATTGTTTATAGACCTTGATCGTTTTAAGGAAGTTAATGACAGCTCCGGGCATACGGCGGGTGACAAATTACTTATCCAGGTAGCCCAGCGGCTGAATCGATGTATCCGCGAAAGCGACACACTGGCGCGTTTGGGTGGAGATGAGTTTGTCGTTATTCTTAATAACTTAAGCAATAACCATGCTGCAGAGGATATTGTCAGGCAGATGTTAAGATTGCTGGAAAAACCGTTCCTCCTGGGTGACGGCATTAATGCCGCTATTTCCGCCAGCATCGGTATTGCGTTGTATCCTGGCGATGGGGAGAACGATACAACACTTATCCAAAATGCAGATGCAGCCATGTATCGGGTTAAGGAAACAGGCAGGAATGGGTTTGAATTTTTTACCGCTGAAATGAATCGTGATGCGGGTAAGCGTCAACAGTTTAAAAGCGCCTTTAAGGACAGTTTGGAAAAGGGGGAGTTCAAAGTATTCTTTCAGCCGGTTTGGCGGTTGAGTGACGGACGAATCATGGAAGTAGAGGCTTTGTCGCGTTGGCAGCATCCTGAATGGGGAATGGTCACGCCGGATGAGTTTATTCCCGTTGCCGAAGAATGCGGCTTTATACATGATCTGAGCCTGTTTGTTGTAAAAGAGGCCGTTAAACAAATTAAAGCCTGGGATGAGTGCGGGCTGAATAAGATGTCAGTAGCCATCAATCTGTCGCCGACACAGTTTCGTCAAGTGGACGATTGGCTGGCTCAATTACACGATATTTTGTCTGGCCATGCTATTGCGCCACACAGAATCAAGCTTGAAATTACCGAGACAGCGCTGATGGGCGACCCTCTTAAGCTGATGAAAACGTTAAGCAATGCGCAGGCATCGGGTATCCGAATTTCTCTGGATGATTTCGGCACCGGCTTTTCTTCGCTCTCCAGAATAAGCGGTATGCCGCTTGATTTTATTAAAATAGACCGGAGTTTTGTCAGTCAAATAGGTCAGCAAGGGCAGTGCCAAGTCATTGAAGCCATTATTTCTATGTCCCATAGCATAAATTGCCAGGTTATTGCCGAGGGCATAGAAACGACAGAACAACTGGCATACCTTAAACAACTGGGTTGCGATTTTGGTCAAGGTTTTTTATGCAGTCAGCCCGCCCCCGCCGCCGATTTGTTAATGCTTTTACAAAAAGGCATTTTTGTTTAAAGCGGATTCAGCTCCCAACTGCAATCCGGCTAACATTAAAAATATTATTTGACCCTACAACATAGTCATGCCCGACAACGCCATCCTCTCCCTATTCAAGCATCGTTCTGAAGATCGCCTAAGGCTATCCATAGCCGGACTGCTGTTGGGAGTAAGCATCAATGTCTTTGCCACCGAAGTGAATGATATTGGCCGGATGGATCTGGAACAGCTCATGACCGTAGAGCTGGAAACCGTTACCGCATCAAAATATAGCCAAAAACTGTCGGAAACGGCCAGTTCGGTGACAGTAATCGGCAAGGACCAAATCCAGCAATTCGGTTACCGTACTTTAAGCGATATTTTGCGTACGGTGCCCGGTTTTTTCATCACTAACAACCGTGCGTACGACAATGCCGGCATCCGCGGTTTCGACCAGTCCGCCGATTACAATGGCCGCATGCTGGTCATGATTGACGGCATCCGCATGAATGAGGCCGTTTACGATTCCGGCTTCACCGACAATGCCCTCCCGATTGACATGGACCTGGTAGAGCGTGTCGAGGTTGTGCGCGGACCGGGATCGTCCCTGTACGGCAACAATGCGTTTTTTGCGGTGGTCAACGTCATCACCAAGCAAGGCAAAGATTATCAGGGCGGGGAGTTGGCCGGTTCCTGGGGCAGTTTCGACTCACTCAAAGGCCGTGCCAGCTACGGGCGCAGACTGGATAACGGCCTGGACTTTCTGGCCTCTGCCACCGGCTTCAATTCCGACGGACAGTCACTGCGCATACCCGAAGCCGCAACGACCGACAACCCTTTAGGCGAGTCTTCCGGCGCCAATAACGAACACGACAAACAATTCTTCGCCAAGGCTAACTGGGGCGATTTCAGTTTCGAGGGCGGTTATGGACGGCGATTTAAAGGGATACCGGGCGGGATTTTCGGCGTCGATTTCGGCCCGGAAACCAGCAGCCTCCAGGACAGCGAAGCGTTCGTCAACCTGCAATACCAAAAAGCGTTGTCGCCAACGCTGGACTTTACCGCCCGCGCATTTTACGGCGACTATGATTTCAAAGGCCAGTACCGCTATGGCGGCCTGCTGATCAGCAATTTGAACCACGCTTGGTGGAGCGGCCTGGAAATGCGGCTGCTGTCCAGCCACTTCGCCGGACATAAAATTTTAGGCGGAGTGGAAATCCAGGAGAATTGGCAGTTACAGCAATATGCCGACATCGGCCCACCCACTTCAATTTCTCAGGACGACTCGCGCGACACCCACCGCATCGGTATTTTCCTGCAGGACGACATGGATTTGACCGAACGCTTGAAGCTGTCGCTGGGCGCGCGCTTCGACGACAGTTCCCTGTCCAGTCAAAGCATGTTTAGCCCGCGTGTGGGATTGGTTTACCAGCCGCTGACAGACACCGTTTTCAAGCTGCAATACGGCAAGGCTTTCCGCTCACCCACAATTGCTCAACAGTACTATAGCGTTTACGGCATCCCCAGCCAAATACCCAATAGCGGATTGCAGCCGGAACAAATCGATACGGTATCTCTAGCTTGGGAGCAAGCGTTTGCCAAAGACTGGCATGTCACCGCCACCGGCTATTATCTGAAACAGGGTAAACGGCTCGGTGTGGTCGAGGAAGCCCCCTCAATTCAGCATACCATCAATATGGGCGAAGAAATCGGCTATGGAACCGAGTTAGAGCTGCAACGGCGCTGGGATAACGGCGCCCTGCTGCGTAGCGGTTACAGCTTGGTCTTTGCCCAAGACCGCGACCAAGGCAAGGATGGCAGCATGTTGGGCAATATACCCCGCCACCTTTACCAGTTGAATTTTATGACGCCGCTGTTCAGCCCCAAGTGGCATAGCGGTTTCGATATGCAAGTGCTGGCGGCAAGAACATCCTTGCAAGGCAAAACGCCCGGTTATGCCCGCGTCGGTCTGAATTTGCTCTATCAACCCGTCACCAATCTTGATCTGTCCGCCAGTGTATACGATCTGTTCGACGACAATCGCGTTGAACCCGGCGGGATTGACGGCATTCCACAGGAAGGCCGTACTTTCCGCCTGAAATTCGCGTGTCGGTTTTAATCCCATGACTGATGTATCGTCGATGATAAAGAAAATCGCTGTCTGGACATTGCTGCTAGTCCTCTCTGCGGGTGCCGGATTCGCCGATGCGGTCACGGAGTACGATCTTAAAGCAGCCTATCTGCTCAATTTCGCCAGTTATATCGAATGGCCCAGACAACCCGAGCCGGTAACGATTTGTGTTTACGGCAATAATCCGTTCAAAACGGCAACCCTCGCCACTTTACTGGAAGCAAAAGCGGGACAAATTAACGCCGACTTTAAATATCCGCGCCAACTGGGGCAGTTGACGGATTGCAATATCCTTTATTTGGGGCTATCCGAACATGAGGATTTCGGCAAGGCTGTCACCATGGTACACAACGCGCCGGTATTGATTGTTACCGATGTTCAAGACGGCTTACCGCAGGGCGTTATGATCAATTTGTTCACCGAATCCAACCGTCTGAGATTCGAGATCAATATCAACACGGTTTTGGCATCGAAGCTGAAAGTCAGTTCAAAGCTGCTGAAGTTAGCCAAAATCGTACAATGACAAAACATAATCAGGCGGTTTCCAATCATAGAAAAGTGAAGCCTGTTTTTTTTCCAGGAATCAGGTTTTTGACCGAATAGTCTTTCTCGGGAATTATTTAAGATGTCTATCGTAAAATTTATCGTTTCAAAAACACGCCAGTTGGCGAGCAAGGATGAATCCTGTGAGCCAGGTTCTATCGACTCCCCTTCCATCTCCAACCGCCTAAACTCGATCCTCCGGGTGTCTACCGGGATCATGTTGATTTCTTTCGTTTTATTCAGCGGATATACGGTGATCAGCAAGTATCAGGATACAATCCAGCGTATGCGTTCGCTGGCGTCCATCCTGGCTATCAATAGCGAAGCTCCGTTGATTTTTTCCGACAGGCCTTCAGCGGAAGAGAACCTGCATTCTTTATCCGCCATTGCCGAAGTATCCGGCGCCGGTATAGTAAAGTCGAATGGCGATACGCTGGCCGTCTACGTTCCGGCTCCGAACTTGGCGCAAAATCTACCCGGCACCGTACAGAATTTACTGCACCGAGTCGTTACCGGCAGGCTGCGTCTGGAACAGCCCGTATTTGCACCAACCCGCCAGGAGCATCCTGTGAGCGAATCCAGCCGGCAAGTCATCGGATGGGTTTGGATCGAAGCCGACCTGACCGGGGATTGGCTGAAATTAGCCACTGTCTTAGGTATTTTCATTCCGGTCATGTTCGGCATCTACGGCTTAGGCCGCATACTTAACAATCGACTGGCTTATAGCGTCGTCAAGCCCTTGGAGGAATTGGCGCAAACCGCACTCGAGATCGGACAAAACCGCAATTACGACAGGCGATTGTTACTCTGGCCTGGCATCACGGAATTGAATGCCGTGGTGGACGGTTTCAACCAGATGCTTGAGCAAATCCAGTTGCGCGACGTAGAACTGCAAAACCGCCGCGACCTGCTGGAGCAATACAATGAGGAGCTCAAGGACTTCTCTTATATTGTTTCGCATGATTTACGTGCGCCGATGATTAATGTTCAGGGTTTTGTTAACGAATTAAGCTTGAGCCTTAATGACTTGCGTAAAGTGCTGGATGCTGAGATGGAACAGTTGCCTGAACATAAAAAAGCCGCATTGCTGGAAATATTAAATGAGGATATTCCGACATCGGCACGTTTTATTACCGGTGGCGTAGCCAAAATGAATCAGTTATTGGCCGGAATTTTAAAAATTTCCCGATTGGGACGGCAGGAATTAAATATCAGCGTCATCGACGTACAGCACTTGGTAGACGATAACATTGAGGCAATAAAATATCAGAGCGATCAAGCGGGAGCCGAGTTTCAGGTGCAGTCCTTGCCGCAAGTCCAGGCTGACCCTGAGTTGCTGGATCAGATATTTGCTAATTTATTATCTAATGCCGTCAAATACTTAGACAAAAAACGTGCGGGCAAGATTGAAATATGGGCTGTCGATCAGGGCGAGCACTTCAGATTTTTTGTTAAAGATAACGGCTTGGGTGTTGCGGAAAAAGATCAAAAGAAAATTTTCGAGATGTTTCGTCGCGGCAACAATCATGCGGTAGAAGGTGAAGGCGTGGGACTGAATTACGTCAAGTCGGCTATTAAACGCCTGGGTGGAACTATTTCATTGGAAAGCGTTGCCGGTCAGGGTAGTTCTTTCAGCTTTACGCTGCCCAAGAGATAAATATTACATCTGTCCGCCAATGACATGAAAAATTTACCTGATTAGCAAGCTGCTTCAGCTAGCGCCAAAAAGCTCGTCATTCTGGCAGGGATGCCGGAATCCAGCCACATGGATGTGAGACTATGGCTTGGCATCAAGCCTAAACCATGCCACAGCGGTATCGGAAAGTTACCATCCCTGCCAGTATGACGGTGCTAGCTGAAGCAGCTTGCTAATCAAGATAATTAATCAACCCTACACTGTTGCTCGAGCAATAACTCGGCAAACTGTTCCTCCGGTATGGGCCGACTTTTAATATAGCCCTGATACATATCGCAGCCTTTCTCCTGCAAAAATGCCAATTGCTCAGGCGTCTCCACGCCTTCGGCCAGGACCTTGAAACCCAGAATATGCCCCATCGCAATAATAGTGGATGCAATTTCCATGTCGTCTTGCAGATGAGGAATATCGTCAATAAAACTCTTATCGATTTTTAACAGATCCAGCGGAAAGTGCTTAAGACAAGCCAGCGATGAATAACCTGTGCCGAAATCGTCAATGGCCAACCGAATACCCTGACTGCGCAGACAGTTGAGAATCTCTGTCGCGTTGCCCTGATTGTCCATCAATCCGCTTTCGGTTATTTCCAGTTCCAGTTGGCTGGCCGGAAAACCGGTATCTCTTAACACCGTAGCCACCAGGTCGCAAATGTCGCCGCGGCGAAACTGGTGCGGGGACACGTTGACCGCCAGGGTTAACGGCGGCAAACCGGCATCCAGCCACTGCCGACCTTGCCGACAGGTTTCGCGCAGCACCCATTCGCCGATCTCCACAATCAGTCCGGTTTCTTCGGCAAT